>JAUSLJ010000001.1 GCA_030646715.1 Agitococcus sp.
GGTGACAACGTGCAAATGACTGTAGAATTGATTCACCCGATTGCGATGGAAGAAGGCTTGCGCTTCGCTATCCGTGAAGGTGGTCGTACAGTTGGCGCGGGTGTTGTTGCCAAAATCATCAAGTAAGTTGTTTTGATACGCAAAGCCCAGCTAAGGTTGGGTTTTGTTGTCATTACTAAAAAGCTCTAGGCCAGTAGTTCAATTGGTAGAGCACCGGTCTCCAAAACCGGGTGTTGGGGGTTCGAGTCCCTCCTGGCCTGCCACTTTCCTGTCTATATCAAGCTGACGGTTTATGACCACACAAGCTGAAAGCTCTACAAATAATAGTGTTAACGCCATTAAATGGGTGTTGGCTATTGCTATTCTTATTGCGGCTACCGTAGGTAATCGTTACTCACCAGAATTGTTGCCGCAATTATCCGTTTGGATGCGTGTTGTTATCCTAGTTGTTATGGGTGTGGGCGCGTTAGCGTTAACGTTAATAACAACACAAGGTCAAGCCTTTTTAAAACTCTTGAAAGAAGCACTAGTTGAAGCGCGCCGAGTTGTTTGGCCGACTAAAGACGAAACGATGCAAACAACACTAATTGTTTTTGCTGTCGTAGTGGTGATGTCTTTGGTGTTGTGGGGTGTTGATTCCCTCTTTGGTTGGATGATTTCTGCCGTTATCGGCTAAAAGAGGCATTTATGAGCAGTAAGCGTTGGTACATCGTTCATGCCTATTCGGGCTTTGAAAAACAAGTCATGCGTTCCTTGCAAGAGCGTATCAAGCGTACAGAAATGGAGCATTTTTTTGGTGATGTCTTAGTGCCCACTGAAGAAGTTGTCGAAATTAAAAACGGTGTAAAACGCAAGAGTGAACGTAAATTCTTTCCGGGCTATGTGTTAGTCAATATGGAAATGAATGATGACTCTTGGCATTTAGTTAAAGACTGTCCAAAGGTGATGGGGTTTATTGGTGGTAAAGCCGATAAGCCTGCACCGATTAGTGATAAAGAGGCAGATGCGATTTTAAATCGTCTGCGCCAGAATATTGATACGCCACGTCCTAAAACCTTGTTTGAGCCAGGTGAGGTGGTGCGTGTTGCTGATGGGCCTTTTGCTGACTTTAATGGAGTTGTGGAAGAAGTTCATTATGAGAAGAGTCGCTTGCGTGTTGCAGTGATGATTTTCGGTCGGGCAACACCTGTAGATTTAGAGTTTAATCAGGTCGAAAAGGCCACTTAAGTATAAGTAATCTTCGGGTTGCTTTTAAAATCAACACTAGGGGAGCCTTACGGCGTTTGCACCCAAGGAGTTTATCATGGCTAAGAAAATTGAAGCCTATATCAAGCTGCAAATCCCAGCTGGTAAAGCGAATCCATCACCACCCATTGGTCCTGCTTTGGGTCAACGTGGCGTAAACATCATGGCGTTCTGTAAAGAATTTAACGCCGCGACGCAAAAAATGGATGTAGGTCAGCCTACACCAGTGGTTATTACTGTTTACAGTGACCGTTCTTTCACGTTTGTGATGAAAACTCCACCTGCGACTTTCTTGTTGAAGAAAGCGGCTGGTATTAAAATGGGTTCTCCACGTGCAAATACTCAAAAAGTCGGCAAAGTAACTCGTGCGCAATTAGAAGAAATTGCGACGGTGAAAAAAGCGGACATGACTGCTGCTGATATGGATGCTGCCGTGCGTACACTCGCTGGTTCTGCTCGTTCCATGGGCTTAGACGTAGAGGGTGTGTAAGAAATGGCTAAATTAACTAAGCGTCAAAAAGCAATCAAATCAATGGTTGTAGCGGGCAAAGCCTACGGTGTTGAAGATGCAGTTAACTTGTTAACAAGTTTGCCTGCGGCTAAATTTAAAGAGTCTATTGATATTGCGGTTAACTTGGGTGTAGATCCACGTAAATCCGATCAAGTGGTTCGTGGTGCTTCTGTATTGCCAAACGGCACAGGTAAAACAGTACGTGTTGCTGTGTTTGCTCAAGGTGCTAATGCTGAAGCTGCTAAAGCAGCGGGTGCGGATGTCGTTGGTTTCGACGATTTGGCAACCAGCATTCAAGGTGGCAATTTAGACTTTGATGTCGTTATTGCAACTCCAGATGCCATGCGTGTCGTTGGTAAACTCGGTACGATTTTAGGTCCACGTGGTTTAATGCCTAACCCTAAAGTTGGTACAGTAACCGCTGACGTTGCCACTGCAGTTAAAAATGCCAAGTCTGGTCAAGTGCGTTATCGCGTTGACAAAGGCGGTATTATTTCTTGCTGCGTCGGCCAAGTCGGTTTTTCTGCTGAAGCCATCAAGCAAAACGTTGAAGCGTTAATCTCTGACTTGAAAAAAGCTAAGCCAGCTACATCTAAAGGCATCTACGTCAAGAAAGTCACACTTTCAACGACAATGGGTCCAGGCTTAGCGATTGATCAAGCAACGATTATTGCTTAATAAATTTTCTGTGAGTGCAAACTTGCAGAATGGACTTTGATACGCTTTCAAGCGTCAAAGACCTCAGGCGCAATTGCTTAATAGCGGCGTAAGCCAAAGCCTGCGTAGACGCGGTGTGGTTCAGGTTTTCTGTTCCCCCGCGAATAGCCAGTCGTAAGACTGGCTTTCAACTCTTAGGAGGTTACAGTGACTCTGAAGCTAGAGGACAAAAAAGAAATCGTTGCTGAGGTGAATAAAGTCGCTTCGGGTGCGTTTTCTGCTGTGGTCGCCGATTATCGCGGTTTGACTGTAGGTCAACTGACTAAGTTACGTACCAAAGCTCGTGATGAAGGTGTGTATGTGCGTGTAATTCGCAACACATTGGCTCGTCGTGCGCTTGAAGGTACTGGCTTTGCTTGCCTACATGACGCGTTAGTTGGTCCAAGCATTATCGGTTTATCCCTGTCTGAAAACGATATGGGTGCAGCAGCGCGTTTGTTCAAAGACTTTGCTAAAGACAACCAAAAAATGGAAGTTAAAGCATTGGCTTTGGGTGGCCAATTATATGCAGCGTCAGATATTGACGTTATTGCTAAGTTGCCAAACCACAAACAAGCTCTGTCTATGTTGTTGTCAGTCATCCAAGCGCCACTCTCGAAGTTTGGCCGTTTGATGACTGCTTTGAAAGAACAGAAAGAAGCCGCTTAATCGCTGCATAATTTTTTGAACCATACCCGTAAGACTTACGCATCTTATTAAGACTAGCGCGTTTTACGAGCATGAAGACGATCAAAAATCGTCTGAAATGCAAGTAAATAAGCGATAGCCGCGTAAGTTCTAAATTGTTGATTGGAGTGTATGAACATGGCCTTGTCCAAAGACGATATCTTGAATGCCGTTGCTGAATTAACAGTAATGGAATTGGTAGACTTAATCTCTGCATTTGAAGAGAAGTTTGGTGTTTCCGCTGCTGTTGGTGTTGCTGCTGGTCCAGCAGTTGCTGCTGCAGTTGTTGAGGAACAAACAGAATTCAACGTAGTATTGACCAGCTTTGGCGCAAACAAAGTTAGCGTCATTAAAGCGGTTCGTGAAGTCACAGGTTTAGGCTTGAAAGAAGCTAAAGACTTAGTTGAAGGCGCACCACAAGTGGTTAAAGAAGGCATTCCTAAAGCGGATGCTGACGCGTTGAAAAAGAAATTAGAAGAAGCTGGCGCGACTGCAGAAATCAAGTAATTTGCCTGTTACAGGGTGATTACTGCTTTCAGCGAGTAAGCGCGAAATTGGCTGGTGGCTGTTATAAGCTGCTGGCCTTTTTCAGTTTTGGTTATTCGTATTTTTAAGACAGTTTGACAAGAAAAAATTAAGGGCTTTTCTCCACTCGTTAATAGAAAAGAGTTAGCGGTTTCTTGCAAACGGTTTCACGACGACAAGGATAGTGAAACGGTTGGGGTTTACGATGTAAATCCTACTATCATCATGGATGATAAGGTCTCGCCATCTTTTTTTTAAAAGTTGGTTATCAATTCGAGTTAGGTCTAGCTGAGGACTCCAGATGGCATACTCATACACCGAAAAAAAACGCATCCGAAAAAATTTCGGCAAGTTACCCACATTGATGGATGTGCCCTATTTATTAGGCATCCAAGTGGATTCGTACCGCGCGTTTTTGCAGGACGGTAAAAAGCCCAAACAGCGTGAAGATCTTGGTCTTCAAGCTGCATTTAAATCCGTATTCCCTATTCAAAGCTATTCGGGTAATGCCGCATTAGAATTTGTTGAATACCATTTGGGGCTTCCTGGCTTTGACGTTCGTGAATGTATTTTGCGTGGCTTAACCTATGCTGCGCCGTTACGCGTCAAAATCCGTTTAGTGATTTATGACCGTGAAGCATCCACCAAAACCATTAAAGATATTCGTGAACAAGAAGTCTATATGGGCGAAATGCCTTTAATGACCGATAACGGCACGTTTGTTATCAATGGTACTGAGCGGGTAATTGTGTCGCAATTACACCGTAGCCCTGGCGTGTTCTTCGATCACGATAAAGGCAAAACACACTCATCAGGCAAGCTGTTGTTTAATGCTCGTGTGATTCCTTACCGTGGTTCATGGTTAGACTTTGAATTTGATGCCAAAGACTTAGTTTATGTGCGGATTGACCGTCGCCGTAAATTACATGCGACGATTTTGCTGCGTGCTTTAGGTTATAGCTCTGACCAAATGTTGGCGATGTTCTTCGAGAACAGTCACATCAAACACAGTATGGATGGTTATAAGCTAGACCTCGTACCTGAGCGTTTACGTGGTGAAACCGCCGCGTTTGATATTGTTTCCGCTGATAAAGTCATTGTTGAAGCAGGTCGTCGTATTACCGCGAAACATATCCGTGAAATGGAAAAAGCGGGAATTAAAGAGTTAGATATTCCTGCGGATTATCTACACGGCAAAGTCACTGCCAAAACGATTTTACATCCTGCCAATAATGAATTGGTGTGTGAATGTAATACCGTGATTACCGCGGAAGTATTAACACGCTTACAGAAAGCAGGTATTTCCCAATTCGATATTTTGTACACCAATGAAATCGACAAAGGTGCGTTTATTGCCGACACCTTACGTGCGGATGCGTCAACACGTACCGATTTAGATGCTTTGGTTGAAATTTATCGCATGATGCGTCCTGGTGAGCCACCGACGAAAGATGCGGCTGAAGGCTTGTTTAAAAACTTGTTCTTTACTGCTGAACGTTATGACTTGTCGAATGTCGGTCGAATGAAATTCAACCGTCGTTTAAGTCGTAAGAGTGATCGTGGTAATGGCGATAGCATGGAAAAAGACGGCGTCTTGTCGAAGTCTGATATCGTTGATGTGTTAAAAACATTGATTGATATTCGTAACGGCAAAGGCGAAGTCGATGACATCGACCACTTGGGTAACCGTCGTGTGCGTTGTGTCGGCGAGATGACCGAAAACCAATTCCGTGTGGGTTTAGTGCGTGTTGAACGTGCGGTAAAAGAACGTTTAAGTTTAGCGGAAAGCGAAAACTTAATGCCGCAAGATTTGATCAATGCCAAACCTGTGTCGGCCGCGATTAAAGAGTTCTTCGGTTCAAGCCAATTATCGCAGTTTATGGATCAAAACAATCCTTTGTCAGAAATCACGCATAAACGTCGTGTATCTGCCCTTGGTCCTGGTGGTTTGACTCGTGAACGTGCTGGCTTCGAAGTGCGTGACGTGCATCCGACGCATTATGGTCGTGTATGCCCAATCGAAACGCCTGAAGGTCCAAACATTGGTTTGATCAACTCTTTGGCGGTTTATGCCCGTGCTAACGATTATGGTTTCTTAGAGTCACCGTATCGTAAAGTGGTTAATGGTCAAGTGAATGATGACTTCGAATACTTATCCGCGATTGAAGAAAGCTTATGCGTGATTGCGCAGGCTGATTCCGCCGTTGATAGCGAAAATCGTTTGTTGGATGATTTGGTTGCCGTTCGTCATAAAAACGAATTCACGGTGATGTCACCCGATAAAGTGACGCACATGGACATTTCACCACGTCAAGTGGTATCGGCTGCGGCTTCGTTGATTCCATTCTTGGAACACGATGACGCGAACCGTGCCTTGATGGGTTCGAACATGCAACGTCAAGCTGTGCCAACACTACGTGCGGACAAACCGCTAGTAGGAACAGGCATGGAGCGTTCTGTGGCGCGTGACTCTGGCGTATGCGTGATGGCCAAACGTGGTGGTGTCATTGACTACGTTGATGCGGCGCGTATCGTGATTCGTGTTGATGAAAGTGAAATGGTGGCTGGTGAGGCGGGTGTAGATATCTATAACCTGACTAAATACACTCGTTCCAACCAAAACACGTGTATCAACCAACACGCGATTGTCAATCGTGGTGATGTCGTCGCTCGTGGTGATACCTTAGCCGATGGCCCATCCGTTGATATGGGTGAATTGGCTCTTGGTCAAAACATGCGCGTGGCGTTTATGCCGTGGAATGGTTACAACTTCGAAGATTCGATTTTGTTATCTGAACGTGTCGTCAAAGAAGACCGTTTTACCTCGATTCATATTCAAGAGTTGTCGTGTATCGCTCGTGACACCAAATTAGGTTCGGAAGAAATTACTGCCGATATTCCTAACGTCGGTGAAGCCGCATTATCGAAACTTGACGAATCAGGTATTGTTTACATTGGTGCAGAAGTCAACGCAGGCGATATTTTGGTCGGTAAAGTCACACCTAAAGGTGAGACCCAACTCAGCCCAGAAGAAAAACTGTTACGTGCTATTTTCGGTGAAAAAGCGTCTGACGTTAAAGATAGTTCCTTGCGTGTGCCGTCAGGTACTAAAGGCACCATTATTGACGTGCAAGTTTTCACTCGTGATGGCGTGGACAAAGACAGTCGTGCGTTAGCGATTGAGAAACAACAACTCAACGCTTACCGTAAAGACTTGAAAGAAGAATATCGTATTTTTGAATCCGCAGCTCATTCGCGCTTACTGTCGTTATTGGTAGGCCAAGAAGTGAATGGCGGCTCAGGCTTCAAAAAAGGCGACATTCTGACTGAAGAAAATCTTAATGCGTTGAGCTTCAACCAATGGTTTGATTTGCGCACGACAGACGAAGCGGTTGCTGATCAACTTGAGCGTGTTCAGGCCTATCTCAAAGAGCGTCAAATTGAAATTGATGCCAAATTTGAAGATAAAAAACGCAAAATCACTTCAGGCGATGATTTGACACATGGCGTGTTAAAAGTCGTGAAAGTGTATTTGGCGATTAAACGTCGGATTCAGCCAGGTGACAAAATGGCGGGTCGTCACGGTAACAAAGGTGTGGTCTCGGTGATTATGCCGATTGAAGATATGCCGCATGATGCCAATGGTGATCCTGTTGATATCGTCCTGAACCCGCTAGGCGTTCCATCGCGTATGAACGTCGGTCAGATTTTGGAAACTCACTTAGGGTGGGCGGCCAAAGGTTTGGGTACGAAGATTGGCAAAATGCTCGATGAGCAACGTCAAGCATCTGAGTTACGTGAATTCCTCGACAAAATCTATAACCAGATTGGCGGCGAGAAAGAAGAGTTAGATACTCTGACCGATAACGAAGTCAAATCCTTAGCGAAAAACTTACGTGGTGGTGTTCCAATCGCAACGCCAGTATTTGACGGTGCTTTTGAAAGCGAAATCAAAGCGCTGTTAAGACTGGCTGATCAATCGGAAACGGGGCAACAATGGTTATATGATGGCCGTACGGGTGACCGCTTCGACCGTCCAGTAACCGTTGGTTATATGTACATGCTCAAACTTAACCATTTGGTTGACGATAAAATGCATGCGCGTTCGACAGGCTCTTACTCCTTAGTGACACAACAGCCATTGGGTGGTAAAGCGCAGTTTGGTGGTCAACGTTTCGGGGAAATGGAAGTCTGGGCATTAGAAGCCTATGGCGCAACATACACCTTACAAGAAATGCTAACCGTCAAGTCTGACGATGTGAATGGCCGTACCCGCATCTACAAAAACATTGTTGATGGCGATCACCGTATGGAACCTGGTATGCCTGAATCCTTTAACGTGTTAATTAAAGAGATTCGCTCACTGGGTATTAACATCGAGTTGGATCACGAATAAGCGTCGCAACACTACGCCATGACGGGAGTGCGCAGAAATGTCTGCGCCTCCCAATTGAACGCTTGCTGGAGATAAAGCCTTGAAAGACTTGCTGAATTTATTGAAAAACCAAGGGCAAGAAGTAGAGTTTGATCGTATTCGTATCGGGCTTGCTTCCCCCGAAATGATTCGTTCTTGGTCGTATGGTGAAGTCAAAAAGCCAGAGACTATTAACTATCGTACGTTTAAACCAGAGCGTGAAGGTTTGTTCTGCGCTAAAATCTTTGGACCAATCAAAGATTACGAGTGCTTGTGCGGCAAATATAAGCGCATGAAATTCCGCGGTATTATCTGCGAAAAATGTGGCGTTGAAGTGACATTGACGAAAGTTCGTCGTGATCGCATGGGGCATATCGAATTAGCCTCACCAACCGCGCACATTTGGTTCTTAAAATCATTACCGTCACGTATCGGCTTGTTGCTGGACATGACCTTGCGTGATATTGAACGCGTTTTGTATTTTGAAAGCTTTGTTGTTATCGAACCGGGTATGACTCCTTTAGAAAAAGGTCAGTTGTTATCGGATGAAGATTACTATACCGCCTTGGAAGAATACGGCGACGAATTCGACGCGAAAATGGGCGCTGAAGCGATTCAAGGCTTGTTGAAAGACATCGACTTGAAATCGGAAGTTGAGCGTTTACGCGAAGAAATTCCGAACACGACATCAGAAACCAAACTCAAGAAGTTGTCAAAACGCTTGAAGTTGGTGGAGTCATTCCTCAATTCGGGTAACAAACCTGAATGGATGGTTATGACTGTATTGCCTGTGTTGCCACCAGACTTGCGTCCTTTAGTACCGTTAGATGGTGGTCGTTTTGCCACGTCTGACCTCAACGATTTGTACCGTCGTGTCATTAACCGTAACAACCGTTTAAAGCGTTTGTTAGAGTTAAGCGCGCCTGACATTATCGTTCGTAACGAAAAGCGTATGCTGCAAGAAGCGGTTGATGCCTTGCTTGATAACGGTCGTCGTGGCCGTGCGATTACTGGCAGCAACAAACGTCCGTTGAAATCTTTGGCTGACATGATCAAAGGTAAACAAGGTCGTTTCCGTCAAAACTTGCTCGGTAAACGTGTCGACTACTCTGGTCGTTCGGTTATCGTTGTTGGCCCAACATTACGGTTGCATCAATGTGGCTTGCCGAAAAAAATGGCTTTGGAATTATTCAAACCGTTTATTTTTGCCAAGTTAGAAAGCAAAGGTTTGGCAACAACGATTAAAGCGGCCAAAAAAATGGTCGAGCGCGAAACGCCAGAGGTGTGGGATATTCTCGCCGACGTGATCCGCGAACATCCAGTGATGTTAAACCGTGCGCCAACACTTCACCGTTTGGGCTTGCAAGCATTTGAGCCTGTGCTGATTGAAGGTAAAGCGATTCAGTTGCATCCCTTGGTTTGTACCGCGTTCAACGCCGACTTCGATGGTGACCAAATGGCGGTACACGTACCGTTGACCATTGAAGCCCAGCTTGAAGCTCGTGCCTTGATGATGTCTACCAACAACATCTTATCACCTGCGAACGGTGAGCCAATTATTGTACCGTCTCAAGACGTGGTCTTGGGTTTGTACTACATCTCGCGTGATGCGATTAACGCGCAAGGCGAAGGCATGATCTTCGCTGACTTCGCTGAAGTCACACGTGCATTGGCGAACAAAGCAGTGGCGATTCATGCGCGTATTAAAGTGCGTGTTCGTCAAGTGACGATTGATGAAGATGGTAATCGTCATGAATTAAAATTCTTGGCCGACACCACACCAGGTCGTTGTATGTTGTGGAATATCGTCCCTGAAGGCTTGCCTTACAGTGTCGTTAACCAACCGATGACCAAGAAAAATATCTCTAAACTCATTAACACCTGTTATCGGGTGTTGGGTTTGAAAGATACGGTTATTTTTGCTGACCAATTGATGTACTTAGGTTTCCGTCAAGCGACGTATTCTGGTGTATCTGTTGGTATGGAAGACATGGTCATTCCTGCACAAAAAGAAACCATCATTAATGCCGCTGAAGAAGAAGTTCGTGAAATCGAAAATCAATTCGGCTCGGGCTTAGTGACCGCGGGTGAACGTTACAACAAAGTGGTCGATATTTGGTCACGTACCAACGAACTCGTGGCTAAAGCGATGATGGACAACCTGTCCACCGAAAAAGTCATTAATAAACAAGGTGTCGAAGAATCACAAAAATCCTTCAACTCCATCTTTATTATGGCGGACTCTGGTGCTCGGGGTAGCGCGGCGCAGATTCGCCAATTGGCAGGTATGCGGGGCTTGATGGCTAAGCCAGACGGTTCGATTATCGAAACGCCCATTAAAGCTAACTTCCGTGAAGGTTTGACCGTTCTTCAGTACTTCATCTCGACTCACGGTGCGCGTAAAGGTTTGGCCGATACCGCGTTAAAAACCGCGAACTCAGGTTATTTGACTCGTCGTTTAGTTGACGTGGCACAAGACTTGGTGATTACAGAGCCTGATTGCGGTACACAAGGCGGCTTGATGATGACCCCACTGATTCAAGGTGGTGATATTGTTGAACCCTTACGTGAACGCGTCTTAGGTCGTGTAGTTGCGGTTGACGTTTTCCTCCCAGGTACAGACGACATTTTTGCCCCAGCAGGTACATTGTTGGACGAAAAATGGGTTGAGCAATTAGAGTTAGCAGGCGTGGACGAAATGATTGTTCGTTCCGCGATTACCTGTAAAACACGTTTTGGCGTGTGCTCGATGTGTTACGGTCGTGACTTAGCACGTGGCCATCAAGTTAATATCGGTGAATCTGTCGGTGTTATGGCGGCACAATCCATTGGTGAACCGGGTACTCAGCTCACCATGCGTACGTTCCATATCGGGGGCGCGGCGAGCCGAGCTTCTGCGATTAGTAATGTGACGGTACGTAATGATGGTACTGTGCGTTTGCACAACATCAAAATGGTTCAACACACTAACGGTAACTTAGTGGCTGTTTCTCGTTCGGGCGAAATCGGTGTTGCCGATAGCCGTGGTCGTGAGCGTGAACGTTATAAACTGCCTTATGGTGCGGTGATTACGGTTAAAGATGGTCAAGTGGTGAAAGCCAACCAAATCGTCGCTAACTGGGATCCACATACCCATCCAATCATCACTGAAGTGGCTGGTCGGGTGAAGTTCGTCCATATGGACGAAGGCATCACTGTTCGTCATCAAACTGACGAGCAAACAGGCTTAACCAACATCGAAATTATTGATCCGAAAGATCGTCCAGCAGCGGGTAAAGACTTACGTCCAGCCATTGCCTTGGTCGATAAAAACGACAATTACATTCGTTTGGAAAGTTCTGACCAACCTGTACAGTATTTCTTACCATCCTTAGCGATTACGGGTTTGCAAGACGGTGCAACGGTAGGTGTTGGTGACGTTATTGGTCGTATTCCACAAGAATCATCAAAAACACGTGACATCACGGGTGGTCTGCCACGTGTTGCTGACTTGTTCGAAGCGCGTAAGCCAAAAGAACATGCGATTCTGGCAGAGAAGAGCGGTGTGGTGACGTTTGGTAAAGAAACCAAAGGTAAACATCGTTTAATCATCACGCCAGATGACGGCGCGGAGATTTACGAAGAACTGATTCCTAAATGGCGTCAAATTAACGTCTTCGAAGGTGAACGTGTGGCACGTGGTGAAGTCATTTCTGACGGCCCGCAAAATCCGCATGACATCTTGCGCTTAAAAGGCGACACCGCATTGGCGACTTATATCGTTAATGAAGTACAAGACGTTTACCGCTTACAAGGCGTTAAAATCAACGATAAGCACATTGAAGTGATTATTCGTCAAATGTTGCGCAAAGTAGACATCACTGAAGGTGGTGATACTGGCTTCATTAAAGGCGAACAAGGCGAATATGCGCGTGTCGTTGAAGAAAACGAAATGTTGGAACAGCGTGGTGAAATGCCTGCGCGCTTTGAACGTATCCTCATGGGTATTACTAAAGCGTCGTTGGCGACTGACTCCTTCATCTCGGCGGCATCGTTCCAAGAAACGACGCGTGTCTTGACCGAAGCAGCGGTAACAGGCAAAGAAGATGACTTGCGTGGCTTGAAAGAAAACGTCGTGGTTGGTCGTTTGATTCCCGCAGGTACAGGTTTTGCTTACCATGCTGAACGTCGTCGCTTACGTTTAGAAGCCTTACAACCGAAACCAGCGAAAGTCGTTGAGTTAGATTCGGAAGTCAGTGCCGATGAATTGGCGAAAGAAGCAGCGGCGCAAGCCTTGTCAGATATGTTGAACTTTGAGTAATCAGAAGACTTTCGCATAGCATCGCGTAAGTCCTAAAGAAGTTTAACTCAATAAAAAGCCCTGAGTATGCAAATACTTGGGGCTTTTTTATGGGCGGTGTTAAGGGATGGAGGAATCTTTTGCTTCTACGAGACCTTGCCTTTTTCTACGCCAGATACTAAAATGATAATCATTATCATTTATATTCTTACTGAGAGAGGTCGCTTGGCTAAAGGTTTTTTGTTAAAAACACTGTATCAATGGCATTGGATCAGCTCCGCTTTGTGTTTAATGGGCATGCTGTTATTTAGTGTCACGGGTATTACCTTAAATCATGCCTCTCAAATCGAAGCAACGCCACGTGTCACCAGTCAAAAAGCACAAACTCCCGTCTCATTGCAGCAACAATTGACACAGTTAGCCACGCGCTACGATGGAAAAACTGCGCCTTTACCGTCTGCCGTACAACAATGGTTAGCCAAAAATCAATCCATTGAGCTCTCCTCTTCCCAAGAAGCGGAGTGGTCCTTAGAAGAAGTCTATCTACCATTACCGCGTGCTGGCGGCGACGCATGGCTGCGTTTTTCCTTAACGGATAGCTCATTTGAATATGAATTAACCGATAGAGGGTGGATTTCATTCGCCAATGATTTGCATAAAGGCCGAAATACGGGTGTAGCGTGGGCATGGTTTATTGATGTTTTTGCTGTTGCTTGTCTGCTGTTTTCCTTGACGGGTTTGTTGATTCTTAAATTCCATGCCGCCAATCGGCCTTTAGTATGGCCTATTGTTGGTTTGGGCGTGTTATTGCCTGCTTTGCTCGTGATTTTGTTTGTTCATTAAGAGAGAGATTTATGAAATATCGTCTATTGGTGGCTAGTGCGTTGTGGCTGAGTAGCAGTGTTTATGCAGGTGATTTAGCCATTAAGGTAAATCTACCGCAATTAAAAGTCGCTGAATATCATCGTCCCTATGTGGCTATTTGGATAGAACAACCGAATCAACAGTTTGTCGCTAATTTATCTGTTTGGTATGACCTAAAAAAGCGCGATAACGGCGGTACAAAATGGCTAAAAGATTTACGTCAATGGTGGCGTAAAAGTGGTCGTGAATTACAGATGCCTGTTGATGGTGTTTCAGGCGCAACGCGTGCGGTCGGCGAGCATAGTCTGGTTTTTAAAGGGACAGATGCACCATTAGCAAGCTTAGCGGCGGGCAGTTATCAATTAGTGGTTGAAGCAGCGCGTGAAGCAGGTGGCCGTGAATTAGTGCGTTTACCGTTTGATTGGCCTGCGAAAAAGCCCGCTCAAGCGAGTGTAAAAGGCCAAGAAGAATTAGGTGTCGTTAGCTTACAGCTCAAACCGTAACAGGAAGAATACATCATGTCAGCCATTATAAAAAAAGTAGTATTGGCCATCGCGTTATTGACCATGTTACCAAGCGCACAGGCACATCGCCAATGGCTCTTGCCTTCCAGCACTCAAATAGAAGCGAAAGAAGCATGGGTGACGATTGATGCCGCGACTTCAGAAAATTTATTTGATTTTGATAGTAATGCTTTGGCTTTAGAGGGTTTGCAAATTACTGCACCTGATGGGGCGATAATTGTGCCTGAAAGCACGTCTAAAGGTAGGTTTCGTAGCTCGGCAGATGTGAAGTTGCTGCAAAAAGGCACCTACAAAATCAGTTTAGTGTCACAAAGTGTGATGGCGAATTACACCTTAAATGGCGAGCAAAAACGCTGGCGCGGTACAGAAGATAAAATGGCGACAGAAATTCCCGCCGAAGCTAAAGACCTAAAAGTGTCACGCACCTTTAATCGTTTAGATACCTTTGTTACTTCTGGTAAACCTAGCGCTTCGGTATTAAAGCCTGTGGGTCAGGGTTTAGAGTTAGTTGCCGTGAGTCATCCTAACGAATTGTTTGCTAAAGAAAAAAGCACCTTCAACGTATTATTTGACGGCAAACCTTTAGCCAATGCCGTGGTGACTATTGCCGCGGGTAGCGTGCGTTATCGTGGCGTGTTGAATGAAATTACCGCGACCACCAATGCCCAAGGCGAATTTAATGTGACGTGGCCATTTGCTGAAATGTATTGGTTGAAGTTAAGCTATCCCGCCGCACCGACAATGAAAATCGAAGGTATGCCCGCAGAAACGCCTGAAACGCGTTATTCCTATGCCGCAACCTTAGAGGTGTTGCCACAATAATGCTGGCACCGTTAGTAGTAGTAAAAATGCTGTGGGCGGCTGCATTAGTTTTGGCTTATATCGTCTTGTGTGTGGCGGTATATTGGCAATATCGCCGCCGTCATTCACCTGTGATGGTTGCGCCAAAAACTTGGCTGATTGCTTACGCCACCCAAACAGGCTACGCCCACCATCTCGCACAACATACCGCTAAAACTTTACGGTTAGCGGGTTTGTCAGTACAAGAATTGCCTTTGGCGCAACTCACGGCAGCGATGTTGCAGCAAGCAGAGCAACTGTTGTTGATTGTCAGCACTTATGGCAATGGCGAAGCTCCCGATTCAGCACGATTATTTGTCCGACGGGTTATGGCACAAGCTTTGCCGTTAACAGGTTTACGCTATGGCTTGTTGGCGTTGGGTAGTCGTCATTATCCGCAGTTTTGTGCCTTTGGTGGTGAGCTGGATGCGTGGCTACAAACTCAAGGCGCACAAGCGTATTTTGACTATATTCGTGTTGATAATAGTGATAAACAAGCGATTAGCTTATGGGGCAATGCCATAGCGGAGTGTACGCATTGTCAAAATGTGATGCCTGATGCGTGGCAGCAGTCCGCCTTTAGTTCGTGGATAATTCAAAGCCAAGAATTATTAAACCCGAATAGTTTGGGTGCGCCCGTTTATTATCTACAGTTAACACCTGTTAATCCCTCGCATGAAACATGGCAAGCAGGTGATTTAATACAGCTTCATATCAACGACCAACAACCATTGCGTGATTATTCCATTGCCAATGTAACGTCCGATCATATTGCCTTATTAGTACGTTTACAGTACCGCCCCGAAGGCGGTTATGGTCTTGGCTCTGGCTTGCTTACACAATCCGCTTTGGGTACAGAAGTCGCATTGCGTATTCGTCATAATCCTTCATTTCATATTGCCAACAATCAGCATCGTCCCTTAATTCTAATTGCTAATGGCATAGGTTTGGCGGGTGTCTTGGCGCATCTTCGTCAACGAGTCTTACAAGCGAGTGCTCGTCCTTGTTGGTTGATTTTTGGCGAACGTCAGCGAGCAGTCGATTATTTCTGCCAACAAGAATTAGAACAGTATCAAAGCCAAGGCTTATTGGCGCGTGTAGATGTTGTTTTTTCGCGTGATGGCGAGTCTTTACGTTATGTGCAAGATGTCTTAATGGCGCAAGCTTCCGAGTTGCAACAATGGTTAACCCAAGATGCCGCTATTTATGTATGTGGTAGTTTGCAAGGCATGGCACAAGCTGTGGATGACGCATTAAAAGACATCATTGGCCAACAACAGCTCGATATGTTGAGCCAAGAAGGTCGTTATCAGCGTGATGTTTATTAGCGGCTGTTGATCTTTTGATGAAAGTCGCCAAAAAGCTGGAGTTCCCCTCTTTGGTAAAGAGGGGGCTAGGTGAGATTTGCTAATCCGCTCAGCCACCGCAAAAAGCCCCCGAGCGGAGTCGAAGGGCGATGATGTAAGCCCATATTTAACTAATCTTAGCCACTATTTCACCATTGTTTCGCAATTATGCACCCATTAAGGATTTCTTGTTGTATATCTAAATGATAATTGTTATCATTATCGTTATAAGTAGCCAGCGTTAAGTGTGTTTAACCCGCCAATCGATTTTCTTTCAAAGTTGATGTACCAAACACTGGTCGTGGAGTTTTTTGTGAAATCTATTCGTAGTCGTAAGCATGGTTCGTCTTTTTCAACCGTATTTTTAGCGACATCTTTAGTTGTGCCCGTTGTCGCACAAGCTCAAGATGCGCCAGTATTAAATGAAGTAAAAGTTAATGCTTCCGCCGATGTTCCCTATAAAGCTGAGAAGTCTGCTTCGCCAAAAATAACGCAACCTTTGGTTGATACGCCGAAGACTATTCAGGTAGTGAAAAAAGAAATGCTACAAGAGCAGGGCGCAATTTCCTTGACCGATGCCTTGCGTAATACCCCAGGTATTACGATGCAGCTCGGTGAAAACGGTAATACTGCTGCGGGTGATACTTTCCAAATGCGTGGTTTTTCTACTCAAGCCTCCACTTTTGTCGATGGTGTGCGAGATTTAGGCGCAGTGACTCGTGATGTTTTTAGTGTTGAACAGGTCGAAGTGATTAAAGGCGCGGCAGGTGCGGATATTGGTCGTGGCGCAAGTTCTGGTTATATTAATTTAGTATCTAAATTGCCGACCTTAGAAGATGCACATGAAGTGATGTTGTCGCTAGGCACAGAAGAAAAAAAGCGTTTGACGGTCGATGTGAATAATAAAGTCGATGATAGCAGCGCGTTGCGCTTAAACGTCATGGTGCAAGAAGCGAATGCCGCCGAGCGTCATGTCGTTAACACACAAGGCGTGGCAATTGCGCCAGCCTTTGCCTTTGGTTTAGATACACCAACGCGCGTTTATATATATTCGCAACATGTGCGCCAAAATAATGTTCCTGATGGCGGTATTCCTACCATTGGCATGGAAGGTTTTTATAACGCGAACGCCACGATTAAAGCGGGTGCAAAAGTCAGCGCAGAAAATTTTTACGGTAGTAAACAAGACTACGAAAAAGTCGAAGCAGATATGTTTACTATAAAAGTAGAACATGAGTTAAACGCCAATACGACCATTCGCAATATCACCCGTTATGGCCAAACACACATTGATCGAGTATTAACAGGTGTTAATGCTTTGTCAGTTAATGCCACTACTAAAGCCATTGAAGTCGCGCGCACCCGTCAACGCCTTGATCAAACGAATGATATTTTGGCCAACCAAACGACTTTAAATACCGCATTTAATACTGCCGCTATTAAACATGATGTGGTGTTGGGTTTAGAGTTATTAAGTGAAAGCCAACTAACACTCGGTACAACAACAGGTAGCACCACAGGCACTTCCGCAACAACCGTGGTGTTGAATGGTCAAACTTTGCCTGTTTATGCTTCTTTAACCAATGTCTATCTGCCGAATGCTAACGATGCTTTATTAGTGCCGTATTTAACAGGTGCCGATACGGACGGCAAAACGACAACGACGGCTCTATATGCTTTTGATACTTTAACCTTGACTGAAGCACTTAAACTAAATTTTGGTGTGCGTGTTGACCGTTATTCGACAACAACTAAAGTTGGCACATTAGTGACAGGTGGAACTGGCGGTAATTTAGCATCTCATGCGGGTTACAAAGTCGGTGATGTTGCGCAGTCAGAACTTGAAGACAGCGATACCTTGATTAGCTGGAATGCAGGTGTCGTATTTAAGCCAACAACCAGTAGTTCATTGTATGCGGCATTGGCTAACTCCGAAACACCGCCAGGTGGTGCAAATTTTGTTTTGTCGGCAACAGCGGGTAATCAAGCGAATGCCGCACTTGACCCACAAAAAACCACCACAGCTGAGTTAGGGGCGAAGTGGGAACTATTAAACCAGCGTTTAAATGTATCAGCAGCGGTCTATCGTACTGAAAATGAAGGACAAACGACACAAGACTCATTAGGTGTGGTTTCGCAAGAAGCGAAAACACGTGTTGATGGTGTTGAGTTAGCGGCGGTCGGTCAATTAACTAATTTCTGGCAATTGTCCGCAGGTATTGGTTTTATGGACAGCGAACAATTAGACCAACGTTCACGTAATGCCACTACGGGCATTGTCACCGTTACTGATGCCGTGCGTTGGACTCCCGATGTCACTGCTTCATTATGGACATCTTACACCTTGGATAAATTAACCCTTGGTGGTGGTGCGCGTTATGTTGCTGAGCAAAAGCGTGTGGTGACTGCCAATTCGAATTTAGCGGTAGAAAATATGCCTGCTATTCCCGCTTACATGGTGGCGGATATTATGGCTGCTTACAAAGTGTCCAAAAATGCTACTGTCCGTTTAAATGTCTATAACCTCTTTAATGAAGACTACATTAGCACCTTAAACAACAGTGGTGCGCGTGCGACATTAGGTGCGCCATTAGCGGCCACACTAACGGCTCAATTTAACTTTTAATCGTCGGTTGTTGCTTATGATGCTGCATATTCCTCAAGTCTTAACCTCGGCTCAGTTAAGAGAAATACGGCAGCATCTACAGCAAGCAACATGGCAAAACGGTGCGCTAAGTGCAGGTCAGCAAGCGGCACAACGGAAGCATAATTTGCAGTTAGACAGTCGTTCGCCAGCCACGCAACAATTAGCAGAAGTGGTGCGTGCTGCGTTAATGCAGCAGCCTCTGTTTATTTCGGCGGTATTACCCAAACAGGTGTTAATGCCCTCGTTTAATTGCTATCAAGAGGGTGGACAATACGGTAATCATGTCGATGCTGCGATTCAATACGATGCCTTGACCCGTTTACCTGTCCGTACTGATGTATCAACCACCGTCTTTTTATCTGAACCTGAAGAGTACGAAGGCGGTGAATTGATTATTGAAGATACTTATGGTTGTCATGAAGTGAAATTAGCGGCGGGTGATGCGGTAATTTATTCTGCAACCAGTTTGCACCGTGTTGAGCCTGTTACACAAGGCCAGCGTTTAGCGGCGTTTTTGTGGACACAAAGCATGGTGCGTGATGATTGGCAACGGCACATGCTCTTTAACCTAGATATGACTATTTTACGCTTACGCCAACAACTCCAAGATAGCCCCGAAGTGATTGCTTTAACCAGTCATTATCATAATTTATTGCGCCAGTGGACTGAGTTATGAGCCAACCCGCACTGACTGCTATTCCTCAATATATCGTTTCTACAAGCGATTACCAACAGCAAGCTCGTCATCATTTAGATGATAACGCATGGCATTATTTGGTTGGTGGTGCAGGTGACGAAATTACCGCTAACGCCAATGAAAGCACTTTTCAGCAGTATTTATTAAACACGAAAGTCTTGTCCGACGTGCGTGGTGGTCATACCCAACTCTCATTGTTTGGTCGTCACTATCAGCACCCGATTTTTTTAGCTCCTGTGGCTTATCAAACCCTGTTTCATCCTCAAGGCGAACGCGCCACGGCTTTAGCAGCACACGTAATGAACACGCCCTTTACCGTCAGTAGTTTGTCGTCCACTTTATTAGAAGATATTCGTTCAGAAGACGAACAAGCGTTGTGGTTTCAGTTGTATTTTCAAGCCGAACGTCAGCAAACCTTATCGTTAGTAGAACGTGCCGAGCTATTAGGGTATCAGGTGTTAGTCGTCACTGTTGATGCGCCATTGGCAGGTATTCGTAATCGTGAACAGCGTATGGGCTTTCAATTGCCGAGCCATGTGCATGCCGTAAATCTCACGCGGTCGAGCGGGGAGGCGAGTCATCATCAAAGTGATAGTTTCGTCTTTAATCAACTGATGGCAAATGCGCCAACATGGGATGACATAGAGTGGTTGTTATCCGTTAGCCGTTTGCCTATGGTGATTAAAGGCATTTTATCCCCCGAAGATGCTGAAAAGGCAATCAGTGTTGGCGTGGCAGGAATAGTTGTTTCTAATCATGGTGGTCGCATCTTAGATGGTGTTTTGCCCAGTTTAGCGGCTTTGCCTGACATCATCAAAACAGTTAATGGTCGAGTACCTGTATTGTTGGATGGGGGAATGCGTCGTGGCGGGGATGTATTTAAAGCTCTGGCGTTGGGTGCATCAGCCGTGTTTATTGGTCGTCCTTATATTTATGCTTTAGCCAGTGCAGGGGCATTAGGGGTAGCACATTTAATTCGCACCTTGTGTGAAGAGTTAGAAGTCACGATGGCTTTATGTGGCTGTAGGGATTTATCGGCCATCACTAGAGCTTGTGTCCTCAAAAAAGGTGAAGCCGATGTCTGAGTTGACTGCAAAGATATGGCTAAACCAACAACAAGCACCTACCGTGCCACATTTTCGTTGGCAAAAACTGGCGGCATTACTGTTGGTATTTTGCCTGCATGGTGTATTGGCATGGCTGGTATTGTTAGGTATGAAGCAACCACAGTCTGAACCGACTACGCCGCCAACGATTCAAGCAATGATGATTGTATCAGAAGCTCCGCCTGTACCAGTTGCGCCGCCTATACTTGTAGTTAAGCCGCCGTTGCCTACGCCTGAAAAACTTGTGACTACTATTCCCCCTGTTAAAAATACGCCACCATCAGAAAAAGCCATTACTCAGCCTGACGTAGCTCCTGTGGTTGAAAAAACACCGCCAAAAGAAGCAGTTCTACCCGAAGTCGCGCCTCAGCCAGCACCACAGCAGCTTGTCAAAGAGCCTGAAGCGGTTATTCCACCGCGTAGTGATGCCGCGCATTTGAATAACCCTGCCCCGAGTTATCCGTCAATGTCACGGCGTTTAGCTGAGCAAGGGCGAGTGGTGTTAGATGTGTATATTTTAGCGAATGGTCGCGTCGGTGAATTGCGTATTAAACAAAGCTCTGGCTTTAAACGCCTAGATGATGCGGCCATGCAAGCGGTGAAAAAATGGCAATATGTGCCCGCTCGTCGTGGTAATGAAGCTATCTCTTTTTGGTATATCCAACCTTTGTCATTTTCTATAAATCCTTAATGTCGTCGTACAGGTATTATCATGCACGAAAATTCTTATGGCTTAGCTGCTTTTTGGCTACAAGGTGACATAGTCATTAAAGTGGTGGCGGTGTTGCTGTTGTTGATGTCGATTGTGTCGTGGTATGTGATTATCACCCGCGCATGGCAAGCGGTTAAATTACGTGCATCGGCGAAAGTGATGGGTGAGTTTTGGCACTCCCATAGCTTTGAAGAAGGCATTAGTATTTTACAAAGCCACGACCAACAGAGTCCATTTAGTGCGCTGGCCTTAGGAGGTCAAGCCGCTGTCGAACATCACACGCAAAGTAAAAACGATTTACATGGTCAACTCAGTTTAGCCGAATGGTTAACCGAAAGTTTGCGTGGCGATATTGATGAAAGCACTGAACGGATGCAAGCAGGCTTGCCAATTTTAGCCTCTGTCGGTTCAACTGCGCCTTTTATTGGTTTATTTGGCACAGTCTGGGGTATTTATCATGCTTTAGTCAGCATTGGTGCATCGGGTCAAGCCAGCATTGATAAGGTCGCAGGGCCAGTCGGTGAAGCCTTAATTATGACAGCCTTTGGTTTGGCGGTCGCAATACCTGCGGTCTTAGGCTACAACACCTTAATGCGTACCAATAAAACTAATATTAATAAAATGCGCCGTTTTGCGCGCCAGTTACACGCCTACTTTTTAACAGGCTCGCCACGCAACAAAACGAATAAGTCTGCGGGAGCATAAAATGTCATTTGATTATGATGAGGGTGACAATGATGATGTCGTCAGCGAAATCAACATGACGCCGTTAGTGGATGTGATGTTGGTGCTGTTGATTATTTTTATTATTACTGTCCCTGTATTAACACACTCGGTAAAAATTGATTTGCCACGTGCTAATAATCAAGTGAATCAAGTCAAGCCGAAAACGGTGACTATTTCAGTCACACAAGAGGGGCTGTTTTATTGGGACAAGGCGTTATTAAATAAAGAGCAATTAGTCGCTCACTTACAACAAATCGCAGCCCAACAACCACAACCTGAAGTGCATATTCGTGGCGATAAAAAGGTCAACTATGAGTATGTGATGACGGTGATGGCTGAAGCGCAACGCAGTGGCGTGCACCAGCTAGGCTTTATTACTGAACCGTCTTCTTGAATATTATGAATGGAGTCCAGTTACCTCGTTGCGGGCTCTAAAATAAATCACCTCTAAATCCATCCCGCGTACAGTAAAAACACCATTACTCGCGCTGACGCGCCTTGACTACTATGCAAGCTATCCCTAGAATAATCATCCCTCAAAAAAGTGTATTTTTTTGAGGTTTTGTTTTATCAACGGGAGAGAGTGCCAATATGGCAACAACAAATCAACTTATTCGTAAAGGGCGTTCAACCCTTGTCGAAAAATCCAAGGTTCCAGCCTTGCAAGCGTGTCCTCAACGCCGTGGTGTTTGCACCCGCGTTTATACGACAACACCAAAAAAGCCAAACTCCGCATTACGTAAAGTATGTCGTGTCCGTTTGACTTCTGGTTTTGAAGTGTCTTCGTACATTGGTGGTGAAGGCCATAACTTGCAAGAACACAGTGTGGTATTAATCCGTGGTGGTCGTGTAAAAGACTTACCGGGTGTGCGTTACCATACAGTACGTGGTTCATTAGACTGTGCTGGCGTAAAAAATCGTAAGCAAAGCCGTTCCAAATACGGTGCAAAACGTCCGAAGACTAAATAATTACGTATTTAAGTAATTGTTGAGTTGTTCGTGATGTAAGTAAGGCTGGACATTGAGTTCCAGACACCCCTGAAGAAAGTTAAAGGTTATAGATATGCCAAGAAGACGCGTCGTAGCAGCCAGAGAAATTCTGCCTGATCCAAAATTCGGAAGCCAAACCGTTGCCAAGTTCATCAACCATGTGATGGATAGTGGTAAAAAATCGGTTGCTGAAGGTATCGTTTACGGTGCATTAGATCGCGTAGCCCAAAAAGGCAAACCAGATCCAGTCCGTTTTTTTGAAGAAACACTTGAAAAAGTGCGCCCAATGGTTGAAGTAAAAGCGCGTCGTGTTGGCGGTGCAACTTACCAAGTGCCTATGGAAGTACGTCCCTCCCGTCGTACTGCCCTAGCTATGCGCTGGTTGGTTGACTGTGCTGCTAAACGTAGCGAAAAAACAATGGCTTTGCGTTTGGCTGGTGAGTTGTTAGATGCTTACGAAGGCAAAGGCGCGGCGATTAAGAAGCGTGAAGATGTTCATCGTATGGCAGAAGCTAACAAAGCGTTCTCTCACTACCGTTTCTAATACACAAGGCTTGTTTGTGATCCAAACAAGCCTTCAAGCGACTCTGAGGTCATTATCATGGCGAGACTTACGCCGCTCGAGCACTACCGTAATATCGGTATTAGTGCGCATATTGATGCTGGTAAAACAACGACGACAGAACGTGTATTATACTACACGGGTGTTAGTCATAAAATTGGTGAAGTTCATGAAGGCGCAGCTGTCATGGACTGGATGGAGCAAGAGCAAGAGCGCGGTATTACTATTACTTCCGCGGCAACCACTTGCTTTTGGTCGGGCATGGCAAATAATTTTGCTAAACACCGTATCAATATTATTGATACACCAGGTCACGTTGACTTCACCATTGAAGTAGAGCGTTCGATGCGTGTGCTTGATGGCGCATGTATGGTGTATTGTGCGGTTGGTGGTGTACAGCCACAATCCGAAACTGTATGGCGTCAAGCTAACAAATACAAAGTGCCGCGTATTGCATTCGTTAATAAAATGGATCGTACCGGTGCTAATTTCTTCCGTGCTGTCGAGCAAATGAAGACGCGCCTTGGTGCTAATCCAGTGCCAGTTGCTATTCCAATCGGTGAAGAAGAGCACTTTGAAGGGATTGTTGACTTAGTCAAGATGAAAGCAATCATCTGGGACGAAGCGTCACAAGGTATGAAGTTCGAGTATGGTGATATTCCTGCTCATTTAGTTGATACTGCCAACGAATGGCGTGAAAAAATGGTTGAAGCCGCTGCTGAAGCGTCTGAAGACCTCATGAATGAATATTTGGAAAATGGCGATTTAAGCGAAGATCAAATCTACTTCGGCTTGCGTACTCGTACCATTGCTTGTGAAATCCAGCCAATGTTATGTGGTTCTGCCTTTAAAAATAAAGGCGTTCAAGCGATGCTTGATGCGGTGATTCGTTATTTGCCAGCACCAGGCGATGTTCAAGCCATTAAAGGTATTCTTGACGACAAAGACGAAAGTCAGGGCGAGCGTATTGCTTCTGATGATGAGCCATTTGCCGCACTTGCCTTCAAAATTATGAATGACAAGTTCGTAGGTTCATTAACGTTTATTCGTGTTTATTCTGGCGTATTAAAAGCAGGTTCTGCAGTTTGGAACCCCGTCAAAATGAAGAAAGAGCGTATTGGTCGTATCGTCTTGATGCATGCCAATGAGCGTGAAGATGTTGATGAAATCCGTGCGGGTGATATTGCTGCTGTAGCAGGTCTAAAAGACGTGACTACTGGTGATACTTTGTGTGATGAAAATAACGTCATTACGCTTGAGCGTATGGTGTTCCCAGAGCCTGTAATTTCGTTGGCCGTTGAGCCAAAAACCAAAGCTGACCAAGAAAAAATGGGTATCGCTTTGGGTCGCTTAGCGAAAGAAGATCCGTCATTCCGTGTATGGACTGATGAAGAGTCTAGCCAAACGATTATTGCTGGTATGGGTGAGTTGCATTTAGAAATTCTTGTTGATCGTATGAAGCGTGAATTTGGTGTTGAAGCCAATATCGGTAAGCCTCAGGTTGCTTATCGTGAAACGATTCGTAAAGCCGTTGAGCAAGAAGGCAAATTCGTTCGCCAAACAGGTGGTCGTGGTAAATTCGGTCATGTATATATCCGTTTAGAGCCGTTAGATACCGAAGTTGCTAACTATGAATACGCCGTAGAAGTGGTTGGTGGTACTGTGCCAAAAGAATTCTTCGGTGCGGTTGATAAAGGTATTCAAGAGCGCATGAAAAATGGCGTTCTCGCGGGTTATCCTGTTGTTGGCATTAAGGCGACATTGTTTGACGGTTCATACCATGATGTTGACTCCGATGAACTGTCGTTCAAAATGGCGGGTTCGATGGCGTTCCGTCAAGGCTTCATGAAGGCTGATCCTGTATTGCTTGAGCCAATCATGAAAGTCGAAGTGGAAACACCAGAAGATTACATGGGTGACATCATGGGCGACTTAAACCGTCGTCGTGGTGTGATTCAGGGTATGGATGACTTGCCTGGCGGTACAAAACAAATTCGCGTGGAAGTGCCATTGTCGGAAATGTTTGGTTATGCAACGTCCATGCGCTCAATGTCGCAAGGTCGTGCTACTTACTCTATGGAGTTTGTCAAATATTCCGAAACGCCACGTAACGTTGCCGAAGCGATCATTGCCAAATTCACAGGCAAAGGTAAAGACGACGACGAGTAATTGTGACAACAACTCTCCCCTTATCTTTCATACAGTTGTAAAAGAAAGAGGGCTTAATGGCAGGGGAGAGTTTGAAAACTTTTTTGAAAATACGATTTTAGAGGATTGAATTATGGCTAAGGCTAAGTTTGAACGTAGCAAACCGCACGTAAACGTCGGAACAATTGGTCACGTTGACCATGGCAAAACCACATTGACAGCGGCAATTAGCTTGATTTGTGCCAAAACTTACGGTGGCGATGTTAAAGCTCTAAACGAGATTGACTCTGCTCCTGAAGAAAAAGCACGTGGTATTACCATTAACACCGCGCACGTTGAGTACAACTCACCGATTCGCCATTATGCCCACGTTGACTGCCCAGGCCATGCTGACTATGTTAAAAACATGATCACAGGTGCTGCCCAGATGGACGGCGCGATTTTGGTTTGTTCCGCTGCTGACGGTCCGATGCCGCAAACACGCGAACACATCTTGTTGTCTCGTCAAGTTGGCGTGCCATTCATTGTTGTGTTCTTGAACAAATGCGACATGGTTGACGACGAAGAGTTGTTAGAATTGGTTGAAATGGAAGTTCGTGATTTGTTAAGCAAATACGACTTCCCGGGTGACGACACGCCAATCATTCGTGGTTCTGCGTTGCAAGCATTGAATGGCGAAACAACAGAATTCGGTATCCCAGCGGTATTGAAATTGGTTGAAACGCTTGATGCGTACATTCCAGATCCAGTACGTGCGATTGATCGTCCATTCCTGTTGCCAATCGAAGACGTATTCTCGATTTCTGGTCGTGGCACGGTAGTTACAGGTCGTGTAGAGCGCGGCATTGTTAAAGTCGGCGAAGAAGTTGAAATCGTTGGTATCAAAGACACCGTAAAAAGTACATGTACAGGTGTTGAGATGTTCCGTAAGTTGCTTGACGAAGGTCGTGCAGGCGAGAACTGTGGTGTGTTGTTGCGTGGTATCAAGCGTGAAGACATCCAACGTGGTCAAGTATTGGCGAAGCCAGGTACGATCAAGCCGCATACGAGCTTCCAATCAGAAGTTTACGTATTGAGCAAAGATGAAGGTGGTCGTCATACGCCATTCTTCAAAGGATACCGCCCACAGTTTTACTTCCGTACTACGGACGTAACAGGCTCTATCGAATTGCCAGAAGGCGTAGAGATGGTTATGCCGGGTGACAACGTGCAAATGACTGTAGAATTGATTCACCCGATTGCGATGGAAGAAGGCTTGCGCTTCGCTATCCGTGAAGGTGGTCGTACAGTTGGCGCGGGTGTTGTTGCCAAAATCATCAAGTAAGCTTTTAGCTTGATGCAAAAGACCCTGCCATTTGGCGGGGTCTTTTGTTGTTTGGCTTATGAAAATAGCGAAAAATGCTGTGTCCTTACTGAGATAAAATGACGTAATTAATGGCTGGCAACAAATATCAAAAATAACTAATATAGTTCTTGCAATGGTATAGATGCTGCGTTAATATTCGCCACCCGCTGAGAAGTCGGGTTGTTTTGACAGTTAGGGCATCGTTCCTGACATTGTGTTTTCATGGGCTTTTCGCTATTCAAGTAATAGGCGAATATGCTTTTTTATTTTTCGGATTGGAGTTGCTGGTATGGCTAACCAGAGAATCCGCATTCGCCTGAAAGCGTTTGATCATCGTCTGATTGATCAATCTGCACAGGAGATCGTTGAGACCGCCAAGCGCACAGGCGCACAGGTTTGTGGTCCGATTCCGATGCCCACTCGCATCGAGCGTTTCGATGTATTGACTTCGCCGCATGTGAATAAAGATGCCCGCGATCAATATGAGATCCGCACCCACAAAAGACTGGTTGATATCGTGCAGCCTACAGATAAGACTGTAGACGCGTTGATGAAGCTGGATCTAGCTGCTGGTGTTGATGTGCAGATTAGTTTGGGTTAATCGTTTTTCGTATCGCGCTGTTGGTAGCAAGACAGCGTTAAGAAGAGGTTAGAGGAAATGGCTATTGGTTTAGTCGGTCGTAAATGCGGCATGACGCGCATCTTTACTGAAGCGGGAGTTTCTATTCCTGTGACGGTGATTGAAGTCGATCCCAACCGCATCACTCAAATTAAAACCTTAGAAACCGACGGCTATCAGGCTGTGCAAGTGACTACTGGTGTGCGCCGTGCTTCTCGTGTGACTAAGCCAATGGCTGGTCATTTTGCGAAAGCCGAGGTTGCTGCTGGTCGTGGCGTGTGGGAGTTCCGTGTTAACGGAGACGAAGCCGCAAATTACACAGTGGGTGCTAATGTTGGTTTGGATCTCTTTGCTGTTGGTCAAGAAGTTGATGTGACTGGCACAAGCAAAGGTAAGGGTTTTCAAGGTCCAGTAAAACGCTGGAACTTCCGTACACAAGATGCAACACATGGTAACTCTGTGTCACATCGCGTGCATGGTTCTACAGGTCAAAACCAGTCTCCTGGTCGCGTGTTTAAAGGCAAGAAAATGGCTGGTCACATGGGTGACGAACGCGTAACAGTACAGGGTTTGGAAGTGATTTCCGTTGATGTCGAACGGTCTGTGCTGTTGGTTAAAGGTGCGGTTCCGGGGGCAACTGGCTACGATGTGATCGTGCGTCCATCGGTCAAGGCCTAAGGGGAGTTGAGCGTGAATCTGAAGACTGTTTCCGGTGCAGCCGTTGAGCTGTCCGAAGTTGCCTTCGGCAAAGAATTTAACGAAGCGCTTGTGCATCAAGTGGTTACTGCTTACTTAGCAGGTGGCCGCCAAGGTACTCGCGCTCAAAAGTCACGTGCTGAAGTGAGTGGTGGTGGTAAGAAGCCTTTTAAGCAAAAGGGTACTGGCCGCGCACGTGCTGGTTCGATTCGTAGTCCGATATGGCGTGGTGGTGGCAAAACGTTTGCTGCTAAACCGCAGGATTGGGAACAAAAAGTTAACCGTAAAATGTATCGCGGTGCGATGCAGTGCATTTTGGCTGAATTGGTTCGTCAAGATCGTTTGATCTTGGTTGAAGCCTTTACGGTTGATGCGCCGAAAACTAAAGACTTGCTCGCTAAGTTGCAGGCTTTTGGTTTGGCAAATGTACTGATTATTACGGAAGCTGTTGACGAGAACTTATACCTTGCTGCGCGTAACCTGCCACACGTGGCGGTGATTGATACGTCAGCGGTTGATCCAGTCAGTTTGATTGGTTTTGACAAGGTGTTAATGTCTGTGCCAGCCGCTAAAAAGTTAGAGGTGGAATTGGGATGAACAACGAACGTTTATACCAAGTAATCCTTGGCCCGCACATCTCCGAAAAAGCAAACGTCGCCGCTGAGACACGTAATCAATATGTCTTTAAAGTGCGTACTGATGCTACCAAGCTGGAGATCAAAAAAGCTATTGAAATGCTTCTTGGCGTTAAAGTCGAAGGCATCAATACTGTATTGATTAAAGGTAAAACCAAAGGGTTAGGTCGCACACCCGGTCGTCGCGCGGATATCAAGAAAGCCTATGTAACATTACCGGCTGGTACTGAAATCCAATTAGCAGACGTAGCTGAGTAAGGGTGAGGAGCGCGTTATGCCGATTGTAAAATGTAAACCAACTTCACCAGGTCGTCGTTTTGTCGAGAAAGTCGTCAATCCAGACCTGTACAAAGGTCGCCCTCATGCGCCTTTGGTTGAAAGTAAAAAAAGAACTGGTGGTCGTAATAACAACGGTCACATCACTACCCGTCATATCGGTGGTGGTCATAAGCAGTTATATCGTTTGGTGGATTTCAAGCGCGACAAAGACGGCGTACCTGCTGTAGTTGAGCGTTTGGAATATGATCCGAACCGTTCTGCAAATATCGCATTGTTGAAATATGCCGATGGCGAGCGTCGTTACATTATCGCAGCTAAAGGTTTAAAAGTCGGCGATCCGGTGCAGTCTGGTGACGATGCCCCGATTAAAGTGGGTAACACCTTACCATTACGTAACATGCCTCTCGGTGCAACATTGCACTGTATGGAATTAAAAGCTGGCAAAGGTGCTCAATTAGCCCGTGCTGCTGGTACTTCTGTGCAGTTGTTGGGTCGTGATGGCGCGTATGCCATTGTGCGTTTGCGCTCTGGTGAAATGCGTAAAATCCATGTGGAATGTCGAGCAACGTTTGGCGAAGTCTCTAACTCTGAACACAGTTTGCGTTCATTGGGTAAGGCGGGTGCTAGTCGTTGGCGTGGTATTCGTCCAACCGTTCGCGGTACGGCGATGAACCCAGTTGACCATCCGCACGGTGGTGGTGAGGGACGTACGTTTGGTAAGCATCCAACCACTCCGTGGGGCGTGCAAACTAAAGGTTACAAAACCCGTAGTAATAAGCGCACGACAAATATGATCGTCCGCGATCGTCGCGTCAAGTAATAGGAAGGGGAGACTAACTGTGCCTCGTTCACTTAAGAAAGGCCCGTTTGTAGATACACATCTTTTTGCAAAAATTGAAGCTGCTGTAGCTGCCAATTCCAGAAAGCCCATTAAAACTTGGTCGCGTCGGTCGATGATTTTGCCAGAAATGGTCACTCTGACCATCGCTGTGCATAACGGCCGTCAGCATGTGCCTGTTTTAATTAGTGAGCATATGGTTGGCCATAAACTCGGCGAGTTTGCACCTACCCGCACCTATCGCGGCCATGGTGTTGACAAGAAAGCCAAACGCTAAGGGGTGAGTAATGGAAGCTGTTGCTAAACTTCGCGGCGCGCCAATCTCTGCCCAGAAAGCTCGCTTAGTGGCTGATCTGGTGCGTGGTATGCCCGTAGAGCAGGCGCTGAATACACTAGAATTCAGCACTAAAAAAGCTGCCCAGTTTGTTAAAAAAGTGCTCCAGTCGGCTATTGCCAATGCTGAGCATAACAATGGTGCAGATGTGGATGAGCTCAAAATCGCCACGATCTTTGTCGATGAAGGCATTACCTTGAAACGTATCATGCCACGTGCCAAAGGCCGTGCTGATCGTATCAGTAAGCGTACGTGCCATATCACCGTCAAAGTCGCGGAATAAGTGGGGTCGGGAAATGGGTCAAAAAGTTCATCCAATAGGCATTCGTCTTGGTGTTATTAAACGCCACAATGCCAACTGGTATGCTAGTCCAAAAAACTATGCCGATTATTTGCTTGCTGATTTGGCGGTGCGTGAGTACCTCTACAAAAAGCTAAAAAATGCAGCGATTAGTCGTATTTTGATTGAGCGTCCGTCTGAGACGGCTCGTATCACCATTAGCACCGCTCGTCCTGGTATCATCATCGGTAAAAAAGGTGAAGATGTCGAACGTTTAGGTCGTGAAGTGGCGAAATTGATGAAGACTCCGGTTCAAATCAATATTGACGAGATTCGCAAGCCGGATCTAGATGCGCGTTTGGTTGCTGAAAGCATTGCTTCGCAATTAGAAAAGCGTGTCATGTTCCGTCGTGCGATGAAGCGTGCCGTTCAAAACACCATGCGTGCAGGTGCCAAAGGTATCAAAGTGGAAGTTTCAGGCCGTTTAGGTGGTGCTGAGATTGCTCGCTCTGAGTGGTATCGTGAAGGTCGTGTGCCTTTGCATACTTTGCGTGCTGACATCGATTATTCGATTATGCGTGCTGAAACCACTTATGGTTGTATTGGTGTAAAAGTTTGGATTTTCAAAGGTGAGATTTTGGGTGGTATGGCTCAGGCTATGCAACCTGCTCCCATTGAAGAAAACAAACCCACTAAGAAACGTGGTGATCGTGATGATCGCGGCGGTCGTGATGACCGTGGTAGTCGTGATGATCGCGGTGGTCGCGGTGGTCGCAACTCGGAAGCAAGGGGGTAATGAACGATGTTACAGCCTAAACGCACCAAGTTCCGTAAGGTTCAAAAAGGCCGTAATACTGGCTTAGCTCATCGTGGAAGTACGGTTGCTTTTGGTAGCATCGCGTTAAAATCCCTTGAGCGTGGCCGTCTTACTGCACGTCAAATTGAAGCAGCGCGTCGGACGATTACTCGTCGTGTGAAGCGTGGCGGTAAAATTTGGATTCGTGTGTTTCCTGACAAGCCAATTACCGAAAAGCCATTAGAAGTTCGGATGGGTAACGGTAAAGGTAATGTCGAGTACTGGGTTGCCGAAATCCAGCCAGGTAAGATCCTCTATGAGATTGAAGGTGTCTCTGAGGAATTAGCGCGTCAAGCATTTGCTTTGGCGGCAGCTAAGTTGCCTGTTAAAACAACCATCGTGATGCGGACGGTGATGTAATGAATGCAATAGAATTGCGTCAGAAGACTGTGGAAGAACTGAGCACTACGCTCGATGGCCTTCAGTTGCAGCAATTTAAGCTGCGTATGGCGAAAGCCACTGGCCAACTCGCCAAGACGCATCAGGTAGGGCTAGTTCGTAAAGAAATTGCCCGTATCAAAACAGTCTTGACTGAAAAACAAGGTGGGTGAGATGACCGAGCAGACCAATACCCAACGGACGTTGACCGGTAAAGTAATCAGCAACAAGATGGATAAGTCCATTGTTGTGTTGATTGAACGTCTCGTCAAACACCCGAAGTACGGTAAGTACATTCGTCGCTCCACCAAATTGCATGCACATGACGAAAGTAATGTGTGTCATGAAGGCGATATTGTCACCATCGCTGAATGCCGTCCATTATCCAAAACTAAAAATTGGATATTGGTAGCAGTCGTCGAATCGGTGTAATAAGACTGATTTTTACTTGTATCCCTAGGCGATATTGGGTAGCATTAGCACCCCGTTCGCGTGGGGTTCTCTAGGTTTGGAGTAGAGCAATGATTCAGACCGAAACAATGCTTGACGTGGCAGACAACAGCGGCGCGCGGCGCGTACAGTGCATTAAAGTGCTGGGCGGATCGCATCGTCGTTATGCTTCGGTAGGCGATATTATCAAGGTCACGATAAAGGAAGCGATTCCTCGTGGCAAAGTTAAAAAAGGCGATGTGATGAATGCTGTGGTTGTGCGTACCAAATTTGGTATTCGCCGTCCAGATGGTTCGTTGATTCGTTTTGATGATAATGCTGCGGTGTTGCTGAATAACCAAAAGGCTCCTATCGCTACCCGTATTTTCGGGCCAGTAACTCGCGAATTGCGTACAGAGCAATTCATGAAAATCATCTCGCTGGCACCTGAAGTGCTGTAAGGGTGGGACTCATGGCTAAGATTAAAAGAGATGACGAAATTATCGTCATCGCTGGTAAAGACAAAGGTAAGCGCGGTACAGTTTTGTCCGTCGCTGATGAACGTGTCATGGTCAGTGGTATCAACTTGGTGAAAAAACACGTTAAGCCGAATCCGGCACGTGGCACACAGGGCGGTATCGTTGAAAAAGAAGCAACATTGCATATTTCGAATGTGGCTTTGATTAATCCAACGACACAAAAAGCAGATCGCGTTGCTTACAAATTGTTGGAAGATGGCACGAAAGTGCGTGTTTTCGTCTCCAACAGTGAAGTAGTTGGCGCAAAGTAATAGGTTGGTTGAAATGGCCAGACTTAAAGGCGTGTACAAAAACGAGCTCGCTCTGAAATTGAAAGAAGAGTTGGGTCTCGATAACGTAATGCAGGTCCCTCGCATTACGAAAATTACTCTGAATATGGGAGTGGGCGGTGCTTCACAAGATAAAAAAATTCTTGATGGTGCCGTGGCCGATATGCAGCTTATCTCTGGCCAGAAACCCATTATTACCCATGCTCGTAAATCCATCGCGGGTTTTAAAGTCCGTGAAGGTTGGCCGATTGGTTGTAAAGTCACGTTGCGTGGCGAGCGTATGTATGAGTTTTTAGATCGTTTAATTATGATCACAATTCCTCGTATTCGCGACTTCCGTGGTTTTAGTTCCAAGGCTTTTGATGGCCGTGGTAATTACAGCATGGGCATTAAAGAACAGATCGTGTTTCCCGAAATTGATTTCGATAAAATCGCTCAAATTCGTGGTATGGATATTACGGTCACCACCACTGCGGCTACAGACGATCAAGGTCGTGCGTTACTGCGTGCCTTCGGCTTTCCTTTTAAGTGAGAACGCGCCATGGCTAAAAGAAGCATGATTAACCGCGAAGCCAAACGCGAAAAAGCGGTTGCTAAGTATTCTGATTTGCGTCAGCAATTAAAAGCAACCATCAAAAATGTAAACGCGACTGATGACGAGCGTTGGGCAGCAATCTTAAAATTGCAATCATTGCCTCGCAACTCTTCACCATGCCGTTTGCGTAATCGTTGTGGCATTACAGGTCGTCCTCACGGTTTCTTCCGTAAGTTCGGTTTGGCTCGTATCAAACTGCGTGAAGCAGTGATGCAGGGCGATGTGCCAGGCGTCGTTAAGGCCAGTTGGTAAGAGGAAAGACGCATGAGTATGCAAGATACCGTTGCGGATATGCTCACTCGCATTCGCAACGCACAGTTAGCGCGTAAGCAAGCAGTGGCTATGCCAGTGTCAAAACTGAAGCAAGCCATCGCTAACGTATTACTCAATGAGGGTTATATTTCCTCCGTAGAAGCAGAAGGTTTGTCTTTAACCTTAGGCTTGAAATACTACGAAGGTAAGCCTGTTATTGAACAAATTAAGCGTGTTAGTCGTCCTGGCTTACGTGTTTATAAAGGTAAAGATGAGTTGGATCCGGTCAAACAAGGCTTGGGTGTACTCATTATTTCTACTAACAAAGGCATCATGACCGATCGTGCCGCTCGTGCAGCGGGTTTGGGCGGTGAAGTGATTGCTCTCGTTTCTTGATAGGTGCAGCATGTCTCGCGTGGCTAAAGCTCCAGTCGTTCTCCCTAAAGGGGTAGAAGTGACTCTAAACGGCCAAAACCTACAGGTGAAGGGCAGCAAAGGTGCATTGGCACTCACTCTTCACGATCTGGTTGAAGCTAAACAGGAAGGTGAACAATTAGTTTTCGCTCCACGTGAAAACACTCAAGCTGGTTGGATGCAAACAGGTACAGCTCGTGCCTTAGCAAGCAACTATGTGAAAGGTGTAAGCGTTGGTTTTGAGCGTAAACTGCAATTGGTCGGCGTGGGTTATAAAGCGGCTGCTAAAGGTAAGGTATTAAACCTTGCGCTTGGTTTCTCGCACCCCATTGATTTTGAATTGCCTGAAGGTGTGACAGCGGAAACGCCAACGCCTACAGAAATCATTTTCAAGTCCATCAATAAACACTTGTTGGGACAAGTTGCGGCTAACGTCCGTGCTTTCCGTCCGCCAGAGCCTTACAAAGGCAAAGGTGTTCGCTATACGGATGAAGTAGTTCTCCGTAAGGAAGCCAAGAAGAAATAACGCGTGAGGTTCGTCATGAACGAAAAGAAAGTAGCTCGCATACGACGCTCGAAGAGCACTCGTTTAAAGATTCGCGAGCTGGGTGCTGTGCGTCTGTGTGTCAACCGCACGCCGCGTCATATCTATGCCCAAGTCATTTCTGCCTGTGGTGGTCAAGTCTTGGCGCAAGCCTCAACTTTAGATGCCAGCTTGCGTGATGGTGCCACTGGTAACGTCGATGCAGCGAAAAAAGTAGGCTTGTTAGTTGCTGAACGTGCTAAAGCTGTTGGTGTTACCAAAGTTGCATTTGACCGTTCCGGCTTTCAATATCATGGCCGCATCCAAGCTTTAGCTGATGCTGCTCGCGAAGGCGGTTTGGAGTTCTAAGATGGCTAAGGTTGAACAAAACGAAGGCTTTGTAGAAAAGCTCGTTGCCGTAAATCGTGTTGCTAAAGTCGTTAAAGGCGGTCGGATTTTCTCCTTCACCGCTTTGACTGTAGTAGGCGATGGTAAAGGTAAAGTCGGTTTTGGTCGTGGCAAGGCGCGTGAAGTTCCAGCTGCAATCCAAAAAGCATTAGAAGCCGCTCGTCGCAACATGATCAGTGTTGAATTGAATGGCTCAACATTGCAACACGAAATCGCTGCTCAGCACGGTGCATCTCGTATCTTCATGCAACCTGCATCTGAAGGTACTGGTGTTATTGCTGGTGGCGCAATGCGTGCTGTATTAGAAGTTGCAGGCGTACAAAACGTATTGGCGAAGTGCTACGGCTCTACTAATGCCAATAACGTCGTACACGCTACTTTCAAAGGCTTGGCTTCTATGTCTTCGCCAGAGCAAGTTGCAGCTAAACGCGGCAAAACTGTTGAAGAAATTTTGGGGTAATGTCATGACCCAAGCAACTATTAAAGTTACTCAAGTGCGCTCTAGTGCTCACAAGCTCAAAAATCATAAGCTTTGCTTGCGTGGTTTAGGCTTGCGTCGTATTCGTCACACTGTGGAAGTGTTAGATACACCAGCCAATCGCGGCATGATTAACATGGTTCATTACCTTGTGAAAGTGGGAGAGTAAACCATGCGCTTAAATGAATTAAGTCCTGCTGAAGGCTCAAAGTTCAACGAAAGGCGTCCAGGCCGTGGTATTGGTTCTGGCCTTGGTAAAACAGGTGGTCGTGGTGTAAAAGGTCAAACTTCACGCTCTGGCGGCGGCGTTCGCCCAGGCTTTGAAGGCGGCCAGATGCCTATTTACCGTCGTTTACCGAAGTTTGGTTTTACTTCCATGAAAGCTTTGACAACTGCAGAAGTGCGTTTGTCTGAGTTGGCTCATGTTGAAGGCGAAGTTACTTTAGCTTCGTTAAAAGCAGCGAATATTGTCCGTAAAGACATGACTCGTGCCCGTATCATCCTGTCGGGTGAAATTGATCGTGCAGTAGTTATCAAAGGCATTGTTGTTACTAAAGGTGCTCGTGCTGCGATTGAAGCTGCTGGCGGCAAGATCGAGGAATAGTTCTGATGGCAAATACCCGTAATGAGGCAGCGAAGGCGGCTTTACAGTCGCCTGGTATGCGCAAAGGCTTAGGTGAGCTCTGGGCGCGTATTACATTCTTGTTCGTCGCATTAGTGGTATTCCGCCTTGGAGCCCATGTGCCAGTTCCAGGAATTAATCCTGCGAAACTGGCGCAGCTGTTTGAACAAAATAAAGACACGATTCTGAGTTTGTTCAATATGTTTTCGGGTGGTGCTCTAGAGCGGATGTCTATTCTTGCTTTAGGGATTATGCCCTATATTTCAGCTTCGATTATTATGCAGTTGATGACCACAGTCAGTCCTCAACTTGAAGCATTAAAGAAAGAAGGTGAAGCTGGTCGTAGAAAGATAAACCAATACACGCGTTATGGAACGGTGATATTAGGTTTTGTCCAAGCGATTGGTATGTGTTCTGGTCTGGTGGGTCAGGGCATTACTTTAACTACAGGTATGGCCTTTTTTGTGCCAGCGGTAGTGAGTTTAGTTGCAGGTACTGTGTTCTTAATGTGGCTTGGTGAACAAATCACAGAGCGTGGCGTTGGTAACGGTATTTCGATGTTGATTTTTGCAGGTATTGTTGCAGGTATTCCTTCTGCTATTGGTATGTCTTTAGAGGCAACTAGACAGGGGGAGATGAGCATGTTGGCACTATTGGTGTTGTTCATACTTGCAATAGTCGTTGTTGCTGCTGTCGTCTTTATGGAACGTGGTCAACGTAGAATTACGGTTAACTATGCGCAGCGTCAGCAAGGCCGTCGTATGTACGCGGCACAACAAAGTCACTTGCCACTAAAAATTAACATGGCGGGTGTTATTCCTGCTATCTTTGCCAGCTCTTTGTTGTTGTTCCCTGCGAGCTTGGGACAATGGTTTGCCCAGTCGCCTAACCCAACATGGTTTCAGCGTCTGTTACAAGATATCGCATTAACCTTGTCGCCAGGTCAGCCGTTGTATTTATTGTTGTTTGCGTTATTAATTATTTTCTTCTGTTATTTCTATACTGCGTTGATGTTTAACCCTAAAGAAGTGGCCGATAATCTCAAACGTTCGGGTGCTTATATTCCTGGAATACGTCCAGGAGAGCAGACCGCAAAATACATTGATAGTGTGTTGACGCGTTTAACGTTAGTAGGGGCTCTCTATATTACTATAGTGTGTTTATTACCGATGTTATTACAAGTCGCGTTTAATGTTCCCTTCTACTTAGGTGGAACATCATTGTTGATTGTGGTGGTGGTAGTGATGGATTTTATGTCTCAAGTGCAAGCGCATTTGATGTCTCATCAGTATGAATCACTAATGAAAAAAGCCAATCTTAAGTAAGTATTCCTACAGGTTTATTTGCTTAAGGCTTTTGTTGAAAGTAAGTAGGTGTATTTATGAAAGTTCGTGCTTCAGTAAAAAAGATTTGCGGTAGCTGCAAAGTTGTACGCCGCAATGGCACAATCCGCGTTATTTGTAGCGCGGAACCCCGCCACAAACAGCGTCAAGGTTAAACTTCGCTGTTGATTTCTGTCAGCTATAGCGATACAATCGCGCCCTTTCGCGGGTATGGCGGATTATCCAACTGCTTTGTGTGGAGAACAGGTGAATGGCTCGTATAGCCGGTGTTAATATTCCCGATAACAAACACGCGGTTATCTCATTAACTTATATTTTTGGTATTGGTCGTACTACTTCTGCAAAAATTCTTGCAGCAGTGGGTATTGCGCCAACAACAAAAATTAAAGAGTTATCAGATAGCCAATTAGATGCCCTTCGTGCTGAAGTGGGTAAGTTGTCTACCGAAGGTGACTTACGCCGTGAAGTTTCGATGAACATCAAACGATTGATGGACTTAGGCTGCTATCGCGGCTTGCGTCATCGTCGTGGTCTGCCAGTACGTGGTCAACGCACGAAGACGAATGCTCGTACTCGTAAAGGTCCTCGTAAGGCGATTAAAAAGTAAATAGCCCCCGGAAGCTAAAAGATGGCAAAAGACAATCAGCGCAATCGGAAAAAGGTCAATCGCACCGTTTCTGAAGGTATGGCGCATATTCACGCTTCTTTTAATAACACCATTGTGACAATTACCGATCGTCAGGGTAATGCACTGGCCTGGGCCACTAGCGGTGGTCAGGGCTTCCGTGGTTCGCGTAAATCTACCCCCTTTGCTGCGCAGGTTGCTGCTGAAGTTGCAGGCAAAGCTGCTCAAGAATACGGTCTAAAGAATTTAGACGTGCTCGTGAAAGGTCCAGGGCCAGGTCGTGAATCCGCGGTTCGTGCATTGAATTCAGTTGGTTATAAAATCAACAGTATTACCGACGTGACGCCAATCCCTCATAATGGTTGTCGTCCGCCTAAGAAACGTCGCGTGTAACCAGGAGACTTGAAGAATGGCTCGTTATATTGGTCCTAAGTGCAAGCTCTCCCGTCGTGAAGGCACGGATCTTATGCTCAAGTCTGGCGTTCGTGCGCTAGACTCTAAATGTAAAATTGAACAACCACCAGGCCAGCATGGTGCTTCCCGTAAAGGCAAGCTCTCTGACTATGGTACACAGTTGCGTGAAAAGCAAAAAGTTCGTCGTATTTACGGTGTGCTTGAGCGTCAGTTCAGCAACTACTACAAAGAAGCAGCGCGCTTAAAAGGTGCTACAGGTGAGAACCTGTTGCAACTATTAGAAAGCCGTTTGGATAACGTCGTTTATCGTATGGGTTTTGGTGCTACTCGCTCCGAAGCGCGTCAACTCGTTAGCCACCGCTCGATTACCTTAAATGGTCGTCGTGTGAACATCGCTTCGATGCAGGTTCAGCCAGGTGATGTGGTTGCTGTTTATGAAAAGTCAAAAACTCAATTGCGTATTAAAAGCGCAACAGAGTTGGCTAGTCAACGCGGTACACCTACTTGGATAGCGGTGGATTACACCAAAATGGAAGGTACATTCAAGGCAATGCCTGAGCGTGCAGATCTTCCATCTGAAATCAACGAAAGCTTAATTGTTGAGTTGTATTCCAAGTAAGGTATTAACCTGCCCCAGTTTTAAGTGGTTTTGAGGTGGCATTCCATGACGCGCACCAATGAGTTTTTGACTCCCCGTACTATTGCTGTTAATGCATTTAGTGCGACCCACGCCAAAGTGATACTAGAGCCGCTGGAACGCGGTTTTGGTCACACGCTTGGTAACGCCTTGCGTCGTATTTTGCTTTCGTCGTTGCCTGGTGCAGCGGTTGTGGAAGCAGAAATCGAAGGTGTGGATCACGAATACAGCACGCTTGAAGGTTTGCAAGAAGACATCATTGAATTGTTGTTGAACCTGAAAGGCTTGGCTATCAAACTCTTTGAACAAAATGAGGCTGTTTTGACCGTGGACTTTAAAGGTCCTGGTATCGTAACAGCAGCTGATCTGAGCTTGCCTCACAATGTTGAATTGGTGAATACCGATCATCACATTGCGACTTTGGGCAGCAACGGTCATTTGAAGATGAAGCTGAAAGTGGCGCGTGGCCGTGGCTATGAGCCTGTAGATGCACGTTATGCGGAAGGGGAAACTCGTCCTATTGGCCGTTTACAGCTTGATGCAAGTTACAGCCCGATTAAGCGCGTTGCTTATGTGGTCGAAAATGCTCGTGTTGAACAGCGTACGGATCTTGATAAGTTAGTTATCGATTTAGAAACTAACGGTACTATTGAGCCAGAAGAAGCTATTCGCCGTGCAGCGACGATATTGCAACAACAAATCGCGGTGTTTGTTGATTTGCAAAAAGATCATCAGCCTGTTGCTAAAGCAGAGCCAGAGACGGTTGACCCAATCCTTCTACGTCCAGTAGATGATTTAGAGTTGACTGTTCGTTCAGCTAACTGCCTCAAAGCAGAAAATATTTACTATATCGGCGACTTGGTTCAACGTACCGAAGTTGAATTGCTTAAAACACCAAATTTGGGCAAAAAGTCGTTGACAGAAATAAAAGATGTGCTGGCTTCTAAGGGCTTGTCGTTGGGTATGCGTTTAGATAACTGGCCTCCAGCTAGTTTGCGTGCTGACGATCGCTTTGCCTATCGTAGCCGCTAATCGCTTAACTTGATTTTAGGAAGTTTTAGCCATGCGTCATCGTAATAGTGGTGTAAAGCTCGGTCGTAACAGTAGTCATCGTCATGCAATGTTTCAAAACATGGCGATTTCTTTGTTCGAACACGAGTTGATTCAAACTACTTTACCTAAAGCGAAAGAGTTGCGCCGCGTTGCGGAACCTCTCATCACTTTAGCAAAAGTAGATTCAGTTGCTAACCGTCGTTTAGCCTTTGCTCGTACTCGTAGCAAAGATATCGTAGCCAAGTTATTTAATGTACTTGGCCCACGTTATAAAGAGCGTAACGGTGGTTATTTACGTGTGTTGAAAGCGGGTTTCCGTGCTGGAGACGCTGCACCAATGGCTTATGTGGAATTGGTCGATCGTCCAATGCCAAAAGCTGCTGAGTAAGCACAAGTAATGTGAAGAAGCCGACCTAGTGTCGGCTTTTTTGTTTTATCGGTTCGAGAAAATTTTGTTAACATTTTTCTACGTTATTTTCATCTCTGCATAATGTACGCACTAGTACACTTCTGTCATTATCCCCCGTTATTTGTTAATAGCTTTCTAGGACTTACGTGGCAATCGCTTATGTACTCACATATCTGCCGTTTTAGGCGGATTTATGTTCATGAAACGAGCTATTTTCGATTAAACACCTAAGTCCTTATTTTTTTAAAAATTGCATTTTTAGGGAGACCTTTATGTTTGCTCAAGCAAAAAGCAGCTTGGCAGGTATTGCTTTGCTTTTATCGTTGCCCTTGATGGTACAAGCAGCCCCTGCTAACAAAAAAGGTCCTCCAACGGTTGAAGTCATGTCTGTGAGTCGTGCATCAGTACCACAAGTATTTACTGCAATTGCGACGTTAAGGGCAGATGAAGCCATTACATTGAAATCGGAAGTCGCAGGACGTGTCACCGCTATTCGTTTTTCTGAAGGGCAACAGGTTAAAAAAGGACAATTACTAGTCCAATTAGATACTGATTTATTAAATGCGGAATTGGCCCAAGCCAAAGCTAATTTGGATTTAGCCAAATCAGAGTTTGGTCGTTATCAATCTCTCTACAAAGAGCAGCAAGTCTCTACTATTGATTATGAGCGTAAAAAAGCGGAAGTTGCTCAAACAGAAGCGGCGATGAGTTTAGTACAAGCCAAATTACGCCAAAAAGAAATTCATGCCCCGTTTACGGGTGTTATTGGCTTACGGCAATTTAGTGTTGGTGATGTGCTGCAAGCCAATCAAGCCTTAGTTAGTTTAACTAGTTTTAGTCCGTTAAAAGCCGATATTAAAATTCCTGAAACCAGTAGTAGTAAAATCAATCTCAAACAAGCGATTAAGTTTAGCGTGGATGCGATTCCTAATTTAGTACTCAATGGGCAAGTTGTGGCAATGGAGTCGAGTCTAGATAGCAGTTCGCGTGCAGTTGTCGTCAGAGCTGCGATTCCTAAAGGAGATAATCGGATTAAAGCGGGCATGACTGCGCGTGCCAGTGTGCAATTAACAACCCTCAATGAAATTGTGATTCCTGAACAAGCTTTAGTCGCTCAGCGCGGTAAGTTTGTGGTGTTTACGGTGAAAGGGGATATGGCTACCGCCATGCCTGTTGAAGTCGGTGCAAGACAAACAGGAAAAGTCACCATTATTAATGGTTTGCATGAAGGCGATGTCATTGTTGTCTCAGGTCAAAACAAGTTGTCCAAACCTAAAATGCCGATTAAACCTGTGCCGATGCAAGGAGGCTTGTAATGCAATTACCTGCCTTATGTATTAAACGGCCAGTATTAGCAACAGTAATGAATTTGCTGATTGTCTTGGCGGGTTTGTTGGCTTTTGACCGATTAACGGTGCGTGAATATCCTAATATTGATATTCCTACCGTGACTGTTGCCATTGATTATTCAGGGGCAAGTGCGGCTATTGTTGAATCAACTGTGACTAAAGTTTTAGAGGATTCATTGTCGGGTATTGAAGGGGTTGATTATTTATCGTCGATTAGCCGTTCAGGGCGTAGTCAAATTACTTTAGCGTTTAAACAAGGCCGTGAGATTGATAGTGCTACTTCCGATGTACGTGATCGTGTTTCGCGTGTTCGTGGGCGTTTGCCTGATAACGTTGATGAGCCTGTCATCACCAAAACGGAGGCCGATGCTCAACCGATTATTTGGTTGGCATTTTCTTCTACAAAACATACGCCGTTGCAAATTAATCAATTTGCCGATAAACAAGTCAAAAATCGCTTACAAACATTAGCAGGTGTCGCTGATATTCGTATTTTTGGTGAGCGCAAACCCGCCATGCGAATTTGGCTCAATGCAGCAAAACTCGCCGCATTTAATTTAACACCACAAGATATTGAAGCCGTTTTACGCGCACAAAATGTCGAAATTCCGTCGGGTCGGATTGAAAGTTCTCAGCGTGAGTTTTCGGTATTAGTGGAAACAGATGTCAATACTCCTGAACAATTCGCCCAGTTAATTGTTCGTCAACAAGACGGTTTATTAATCCGTTTGGGTGATGTTGCGCGTGTCGAAATTGCTCCTGAAGATGTGCGTCGTATCGCCCGTTTTAATGGCTCGCCTGCAGTGGCATTGGGGGTGATAAAAACCTCAACGGCTAACCCTTTAGAAGTGTCGCAGGAAGTACGCGCTGAGTTGCCGCGTATCGAAAAAAATCTGCCTGAAGGTATGCAAGTGCGTTTGGCTTTTGATTCCTCGGTGTTTATTCAAGAGTCCATTAACTCAGTACAACGCACGATTCTTGAGTCAGTAGTTCTCGTCGTCTTAGTGATTTTCTTCTTTTTACGCAATTTACGCGCAACACTAATACCTTTAGTCACGATTCCTGTGTCGATGATTGGCGCATTGATTTTTATGCAGTTATTTGGCTTTTCGATTAATACCTTGACCTTGTTGGCGATGGTATTAGCGATTGGTTTGGTGGTTGATGATGCCATTGTCGTCCTAGAAAACATCTATCGACATATTGAGGAAGGCAAAACACCGATGCAAGCGGCCATACAAGGCTCTAAGGAAATTGGTTTTGCCGTATTAGCGATGACCTTTACTTTAGCGGCCGTGTTTGCTCCGATTGCCTTTACCGAAGGGCGAACAGGGAAATTATTTGCCGAATTTGCGTTAACCTTAGCTTCGGCAGTGATTGTTTCAGGTTTTTGTGCTTTAACGTTATCGCCGATGATGAGCTCGAAGTTATTACAACCGCATCAAGGGCAAGGCAATGTCATTTATCGGCTCATTGAGCGTGGTTTAGAGGCCTTAACGCGTGGCTATCAGGCGGTATTAGCTCGAATGTTGGCTCTCCGTTGGTTAGTGTTAATACTGGCTTTTGGCGCGATTGCCGCGATGTTGATGTTATTTCGCACCTTACCTTCAGAGTTATCGCCAACCGAAGACCGAGGGGTGATTGTGTCCATTGGTATTGGCCCTGAAGGTTCAACACCTGCCTATTTTGACCGTTATGCCAAGCAAGTCGAAGGGATCTATGCCAAGTTGCCAGAACTGTCCTCGACGTTTTTAATTATTGGTTTTCCTGACGAAACGAAATTTATTAGTTTTAATCGCTTTAAGCCGTGGGCGGAACGTCCGCGCAGTACGCAAGTGATAATGCCTAGTCTTATGCCGCAATTGTCAAAAGTGCCAGGCGTAATGGCATTGGCGAGTTTGCCACCGTCATTAGGGCAGGGTACATCCAGTTCGCCTTTAGAGTTTGTCATTCAAACGACAGGCACGTATGGTGATTTGGGTAAAGTCATTGGCCAATTAATGGAGAAAATTTCTGAAAATCAAGGCATTATTAACCCTACGCCTGACTTAAAACTCAACAAGCCACAGCTCTCGTTAACGGTTGATCGAGATAAAGCGGCGTTGGTGAATGTCGGTGTTTCGGATGTAGGGAAAACATTAGAGACTTTATTGGGTAGCCGCAAAGTGACAACCTTTAAGCTGGATGGCGACCAATACGATGTCATTTTGCAGTTAGAAGACGACGGACGACGCACACCCGAGCAATTACAACAGATTTATGTGCGTAACAGCCAAGGCCAAATGTTGCCACTCTCAACGGTATTAACGATGAAGGAAACGGTCAGCCCTGCGGAGTTAAACCATTTCAACAAGTTACGCTCAGCAAAAATCACCGCCAGTTTAGCCGAAGGTTATGCTTTAGGTGATGCCGTGACGTTTATGCAAAAGTCGATGGAAGAAATTAACGATCCTGCCATGTCTTACGATTGGGGTGGGCAAACGCGTGAGTTTTTATCGTCGGGAAGCGCGTTGATGATGGCGTTTGTCTTGGCAGTGTTGTTTATCTATTTAGTGTTGGCGGCGCAGTTTGAAAGTTTCCGTGACCCATTGATTATCATTTTTTCTGTGCCTTTGGCGATGCTTGGCGCGGTGTTGGCGTTAAAGCTTACGCAAGGAACAATCAATGTTTATAGTCAGATTGGTTTAATCACCTTAGTCGGTTTGATTACCAAGCACGGTATTTTATTAGTCGAGTTTGCCAATCAACTACAGGAAAAAGGCTATAGCAAATTAGAAGCTATTAAAGAGTCGGCAGCGTTACGCTTACGGCCTATTTTAATGACGACAGCCGCGATGGTGTTAGGGGCATTGCCCTTAGCAATGGCGGTCGGGGCAGGTTCAGAAGTGCGTCATCCGATTGGCTGGGTAATCGTAGGTGGTATGACAATTGGCACGTTTTTTACCTTGTTTGTGGTGCCATGTGTTTATCTGTTGATGGGTAGAGTGCATACGCCTGTACAAGCAAAATAAGTGATTTTGTAGGGGCGGTTTTAACCGCCATAAGTACTTATGGGCGAATAAATTCGCCCCTACAGGCCGTCATAAAAGTGTCATTAAATTGCAGTATTTTGACGCAACATCATAATAATAAGGTTCCATGTGTCGCCCATCGTTATCCTCTCGCTTGCTTCGTTATTCTTCTGCTTGACAATCTCTCGTTTGCCTCTACTAATAGCCCTTAAAAATCATGTTCATCAAAAAATAATTAGGAATACTCAGCCATGCTGACACAAAAAATTATCGGGCCGAGTGTGGCGTTGGTTTTAGCGTTGGCTGTGGGCGGGGGTATTTGGTATTCCAATCACCAACTCCCTGCTCAAAGCGCAGTGAGTGGCATACAAGCAAAACAAATACTGCAATTAAAAGGCTTAATTGGCTCAGAAAAACAAGATTATTTTACCGATTCGCGTGTCGTTGCCCGTTTAAAAGCATTAGGTATGGCGGTGACGGTGGAAAAAAGTGGCTCACGTGCGATAGTGAGTCAATTTAACCCGAGCCAATATGATTTTGGTTTTCCTTCAGGCGCACCTGCGGGAGCGCAATTGCAAAAACTGGCAAAAGCGCGTAATACCTATGTGCCGTTTTATACGCCAATGGTGTTGGCCAGTTGGCTACCGATTGCGACGATTTTAGAAAAAAATGGCATGGTAAAAAAAGAAGGTGATAATTATTTTATCGTGGATTTTCCTGCTTTATTTGCTTTGATGAATGAGCAAAAACGTTGGAAAGAGTTGAGTCACAGTGAAGCGTTTGCCACCAATAAAGCGGTATTGGTGGCGTCTACCGATGTCAGAACCTCCAATAGTGGCGCGATGTATTTAGCCTTAGCGAGCTATTTAATCAACAATGAAAATATTGTCCAAAGCCAAGCCGATGTCGATAAGGTCTTGCCACAAGTCAGCCAATTATTTTTGCGTCAAGGTTTTCAGGAGTCGTCTTCGGCTGCACCGTTTGAGGATTATGTTGCTTTAGGGATGGGCAAAACACCGTTGCTGATGATTTATGAGTCGCAGTTAATTGAATTTTGGCTAAAACATCCGCAACGTATTGCCGAAAATATGGTCATGCTCTATCCCAAACCGACAATTTTTTCCAAGCATATTTTTGTGCCATTTAATGCTAATGCCGAGCGTTTAGGTGAGGCGTTAAGCAATGACCCTGAATTGCAAAGTATTGCTCAAGAGTACGGTTTTAGAACCAATGGTGAGCATAAAAGTACCGAGCATTGGGCGAAACAAAGCATTATTGCGCCTGATAATTTAGTGGATGTGATAGACCCGCCGAGTTATGAGTGGTTAGAAAAAATGATTAGCGCGATTGAGGCAAAATTTCATTAAGGGACATTAATAAGGAATCAGCATGAATCAAGCCTCATCCGCCGAAAATACTCGCCCCGAAAACCTCAATCCGCAATTTGTGCTAACGGATGCTGAGCGGCAGATATTAGAGGCTCAAGCCAATGAGGTAATTGCGCAATTGCAACAATCATCGGATGCTTGGCAGCAAGTAGAGCGGGGCTTACGGCAGTTGGCGGCACAAGAAATGAATGAAGCGGCGCAAATTACTTTATCGGTCGTCGATAAATCTTTAGCTCAAGCCAATACGTCGGTGGATGCGAGTGCGATAAAACAGCAACTGTCGCAGTTAGAACAACGTTTTCAGCAAATAGAGCCTCAGCAATTTCCCACACAAGCTAAGTTATTCGGTTTAATTCCCTTGCCGTCACCCTTATCGCGTTATTTTGCCCAGTATCAAGCGATGCAACCGCAGTTCAATCAATTATTGGCGGGCTTACAACACAGTCAAGATGCCTTATTGCGTGACAATGCCAGTCTTCAACAAGCGCGGCTTCGTTTGTGGGAGGTCATGCTCAAGCTCAATAAATATCAGTATTTAGCGGAATATTTACTTCAACAAACTGAAAGTATCGACAATCAGCCTCATGTTCAACAAACGATTGTGTCCTTAGTCAAACAAAAGCAGCATGATGTTTTGTTGCAATTATTGGCCAGTTATCAAAGTGTTTTAAGCTTTGAGTTAATGATGAAAAATAATCAACAGTTATTTGAGGTGCTTGAACGCGTCTCAACATCCACCCTAACAGTGCTACAAACGGCAATGATAACAGCACAAACATTGTTAAAACAGCAATGGCTATTAACGCAAATTACCGCGTTACAACAGTCTAGTTCACGATTTTTGCAAGCGAATCAGCGGCTATTGGCGCAAGATGAACCGAGCGCATGGTTATCGCTGCAACACAGTTTTCAGCAGTTGTATCACGATTTAGACATCAGGACTTACGCATCGCTCCGCGATTAGCGCGGTTTGCGAACATAAAGCCGCCTAAAGCGGCTGAATGTGAGCAAATAAGCGATAACCGCGTAATTCCTAAAATAGTAGATTTCAACGCAATACAGGATAAAACATTATGATAATCACCCGTTATTTTGCGTATCTGTGTTTGGTGTTGATGTTAGTGGCGTGTAGTCGTCCGTCAACAGAAGACAAAGCGGCAGAAAGTAAAAGCAATGCCAATGTTTTGTCGGTGGTACTAGGTTCTGAGCTAAAAGACATGGACGCAGCGATGAAAGCGGCGGCTAAACAAGCAGGCATTGAGGTAAACATTTCTTATGCAGGCACACTAGAGATGGTTGATAAAGTCAACAGTGGTGAAGCCATTGATGCCATCTTACCTGCAAACGGGGCGTATCATAGTTTAGCCTTGCAAACCAAACCCTTAGCCAAAGAGAAGTTGTTTTACTCACGTATTGCCATTGGTGTAAAACAAGCAAAAGTGAAAGCATTAGGTTGGGATAAACACGCACCAACATGGGAGCAAATTGCACAAGTAGCAAAAGCAGGACAGTTTCGCTATGGCATGACCAATCCCATTACCTCTAATACTGGCATGAGCACCTTGTTTGCGGTGGCTTCGGCAGTGGCGCATAAAACCGAAGATTTAACTGTCGCTGAAGTCAATCAAGGCGTGTTAAAAGATTTTTTATCGGGGCATAAGCTGACTGCTGGTAGTTCGGGCTGGTTGGTTGATGCCTATTTAAAAGAGCAACAACAATTAGACGGCTTGATTAATTATGAGTCGGTATTACTGCGTTTAAATCAGAATCCTGCATTAATAGATAAACTGGCCTTAATCTATCCTGAAGATGGCGTGATTACCGCCGATTATCCATTAATGTTGTTAAAAGAAGCGCAGCGTGAACGTTTTAATCAATGGGTGGCGGTATTAAAAGGGCGTGATTTTCAACAGCAACACTTAGTCAAAGCCTTTATTCGCCCTAGTCATCCCGATGTTTCTGAAGATCCCGCATTGGTGAATGATACGGTGGCGGAATTGAGTTTCCCCAACCAATTAAGTGTCATTGATGCGGTATTACAGTCTTATCAAAATCAATTACGTCGGCCAACGACAGCCATTTATGTGTTAGATATTAGCGGTTCAATGGATGGTCAGCGCATGATGGATATGAAAGAAGCGATGAAACGGCTGACACAACACAATAGTCAAACCACGTCTGAGCGGTTATTGGCATTTCATGAGCGTGAATCTGTCATTTTGTTGCCATTTTCGGGCGAGGTTTACCAGAATCAACGCTTTGATTTTGCCAATAAAGAATCTGTTAGCAAACAAGCGGCTGCGATTCAACAGGCAGTGCAACAGTTAGAGCCTAGAAGTGGCACAGCGATATACTCCGCTTTAGATAAAGCCTACGAGTTGGCGTTAAGCGAAGCCAAATTACAACCCAATAACCTCATTACCATTGTCTTGCTGACCGATGGTGAAAATAATGAAGGCATGAGTTTGTTAGATTGGTTTAATAAACGCGATCGTGCCACGCCTCAAGCCAATATCACGATTCGGACGTTTCCGATTGTGTTTGGTGAAGCAAATCCTGACGAAATGCAGCAAGTCGCCGTCGCAACGGGTGGTAAAGTGTTTGAAGGCCGACAAGATAATTTAGCCAAAGTCTTTCGTGAAATTAGAGGTTATCAGTGAATGTAATGGCGTTTTGGTTGTACTTGTATAGCACGCGGAATATCGTCGCCTGTTTATTGGCATTGCTTGCGCCGCTATTGTTATTTATGGGCGTGATTCATGACTATTGGTTGGCGATTACTGTTGGGTTATATGCGCTAGGTTATGTCATTGTGCCTACACCAGCGGTGAGTATTGATATTTCCAATGAAACGCTGTCGTTTGAAGCCTTGTTAGCGACCGTGGAACAATTACTTCAACAAAAAAATAGCCATTTACCGCCCGAAGCCGTTCAGCATTTGCAGCGTATTTGTCTGTCTATTCAAGAGGTGTTGCCGCGCTTACATGAACAATCGATCGTGGATGATAATGTCTTTACCATTCGTCAAACCTTAAGCCAGTATTTGCCTGAAACCTTACATAGCTATTTGGCGTTGCCAGCGGCTTTTCGGGTGTCTCATGCCTTACAAAATGGCAAAACGGCAAAAGTACTATTAGTTGAACAACTGAGTTTATTGGATGAACAAATACAACAAGTAGTGGTCAATATTGCCAAAGGGGATGCTCAAGCCTTGTTGGCAAATGGCCAGTTTTTAGAGCAAAAGTTTAAAGAACGGTCATTTTTGGTGGTGAGATAATAGTGCGAACACAAACTAGGCGTTTACCTGATGCCTATTTTCTGTCAGTTTCAGTTATCACCTAAATAAATTTTTAGATAGAAATAATATGACAACTCCTAGCACAAAATCCTATTTTATTCCCACCAAAACCGTCACTAATGAAGTCTGGCAAAAGCCGAAATTAGATATTGTTGCGCCCCATTTTAATGGTCAGCGTTTTTTTAATCCGTGGGAACGGGAAGACCGCAATCAAGCAGCATTATTCAAATGGATTTTAACGCGCCAAAGTCAAACGTGGCCGCGCTGGTGTCAAAATCAGCAATTTAGCCTACCCCCTGCTCGCTATAGTGAGAGTTTGAATGCTTGGAAAGTATGGTTTGTTGGTCATGCTACGCTGTTATTGCAAATAGGCCCGTATAACTTTCTCACTGATCCCGTTTGGGGCGAGCGTTGCAGCCCGTTTAAAAATGCTGGCCCTAAACGTGTTCGTGCCGCAGGCATTGCCTTGGAAGATTTGCCGCCAATTGACGCGGTATTGCTCAGTCATAATCATTATGACCATTTAGATACCGCTAGCTTGTTATGGCTGCATGAACATCATCAAATGCCCATTATCACGGGCTTGGGTAATGGCGTGTATTTACGTCAATATGGCATGAATGTGGTGGAACTGGATTGGTGGCAGTCGCATTCATTTGCCGAAGGTGTTGATATTCACTATTTGCCCGCTAAGCATTTTTCAGGTCGTGGTGTGCGTGATCGAAACGCGGCGTTATGGGGTGGATTGTCTGTTGTTACACCACACGGACATGCCTTTTTTGCGGGTGATACAGGTTATGCGCCACATTTTGAGGAAATAAAACAGCGACTAGGTGCACCTCGCGTTGCTTTATTGCCGATAGGTGCGTATGAGCCACGAGCGTTGATGAAACAGGTGCATATGAATCCAACGGATGCAGTGCAGGCGCATAAAGATTTAGCGACGCGTAATTCTATTAGTATGCACTTTAATACTTTCCAGTTAACTGATGAGTCTATTGATGCTCCTGCTCAGGCGTTAACAGAAGCCTTGCGTCAGCAAGGCGTACCGAGTGAGGAGTTTGTCGTGATGTTGGAAGGTGAGGGGCGAGTCTGTTAATTCATCATGCCGAATTTAGGCAGGTCATCATTGATTTGCCACCACTCGGCTTTACTATCGCAATAAATATGATACGACGGTGTACTGGTGATTTTCGTATCCAGTGTGCCTAAACGTAATCTTAAAACGTCCAATTTATCATCACGTTGGCTATATAACGGACTGCCGCAGTTAGCACAAAAGACCCGTTTTTTAACGGTGCTAGAATAATAGTTTTTTAGTAGTTCGTGACCTTTAACGATGTGAAATTGCGTGCTTAATAACGGAGCATTAGCCGCAAAAGCTGAGCCTTGAGCTTTGCGGCATTGGCCGCAGTGACATAATGAGATTTCGTTAATTTCGCCATCATATTGATATTGAATCCCACCGCATAAACAACTGCCTGTTAACATGACTTTCTCCTGTTGATACCGCAAACATAACACTTCATCGTTATATTAAAAATCTTTATTCAGAAATGTTGATTATTTATATCAGTAATACTACTATGCGCAGTCTGTTGAAATTTTGACCATAATGCTGGCGTGTTGGCTAGTAAAACGAGGAGAAAGGGCATCATGCCTAAACGTAAAAGTCCGGTGAAGTTACAAGAAAGACCGCGTAATTTGCTGACCTTAGCACCAATTATGCAAAAAGGTGGCGCACATGGCAAAAGCGATAAAGCCTTACGTCGCGCTGAGCGTCAACATACACAAATGTCCGCACGGGGGGAGTTTTCCTCTCGTGGGGATGGAGTTTTGAGTTTATTAGCGGCTTAGTTTTATCATTATCAAAAATTTTACCATTGATGGTGAGTCTGTCGAACCACTAGCGTAGAACACTTCGACGAGCTCAGTGCAAGCGAACGATATAAAAAATGTCACATTGGTACTTTCTTCTTTTCGTTTAATAATTTCCGCCATACAAATCCTCGCCTTAGCGGTATCATTAAAGGGAAAGTATCTTTTCAATTAAGGAAAATCATGTCTCAAAACTATTATAAAACCCATTTTGGGCTGATGTTGACGCTCGCATTATCCGTTTACGCTAATGCAGATGGTTACTTTTTAACGGCTCAACAAAAGCAAGAATTAGTATTGCGCGGTCAACTCCATGATGAACAACAACGCCTATATGATATTTGGATTGTTCCCGGTTATGTTGTGCCGTTAAATCATGTCGAAAAAGGTTGGCGTAATGCAGGTGAAGCCTTACAGCATTATGGTGAAGCGAAGTTTTATAACGATATAAAAAAATACTCAAACGAAACATGGCGTTATGGCCATAAAACGATTCTCAATAAGTACACGTTCACAGGCACAAAAAAGGCGTGGCAAAACGATATGAGGACTGCAAGCCAACGCACACAAAAGCGCGTCTTTGGTTGGTGGTTAGCGTATCCGTGGGGTATCTTTGAAGCAACAACCGAGTCCGTTTTTCGTTTAGCGACAGGTATTCCTGTCGGGGTGGCGGTGGCGGCATCGGCTTATACCGTTGTCCCTGCGATAACGATGGCATGGCCTGTGGTCGAAAGTGCAGGTTTTGCCAGTATTCAAGGGGCAGCTTATCCTGTAGTGGCTTCGGCGTGGAACACCGTAATTGCGCCACCGTTGGCTTTGCTAGGGCAGCAACCTGCGCCGCAACGTGCTGACGGCTTTTGGATGAAACAAGTTGATGACCCCAATTTACAAGCCTTAGCGGATGTGGTGATTAAGTGGCAGCGTCAATTAGCTCTCAACAATCCTCATAGCGAAACTGTAGCGACAAAAGATAAAAAAGCACAAATTCAGCAGCTTTATCAACAAATTAAAGAGCTTGAGCAACAAGTTCAGCAAGATGAAAAGCAACAACAATCACAACAAATCAATCAGTTATTAGTAAACGCTCAACAGCAAAAACCGCAATTAGAAACAGAGTTACAGTCGAAAGGCTTGTCTTTGGCGATGTTGGCGCGTAATCGTCAGGCGATAAAAGTGAAAATGAGTGTACTGAATTTGTCGTTTGAAGATTTGGATAAATTGTTAGATGTGTTGCTAGCCGATGGCGTTCCGCAAAATTTACGAGAACGCTCATCGAATGATAAAGCTGACCCGTTGCAACGGTCGTTGGATATTTTGCAGCAGCACTAATCATCTTGTACTAAGGCGTGAGCGTTATATTGATCGGATACTCTCGCACGCTGTATAGACGACTTTGATTTGAAAACTCACTATGTGCTTGAGTTGAGTTTTTGGCTGCTAATTCTATATTCAAGCTGCATTGATTCAGCGTTAATGTCGTGGTTGGATAGCGGGTGATGAGTGTTGATTTCATGTCGTTAATTTCATTATTCAGCGATAAGCTCGCGGTGCGTTGGCTACGTTGTATCGTGTCGAGTTCTAACATGTGATGGCTGTTACTGTTTAATTGATTAACGGTTATCTTTTCTTCGTTGATAACCGCAGGATTAGCCGTCCATGTACATTGATAATCATGGGTTAATGTGAGTTTTTCACTGTTGACTTTGTTGTCCCACTGAACGTTGAGTATAGGCTGCGAGGTGGCGGAAATAGTTTGCAGGTTGATGGGGAAAACAATGGCAAAACTGTCGGGAATGACAGGAAAAGTACTGCTGAAAACGGTATTTTGTGTTGGCCGATTTAAGCTAATGCTATAACTATTGAGTAAATTCAGTGGAAGTGTTTGGCGGTAGTTAATATTATTAATCAGGCTGTCTTGAAACTCCATGATCGATGTCGTTTTACCATCACTGACCTGTAAATAATCTCCCCCATTCAGAACGACAACGACAGTTGATTTCTCTTTGCCTAATGCCGCTTTTATTTTGGCGGTGCTACCATCGGCGTACAACGTTGCGGTTAGAATGAGTTTTTCCGTTTGAATATCATTCGAGTCGCTCGGGTTACAAGCGGCTAAAAGGCTGAGGCCGCCCCATAACATCAATTGTTGATAAGTCCGCATGGTGTTGTCCCTACAAAATAAGTATTTGTTAAATCATAGTGTGGAATACTTATTTTGTAGAGTAATTTGATGGTTATTTATGCTTGCTGTGGCTTAACCCGTCCTGCCGCTTCACGCGCATTTTCTCTTGCACTATCCACATCTTGGCTGCGACATAACGCTACACCCATGCGTCGTTTCACAAAACTTTCGGGCTTGCCAAATAGTCGAATATCACTATTAGGCACTTGTAAAGCTTCGGCAACGCCTTCAAAAGCAATGCCTTGCGCTTCTAAGCCACCATAAATTACCGCGCTGGCGGCGACACTGTGGACGCTAGTATCGACAGGCAAACCTAAAATGGCACGGGCATGAATTTCAAATTCGGATTGATATTGGCTTGCTAGGGTCACTAAGCCTGTATCATGTGGGCGCGGGCTAACTTCGGAAAACCAAACCTCATCACCTTTCACAAATAACTCCACCCCAAACAGGCCACGTCCACCTAAGTTACTGGTGACTTTTTCGGCAATGTCTTTGGCTTTGGCAAGAGCAGTTGCGCTCATCGCCTGTGGCTGCCAGCTTTCCACATAATCACCTGCCACTTGTTTATGGCCAATGGCATCACAAAAGAAGGTTTCCACTTGGCCGCTTGCACCAACAGCACGAACAGTGAGTAAGGTAATTTCAAAATCAAAATTTATCATGCCTTCTAAAATGACTTTGCCATGATTGACGCGACCACTGGCAATGGCGTACTCCCATGCTGCGGCTAATTCATCCATGCTATCCAGTTTCGATTGACCTTTACCTGATGATGACATCACAGGTTTAATAAAACAGGGAAAACCGATGTTTTGGGCGGCGGTTTGCAGTTGTTCTAAACTTTCGGCAAAGGCATAAGGGGAGGTGGATAAGCCTAATTCTTCGGCAGCCAAACGACGAATGCCTTCGCGGTTCATGGTTAAGTTCACGGCACGCGCGGTGGGAATGACTTCGGCGATGCCTTCTTGCTCAATATTAACTAACACTTGAGTGGCGATGGCTTCAATTTCGGGAACGATAAAGTGCGGTTTTTCGGCCAAAATTATCGCCCGTAATTCATCGGCATTACTCATATTAATAACATGAGCACGATGCGCCACTTGGTGCGCGGGTGCATTGGCATAACGGTCAACGGCAATCACTTCTACACCTAGGCGTTGTAAAGAAATAACCACTTCTTTACCCAGTTCGCCTGAGCCTAATAACATGACTTTGATTGCATTTGGGCTAAGTGGTGTGCCGAATTTCATAAGCCAATACTCTGATGAATAAATGTTGGTGCGTATGATAGCGGTTTGTAGCAAAAGGACAATTATTAACTGGAATTGGCTATCCAGCGACAGCGATATTTAGGCTCATTCATACTTTGCCAATTCTAGCTGAAAAACTTCTTCTATGAAGTCACGCATCGCCAGTACACGCCGACTGCCTTTTAAGTCACGATGATAAAGTAGCCATAACTCCTGTTGCATTGGCACTTGCCCTGTCTCTATGCGTAGGAGTTTAGTATCGTTGTCACCGATGAAACAGGGTAACAAAGCAGCACCGAGACCACTACTTGCTGCTAAATAATGTGCCTGCATAGTATTACTACGCAGCAGTGGGGTTTGCTCAGGAAAAAGAGTGCGTAGCCAATCAACCATCGGCAGTTTTACCCAAGCCGCATCCCATGAAATATGGGGTAGTTGTCGCCAGTCTCCTGCTTGTTCTAGGCTCTCGTGGGTGCAATACAGCTCAAAATTGAACGTGCCAATACAATGGGCAATATAGTCTGGTGCATGGTCACGTTGACGAGGATCGGCAATGCGTAGGGCTAAGTCGGCTTCGCGGCGCGATAAATCGGCGAGATGGCGATTCACCAGTAATTCTACATGGACTTGCGGATAACGTGCGGTGAAGGCCGGAAGATGTGGCATAAGTAGATAGTGGGCAATGGATTCAAGTGTCGCCAGTTTGACCTCACCCGCAATCTCGGCGACCGCTGCACCTTGACGCTCCACCGACTGCATTGCGCGTTCAACCTCAATCACTTGTTCTAAAATGGAACTGCCTTCGTCGGTAAGCAAATAACCACGCTGTTGGCGTAAAAACAGACGCATATCTAGCGTAGCTTCCATCGCGTCAATATGGCGAGAAACGGTGGAGGCACTGGTTTTAAGTTGCACGGCGGCGGGTGTCAGCCCACCTGTGCGCGCGACGGCTAGAAAATATTTTAGATTATTCCAGTCGAGCTTACTCATTATCACTTCCAAAAATAGAAAATGGTTTTGCTGATGCTGGCATATCTTTGCACGAATGGAAATATATAATGTAAGACAGATAAATCGGAGCACGACCATGAACAATCAACTCGTCTGGATAAAACTCGGCCTGACGACCTTTTTTTGGGCATTGATGTTTTATCTCGGCAAGTATGCGGTGGCCTATATGTCACCTGAGTCGATTAGTGGTTGGCGTTTTTTGCTTGCGGGTCTGGTTCTTGCCCCAGTGGTGGCCATGCGTGAGGGCTTGGATTGGCAAGGATTGAAGAAAAATGCTGTGCCGCTACTGATTATGGCGGTTGTTGGTATTGGCGGCTTCAATCTCGCGCTGTTTCATGGCTTGCGTTATACCTCGCCTGTCAATACCTCATTGATTATGGCCTTATGTCCTGCCTTGATTGCTGTCTTTGGTGCATTGCTGACAGGGGAGCGTATTGGCGTGAGACAACAGGCGGGTCTTGCGCTGGGTATTCTTGGCGTGGTTGTGGTCATTAGTGGCGGATCCTTAGCCGTGTTACTGGCGTTGTCATTTCAGCGCGGCGATGTGTTCATTTTACTGGCAGCAACCTGTTGGGCGATTTATTCCACCATTCCTAAGCGTTTTATTACGGGATTGCCGTCATTGCAGGTGACGTTAGGAACGGTGTCACTCGGCGGTGTGCTACTCAGTGTTTATGCCAGTACCACACATGCCGATTTTTTTACTTTGCCCCCTTTGGGCGTGATTGCGGCTATTGTTGCCATGAGTTTGTTAGGTTCGGTATTAGCCTATATTTGGTGGAATGATGGCGTACAGCAAGTAGGCGCAGGCATGGCGGCGATGTTTATGAATCTGGTGCCGATTTTTGCCGCACTAATTGGTGTGGTGCTAGGGCAAGCTATTACTTTAGCGCAGATTATGGGGGCTGTTCTTGTGGTAGGCGGGGTGTGGTTGGCGACAACTCAGTCGGCATCACCTGCGCGATCGCCACTAGAGTTGGATGTCGCTAAACACAAATCCTGAACATTCGGCATGATGATGAACATAAGTTCAATCGGATATGAGGAAGAAAACGATGTGGCATTTTATTGAGCAAGGGCAAGGCCGTCTGCTCGTACTTCTCCATGGAATTGGTATGTCTAGCGCAGCATGGAAGCCTGTGCTGTCGCGATTGGCGGAGTCGCGTCGTGTCATTGCCTTCGATACAGCAGGTTTTGGCCGTAGCCCATTGTTGCCTCAGCACATTCCGCCAACTACCATTAATCTTGTGCTTGAATTAGGTCATGTATTACGAGAAATGGGCATTGATGAGCCAGTCGATATTGCGGGTAATTCGATGGGCGGATGGATGGCATTGGAAGCAGCACGACTGGGTATGGCTCGCTCGGTCGTGGCCATTTCTCCTGCGGGTTTATGGCAAAAGCCACCTGCCCATGTAAAACATATTTTCTTTGGCATGCGTCGCTGCACGCGCACTGCGCCAAACTTGGTCAAGGCGATGTTGCGAGTTAGCATACTACGTGAGTTAATCATGACTGTGCCTTTAACAACGGGTAGCCGAAATATGCCTGCCGAAGAAGCGATTGCGGCGGCGATGGGGTTTGTTAATGCGGAAGGTTTTGCTGATACATTTGAGCACGCTGAGCAATTTAGAGGCGGGCAGAAGATTACTTCACCTATCACTGTCGCATATGGAACACACGACTGGTTGATTACACCGAATGCTCGTTTGCGTCATGAATTACCCGCACATGTGCGTTGGCTAGAACCTCAAGGTTGGGGGCATGTGCCGATGTGGAAAGACCCCGAAGGCGTTGCACGGCTGATTTTAGAGGGTACAAGTTAGTATTGGCTTGTACTTTGTCCTATAGTTAGCGCGTTCTATTGATTATTGAGACCGTTATGATCGTTCGTCCACGTCAGCATTGGCTGCGCATGTTGTTTATTTGGCGTGGTTCGGTGTTGCCTCGTATTCTGCCGCAACTCGGCACGGTTACCATTTTAGCGGTAGTAGTAACGATACTACATGGTCAATTATTCCATCTGAAAGTGCCATTAACCTTTGTGCCGTTTACTTTAATTGGTGTGGCATTAGCGGTGTTTTTGGGCTTTAGAAATAATGCCAGTTATGACCGTTATTGGGAGGGACGAAAACTCTGGGGTATGATTCTTAGTGAAAGCAGAACCTTGGTACGACAATTCTTAACCCTGCCACAGCAAACAGATGTCACACAACAGCGTCATTTGGTATTGACATTAGTGGCCATTGCCTACAGTTTACGCCATCAATTGCGCAATACAGACCCGAGTCATGACTTACAACGTCTATTGCCTCCAGAATTAGCGCAGTCAATGCAGTCGGCACGTTTTATTCCTAATTTATTAGTGTTACAAGTGGCGACGCTATTTCAACAATCCCGTCGGCAGCAACAATTCGACCCCATATTGGCCGCTCAAATAGAACAACCCCTTGCTCAAATTACTGACGGAATTAGTGGTTGCGAGCGACTCAGTAGTACACCCTTGCCTTATACCTATGTGGTGATTTTGCACCGCACAGCCTATTTATATTGTTTTTTATTGCCGTTTGGTTTGGTGGATGCGATTGGTTGGATGACGCCGATCATGGTGATGTTCATTGCCTACACATTTTTTGCGCTAGAAGCGGTTAGTGATGAGTTAGAAGATCCTTTTGGCACAAGTGCGAATGATTTGCCCTTAGATGCTATTTGCGTAATGATAGAAACGACACTGTGTGAAATGTTGGGAGATAAAGAACTACCCCAAGCACCGCAGCCAGTTGATTATGTTTTGTTGTAATAAAGGCGTAGGATAAATAAAAAGTCTATTGAATTGACCAAGTAGTCGTGTTGTAAGTGGTTTTTGTGGGTCATAAAAAAAAGCCCTGATTATTGCTAATCAAGGCTTTTTTAGAATTACGTGCTGGTACGAGAGTCGGAATACAGAAATTTAATTAGTTATATGATTTGTATGGGTATTTTTATTTATTTTTATTATAAGTACCAACAAAAATACCAACACGTGATAAAAGTGTGGGCTGAATGATACGCATTGAGTAGCACATAACAACGACAGTGGCCTCTAATTAGTATTTACAAATTGATTTTGAAGTAACTACAAAATAAACATATTTAATCCAATAAAAATAGTAAGTTACGAAAATTTTATGTTTTTTATAACGACAATATGGCGTAGAGAAATAGAGCTCGTTATGTCTGACTTCGCAAATAGTCCTTTGCACTCTCAATCCCCTTTCGGACTATGTCTGAAATAGACCAATTTTCATCAATATGTATTTCATTTGGAATGGCTATTATTCGAGATACCATATCTTCGGACAGAGCTGATACTTGCGCACAAACTTCAAGTGCCAGAATTACACTTTCGTCTGAGATTGTTCCGTCCGAATTTTTAAGTAAAGGCGACTCATTAATTGGACGTGGTCCACTGCTAAAAACCAGCTCAGAGTCAATTATTACAAAATCATGCTCTGGTGTATAAAAATATCCACATGGCTCAAGCGCACCAAAAATGTAAATTGCGATTTCACATCTTAGCAAATCACGAATATTGCCTATTTGAGAGCTAGATAATTTTTCAATGAAACGATTTGTGGGGATACCATTGCGGAGTGGGACAAGTGGACAGCCCAGAGAACAAGGCATAGCTTGATGTTCTTTCATATACCAATGCACAGCATGAACTTCACTTTCCGCTCTACCAAGCATTTTTGCGCTACGACTGTCCAAACAGATAAATGATGAACTTTGAATAGACCAACCTAGCTCTTGTGCTATTCGCGCAAAAACAATTTCGCGATATGCACAGAACGACCCTCGCAATTTAGTCAGCCAGCGATTTCCTTGTTTGTCTGTGCCAATCCAAAAACCATTCATTGAGTCAGCGGGCTTCCAATCCCATTCCGCACAGTCAACGACGGCTGGGAGAGATGTCATTTTGGGGTGGGAAGACATGCGATATACCTCACTTGTGTGTATTTTTATAAAGTCTAATTAGGCTGTCACGCATCTAATTTTGCTATTTCTTCCTTCAGTATAACGCTTGGTTTCTTCCTGACGTTCCCTAAAGCAACTGCCTGCTCAAACGCCCAAAATTTACCAGAGATAAAATCCCTTAAAAAGAAACACTCAATCAGCCTTTAAAACTTTTTGTTGGCTTCGTGCTTTTTTGGTGGGAACGGTGGGAACAGTGGGAACATTGTTGTTATATATAGGGTTTTTCTGTTCCCACCTGTTCCCACCACTCTAAGTAGGTGGGAACACTTTGGTTATTTTTTGTTCTTTTTGTTCCCGCGGTGGGAACAGAGTGGGAACAAGGTGGGAACATTTTAATCTATTGATATATATAGATATTTAGTAGGTATTTATAGGTTGTTCCCACTGTTCCCACCTGTTTATTGATTTTCTCCAAACCCAATAGAGTTTCATGATGGCTGATTTTAAGTTTTCTTTTTGGAAACACTTAGAGGCAACAAAGGCGCAATAATGCGCCTTTGGTTGGGGTCAAGTAGTGGCTTAATCACCGTCAAATATACGACTACCTAGTAAGGCGTAAATACGAATATTCCCTTCTGGTAATCGCTTTCTCATTTGAGCGTGTTTACCTTCGCCAGTCTTGAGCCAACCAGCCTCCCTAAGTACTTTGATGGCAAATTCTGTGTCATAGCCTGTAATAATCTCCTTGAACGCTTCAGGCAGGCAATAAAACAAAATGCCGTCGCTGTCAGGCTCACGGTAGCCGACACGGTTCGTGGTTCTAACGGTGGTATCAGCCTTCAAGCACAAGTCAGAAAAACGACTTTCTCCAAATTGCTCTAAAAAGGCTTTCACTTGCCGTAACAGGTATTCTTTTTCCATGTTGGCGACACTACCACGCGCTTTCAGCCATGCCTCAAAGCAGATTTTAACCGCTTGCTTGGCTTCCCCTTGTGACCAGCCAGTAATGCTGTATTGACTAGCTAACTCGCCCGCAATGGCTACCAGTGCAAAGCGTGAGGCCACACGCAACACTTGGCTACCCGCACCATCAGGCACAATCTCTGCCATAAACGCTTGGCGTAAGGTTTTAAGCTGTTCGCCTAGTTGATGTGCCTGTGGGGTGATGGCCATTAAAAACGCATGGCCAGCCGTGCCGTATTGGTCTAGGGTGTGCTGGTTCAGATGTTCTACTAAGTCTTTGCCTGTGGTGAACTGGTGCAAGTGTTCTAGCAAGCCATTGCCTGATTCAGTGTCGGCGGGAATATCGACTAGGCGAAGTTCTTGACCTGCGCGGATCTTACGTCCACCTGATAGCATATGCTGGCTAAGACTCATTTCTCCCGATGATAAAAATAACAGCCCCCATGTCAGTATTTTGCGTGGCATAACCGATTTAGAGGCGCGGCTTTTACCTTGACCATTGGCCAGCATATACACGGTTTCGCCAATGTCTTTGGCCTCGGCTTGGCCTATTTCGTCTAGGACTAATAAACCATCGTTATACATGGCGGCTGTGGCTTCTAGGCCGTTAATCGTGGCACGCCAGCTTTGTTTATAGTCTCTGTTGCCCCATACCGAACAGGCCGCGTGTTGAGCCGTGCTTTTGCCTAGACTAGAGTCACCGCGTAAATGAAAACCGCCTGATTCATCGCCTATCAGTTTTAGCAATGTGCCTGCAAAGGCAGTACATACTGAAAATACTAGGCGCGAATTGCCGACACACAAGGCCGCTATATGCTTACGCCAAGCCTCTAATGTCCCTTTCTGCTTGTAACCATGCGGCGTATGGCTTTCACTCTGGTAAACCACAGTGTTGGCGTGTTTGCCATAGGTTTGATCGGGGGTGACATATACAAGGTCTTTTTCGTGTTCTTGCCAGCCCGTTTTTTCGACACACAACACGCGGTCATTGGTGTGCTGAGTTTGAATGTATTGGGCTAACAAGGTTCTTGCACTTTGATTCGGTGAGATAAACAGGCCGCCACTCATCAAGTAACCGCGCACTTCTGAGCCATCACCTTTGAACATTTCGGCAGGCATTGCCCAACGATGCTTATGGTTGTCACGGTCTAGCCATTCCAGTAAATAACCGTGGCCACGGTGATCGGCATTACGGGTCAATGCTAAAATTTTCAAGACACCACATATATGCTGTGGGTTGCGCTGGTTGCCTTCTTTGTCCAAACCAACGTAGTACACACCGCGTCTAGTGGTGACAGTATTAGCATCATCCAAATAAAAATATGTACCTTTAGTTTCTGTCGCCTCTGTCGTTGCTGCCTTTTCTAATGCTGCGTTAACGGTATCAATCGCCGTTTGCGAAACACTTTCACTTGTTGCTGGCTCTGCTATACTTGGTGCGTCAATTCTAAGGGCTGTGCTTTCTGTGGTGGGGAGCACGGTCTTTTCCTTTTCAGGCGGTCGTGCTTGTTCTATCGTGGTATTCACTGTTGTTAATCCTTCTGTTCGTGCCAAGTCGTTAAAGTCTTTTAAACCCTCGCCTGTACCTGTAAATATTGGATAACTGACTACGCCATTAACGGCTAAAGCGGCTTTGTGGGCTGCTTCTAGTCCTGTGTTTTTTGGTTTTTCGTGGTCGTTATCGGCACATATAATTAGTGGTGTAGTTGGGTAGGCTGTTCGTAAGGCAAGGCTGACAGCTAGCAGGTTAGACGCATCAAAGGCAACCGCTACGCTGTAACCTGTGGCTTGGTGAAGGCTTGCGCCTGTGGCGTAACCTTCACACACTAAAATACATTCACTATTCCCCGCTATTAGGTAGTAATGGCCTTGTTTATTGCCATTGGGTAAAAAGCGTTTTTCACCTGTAGGGCGAATAAATTGCAAGGTATAAATCTTGCCAGTGTTATCGGTGACAGGAATCACTAAGCAGTCTTGGCACGCCATACCACTTATGACTAAATCACCGCTATAGCATCGTAGGTTAAACGCTTTAACGCCTTTGTTTTGTAGGTAAGGATGGCTGTCGTTTATGTAATGACAGCCTTGCCATAAGCCCTGTGCCGTAAACGCGGTTCGTTCATAACGTAAGGCTTTTTCCTGTTCGGCTTGGGAAATATCCGCTTGCTGTTGTTGCTCACGTTCGGCTCGTTGTTGTGGGCTTATAAGTTGCGGTTTATGATTTTTATCGTAGGTAAAGCCATGCTTTTTAGCGTAATAAAAAACTGAACCTAGCTTGTTTTTGCCAATTTGTAGCGATTGCCATACGGCTTTAGCATCACTCATTTGGTAAGTGTCGGCTGTTTCGCTCCAGTCCGTCCATACGCTAAAACCTGTGTCACCAAGCTCTGTTTTTAGGGCATTACCAATTTTTAACCATAGTTCACGGTCATTGGCGGGAATGAAGGTAAGGGCACTACGGACTAACTCGGTATTGTCGATAGTCATGGTTAAGCCTCCTTGTTATGACTAAGGGCTTGGCGTTTAGCCGCCTCTTTTTTAAAGTCGATAAGATTGGAGGGCTTGGGTGGTGCTTCCAGTTCCTTAACACGCGCTTTCGCCGCTTCAAGCGCATCTTTCGTCTGTAAAAAGTGCGTTTTCCAGATATATAAATTGCCTAATTCACCTGCGGACATTTCAAAATTGGGTACATTGTGACAATACAAGTGGCCGTCACGGAAAAAGACTTTATAGCGGCCAAAGTCTTTGTCTGGAATGTAGCCAAAAATCTTCATTTGCAAATAAACCAGCTCGTGTATTTTGAGTGGCCGTTCATCTTGGCAAATTCTTACTGCTGTTTTAGGCGAGATGTCTAGCATTTCTGCCAGTTCTTGATTCGAAAGGGGAAAGTAAGTCGTTTTATGGAAGGGGTCGGGCAGTTTATAGCACCATACGCCGCGTAGTTGTACGCCATTAGCCATGATTGTTCTCGTATCTAAACAGGTTGTAAACCTGTCGCCCAAGCCGCCAAGCAAGGGTGACAGACTGTGCAGGGTTGGCGGACTGGGATACGAAACCAGCGCATCTTGCGATGCCCCTACACAGCCCGTCATAACGCGGACTAGCCATGCAGCTCGCACAAAAAAACCGCATAAAGACGCGGTTGTGCGTCGTATCAAATTCAGGCCGCCAAGCCCGACTACGCAATGTGGCGTAGTGAGGCCATTATGGACAAGTTGTCCGTTAGCGGTCAAGTACTTAAAATTGGCGGCTATCATGCGGCTTGCTCCTGTACTGGAGCGGTGCATAAGTCGTTAGCATAGGCTTGAATGGCGAGTTTTCTTTCTTGGTAATTCAGTCCATTGGCTATTAGTACGTTGTTATAGCCTTCTAGTGGTTGTCGTAATTCTAGGCGGGCTTTGTAGTGTAACGTGCTGTGGTGTTTTAACACTTCGTCAATGAGTTGTTGTTCGGCTGCAATATGTTCAGGCGTAGCTATTTCGCCTTGTGACTTCATTATTAACGCAAAAATAACAGGGGTTAATAAAGATACTGCACGCGTGGGGGCGATGTTAATGCGGTTGTGGTGGGTTGTCATGGCTGTGTGTCCCTTATGCGGCTACGGCGTGTTGTTGGCCACGACTGGCTTGGATACGACTATCAATCCATGCCTGTACTTCGTTTTCTATCCAGCCGACGCTATTAAGTCCTAGCTGTATTTGTGTTGGAAAGTCACCTGCTTTAATCAGGTTGTAGATGCTGGCGCGGCATAAGCCGACACGAGTGACGACTTCGGATAGCCGAATGATGCGTGGTGCTGGTGATGTTTGAACGGTGTTTTTCATGTTTAGTCCTGTTTAGTTGTGATTAGACAGGGCTAAACGTACAGAAATGATTTTTTTGCTTATAAGCACTGCTTATAGGCATGACATGACTGTTTGCTCGATAAATGATCAAAAATGTGATTATGAGACAAAGTTGACGGTTTTTTGAGCTTAAAAGAGCTTTGATCTTACCTTTGATGCGCTTATAAATATGCTTATATGCAGGTTGAAAAGTAAGCTATAGGTGTTTGGTGCCAACCTTATGCAAAAACTATTTAATGGGGGCTGCATCACTTGACCAAGCGAAGCTAAATTTTGTCAGGTGATAGGCGGGTAACTGTCGGATCAGTTGGAGTAGAGCATGAGCTTACATAAAAGCAAATTTGAACCTTGCTTATAGGTAGTTCTGGGTCATGCTTATAGGCTCGGCTTATAGGCAGTTCTGGGTCACGCTTATAGGCTCTGCTTATAGGCAGTTCTTGGTCATGCTTATAAGCACTGCCCATAGGCGCGCTTATAGGCTGCTTATAAGCAATTCCCGAAAAAACCTGAAAATCTTATAAGCATCTCCATGATTTTGCCATGTGCCTAGATTTTGATACTGAAAGCAAGTAAGCGGCTATTTAGAAACTCGTCCATCAAATCCGCATTGCGCTCCATGCCAATCTAAACAGCTTTTCTCAGAAATATTACCAACGGAGCCATCTTTATTAAATTTGATTGTAAGGGTGCATTTTGAGGCAAAAGTGGTATATGAATTGAACTTCAATACATTGCCTACAACCTTACCAACCCCAGAGACATCACCAGCACAACCATTGCCGTTTGAGGTGGTTATTTGAGCTGCTGCATTTATCGTATTTCCCTCTTTAGCATCTAAAGCAATGATTCTAAGAGTGAGTAAGTCATCATCGCTTTTATAGTCACCGTTTATATCTATTGCCTGAGCAGGTATAGCCAAAAAGCCAAAAGCCATTGAAAAAGCGATAGAGAAAATTGTTTTATTTGAGTCGGTCATTGCGTGTCCTCATTATCCGTTGAACAAAGAAAGCCAATTGATGGGCTTGTAGTCTTACTGTCCTTGCATATGTTGTAACTGAATTACCTTACGGCGCGGTCGCTTGGTTACGTGATATTGCCTAACAAGATATTAATAGGCAATCGTTATCCGTATTCTGTATGGATTTAGACTTGTGGCTTTAAAATAAGGTCTTTAGCATAAGTCTCAATAAGCTTTTTTTCTTTAGGTTGAGATGTAAGTTTGGCCAGTTGAATAATATTTTGATATGTTAAAAGTTGTTGATATATAGAAAGTAGCTTTTCTGCTTTTTGAATATTGAACTCAATCTCGTTTGCCCATTTATTTAGATTTGCAAGTTTTCTATCCGATAACAAATCAACATTTTCTTGAATAAGCTGCTCAAGTCCCTGCATCAAGTTTAAGACTAACAATTCTCTTAAATTGTTTTCAGGGTAGAGTGCATCTACACCGATTAATTCACCAACATATTCTTGAATAAATTGAGCTGCTGCTCTGGTTTTACCTGTCGCCATTGCAATTTCTATCTCTTTTTCTGTAGCTTCTCGCTCAATAGTAAGAGCACTTGTTTTTGTCCGTATTAAATTCTTAATTATCAATCGAATAGAGTCAGGTAGGCCTCTTTCATTATCAATTAATGGCCGTGATTTTTTGTAAGCCCAATTTGCCCCATAATTTTGATTTTGTAGAGTGGCTATTTTTGCTAGATATTCATCTGAAAGATGCTGGACTGTGGAGAGATTTTCTCTACGCTCTTTATTCCGCACATCTAAGTCAAATTTGTTACATAGTGTTTGAAAGTCTACTGAAAAATGTGTTTTACCGCAGCCATTACCAATATTGGTAATCAATCCATTTTCAGTTGTAACTAAGTAGCCTTTTCCGTGAGCTTGATGACAGTTGCGAAGTCCGCACTTGATGAAGGTTTGGAATTGATAGCTTCCAATGATTGCTTTCAGCTTTACAGATGCTGGGTCTACATCTGGAGTGAATCCTGCTAGTGAGATGATTTCCTCCCATGACTCAACACGCTTAAGACTAAAATCAAGATTTAGAGTAATCAAAGTTCTAATTCCTTAGTTTCGGAGGAGAGGGGCTTTATAGCATGAGTTATAGGGTAAATTAGTTACTCAGACTCAATGTTAACGCAAGGTTATGTCGTTAACTCAAATATTATAAGGTTTGTATTGTTAGTAAAGTAAAAAGGGGCTAATACCCCATCTTGTTAGTGGTGTTCAACAGTGAAAAATTAAGCAGGCTTTTGTTGACCAAAATCAGCATGAATCACATTTTTACCTTGTAGCTGGTCTAGGTAGTCTGCCCAGTGTTGCATCATTTTATGACGTTTAGCTAAATGCTTGGTACGGTTGTATGCTCTGCCGTGCATATCTTTTACTTGGTGCGCTAATTGTTGTTCGATAATTTCTATCGGGTATTCCAACACTTCTTCAAGAATAGTACGCGCCATTGCTCTAAAGCCATGTCCACACATTTCATCTTTGCCATAACCTAAACGCCGTAACGCAGGGTTAATGGTGTTATCTGACATTGGCCGCTTAATTGTGAGCACGCTTGGAAAGACATAAATGGTATGTCCTGTTTGCTGGTGCAAGTCGGTTAATATCGCAATCGCTTGACGGGATAACGGGACAATATGCTGTGTACTCGTTTTACTGACGTTATAACGCCATTCTTTAGCTTCTAGGTCAATTTCCTGCCAAAGAGCTGTTCTAAGCTCGCCAGGGCGAACGAACACTAAGGGGGCAAGTTTTAAGGCGCATTGAGTCACGAATTGCCCTTGATAGCTGTTAATGGCCGTTAATAGTTTGGCGACTTCTATCGGGTCAGTAATAGCGGCTCTATGGCCTGCTTCTATGGGCTTTAATGCGCCGCGTAAGGCTTGAGTTGGGTCGTAAGTGGAGCGACCTGTAGCAATGGCATAACGGAATACTTGGCCGCATTTGGCTTTAATACGGTGAGCGGTCTCTAGTTTGTTTTGATTTTCCAATATACGACAAACGGCTAAAACATCAGGGGCGGTAACCTCAGTAATAGGCTTATGTCCAAAACCTGTAAAGGCCATACTAAGAAAGTATAAATTTTTAGTTGCGGTAATTTCAGCTTTAGGCGGTTGTTTTTCCATCCATTCGAGAGCAATCGCTTTAAATGAGTTTTCAGCACTTAAAATGGCTTGGCGTTTTTGCTCCTTCTTCGCTTCGTTAGGGTCTATATGGTTATCTAGCTGTTTTCGGGCGGCCTCTCTTTTGGCTCGTGCATCAGCAAGAGAAACATCGGGAAATACGCCTAAAGCTAAGGTTTTTTGTTTACCTGCAAAGCGATATGCCAAGTGCCAGTATTTGCCGCCATTGGGCTTAATCAACAGGTACATACCCGCACCGTCTACCAGCTTATAAGGCGTTTCTTTAGCAGTGGCCTTTGAAATAGCAGTATTGGTTAATTTATTGGTGCTGGTGGCCATGTTGGTATCTGTTTTGTTGGTATTTGAGAAGTACCAACAGAAATACCAACAAAAGTGTTGGCTTTCAATGGTTTTGTTTAGACGGGTTTAGAAAACAAAAAAGCCCTGACTCTTAGAGAATCAAGGCTTTTTAGTCGGGCTTAGACAACCCTGTATTACGTGCTGGTACCGAGAGTCGGAATCGAACCGACACGCCCTCACAGGCAACAGATTTTGAGTCTGCCGCGTCTACCAGTTCCGCCATCCCGGCACGTAGAGTGGGATGCATTATAGGCAGCAGAAAATGTACGTCAAGCATTTTTAATGAAAGTTGGTATAATGCCGCCCCGTTTGAATATTTCTTATGCAAAACCTATGCGCCTGACTGACTTTAGCTACGAATTACCTGATGAATTGATTGCCCGCCACCCGTTAAGTGAACGTTCCTCCTCACGTTTATTGCATTTGGCGGCAGATAGTTTGCATCATCGTAGCGTCCGTGACTTACCGCAACTGATTCGCCCCAATGATTTACTCGTCTTTAATGATACGCGTGTCTTGGCCGCGCGCTTGTTTGGTAATAAAGCCACAGGCGGCAATATTGAGGTTTTAGTCGAGCGCATTATTGATGAACATACGGCTTTAGTTCATTTGCGAGCGAGTAAATCACCGAAAGCAGGTATGAAATTGTTTTTTGCACGAGGTCAAGTCTCAGCAATGATGATTGAGCGAGTAGAAGATTTATTCAAATTACAGTTTTCGCAACCTGTAGGGGCGGTATTGGCCGCGCATGGTGAAATGCCCTTGCCCCCCTATTTAGGCCGTGAAGTCGAAAAAGCAGATACTGAGCGTTATCAAACAGTGTATAGCCATCCTGATAAAGTCAATTCGGTAGCCGCACCGACTGCAGGTTTGCATTTTGATGATGATTTATTAGCGCAATTAAAAGCTGCTGGCGCAAACTTTGCCTATGTCACGTTACACGTTGGTGCAGGAACGTTTCGGCCTGTGAAAACGGATGATATTCGTGACCATCACATGCACAGTGAATGGTTAAATGTACCAGAAGAAACCGTACAAGCCATTCGTGACACTAAAGCCAAAGGCGGGCGGGTGATTGCCATTGGCACAACCAGTGTTCGTGCTTTAGAAAGTGCAGCTTTGTATAACAATGGTCAGTTACAAGCATGGTCGGGTGAAACACAGATTTTTATCTATCCCAGTTATGAGTGGAAAGTGATTGATGCCTTGTTTACGAATTTCCATCTGCCTGAATCGACGCTATTAATGTTGGTGTCGGCATTGGCAGGGCGTGAGCGTGTCATGGCGGCTTATGCGGAGGCAGTGGCTCAGAAGTATCGCTTTTTTAGTTATGGTGATGCGATGTTTGTGGAATGTTAACGCTTGCTAATAAATACGAAACTATCCGACTGCTAGATAAATCAATTGAGGATGTTACTGCAATGAATGCATCAACTGCACGATTACCTACGTTATCGACCGCTATTTTGTTGATGCTGATAACCTGTCTGTTGGTGGCTTGTGGCGGTGGGAGTGATGAGCAATCTTCTAGCGTGGCGTCTCAGCCGATTGAGAATAATCTACCATTAGGAGAGATCATCTCAGGTGATTATTTTCCATTAGAAACGGGAAGTCGCTGGATTTTTGATGTAACCGTTAGTGATAGTTGGGCAAGTACTGTGCGGTATTTATCCAGTCAAGTCGTTGCGGGGGCTGCCACCGTTGCTGGGCAAAAATCACAACTTATCCGTAACGTAAACCCAGAAAATGGTGATCTCATCAGCCTTGATTATATGACGAAGACTGCTAATGCAATCAGTGCTTATTTTGAGGGCAATACGCCACCCATTGATATTGTTCATTTGCCGCTACGACAGGGTGATCGTTTTGTGCAAGTCGATCGTAAAAGTGTCGATGTGGGGGTTGATTATGATGGTGATGGCATTAATGAAAAAATGTCATTATTTTTTGAAGTGACAGTTGCAGGTTTCGAGGAAGTACAAACGCCTGCGGGTATCTTTACTCAAGCATTAAAGGTGCAAGGGCAAGGTACAGCTACTTACTTTTACAGCCGTAATGGTGCGCAAATAGTCGTTAATCACACAACAATTGATTGGTATGTCAATGGGGTGGGGCAGGTAAAACAAATTGAAACACTGATTGCCCCGAATAGAAATTTCACGACAACACATACTTTAGAATCATACAAAGTTGGCTCGCATACGAACGATGTAACGCCGCCAAGTATTATTCAAGTATCGCCAACCGAAGGCTCTTTACAGGGTGGTCTGCCAGTAGTTCGTATTCAGTTTAGTGAAAATATAGACGTACGGACTTTTAATCCAGCCAATATTGCACTGCGCGATGCGAGTGGCCAGTCTATTCAAGGTGATATTAACTTTGTCAATCAAGTATTGACCTTTACGCCTAAGCAAGCGTTGGCATCAGGACGTTTTACTTTTTATGTCGGTGATACTATCGGTGATTTACTAGGAAATGCACTCAGTAAACCATTGACTTTGAATTTTAATGTGGATGCCGAGGCACCATCAGTTGTTGCCAATATGCCTTTAACAAGCGCGACAATGGTTCCTTTGGATAGCAATATCACGGTAGAATTTAGTGAGGAACTCGGTCTGGGCAGCTTGAACTCAGACTCAGTTAAGCTTTATAAAGACGATGGTGGCTTAGAGTTAGTAGCAACCACACTAAAGGTAGAAGGAAAAAAAATAACGCTTACCCCTAATTCGGTTTTAGAGCGTAATAAAAAGTATGTGGTTTATGTCTATCCAACGGTGAAAGATTTTGCGGGAAACCCTTTACCAGAGCTATATAGTTTTACTTTCCAATCTCATACGGGACTATTTCAGCAGTATCAATATATTCGCACAGGCTCAACTCCTGAAGCTGTTGCTATTGGTGATGTGAATGGTGATGGACTGAATGATGTGGTGATGACAACAAGTGTTCACTTAAATGACGATAACGACTTTAAGCTTATGGTGTTTCTTCAGCAGTCTAATGGCACTTTAGCTAAACAAGTAAACTACAACACCCTCAGTAATTTTAATTGCCTGCCTACTTCTGTTGCAATTGCAGATATTGATAGTGATGGAAAACCAGAAATTATTATTGGTGAAAATAGTTGTGGTATTGAAATTTTGGGGCGGAATGCATCAGGTGATTGGGTTGGTCGTGGACAACTAACCACAGCCGACGGTTATAAAATAAAGGTAGCTGATTTAAATAATGACGGTAAACAAGATATTGTAGGAGTAGGGTACGCCACAAATACAACAAGTATTTGGTATCAGAGTGCCAAAGGAACCCTAAATGATCCCATCATTTATCCTCTTGCTCATGGCGGTAGAGAGGATATGAAAATTGGCGATATTAATGGTGATGGGTTACAAGATATTATTGTTGTAGGCGAAGGATATACGCCTCCAACTTTTGGTTATCTACTACAACTACCTAATGGTGGTTTTGATGTTGCTCACTATTTAGCTTTCGGGGTGAGCGATGTTACAGTTTTTAATACTGTTGGTATTTGTGATGTCAATGGTGATTTGCGTAATGATGTTATTGTCGGAACAAACTATTCAATAGGAATTTTTCTACAAAAAGCGAATGGTACGTTAGCAAATGTATCAATTTTAGCATCACAATTAACGCCAAATACGATTGAGTGTGGAGATATGGATAATAATGGGCGCAGTGATATATTGGTTGGGCATTTGAGTTTATTTAAACAGTCTATTGACGGAGTTCTTGAGGAAGAGCCTTATCCAAGTTATTGGGGGTCCTGGACGAATACAAATGGTGTTGCTGTGGGAGATATTAACAATGATGGCTTCAAAGATGCGGTAATGACGGAAGCAAATGGCAATCTCGTTGTTCTATACAACAACAGTGTGAATAAGGCGAACTTCGCCAATAGACGCACTATGCCTATTCAAAGTAATTTAATGTCTAGCAAGTCAAATAGGTTTTATAACGCGAAGTTTATGATGAGGCCATTACCTGTTTTTCGTCCGTAGTGGGCTTGGCGAAATATTACTTGTAAAAATTATGCGGGTAATGTTTCGCCGTATTATCAATAATCCCTAATGTGTACTTTCAAAAACAATGTTTAGCCCATCCCCCTCAATACGCTATACTTGCGCCCTTGTTTTTAACCGCACCGTATTTTTATCATGCAATTTAAACTTTTAGCCACAGATGGCCTTGCGCGTCGAGGCGAACTCACCTTGCAGCACGGCAAAGTGCAAACACCTGCATTTATGCCAGTCGGTACTTATGGCACGGTCAAAGGCATGTTTCCGTCGGATATTGCCAATATTGGCGCGGAAATCATGCTCGGTAATACCTTTCATTTATGGTTAAGACCGGGTACAGACATCGTTAAACAACACGGTGGCTTACATAAGTTTATTAATTGGGATAAACCGATTCTCACCGATTCGGGTGGCTTTCAAGTATTTAGCTTGGGCGCGTTACGCAAAATCAGCGAAGAGGGCGTCAAGTTTCAATCGCCTGTTGATGGCGCAAAAGTGTTTTTAACGCCTGAAATTTCGATGCAAATACAGAAAGATTTAAATTCTGATATCGTCATGATTTTTGACGAATGTACGCCGTATCCTGCCACCGAAAAAGAAGCGCGGGAGTCGATGGAGCTGAGTTTACGTTGGGCAGCACGGTGTAAAGTCGCGCATGAAGGCAATCCCAATGCTTTATTTGGCATTGTTCAAGGCGGTATGTTTGAAAATCTGCGAGATGTTTCTTTAGATGGCTTATTAAATATCGGCTTTGATGGTTATGCTATTGGCGGCTTGTCGGTCGGTGAGCCCAAAGAGGAAATGTTGAAAGTCTTGGATTACGTGCCCACTAAATTACCTGATGATAAACCGCGTTATTTAATGGGTGTCGGCAAACCCGAAGATTTAGTTGAAGCAGTACGCCGTGGTGTCGATATGTTTGATTGTGTCATGCCGACGCGTAATGCCCGGAATGGCCATTACTTTGTCACCGATGGCATTGTCCGTATTCGTAATAGTCAATATAAGACCGATACTGACACATTAGATGCACATTGCGATTGTTATACTTGCCAAAATTTTTCCCGTGCTTATTTACATCATTTAGACAAATGCGGCGAGATGTTGGGGGCAATGTTAGGCACACTACACAACCTTCGTTATTACCAACGGTTAATGGCAGCAATGCGTGCTGCTATCGAAAACGGATCATTGACCGAATTTGTGGCTGACTTTTACGCTCGTCGTGATTTACCTGTTCCTACTTTGTAATTTAAGAGAGAAAGCATGAGTTTTTTTATTGCCGATGCCTACGCCGCTGCACCTGCTGCCGCTGAACCTTCCGCATTTGCCAACATTGCCATGTTGGTGGTGTTTATGCTGGTGTTTTACTTTTTGTTATGGCGGCCACAAGCCAAACGCCAAAAAGAACATAAAGCGTTAATGGATAATCTGCAAAAAGGCGACGAAGTGGTGTTTGCTGGGGGCTTATTAGGTCGGGTTATTAGCGTTGATGATGATTATGCAGTGATTGAAGCGAGCAATAATCTGACCTTAAAAGTGCAAAAAGCAGCCGTGTTGGCGACTTTGCCAGCAGGGACATTAAAAGGCATTGGTGTGGCATCTTCCACCAATTTAAACAAAGACTAAACGAATAAGAACTGCTATGCGCTATCCTGCTTGGAAATACATATTGATTGTACTCGCGTTAATCGTTGGTACGCTTTACTCCTTACCGAACCTGTACCCCGATGAACCAGCCGTTCAAATTTCTGGTGCTAATGCGGGTATTAAGGTTGACCAAACGGTATTGGCGCAGGCCAATGCGGCGTTAAAGCAAGCGGGATTGCCATTTCACGGAACCGAAGTGCAAGAAAAAGGTGCTTTGATACGTCTAGATAGCAATAATGCGCAACTCAAGGCGCAAGAGATTATTAAAACAGCCTTGGGTGACGGTTATGTCGTGGCATTAAACCTTGCGCCAACGACCCCTGACTGGTTGCTGGCGATTGGTGCTAAACCGATGAAGCTGGGTCTAGACTTGCGCGGCGGTGTGCATTTCTTGCTCGAAGTCGATATGTCGAAAATTCTTGAGCAACGTCAGGAAACCTATACTGCCGAAATCAAAGCCAAGCTGCGCGAAGCGAAGTTAGCCTATCGTGCGGTCAGTGATTTGCCTAATGGCTTGACCGTTAAGTTTGAGTCGGCAGCAGAGCGTGACAAAGCTCAACCGCTTCTGACCGCTGAGTTTCGCGACTTTCTGATTATCCCCGCCGCGCGTGAAGAGGCATTCTTCCTCGATATGGGTTTTTCTCCCGCCAAGCTCAAGGAGTTTGCCGACTACGCGATTGACCAAAATTTGACGACCTTGCGTAACCGCGTTAACGAACTGGGCGTGGCCGAACCGTTGGTGCAACGTCAAGGAGCCAGTCGAATTGTCGTTGAGTTGCCTGGTGTGCAGGATGCGGGCGAAGCCAAGCGAATTTTGGGGCGTACTGCCAGTCTAGAGTTCCGTTTTGTTGATTGGGAGCATAGTGGAGCCGTGGACGGTATTGCTCCGCCCGGTACAGAGTTGTTTCCTTTCAAAGACGACAAGCTAGAACGTGTGCTGTTGCAAAAACGCAAAATTGTTACGGGTGATCGGGTCGTCGGTGCGCGCTCTGGTTTTGATGAGTTTTCCAATCCGCAGGTAGATATTTCTCTTGATTCACGCGGCGGTAAGATGATGGCTGAAGCCACGCGTGACAATGTCGGTCGTCAAATGGCGGTGCTGTTTGTTGAACATAAACAGCGTATGCGCATAGAGATAGATGCCAACGGCCAAAGTATAAGCGTACGCGAGCCATACGTAGAGAAAACCGTCATCAACCGTGCGACAGTACAGTCGATGCTGGGTTCACAGTTCCGCATTACAGGTCTTGATTCACCCGCCGAAGCTGCCGAACTCGCGTTGTTGTTGCGTGCGGGCGCTTTGGCTGCACCGATGTATTTTGTTGAAGAACGCATCATTGGGCCATCGTTGGGGGCTGAAAATATTGAAAGAGGCTTCCACGCTACATTGTGGGGTTTTGTTGCTATTGCCCTATTTATGATGGCTTATTACCATGTGTTTGGCATGATTTCGGTGTTCGCGCTGGCGGCCAACCTAGTGTTTCTAATGGCCTTGCTCGGCATGATTGGTGCTGCACTGACCCTGCCAGGTATTGCTGCGATAGCCTTAGCACTGGGTATGGCGATTGATGCTAACGTACTGATTAACGAACGAATTCGCGAGGAGTTGCGTAATGGCGCAGCCCCTAGAACGGCAATTATTGTCGGTTATGAGCGCGCTTTTGGCACGATTGTCGATTCCAATGTCACGACCTTAATTGTGGGTGTGATGTTACTCGCTTTCGGCTCAGGACCAGTGCGCGGCTTTGCGGTGATACATTGTTTGGCTATTTTGACCTCCATCTTCTCGTCTGTGATGGTGTCACGGGCACTGGTTGAGCTGATTTTTGGCAGGCGGACCCGTTTGACTAGTCTATCGATTGGTCAAATCTGGAAGCCAAATTCTGCGCCAACGGCGAGCAAATAAGGGGTTTTGTTATGGAATTGTTTCGAATTAAAAAAGATATTCCGTTTATGCGCCACGCATTGGTGTTCAATATTCTGTCGTTGATCACATTTTTGTTGGCGGTATTCTTTCTGATCACGCGTGGTCTGCATCTGTCGGTTGAGTTTACGGGTGGTACCTTGGTCGAAGTCCGCTATGAGCAGGCAGCCAATTTAGACAACATTCGTAGCTCTTTGCGTCGTGTCGGCTTTAAAGATTTGCTCGTGCAGAACTTCGGTTCGCCGCAAAGTGTCTTGATTCGTGTGCCGTTAGCAGGCGAAGGTCAAGAAAAGCAACAAAGCAACAAAGTGATGGCGGCTTTAGCTGCGGATGTGCCTGGTGCCACGCTACAACGGGTAGAGTATGTTGGGCCGCAAGTAGGCAGTGAGCTGTTTGAAAAAGGCCTTTTGGCCTTGGCCTTGGTGGTGGTTGGCATTGTCATCTATTTAGCGATTCGTTTTGAGTGGCGATTTTCGATATCGGCAATTGTCGCCAACCTGCATGACGTGGTGATTATTCTAGGCTGTTTTGCCTTCTTTCAATGGGAATTCTCATTGCCTGTACTGGCGGCGGTATTGGCGGTGTTGGGGTATTCTGTCAACGAATCAGTGGTTGTCTTTGACCGTGTGCGCGAAACCTTCTATACCCGACGCAAAATGGACACTCCCGAAGTCCTCGATCACGCCATTACCAGCACTATCTCGCGGACTATTATTACTCACGGTTGTACGCAGATGATGGCGTTGTCGATGTTGTTTTTTGGTGGCGAAGTGCTGCATTATTTTGCCCTCGCGTTGACCATCGGCATTATGTTTGGTATTTACTCTTCGGTGTTAGTGGCGTGTCCACTGGTGATGTGGCTAGGCATCTCGCGTGAGCAGTTTATTAAGCAACCGCCAAAATCCGAGTTTATGGAAGAGGGTGATGAAATTCAGCCTTAACGCGTGATGGTTGGGTTGTGTATAAGAGTAAGGGGCGCATATTTGCGCCCCTATTCATTAAGTACATCAACGAAAGTTTGTTTGTATTTTTCGTTCGCACTGAGCTTGTCATGCTTCGTCAGGCTCAGCATGGACGGATAAGAACCAACCGCTCGCCCTGAGCTTGTCGAAGGGTGGTTCGAGCCCCGTAGGCAATCCCCTTGGGGGACAAGCTCACCATGAACGGTGAAACTTTTGTGTAGGTGCTTAGCTATTAATCCCCACCTTCTTATATAACGCATCTAAACACCATGCGGGGCCAATCAATAAAAACTGTAAGTCTTTAAAAAATGACGGCTTTTTGCCTTCAATATGATGGCCAACAAACTGCCCAATCCACGCGACAACAAACAATCCTACCGCCCACCAAACTAAATTAGGCAATATAGAGGCAATCGCCAACATCACCACTGTAATTCCCAACATTCCTACCGCCAATGACGTAGATAGCCGAGCATAAAACCAAATCGAGGCCGCTATCGCCGCCAACGCTACGCCATAATGCAAACTATAAGCAAAAGCTAAAACCGTAAAACTAATCACAGGCACGCATAACCAGTGAATCTTCTTATTCGTCGGGTTTTGATGACTTTCACTGTATTCATCCAGCCATACATTTAACGTTTTCATGTTTAGTCTCGTATTGTTTTTAGTGGATGGTGTTTATTTAGACTGAAATAAAGCAAAAGGCAAGTCATTCTATCGTGGGTTTATAAGAAATGAGTATCACACCAAATAATACTAAACAGGCACCAAAAATTTGCCAAGTTGTTAAAAACTCATCCAACAACCAAGCCCCTAAAGCCAAAGTAATCACAGGACTAATGGCGCTGACTAACGCCGATTGAGGTGCGCCAATGCGTCGAATGCCTTGAGTTAATAACGTTGCAGGTAAAAAGGTACAGAAAAAGCCCAGCGCAGCACAGATTAACCAAACAGGCTGAGCGAGTGTTGTCAGTGTTTTTAATGGGTGAGAAAGAACAAATTGCAGGAAACAACATAACGAGGCAATCGTCAACGCTAGAGCGGTAAAACGAATTGCGCCAAAGCGTTGGATTAACACGCCACTACCAACTAAATACCCTGCATAAGCTAACGCTCCCGCAAACACCAAACTCCCGCCCAGTAGTAAATGAGTGCTTTCTTGTTGTTCATTGCCGACAAACACAAACATCATGCCTGTGTAACTAATCACGATTGCCAACCACGTTTGTCGGCTAATCACCGTTTTTAAAAACAAGGCCGATAAAAACACCGTCAGCGTCGGGTACATAAACAAAATCAGCCGTTCTAAACTCGCACTGATATATTCCATACCCCAAAAATCTAAAATACTTGCGCCGTAATAACCCACAACCCCTGCGGCAACTAATCCGCCGTAATCTTTGCGCGTTAACGGCTGACTAGGCTCATGGCTAAAATACAGCATCACTAAAAAGAAGGGTAAGGCAAAAGCCATGCGGAGAGTTAATACGGTCACGGAGTCAACGGAGTATTGATACGCCAGTTTCACCAACACCGATTTAGCAGAAAATAAAATGGCTGAAATCAACACGCAAATAACGCCTGTGAGATACGTTTTCGACTGCATAACACCATGATCTAGCAAAGGGAAAGTGCAAAATAACACGTCTGTATCACAAAAACACGATTTCTGTTTTTTGGCAAAATAGTCGTTGAGTAAAGTTGAAAGATGGCTTAATAATCGCCTGCATTAAAAAGTGCGATTCGTATAACACAAAATCAGGACTTAGGTATCGAACCGAGTAAGTCCTAAAAACGAAAAAAACATCACCATGACTTATTAATGAGGCTAGAGATGATAGAAAACGGCGATCTTATTTTAAATTATTTAGAAAGACTGGGCGTGAAGTATGTCTTTGGCGTACCCGGTGGCAGCATTGAGCCTTTTTACAATGCCCTCGCACGGCGACAGCGACAAGGTGGTATCAGAGCGGTGACCGCTCGCCATGAGGCAGGCGCAGCATTTATGGCCGATGGTTACACGCGGGAAACAGGGCGTATTGGCGTTTGCTGTTCCACCGCAGGGCCTGGTGCAACGAATTTAATTACAGGTGTTGCTTCGGCCTATGCTGATGGTATTCCTATGCTGGTGATTACCGCGCAGACTTCCATCGAAAAATTTGGTCGTGGTTCGTTTCAAGATAGTTCATGCACGGGTGTCAATACCGCTGAAATGTTTACCCACTGCACCCGTTTTAACACCTTGGTTTCTCATACCGCGCAACTGGAACCAAAGTTTCTACAAGCCATTAGTTATGCCATTAGTAATCGCCCCGGTCCTGTACATTTGAGTATTCCTTTAGATGTCATGCGCGCTAAAGTAGAGCCACATCGTATCAATAGTACTATGCGCGCCTTTATTAACCATGATGTTGTACCCAGCCAAGAAGCGATACAACTGGTACTTAAAGATTTAGCCGACAAAAGCAAAGTGACGGTGGTGATTGGTGAAGGGGCAGCAGGGGCAATAGATACCATTATCAGTTTGATTGAATCACGGGGGTGGTTATTTGTGACTACTCCGAGAGCCAAAGGTTTGGTCAATAGTTTTCATCCTTCATATCGTGGTGTCTTTGGTTTTGCGGGGCACGAGAGTGCATTAGAGGCATTACAGCCTGAAAATGCTCAACGAGTGGTTGTTGTTGGTACGGCCTTAGATGAGGTGTCTACCAGTGGTTGGGATACATCGGCGATTATGTCTGAACGATTAATTCATTTGTCCAGTAACTCCGAGCATCTCAGCCGTTCGTTTATGGCGAAGTTATGTATTTTAGGATCGTTGGAATTAATGTTAAAGCCTTTTGCTAAGCTGTTAGAAAACAACGCCTTCAAAAAAGGCTTAGTGCTGTCTTCTGATGACCGTGGCTTGCCAAAAATGGTCAATTTAGCGAATAGAGATAAGTGTTTTAGCGGCAAAGGACGAGTCAAACCACAAGCCTTAATGACAAAAATGAGTGCCATTTGCCCAGATGATACGCGTGTACTCATGGATACAGGCAATAGTTTTTTGTGGGGCATTCATTATTGGAACTGTAAACGTCCGATAGACTTTAACCCGAAAAAAACCTTATTTCATATTGGTATTGGCTTTGCGTCGATGGGCTGGGCAATTGGTGCTGCGGTTGGTATGGCGGCAGGTGCAAAAGGTAAACCTGTGGTGTGTTTTACGGGTGATGGCAGTATGTTGATGAGCGGTCAAGAAATCACCACCGCATTACAAGAAAATCTCAATGTATTGTTCGTGGTGTTGAATGACTCGTCACTTGGCATGATTAGACACGGCCAACAATTAGGCGGTGCAGAGCAAATTGGAAATGAATTACCTGCCATTAACTTTGCTAAGATGGCACAAGCGATGGGCGTGGAGGCATATCGGATTGAGACGATGGCCGATCTTGATAAGTTAGATATTCCTCATTTACTTAGTAAATCCGCACCCTGTTTATTAGATGTCTTGATTGATGGTGATGAAGTGCCACCGATGGGCGCGCGCATGAAAGTTCTGACTGGAGCAGTGTAATGAGCAATAAGCAAGTATTTCACAGTCATATTTGGCAAGAAGAAGCCGAAGAAAATAATCCTTTTGAGGCTAAAGCCTGTTATTGCCATGGCTATGATGTTTACGGTGATTTATTGGGTAAGGTGAGTTGGTCTGAGTATCTGTACCTGCTATTAAAAGGCGAACGGCCTTCACCTATTCAAGCCCAATTATTGGAGTCCTTAGCGGTTGCTTTTGCTAATCGAGGGCCTCGTGATCATAGTATCCGTGCGGCAATGAATGGCGGTGTCGGTGGTACAACAGCCGCAGGCTCATTAATGGCGGCACTTGCCGTTGGTGCAGGACAATATGGTGGCGCACATGAAGTGTTTCATGCCGTCAATGTCTGGCAGTGCGCAGGTCAAGATATCACGCAATGGCAAACCATGATTCAACAGCTACTTGCAGATAAAGCGGTGGATATTTGGCTGCCGATGGAGCATGCACCGGGTTTTGATCCAAACGGGGAGAGTTGCACCACCCCTACACGCCAAACGCTGGCCTACTTGTCAGGTTTTATCGAGGGTGGAGCGTTGCAATGGTTGAATCATCATCGAGAGACTTTAGAAGAACTGGCTACTTGTCCCTTATCGATGACAGGAGTGGCAGCGGCGGCTTTGTTTGACCTCGGTTTTAGTGCAGAACAAGCTGAAATGGTATTTTTGTTGCTTCGACTACCGGGTGCAGCCGCTCATGCAATGGAGCAGCAAGCATTAGGTTGGAAAAAATTTCCCTTTATTGCCAGTATGATTGAATTAGAAAATGACCCTGGTTCTTTAGGCGTGCCGAGTATTGAGGAGTTTGGTCTATGAGCAATATTCAATTACAAACCCATGAAAACAACTGGCAAACCCGCATTGGCAAAGCCTTTTTGTGTGATCGCGCCGTATTGAGAGGGAGGGATTTGCACCATGAATTAGGCGATTGGAATTGGTTCGCCGTCTATCTCTATGGCATTACAGGACGTGAGTTTTCTGAAAATCAAATCAAAATGTTGGCCTATTTTTGGATTGCCACGAGTTATGCTGACCCGAGTATTTGGCCAAATCATGTCGCGGCGTTGGGCGGTACGGTTCGTAGCACCGCATCTTTGTCTTGTATGGCGGGATTAGCCCTTGGTGAAGCGTCAATCTATGGCCGCAGACCTGAAAAGCGGGCCTTGGATTTCTTTTATCGTACCCGTGAGTCACTTAGTAAAGGTGAAGCACTAGCAGAACTCATCGAGCGAGAGCTGATCGAGCGTAAAACTATCTATGGTTATGGTCGGCCATTGGCAAAAATTGACGAGCGTGTCCCGCATACCTTAGTGATGGCTAAAAAGTTGGGGCTTGATGGTGGTCAATACTTACAGTTAGCTAAAGAGGTTTATCACTATCTTAAAAACAACAAAGGCTTATCCATCAATATTTCGGCGATAAACACCGCGTTGGTGGCGGATATCGGTTTAAGTCCTGAAGAGTATCAGTTGTTTTTAACGCCCTGTTTTATTACAGGTATTGCGCCCTGCTATGTCGATACCCGCGATAAGCCTGAAGGTGCATTTTTTCCCATGCGTTGTAGCAGTATTGCTTATCAAGGAAAGCCGAAGCGAGTCTGGTAAAGAATCAAGAAAAAGTGTTTCAACCCTTGCCCCAGTACTCTCTCCCCGAGGGAGAGAGTCAGTGAGGTTTAATTATCTACTCATGTCACTTAAAAAGTATAAGTTAGCTCGCCATATACGCTACGTCCTGCCATTGGAAAGTCTTTAGGAAGATAGACTACAGGGCCAGGACTGGGTTCGGTGACATCCGCATCTAATAGATTCCGAACCGATAATGCCACATCCAATCCACGCCAGGCATTTTGTTTGCGTAACGTCACGTCAATTGTCGTGTAGGCATCGTTGGCTGGGCGAGTATCACCGAGTACACGTTTTTGCTTGCCGACCCAAGTGACTTGGCTATCGAAGTGCCAATCAGAAGCGATCGTCCATTCACTGCGCGCATATATTTGCTGATTGGGTGCATCGCCGACATCGGCATCTGTTTTTTGGTCAGTTGATTGTTGATAAGCGTAATTGACTAAGAAGCGTAAATTATAGACAGGCGAGTAGTCGGCTTCTAACTCAAAACCTTGCCCTTGAAGTTCACCGATATTTTGCGCTTTTGCCCCACCAATCTGAGGTACAAAGGTAATAAAGTCCTTGATGTTATAGCGATAAATGTTAGCGGTGTAGAGCAGTCGTGATGACAGTTGGTGAGAAAGCGCAAGCTCATAGGTGTCTATCGTTTCGGGTTTAAGATTAGGATTGCCTAAAGTGAGGGGGTTGCTGGTAGCAAATAGTTCTGAGAAAGACGGTGCGCGAAAAGCTTTGCCATACAATAACTTCGTCGTGACTTTATCAGTTGTTGCCCACACTAGGGCCAGTCTAGGATTGGTGGTATTGCCAAAATCAGAGAAGTGGTCGTAACGAACCCCCGTTGTCGCTAGCCAATTACGCGCTAACTTCCATTCGTCTTGGGCAAATAGATAGTAGCTAGTGCGTTGTTTTTCGGGTAGCCAGATTTCTGCGGTATCATTGATATATTCTAATCCATTAGCTCGTGGTGAAAAGTTGGGATTGAAGTTTTTGCTTTCGGTGACTTCAAAGACATCGTCCCAATAAAAACCAGTGCCAGATCTGATTAAGTGGTTGTTTATGCCACTATAGAGTACGTTAAAATCAACACGGGCGTTTTCTTCTTTATAACCAGGATTGCCGATAAAGCCATCGGGATACGCTCCACCAAATGCCCCCGCAGGAAACAGGACAAGACTTTTCTTGATTTCTTGGGTGTTGCTGTAGTAACTGACACGGCTATCAACATCCAAACTCGGTGCTAAGTCCTTGAGGGAGTAAGTATAGTCAAGATTATAGCGTTGACTTGCCGCACGCGAAGACGGGTCAAGTGCCTCAGCATAACCAACACTAGAACCAATATTAGAACGTCCTTGATAACCCAGTCGCAGTTGTGAGTTTTTATAAGCAATGTCTAATCGTGCATCAACCATGTCTTTCATGGTGTTAACGCTACCAGGAGCTAGACTGGCATGGGTATTAAAAGCACCATCCAATAGTGTTTGTCTATCCTGCTCAACAATTTTCTTCCAGCCATCGGTGGTTTCGGCTTCTAAGCTAAAGCCGACATTGATACCCTGATAACTGCTGCCATGTGTTAACCATGCTGCCTGTGTGCCAAAGCTGCCAGCTCTCACGCCTGTTTGTGTGCCGCGCAGATCATCGTATTTTTTAGTGATAATGTTGATAACGCCCGAAAAAGCATCTGCTCCGTATAAAGCAGAACCTGGCCCACGAATGACTTCAACACGCGCAATCGATTTAATCGGCATTCCCGCCCATACATTACCTCTATTGCCAAAAACCAAGCCAGTGACAGGGATACCGTTAATCAGCATCAATGTTTGGGGATTGAACGTAGAAGTAATGCCGCGAATAATATATTTAGGTGTGTAGTCTTGGTCAGAACGGCCAACGTGTAAACCTGGCACGGTTTCAAGCACTTGATCTAAATCGGTTGCACCCATCGCGGCAATATCATCGGCGGTAATAACCGTCGCAATAGCAGCTGCTTTATCTAAGGGCGTTTGCGTGCCTGAGGCAATGGAGGTGACGCGAATTTTACCTAAATCATCCAACGACATATCCCACAAGTCGCCGCTGGCCAAAACAGGCTCGGTCAGCAACAGCGTACTGGAAAGGCTAATACATAATCCAAGAATTGAACGTCTGCTGGGTAAAGAGTTAAATACCGATACAATTAAATTTTTTTTCATCATGAATGCTCACTATTTCTATTTTTTTAATAGTCACAAGGCTATTAATGACTTTATTGTTGATGACTTCCATTTGCGGGTTTTGATGACGAGTTACGCTAAACAGAGTAAGAGTACATCGCTTGTCCGCGCGGTTACACACTTTTTATTGTTTTTATCGGGAAATAACGTAATTTTGTCGTTTGCACACTTGACAGATTGTTAGGATTGATGTTTTTGCGCCCGTTATTGGCTCAAAAAATTAGAAAATGTTGGTATTCACGCTGAAAATATCAGTCAAGGTAGGGTACAATCGCGCGCTTTTTGTATTTTTAGCGCGCTAATACAAACGATACGTTGAAGATTAGTGCTAAGTTTTTGGGGGTTAGTCGGCCACAAGCCAACAAGACTGGCCGTTAGTTGTAAAAACTCAAGCTGAGGGTTGACCATGCAAATCGGTATTCCAGCGGAAATTATCGCTGGCGAAACGCGTGTCGCTGCCACACCAGAAACGGTAAAGAAATTTATCGCCGCTGGCCATAGTGTAGTGATACAAACAGGTGCTGGTATTCAGGCAAGTGTGCCAGATGCTGACTTTAGTGCAGCAGGTGCGACGATTGTCAATGATGCGGCATCGGCTTACGCCAGTGATGTCATTCTCAAAGTGCGTGCACCAGAAACGGACGAGATTGCTCTCATTAAAGAGGGTGCGGCCGTTGTCGCCATGTTTGACCCTTTCCGTAACCCCAATTTAGCCGCGTTTGCTGCCAGAAACTTGCAATGTTTCGCTTTGGAATTGTTACCTCGTACCTTGTCGCGTGCGCAAAATATGGACGTGTTGTCCTCGCAAGCGAACTTGGCAGGTTATAAATCCGTGTTATTAGCCGCAAATGCCTATCAGCGTTTATTCCCGATGCTAATGACCGCCGCAGGGACAGTAAAACCTGCGCGTATTGTCGTGTTGGGCGTGGGTGTGGCAGGTTTGTCAGCCATTGCCACCGCCAAACGTTTAGGCGCAATTGTTGAAGCGTCGGATATGCGTCCTACCGCCAAAGAGCAAGTTGAGTCTTTAGGTGGAAAGTGGTTAGACGTACCGATGTCTGACGAAGAAAAAGCCAAAGCTCTGGGCGCAGGCGGTTATGCGTGGATGCCTTCGGCAGAGTATGTGCGTGACCAAAAAGTGATTGTTGATAAAGCGGTTTCGGCGGCTGACATCATCATTACTACCGCGTTAATTCCGGGTCGAGCAGCACCCAAATTAGTGTATGCCGATACCATCGCCAAAATGAAAGCAGGTTCAGTTATTTTGGATATGGCCGTCGAAAGCGGTGGCAACGTCGAAGGCTCTGTCTGTGGCGAAACCGTCACTACCAGCAATGGCGTAAAAATCTTAGGTATTCCTAATATTCCTGGTACGGTTGCTGCTGAATCTTCTGCTTTATATGCGCGTAATTTACTCAATTTAATGCTGACCTTGTTTAATAAAGAAACAGGCGCGTTAACGGTTAACATGAGTGACGAAGTGCATAAAGCATTGCTCATTACCCAAGCAGGCGAAGTCCTGTTCGCGAAGAAGTGAGGAGCTAAATCATGAATGAAGTGATGACTCAGGCCGCCGAACACGCGGCCAGTGTGCCGTTTGTCAGTATTTTTACGATTTTTGTCTTGGCGATTTTTGTTGGTTATTACGTCGTTTGGGGCGTAACCCCCGCACTGCATACGCCGTTGATGGCGGTTACCAACGCACTGTCGGGCATTATTGTCGTCGGTGCGATGTTGCAAACCGTGAGCATCATGGGTGCTGACAATCTGCCGCAAGAAATTAGCGCGACCAGTTTACTGGGCGCATTTGCCGTCTTTTTGGCCAGTATCAACATCTTCGGTGGCTTTGCTGTCACCGAACGGATGCTTGATATGTTCAAAAAGAAAAAGAAATAAGGAGCGACCACGATGCAAAGTTTTGCACAATATGCGGATTGGGCGTACCTGATTGGTGCTGTTCTCTTTATTTTAACGTTACGCGGTTTGTCTGGCCCTAAAACAGCCATTATGGGTAACCGTTACGGTATGACTGGCATGGCCTTAGCCGTGTTGACGACATTTTTTGTGGCACCAAGCCCCGTTTTAGGTTTGATTATTGGTGCGATGGTGGCTGGTGCGGCGATTGGTATTTATCGCGCACGTACTGTGCCGATGACGCAAATGCCTGAAACCGTGGCGATGATGCACTCAGCAGTTGGTTTGTCGGCGGTCTGTATTGCTATTGCGGCAGTGTTGCACACAGGTGTTCATCATGACGGTATTCATCGTTTTGAGTTGTTTATTGGTTGTTTTGTCGGCGCGATTACCTTTACGGCATCGGTGTTTGCTTATGGCAAATTAGCCGCTAAAAAATGGGCAAAAACCATTAAAGGCACTTGGGTTAAGCCAGTCCAAGCGGTGTTGTTTTTAGCGATGATGGGTTTTGGTATTGGTTATTTCACTACCGAAAATTTGACTCACTTTTATTTGATGACGGCCTTTGCTTTGGCGTTTGGTTATATCTGGATTGCGCCAATCGGTGGCGGTGATATGCCAGTCGTGGTGTCGCTGTTGAACTCGTTTTCAGGTTGGGCGGCGGCGGGTATTGGTTTTACCTTAAACAACCCGATGTTGATTATTGCGGGTTCGCTGGTTGGTTCTTCGGGTGCGATTCTGTCTTATGTCATGTGTCGTGCGATGAATCGTTCGTTGTTGAACGTCTTGTTTGGCGGTTTTGGTGTAACAGCCGCAGTGGAAGAAGAAGGCGACAAAAAAGAAAAGAATCATCGTTCAGGTTCTGCTGAAGATGCCGCTTTCTTGATGTCCAACGCTGATTCCGTCGTCATTGTGCCAGGTTATGGTTTGGCGCAAGCGCGTGCGCAAAACGCCGTTAAAGAACTCGCTACGGTGTTAAAAGAGAAGGGCGTCACCGTACGTTATGCGATTCACCCTGTTGCGGGTCGTATGCCAGGTCACATGAACGTGTTATTGGCGGAAGCGGATGTGCCTTATGATGATGTCAAAGAAATGGACGAAATCAACAGCGATTTTGCCTCTACTGACGTGGTTTTAGTTATTGGCGCGAATGACGTAGTTAACCCTGCCGCTAAAGATAATCCCGCGTCGCCGATTTATGGCATGCCGATTATTGAAGCGCATCGTGCGCGTACCGTCATGGTGATTAAACGTTCGATGGCTACTGGTTATGCAGGTTTGGATAACGACTTGTTCTACCTCGACAAAACGATGATGATTTTTGGCGATGCCAAAAAAGTTCTCGAAGATATGGTCAAAGGTGTCACAGGTGGCGGTCACTAAACTCTGATCGTGCTGATTAAAAACCCCCGAATGTTCGGGGGTTTTTATTTGCCTCATTCTGTTAGCTATCCCCAGTCACCAGTTCAACCCTCAGCAGCTTAATCCGTTGACCATCCAATTCCAGCATGGTGAAGGTGATATTTTCAAGGGTGACGACTTCGCCCGCTGTCGGCAGCCGTTCTAATTCACTGAGAATTAGCCCTGCTACAGTGATGTAGCCTTCATCCCTCATTAAATGGTCTGTACCTAGTTCTTGCTCCAATTGATAAAGGTCAGCGCCACCTTTAACCAGCCAGCTTTGGTTGCTTTCCTGAATAATATCGGGGGTTTCATCTTCATCAGGAAACTCACCTGCAATCACTTCGAGAATATCTAAAGGCGTTACCAAGCCTTGCACCGCACCATATTCATTGGTGACGACGGCTAAACCGCCTTTGGAGTTTCTCAAGACATTCATTAGTTTTAAGACAGGCATACTTTCGGAAACAAAGGTTGGTCGTTGATTGCTCAAAATTTCAGTGACATCAATATGTCGATCTAGGGCATCAATTAAGTCTTTAGCGCGAACAATACTAAAGACTTTATCCAAACTACCGCGACAAACAGGAAACAAACTATGGGGTGTCGCTAGTAATTGTTCACGAATCCGTTCAGGGTTATCGTGAATATTAATCCAAGAAATATCTGTTCTTGGTGTCATGATGGTTTTAATTGACCGCTCACTTAAGGTCAGAACGCCACTGACCATATAACGCTCTTCTTCTTTAAATGGCAGTGTGTCTTCGTGGGTGAAGCTGCCATCATTGTCTAATACGAGGTCTTTTTGTTGACCGCCCATCAGTTTCAAAATCGCGTCAGCGGTACGTTCGCGCAGTGGGGTAGAGCTTGTATGGCGGTTAAAGTTTCTAATACGGAATTGGTTTAAAGACTCAATCAGAATTGAGAAACCAATGGCGGCGTATAAATACCCCTTAGGAATATGGAAACCAAAACCATCAACAATCAGGCTAAAACCAATCATTAATAGAAAACTTAGGCAAAGCACAACCACCGTGGGATGAGCATTAACAAAACGGGTTAACGGCTTCGAAGCGATGAGCATCAACACCATAGCAACGACCACAGCAGTCATCATCACATAAATATTATCGACCATGCCAACCGCAGTAATCACAGCATCTAAGGAAAAAACTGCATCTAAAACGGCAATTTGAGTCACCACTACCCAAAAGCCTGCATAAATAAGACTGGTATTTTCTGGATGTATTTTACCTTCCAGCTTTTCGTGCAGTTCCATTACCGCTTTATAAACGAGAAATAGACCGCCAAAAATCAAAATTAAATCTCGACCAGAAAAGTCAAGGCCACCAACGCTAATTAAAGGCTTGGTTAACGTCACCATCCATGACAAGACACTTAATAGCCCTAAGCGCATGACCAAGGCGAGCGAAAGGCCAATAATGCGTGCTTTTTCACGCTGATGAGGAGGGAGTTTGTTGGCAAGAATGGCAATAAAAACTAGGTTGTCGATACCTAGAACCAGTTCTAGGACGATTAAAGTGAGCAGTCCGACCCAAATTGACGGATCCATTAGAAATTCCATTTCTTGTCTCTTATTATTTTGGTACAAGAAAAAGATAGCGGCAAAGACCAAAACCTACACGGTCGATCTGAACACATGAAAAGTGCCTCGGATAATAAAGAGGGGAGCATTTTAACATAAATCAGACTTATTCATCGAGCCATGATTTGAGCAAGGGCTGAAAAAACAAAATAGCTATTGTCACAGGCTATGGCAATAGGTGAGAATAAGTCTCATTTATTCGCTTCTGTACGGTCATTATGCTGGCTACTCTGCCTATGCTCCAAACACGCTACCGCGCTGCGTTGGTGTTGGGTGTGCTGTTGCCTGCGTACTTACTCGTCGTCTGTGGTTTATTTAGTTGGTTGCCTGTGTTGTGGTTTGGCCAACAACATCATCAATTTGAAACCGCCGATAAAGGCGCGACAGTCGAATGGGTGATTCATCACGGCCATGAACAAAGTTCGCCTATCGCTGATAGTCATGCCGATGACCATACTTTAACGCTACCTTGTGCTGACGAAGTCAAACAAAGTATCCCTCTTATAAAGCTGTTGTTACTGGTGCCGTTGTTGCTGTGGTGCTGGTGTTATTTTGCGTGGTGTGTGTATCCGCGTTTCCGTGCTGTAGATTTCCCTGCTGTGCCTATTCTCTGTCGTAACTCATTGATTGCTATGACACGCACGATTGTTTTGCGTCATTAATTTCTTGTTTTAGGACGGGCGTTTCCTCTGTCCTGCTTTCTATAGTAGCCAATTTTCAGGTGAGCGAGTTGTCTTGAAATTAGGGCATTTGTCGCACCTGTATCCATCCGCATCGAATACCGCAAGAAACAGAGAGAAAAGATGAAATTACCCATCAAACAGATAGCGGTTGCTATTGGTGTTTTATTATTGGCGATGATTTTAGCCTATGCGTGGCAAAAAACGGGCGATAAGCAAGCCCATCAACATGGTGAAGCCGACGAACATCATGCACAACAACCCGCCACCGAAGTGGAGAAAGGCACACATGGCGGGCGTTTATTTCGTGCGGACAACTTTGCTTTAGAAGTCAAAATTTTTGAACAAGGTGTCGAACCACAATTACGCTTATATGCCTTTGATAACAATAAAGTCATTGCGCCCCAAAGTGTGCAAGCACAGGTGCTTATCACCCGTTTAGATGCTAGCCAAACGCTAAATTTTCGCCCAGAAGCGGATTATTTGTTGGGCGATGCCATCGTTTATGAACCACACTCTTTTGCCGTGCAAGTGAAAGCGAGTTATGCAGGCAAAAATTATGTGTTTGATTGGCTGCAAGAAGAAGGGCGTTTGACGCTACCAACAGCCGCTTTAGCCAGTAGTGGTATTGAGTTGCTTAATGTACTTCCGCAAACCTTAGCGGATAGTCTGTCCTTACAAGGTGAAGTGCAAATTCGTCCAGAACGGGATGTTGCCGTGTTAGCACGGGTGGCTGGTGTGGTTGTTAGTATCAATAAGCCCTTAGGTGCGACGGTGAAACAAGGTGAAGTATTGGCGACACTAGAAAGTCGAGAATTAGCGACTTTACGTGCCAGTTTATACAGCGCACAACAACGCTTGATACTGGCTCAAGAGCATTTTCATCATCAAGATACCTTGCTTCAGCAAAATATGATTCCCGAACATGAGTATGTGACCGCGAAAACCCAACTAGCCGAAGCACAGATTACCGTCACTGAAGCCAAAAGTTTACTCAAAGCGCTAGGCGCAGAAGCAACAGGTGGCACACTTTTAACCGTGCGTGCGCCCATCAACGGCGTGGTGGTGGATAATAAATTAGCGGTTGGTCAGGCCGTTAATACTGACAGTGTATTAGTCCGTGTTGCTGACTTATCGGCGTTAATTGCGGTGGTGAATGTTCCCGAAGCCCATATCAACGCTTTGCGTCTTGGTATGAACGCACAGATAAAAGCCCAACAAAGCCAAACGGTTGCTCAAGGAAAAATCAGTTATTTAGGATCAGTATTGGGGGAGGACACTCGAAGCGCACCAGCCTTTATCAGTCTGAATAATCCGTCGCAACAATGGCGCGCAGGGCAATTAGTGCAAGTCGATATTGTCCAAGACACCGTCACCGTACCGATGGCGATTCGTGAAGATGCCTTACAAACTTTTCGAGATTGGCAAGTGGTGTTTGTGCGTGTTGGCGAGCAGTTTGAGGTCAGACCATTAGAGCTAGGCCGTCGAGCTAATGGCTATATCGAAGTGCTGAGTGGTTTACAGCCAAATCAAGTGTATGGCGCAGGCAATTCGTTTTTGCTCAAGGCTGAGTTAGGCAAAGCAGGAGCAAGCCATGACCACTGATAATTTCTTTGATCGTGTGGTGCGTTTTTCGATTGAGCAACGCTGGTTGGTGCTGTTGGCGTTTATCGGTTTGGCCGCTTTAGGCGTGTATAACTATTTGCGTTTGCCGATAGATGCCGTCCCTGACATCACCAATGTCCAAGTGCAAATTAACACCGAAGCACAAGGTTACTCACCGTTGGAAGTCGAAAGCCGTTTAAGTTTTCCGATTGAAACGGTGTTGGCGGGTTTGCCACATCTAAAAGAAACACGGTCATTATCGCGTTATGGTTTATCGCAAGTGACAGTGATTTTTGATGATGGCACGGACATATATTTTGCCCGTCAATTAGTCAGTGAACGCTTGCAAAGTGTGCGTAGCCAATTGCCTATAGGCTTGTCACCCGAATTAGGGCCCATCGCCACAGGTTTGGGCGAGATTTTTATGTACACGGTGGAAAATAAGCCAGACGCGCAGACAAAACTCACGCCCACCGAATTACGCACGGTACAAGATTGGATTGTTAAGCCGCAATTACGCCAAGTAAAAGGCGTGACTGAGGTCAACACCGTTGGCGGTTATGTTAAACAATACCTTGTTGCGCCAAAACTCCATGAGTTGCAGATGCGTGGTTTGTCAGTGCGTGATGTCATGCAAGCACTGGCCGCTAATAATGGTAACGTCGGCGCGGCTTATATCGAAAAATCGGGCGAGCAATACCTTGTGCGATCACCGAATCAAATCACATCATTAGAAGAAATCGGCCAAATTGCCGTTAAAACAGTAGAAGGCCAAGTGATTCGTCTGAGTGATGTCGCGACCGTCAGTTTAGGCCACGAGTTACGGACAGGTGCGGCGACTAAAGATACACAAGAAGTGGTCTTAGGCACAGTGTTTATGTTGATTGGTGAAAATTCACGCACGGTTTCCACGCGTGTTGCCGAAAAACTAGCGACAATTCAACCGAGTTTGCCTGAAGGAGTGATTGCCCAAACCGTCTATGACCGTACTACTTTAGTCGATGCCACCATCAACACCGTCAAAAAAAATCTGCTTGAAGGCGCATTATTAGTCATTGCCGTGTTGTTCGCTTTTTTAGGCCATTTACGCGCCGCACTGATTACCGCTTTAGTCATTCCCTTAGCGATGTTATTAACCATCACAGGTATGGTGACGAACCGGGTCAGTGCTAATTTAATGAGCTTAGGGGCATTGGATTTTGGCATTATTATTGATGGCTCGGTGGTGATTGTTGAAAGTAGCTTACGAAAATTGGCCGAACGGCAACAGCATTTGGGGCGCATTCTCACCCGTAGTGAACGTTTTCATACCGTATTTGAGGCTTCCAAAGACTCACGCCAAGCCTTAATTTTTGGCCAATTGATTATCATGGTCGTGTATTTGCCTTTGCTCACGCTCACAGGTGTTGAGGGCAAAATGTTTATCCCGATGGCGTTAACGGTAGTGATGGCGTTAATGGCGGCGATGGTGTTGTCGGTAACCTTTGTACCTGCCGCCATAGCAATGGTGACTACAGGCGCAATTAGCGAAACCGATAACCGATTGATGATTTATTTACGCAGCTTTTACCAGACTTTATTAACATGGGCTTTGAGTCATCGTGTGCTGGTATTAGGCGGCGCAAGTGGCTTATTAGTGTTTTGTCTGTTATTAGCAACGCGTTTAGGTTCGGAGTTTATTCCTTCTTTAGATGAAGGTGATGTCGCTTTACATGCGCTCCGCATTCCCGGAACTTCACTGACACAAGCGGTACAGATGCAATATGCCCTCGAAGCAGAAATTAAAAAACTGCCCGAAGTGCAAACGATATTTGCCAAACTCGGTACGGCCGAAATAGCTACCGACCCCATGCCTCCCAGCGTCGCCGATAACTTTGTGATGCTTAAAGCGCGTAGTGATTGGCCAAATCCTGATAAAAGCAAAGCCGAAGTGGTTGCTGATATTCAAGCGGCGGCAGAGCGTGTCGTCGGTAATAATTACGAATACACGCAACCGATTCAAATGCGTTTTAACGAGTTGATTTCGGGTGTACGTTCCGATGTGGCGGTGAAAGTGTTTGGTGATGATATGGAGCAACTACTCGAAACAGGGGAGGCAATAGCCGATGTATTGAACGACGTAGCAGGTGCAGCCGATGTCAAAGTCGAACAAGTGACAGGTTTGCCGATGCTAACATTACAACCAAAAAAAGAGGTGATTGCCCGTTATGGTCTCGCGGTTGCCGATGTCCAAGCGGTCATCACTGGCTTAATTGCAGGTGAAAAAGCAGGTGAAGTGTTTGAAGGTGATAAACGTTTTGAGTTAATTGTGCGTTTACCCGAACAATTACGTCAAGATATTGACGTCTTAAAACGTATTCCCGTTCCTTTACCAAATAACAGTCAAGCCACTATTCCTTTAGCGGAGTTAGTCGATTTTCAAATCAGTACAGGGCCAAATCAAGTATCGCGCGAAAATGGCAAACGGAGAGTGGTTGTTACTGCCAATGTTCGTGGTCGAGATATTGGTTCTTTTGTTAATGATGCCCAACAACAAATTAGCACGCAAGTGACTGTTCCTACAGGTTATTGGCTCGGCTGGGGCGGCACATTTGAACAGTTACAATCAGCTCAACAACGCTTAATGATTGTCATTCCTGTGGCATTGTTGCTGATTCTGATTTTGTTATACGCCAGTTTGGGCAGCGTCTTGGATGGCTTATTAGTGTTTACAGGCGTGCCGTTAGCATTAACGGGCGGCATAGTGGCGTTGGCGTTGCGCGATATTCCCTTGTCTATTTCCGCAGGGGTAGGCTTTATTGCCTTGTCGGGTGTCGCGGTACTCAACGGTTTAGTGATGTTAAGTGCTATTCGGCAACTTCGTGACAATGGCATGGACTTGCTACAAGCCGTACAACAAGGCGCAGTCAATCGTTTACGCCCCGTGTTAATGACAGCTTTGGTTGCCGCTTTGGGCTTTATTCCAATGGCAGTAAATGTCGGTATTGGTGCAGAAGTACAACGGCCATTAGCCACAGTTGTCATTGGTGGCATTATTTCCGCGACTTTGTTGACGTTGATGGTGTTGCCAACTTTGTATTATTGGCTGCATCGACGTTTAGAGGTCATGTAGCTCCTCCACCTGATAAGGGGGAGGTTGGGAGGGGGTTATTTGTCATGACGCAGAACCCCGCCCTAACCCTCCCCTTGACAAGGGAGGGAATATTTTTTGTCGGTGAAAATCTCCCACAACATCCACAAGTTACGCTACAATTATTCGTTTATAGTGCCGTAGCATGGGTGATCACCTAACGCTGACCGAGTAACGTTTTATGCTGTTAATGATTGATAATTACGACTCTTTTACCTATAACATCGTCCAGTATTTAGGCGAGTTAGGTCAAGATGTGCGTGTGTTTCGCAACGACGAAATAACTTTAGCCGACATAGAAGCCCTCAATCCGCAACATATTGTCATTTCGCCAGGCCCTTGCTCCCCTAATGAAGCAGGTGTATCAATGGCGGTGATTCAACATTTTGCAGGAAAAATTCCTGTATTGGGCGTGTGTTTAGGTCATCAAAGTATCGGCCAAGTGTTTGGTGGTGATGTCATTCGCGCACGCCAAGTGATGCACGGTAAAACATCACCGATTCATCATAAAAATGTCGGCGTATTTCGCGGCTTAAATAATCCCTTAATAGCCACTCGTTATCATTCCTTAATTATTGATAAAAATACCTTGCCCGATTGTTTAGAAATTACCGCATGGACAGAATTAGAAGATGGTTCAGTTGATGAAATCATGGGCGTACGTCATAAAACCTTAGCGGTAGAGGGTGTACAGTTTCACCCAGAGTCAATATTGACCGAACAAGGCCATGATTTATTAAAGAATTTTTTGGAGGCTTGATAGAGATGGATATTAAATCAGCCCTCGCCAAAATTATCGGGCACCAAGATTTAAGTCTTGCCGAAATGCAAGACGTGATGCGTTCCATTATGACGGGTGAATGTACGCCCGTACAAATTGCCGCTTTTTTAGTGGCTTTACGGATGAAAGGCGAATCTTTAGATGAGATTGAAGGCGCTGTGCGCGTCATGCGTGAGCTTTGTACGCCCGTTGTTTTAGCGGCACAACATCATGTGGTTGATATTGTTGGTACAGGTGGAGATGGCGCAAATTTATTTAATGTCTCTACTGCTTCGTCGTTTGTTGTTGCAGCCGCGGGGGCGATTGTCGCCAAACATGGTAATCGTGCCGTGTCCTCTAAAAGTGGCAGTGCCGATGTTTTAGAAGCCGCAGGCATTAATTTGCAATTAACTGCAGAACAAACCGCGCGTGCCATTGATAGCATTGGTGTCGGTTTTATGTTTGCCGTCAATCATCATACCGCCATGCGTCATGCTATTGCACCGCGTCGAGAGTTGGGCATTCGCACCTTGTTTAATGTTTTAGGGCCCTTAACCAATCCCGCAGGTGTCAAACGGCAAGTTTTAGGTGTGTATGACCGAGCATGGTGTCGGCCATTGGCAGAAGTTTTGGGGCGTTTAGGCAGTGAGCACGTTTTAGTAGTTCATGCTCAAGATGGCCTTGATGAGTTAAGTTTGGCTGCGCCAAGCTATGTTGCCGAGCTAAAAAATGGCCAAGTGCATGAATATTTACTTAATCCCGAAGATGTTGGCTTAAAAACGCAATCATTAGACGGTTTAATGGTAGATAATGTCGCTCAATCACTGGCGTTGCTTGAAGATGCTTTAGGCAAGCGCAAAACGCCAGCAGCCGTGAAAGCCGCGGATATCATCGCCTATAATGCAGGTGCTGCATTGTATGTTGCCGGAACGGCATCCTCCATTAAGCAAGGTGTATTGATGGCAGAAGATGCCATTCATAGTGGTTTAGCTTTAGAAAAGTTAGTTGCTTTGCGTGATTTTAGTCGGACTTTTATCGCTGCTTCAGCCTAATGACATTAGATTAATATTATGACTGCTCATATTTTAGCAACGATTCTGCACCGTAAAGTGGAAGAAGTTGAAATTCGACAACGGCAGATTTCTTTTGCCTCGCAAGAAGGGCGTGCGCGTACTTCTATGCCTGTCCGTGGTTTTTATAGTGCTCTCAAGCGTCGCGCTGATAAAGGCGAGCCTGCGGTGATTGCTGAAATCAAAAAAGCGTCGCCTTCTAAAGGTGTGATTCGCGAGAATTTTGTCCCTGCTGATATTGCTCGTAGTTACGAAAAAGCGGGTGCCGCTTGTTTATCGGTATTAACGGATGTTGATTTTTTTCAAGGTGCGGACAGTTATTTACAATCGGCACGCTTTTCATGTTCCTTGCCCGTGTTACGCAAAGATTTTATCGTAGATCCCTATCAAATTGTTGAAGCGCGAGCAATTGGTGCGGATGCGGTGTTATTGATTGTTAGTGCGCTTAACGATAGTCAATTAGCAGATTTTTATGCTATTGCGGTAGATTTTGGCTTGGATGTATTAGTAGAAGTTCACAGTCAAAGTGAATTAGACCGAGCGTTAAAGCTACCCGTGCCGATGATTGGTATTAATAATCGTAATTTAAAAACCTTCCAAGTGAGTTTAAATACCACGTTAGCGTTGATGCGTTCTGTGCCTAAAGACCGCATGATTGTCACCGAAAGTGGTATTTTAAATCCCAGTGATGTCATGCTTATGCAAGCCAACGGTATTAATGCGTTCTTGGTGGGGGAGGCATTTATGCGCGCTCCCGAACCTGGCGATGCGTTAAAAGAGTTATTTTTCCCCCAGCGTCGCGTTAGCGGGTCCCAAAGATAACCATTGTTTTACCTTTGACACCAATCAGTCCTTGGTCTTCTAAGGACTTTAATACCCGTCCAACCATCTCGCGTGAACAGCCAACGATACGACCAATTTCCTGACGAGTGACACGAATTTGCATCCCGTCAGGATGTGTCATGGCATCGGGTTGTTTCGATAAATCCAATAAACAACGGGCAACACGCCCCGTGACATCTAAGAAGGCTAAATCACTGACTTTACGTGTCGTTGCCCGTAAACGTCCTGCCATTTGCGCGGATAAAGCAAACATTAAGCCCGCATCTTGCCGCGCCATTTCTCTAAACTTGCGATAGCTGATTTCGGCAATTTCGCAGGTGGTTTTGGCACGAATCCATGCACTACGGACAGGCTTTTCTTCAAACAAACCCATTTCGCCAAAAAAATCGCCAACGTTAAGATAAGCGACGACCATTTCTCGGCCTTCACTGTCTTCAATCACCACGGACACTGAGCCTTTAACAATAAAGAATAATGAGTCGGAAGCATCGCCTGCATGAACGATGGCTGTTCGTACAGGATATTGACGAATATGACATTGTTCTAAGAATGACTGTAAATGAGGAATACGATCAAGAGCAGGTGTAATGGCCATTAAGAGTGTCCTAATCAGTTAGACTTATATTTATTGTCATATAATAAGTCTAATAACTGACAAAGACAGGTTTTTTTATTGCGAAATTGAGAAATAATCCTCAACAAATAGATGGCGCGTACAAAAAATGTCTGGATTTAAGCGATTTTGACAATGGTATGTCGTCAAAAATGACAATGTCCCTTAATATCACGCCGTATCCCGTATTTTTAAAGGTGAGATTTTTAATGCAAGCAAGTGTGCAATGGGTAAAAGATGTATCTTTTGTGGTTGAGTCTGGCAGTGGCCATGCCGTTGTTATTGATGGCTCTCCTGAATACGGTGGCCGCAACATTGGTGCACGACCTATGGAGTTACTACTGATGGGCTTAGGGGGTTGTGCGTCGTTTGATGTCGTCACCATCTTGAAAAAAGCGCGTCAGCACATTACCGATGTTCGTGCCGAGTTAACAGCAGAACGTGCCGATGCTATTCCTGCGGTGTTCACCAAAATTCATTTGCATTTTGTGATTACAGGCATTGATTTAAAGGAAAATCAGGTGAAAAAAGCCGTTGAATTGTCTGCTGAAAAATATTGTTCAGCGTCAGCAATGTTAAGTGCGGGTGGCGTGGAAATTACCCATGATTATGAGATTTTAGCGGCATAGTTTTGCGGTTAACGCTTGTTTGAATCCCCCAGCCCCCTTTTGATAAAGGGGGGGCTATTCGCTTATCTTTTAAAAGGCAAAGGATGAAACTATCCAGCATGGCGCATGGAAAAGTCCCCCTCTTTGTTAAAGAGGGGTTAGGGGAGATTTATGCTTTTGGCTTTTTCTTTCGTACATACAGCGTTTTGAGCACACGAGCGACCACTAAACCATCTTCACCTAAAACTTCAATTGGATATTCAGGATAAACTGCGTTACCACTTTCCGCTGCGACACGGACACGCTCTATTTCTTCTTTGCTTAAACGAAAATGCGCTTTGACGGTTCCCCGTCCCGGAGCAATAAAATCAATATTCGCCGCTTTATCCCACACAATATAGTCTTTGCCGAGGTTCTCCATGAGCATGACCATAAAGAAGGGGTCGGTCATGGCATACAAACTGCCGCCAAAATGCGTGCCGACATAGTTTTTATTGCCACGATAGAGTGGCATACGCACATCAATGGCCAAAAAATCATCGCTGATATGCTCAACGCGAATACCTGCACCTAAAAAGGGCAAGTAAGTATTGAGAAAAAAGTGCAGTTTGCGTGTTTTTGTGAACAAAGAGTCAAACATAAAAGCTCGTTTTCGTCATGATTTTAGAAATCATGCCCATTAAATGTTTAATAGGCGGTGGCAATTCTGCGCCACCTGCATCTTGCGCCTGTTGCCGATGTTGGTCTTCGTCTTGGTGCATTTGCGTCAAAATGGCGTGTGTGCGTTCATCGTTAATGGGAATGCGCTGTAAATGATCCTCTAAATGGCTACACACTTGTTTTTCGGTTTCAACGACAAAGCCTAAACTCCATTTGTCGCCCGCAATGCCAGCCGCTGCGCCAATACCAAACGATAAGCCATACCATAAGGGATTCAGGACACTAGGTTTGCTGTTGAGCTCATGCAGACGATCTTCACACCACGCCAGATGGTCTTGCTCTTCCAGTGCCGCCTGTTGCATTTCTTCACGTACCGTTGGCAGTTTGGCGGTTAACGCTTGGCCGTGATACAAGGCTTGGGCGCAAACCTCGCCACTGTGATTCACCCGCATTAAACCTGCGACTTCGGTTTGTTGTTCGGCTGTTAATGTCAGTGTTTCGTGAGGATTAGCAGGGTTTGGACGTAAGGCGGCAGTGGCGTTGGGTGTTAGTGTACGCAACACTTGATCCGCATGATTGATGAGTTTGTCGGCGAGGGTGTAATGTCTCATGGGTACTTACCTGTCAAAATATTTACCGTTAGTTTTTAACCTGGAGGCCAACTCAAACGACGGCCTGCTAATAAATGCAGATGTATATGATAAACGCTCTGGCCGCCATCCGCATTACAGTTCATCACCACGCGATAGCCTGATTCGGCAACATCTAACTCTTTAGCAATGAGCGTCGCCGTAGAAATTAACTCACCCAACAGAGCCGCTTCACTCATGGGTACATCATTTAGGGTGGTGTAGTGAATTTTCGGAATAATTAAAATATGGGTAGGTGCTTGGGGAAATAAATCATGAAAAGCGATGACGCGTTCATTTTCAAAAGCAATTTTGGCGTTGATGCTTTTATTAGCAATTTTACAAAACATACAGTCCATCATTCTGTCCTAATCTTTAAAGTGAAGAGACTAACTTACCTTGCCAATCATGTGGCGACAACTTCTATTTTTGCTCTAATTTGGTGCGATATTTTTATTTTTGAGGTTTTTTGGTGCGTTTTGTTGGGTGAAATAGTCGGAAATGATGCGTTTACAAAGCGTTTCTTATTGTTGTTGAACTGGCATAGTAATTGCTTTTGCAGGCAACAGCATCATCTTCTACGAGTTGTGACTTGAGCATCGACATGAATCTGCTAAACTGCTCGTGCTTTTTAGTGGTGCATTGGAAATAAAGCCATTTAGATGACGATTTTGTTGTTTATTGGCACTTTTCGAGAGTTGACTCAGTAGAGATGAGTAAAATCACTGTCAGAGAAATTTTTCCCGTCTGGTGACGAGAGTATTTAACGGTGGTGAGCCGTTGTGATGAATATTTAGATTGCTGGTAATTTTTGGAGCAGATGTAAATGACCAATAAAGTCCTAGACCTGATTAAGCAACATGAAGCCAAATGGGTTGATTTGCGCTTTACCGATATTCGCGGTAAAGAACAACACGTTTCTTTCCCCGCCTACACCGTCAGTGAAGAAACCTTTGTTCAAGGTAAGATGTTTGACGGTTCTTCCTTAGCGGGTTGGAAAGGCATTGAAGCCTCTGACATGATCTTGATGCCAGACCCAGAAACAGCGTTTATGGATCCGTTCTTTGATGAATCCACCGTTGTTGTGACATGTGACATTATCGAACCATCAACGATGCAAGGTTATGAGCGTGACCCACGTTCTATCGCTCGTCGCGCTGAAGAGTATTTGAAAGCGACTGGTATTGCCGATACGGCTTATTTTGGTCCAGAACCAGAATTCTTCGTCTTTGACGAAGTCAAGTGGGATATCGACATGAGCGGTGCTCGTCATACTATTTATGCCGAAGAAGCTGCTTGGTCAACCAACAAAGACTACGAAGGCGGCAATACAGGCCACCGTCCACGCGTTAAAGGCGGTTACTTCCCTGTTCCTCCAATCGACTCTTCACAAGATTTGCGTGTGGCGATGTGTAATGCCATCGAAGCAATGGTTGGCGAAGGCAAACTTGAAGTTCACCATCACGAAGTGGCCTCTTGCCAAAGTGAAATCGGTGTGGCTTTCAATACCTTAGTTCGCAAAGCTGACGAAGTACAAGTATTAAAATACGCCGTACATAACGTGGCTCATGCGTTTGGCAAAACAGCAACGTTTATGCCTAAGCCATTAGTGGGTGACAACGGTTCTGGTATGCACGTTCACCAATCGTTAAGCAAAAATGGCAAAAACTTGTTCTCTGGCGACCTCTACGGTGGTTTGTCTGAAACAGCATTGTTCTACATCGGTGGTATCATCAAGCATGCTCGTGCCTTGAATGCGATTACTAATCCGTTGACGAACTCTTACAAGCGTTTAGTTCCGCATTATGAAGCGCCGATTAAATTGGCTTACTCTGCGCGTAACCGTTCCGCATCCATCCGTATTCCTTATGTGAGCAGCCCTAAAGCTGTGCGTATCGAAACACGTTTCCCAGATCCAGGTGCAAACCCTTACTTATGTTTTGCTGCCTTGATGATGGCTGGTTTGGATGGTATCAAAAACAAAATCCATCCTGGTGATGCTTCGGACAAAAACTTGTACGATCTACCACCAGAAGAAGATGCGTTGATCCCAACCGTTGCTGAAAGTTTAGATCAAGCCTTGGAATGCTTAAAAGCTGACCACGCGTTCTTGCTTGAAGGCGGCGTGTTTACCAAAGAGTTCCTCGAAGCGTATATCGATTTGAAAATGGAAGAAGTTCGTCGTCTAAACACGACTGTTCATCCAGTTGAATTTGATATGTACTACAGCGTGTAATGAATACGCTATAGTTAGTACAGTGGTGACAAAAAGGCTCATGTAAATGAGCCTTTTTTGTTTCTATAATGCTTAAAATAAACAGATTAGATTGAGGTGTATGATGCGATATTTGCCCATTATTTTGTTATGTGCGGTGGGATTTGCTCAGGCAGGAATTTATAAAACCTACGATAAAAATGGCAATGCTGTTTTTTCGGATGCGCCAACTCATGATGCTCAGGAAGTTGTTGAAAAACCAGTGATGGTTGTGCCTGCACTGCCGAAAACGGTCATTGATCTAAAAACACAACCGATAGGTAAAAATACATCCGCAACAGAGCCTATTGATTATCAAGTGATTTTTTCCAATATAAAAACGAATGATACGTTGCGCAAGGAAGATAATGCGCTTCCTGTGGGAGTCATTTTGAATCCACCCTTATGGAAAGAACATCATTTACAAATTTCGTTGGATGGTAAGCAAATAAGTAAAGATAGCTTCTCATTCGTGATTGAGCCTACGTTACTTGAGCGCGGCCAACATCGTTTGGAGGCTGTTATCATTACGAATAAGAAAAAAATAGTGAAGACGGAAGTGGTGGATTTTTTTATCCAGCAGTCGAGTGTTGCTGGAAAAAAAGGATAATGTTAAAGGGGATTTAATCTATTTGGCTAGTGCTCATATAGATGTTTCTAAACTGAAACAAAATACTGTAAAATACCCAACCCATCAGACATAGCCCTATGTCAAATGATGTCTAAATTAATTCATTCTGAGAGGTATAGAGTTGCTAATACGCTCAGGATTGATTCTTGCTGTTGGTATTTTGTTGGGTAGGCTACTGGGGTTTTTTCGCGAGACGTTAATTGCATCCCAGTTCGGTGTAAGTGGTTTGGCGGATGTCGCTATTTTAACGCTGACGTTACCTGATTTATTCATGAATGTTCTGTTGGGTGGAGCGGCCTCTATCGTGCTTGTTCCTGTGTTTGTTCGCCTGCAGGGCGCGGGATCGGCTTGGCTACATTACCGTATTAGTATTATTTCTGCACTCGTGTGTGTGCTATTAGCAGTGGTTGTAGTCATGTTGTCGCAACCGTTAGCACGACTACTGGCTCCGGGCGTAACGCCGCAAACACAGACTCAAATTGCTTTAGGTATTTCATGGTCCGCATGGCTAATGCCACTTATTGCTTGTGCGACGGTGACAACGACATGGTTGCAGGCACTAGGACGTTTTTCTGTCAGTGCATTTTCAACGTTACTCTATAACTTAGTATTAATCTTTGTTTTGATGTTTGCGTTGTCTCCGACACAGCCCATCGTCAGCTTGGCGATAGGGATGCTTATAGCGGGGGTACTGCGCTGTTTTTGGCTATGGTGGGATACCCGTCCATTTGTCAATCATGAGCGAGCAGAAAGCCTGATGGTTAAACCTCTCCTTCAGAGTTATGGCATGGCATTAGTTGCCAGTAGTTCACTATTTCTCTTACCGTTAATTGGTCGGGCGATGGCGTCGCAAACGGGTGAGGGCGGTATTGCAATTTTTAATTATGCGTCAAAATTAGTAGAGCTGCCGTTAGCAGTCGCTATTACCTTGATTGCGAATGTGATGTTCGCGACATTAGCTCACACGATTCAGCAGCAGCCAAAAACATGGAGTGTTATGTTCGGTCAAAGTCAACGGTTGGTCATTTTAGTGGCGTGGCTAATTACATTGCCCGCGTTCTGCTTTAGTTTACCATTGGTAAAGATTGCATTTGGCTGGGGTGAAATATCAGAATTCCATTTGCAGCAAATAGCAATAGTTTGGCAATGTGGTTTGTTGTCATTAGTGTTGCAAGGTGTTGTTAGTTTGAATACGGTTGCGTTGGCTGCGCATCACAATACTCGAACGCTTGCTAGTTCTTCTTTGCTGGGACTTGTTAGTTATAGTGGTGCCTGTTATTTGCTGTTGCCTATCTATGGTTTGTTAGGTTTGATGGGGGCGCTATTGTTGGCTTATATCATCATGTTGATTGAGCAATGGAGAGTCTTGGTGACACGGCATCATTTGCACTTGTCACAAGTTTTAAATGTGCGATTTCTTTGTACCCTCATGCTTATGTTGTTGGTCACTATTCCTATGTGGTTTTTAGGTTCTTATTTAAATTTGCATATTGTTGCTGCTGTTTTCGTTGCGATAGCCCATGTATTGTTGTTGTTAGGGGTGTTGTTTATGGTTCAGCCTGAGATACGGGCAATGGCAAAACCACTATTGCGCGCGAGAGAAGCATAATGAAACTGTTGTTTATCACCAATCAGCCCGATTTGGCGCGTTATGCTGAGCAGAGTGGTGTTGATCGCATCTTTGTGGATTTAGAAACATTAGGTAAGTTTGAACGTCAAGGTCATCGCGATACCTTGATTAGTCGCCATACCGTTGATGATGTGCAAACTATTCGTTATGCCTTAACGACGAGCGAGCTTTTAGTGCGCATTAATCCGTGGAATATCAACTCTGCCGCTGAAATTGAAGAAGTGATTGCTTGTGGTGCAGATTTTATTATGTTGCCGATGATCAAATCACTTGCTGAAGTGCAGATGGCGAGCCAATGTATTGGCGGTCGCGCACGCTTTATCCCCTTGATTGAGACAGTTGCTTCGGCCGCACAAATTGGCGAGATAGCCGCTTTGCCTTATGTTGACGAGTTGTATATAGGTTTGAATGATTTGCATTTGGAGATGAAGTGCCGCTTCATGTTTGAGCCGTTGGCCAATGGCATGATTGATAAAATGGTTGCAGCAATACAGCGTGCAGGCAAGCCCTTTGGTTTTGGTGGTATTGCGCGCGTGGGTGAGGGGATTGTCCCCGCAGAGTTGATCTTGGGTGAGCATATTCGTCTTGGTTCATCCTCTGTAATTTTATCGCGCACTTTCCATCGACAAGCGGACTCCATTGATTTATTGAAGAGTTTTATGGATTTTGAAGTGGAAATTAAAAAGCTACGGCAAAAAGAATATCTGTTGCGTGGGAAAAGCGCGCAAGAACTGGAAGAAAACCGTCAACAGTTAGTGACAATAGTTAACCAAGTTGTCAAAGGCAAATAGATCATGAATCGCATATTGGATGGTTTGGTCGCAGGTGTCGCGTTATTGGTGGTGTCGCCATTGTTGTTTATTGTCGCAATAGCAATTAAGTCTGATAGCAAAGGCCCTATTGTTTTTAAGCAGCAGCGGATTGGTTTAAATGCTCAGCCATTTAGTATATTGAAATTTCGGAGCATGGTCGTTGATGCGCCGAAGCTGGGGTCATTTTCAACCAGTGAAAATGACCCTCGTATTACCAAGGTAGGCCGTTTTATTCGACGTACCAGTATTGATGAGCTGCCGCAGCTAATTAACGTATTAAAAGGGGATATGAGCTTGATTGGGCCGCGCCCCGATGTGCCTGCACAACGCCAGCTTTATACCGATGCCGAATGGATTGAACGCCATTTGGTGCGACCAGGCATTACTGGCTTAGCGCAAGCTACATTGCGCTCTTCGGGTACGGAAGAGCAGCGCAAAGCACTCGATTTGCAATATGTGCGTACAGTGTCTTGGTTAGTTGATTTACGTATTTTATTAATGACGGTGCGTCAAGTCATTCTCAAAGGAGGAAACTAGAATGTGTGGAATTTTTGGCTATTATGACCGTCATTCAGTTTCCATACCTGTTGAGCAACTTGTGCAAATGGGTAGAGTGATCGAGCATCGCGGTCCTGACGATCAAGGCATCTATCAACAAAAAGGACTTGCGTTAGGTAATCAACGTTTGTCTATTATTGATATCGCTCACGGTCATCAGCCGTTTGTCAGTGATGATGGACAAATTGTGTTAGTACAAAATGGTGAAATTTTCAACCATCTTGAGTTGGCGGAAGAGCTAAAAAATACGCCCTTCGCCTGTCGTACTCATTCAGATACAGAAGTGTTGCTACGTTTATATGAGAAAGAAGGCATCGGTTTTCTGTCGCGCTTAAACGGTATGTTTGCGATTGCTATTTGGGATGCCCGTCAGCAAAGTTTATATTTAATACGTGATCGTTTAGGCGTGAAACCTTTGTTTGTTGCTGATGATGGGCAGCGTTTGTTGTTTGGGTCAGAGATCAAATCTATTCTTGCGGGCGGTTGGCCCGCTCGTCCTAATTACGAAGCATTAGATAACTATTTTTCGTTAAATTATGTGGCGCCACCTCAGACGGCATTTTTGGGTGTCAAACATGTCATGGCGGGTCATTATTTGCGTCTCACTCCCCACAAAGTCGAATCGGTTTGCTGGTGGGATTTAGCGCATATTGAGCAAGAGGAGCGTTCTGAATCGTCATGGACAGAAGAGTTTTTGTCGTTGCTGGACGATGCGGTACGTTTACGCTTGCGTTCGGATGTTCCAGTGGGTGCGTTTCTTTCGGGTGGAGTGGACTCCAGTACCATTGTAGGCTTAATGGCCAAACACATGGACTATCCGTTAAAAACGTTTTGTATTGGGTTTAATGACCCTCGCTTTGATGAGTCTGCGTTTGCCGCTCAGGCCGCCAGTCGTTTTGGTACTACACATATTATGGAGCGTGTTGATGCGGATATGCTTTCTACGTGGTCAAAAACGATTTACCACTGCGATCAACCGCATGGTGATGTTTCGTTTATGCCGACGTTGCGTGTGGCTGAACTAGCAGCTAAACATCTGAAAGTGGTATTGACAGGTGATGGTGGTGATGAGCTCTTTGCAGGCTATGAAAAATACCAATCTTTTTTTGCCAATCCCTCTGTTTTTGATTTGAGTGATAGTGAGTTTCAGCGACGTTATATGGCATCTACAGGTCTATTGTCGTTGGCGCAAAAACAGCAGCTTTACAGAGGCCAACTCGCGTCGTTTGCAACAACACAGGGTGAAGATATTACCGCGCCTTGGTTTAAAAAAGTGCAGCATTGGGATCGTATTAATCAAGCTTTGTATATTGATACGATGTTGTTATTGCCAGGTAATAACTTGGTTAAACCCGATCGCATGGGCATGGCTGTTTCCTTAGAGGCGCGTACCCCATTTTTAGATTATCGAATGGTGGAGTTCGCTTTTAAAATACCAGGCCATTTAAAGCTAAAAGATGGTGAGACGAAATATATTTTTAAGAAGGCTGTGCGCGAGTTAATTGGTGATGAACTCGCGTATCGTAAAAAACAAATGTTTACTGTGCCTGTCGGTGAGTGGATGAAAAACAAAGAAAACAATTCGCTTTATGACTTGTTTCAAGACGTTCTTCCTTATATTGACGATTGTATTGAAAAAGAGGCGTTGCGATTGTTGTGGCAGCAACATGCGGATGGCTTGATTAATGCGACTCGTGAGATACGAGCCTGTTTGGCCTTAGGACTTTGGCGCAAAGCCTTTGATGTTTGAGACGATGGATTGCCTAAATGATACACACATATTTGAATAAGCAAGATGTAGTGATGGTGTTTATAGCCGCGGCCATTGGCTATTTTGCGGTGTTGGCAGGTTATTGGCAGTTTAGTTTGTGGGGGCAAGTGAACGATATTTATGTTCAGGGCTGGAGTGTGCTTAGTTTATTCCAAAGTTGGCACCCTCATGCTCTGCGTTATTTGATTGTTTATCCTATCTATGTTTTTGCTGATTTATGGGGTATTGAGCCCAATATGCTGTTTTCATGGATTGGCATGATAATGGTGATCGCCATTCCTGTTTTTTTATTTTATGCCGTTAGAATCTATGGCATGAGTCTGCGCTTTGCGCAAATATTTTGTGGCATTGCTGGTGCTATTTATTTTTTTCTAGCGATGTTTATGAATGGTCGAATGATATTTGCCCATTTAGGTGTGGCTATTTTGTTATTTGCCATTATCGCTTCAATGCAAATAGTCAACCTCCGCATGATTTTATTGTCGGCTTTATTAATAGTTATCGGTGCTTTATTTTGCTCTGTCAGTACGGGTGTATTTGCAGTGGCTTATAGTTTGTTGGGTGTTAGTTTGTTGTATGAGTTATTTTTAATCGTCAAAAAGCAGGGGCAGAGGTTAAAAGTGTTGTTAATGGTGGCAACATTATTAATGATGACCCCGTGGATGCTCATGGGTGTTAGCAAGAATATTAGCTTTTTTGGTGGGGGAGTAGAGGGTTCCGTTGAAATGCTGGCGCATGGTTCGGGTCAAGTCATATTAGAAAGTATTAGACCTGATTTGGTCAAAGAAGCACAAAGCCGCTCAGTTAAGCAAACGGTCAACTCTCCTGAGTCGAGTGATGAAATACCCCCTCACATCAAAAAAATAGTAGGTTATACCAGTATTTTGTTTTTTATCATGATGATATTGATTTCCCCTCTTTGGCTTCGTGGCGAGCCCAATAAAATGATCGTGGGAGTGGGGTTGATGCTGGCTCTTATTTTAGGACAGCTTGGATTGTCAACATTGACGCTGGTTTTACCAATAGGATTGATTTTTCTCTCAGTCCTTATTTATGAGCGGCTAGCTTTTATGGGTAAATTTAAAGCGAATATATATTAGAGTTTTATTTCTTGAAAAAAATATTATTAGTTGCTTATGGCGGTGGTCATATTGCGATGTTGATTCCAATTATCAAGGCTCTGCGTGAGACTTTACTGTATCAAGTGGATGTTTTGGCTTTAACAACGGCAGCTTTTACTTGCCGACAGCATAATATAACCGCTTTTGGTTTTCGTGATTTATTAGTGTATGGCGATAGTGAATACGCATTAACCCTTGGATATAAACTTTCTGCTAATTTTGATCATGTGGTGATAGAAAAAGAAGAAACAGCAGCTTATTTGGGTTTGAACTATGCTGAATTGGAAAGTGTTTATGGTGTTAAGCAAGCCGCTGAAATATATGCTAATCGTGGCCGCCAAGCATTTTTGCCGACTCAATTGATGGGGCGTTTGATTGCCGACCGTGGCTATGATTTAGTTGTAGCGACGAACTCCCCACGTGCTGAAAGAGCCGCTATTCTTGCTGCTCATCAACAGGATGTGCCATCGGTGTGTATCGTCGATTTGTTTGCGACACAAGAAAGTGCTTGGATTGGACACCCTGATTACGCAAGTCGGGTTTGTGTATTGTCGCCTTTTGTGCGTAATCGTTTATTAATGAAAGGTCGGCATGAAGCACAAGTGGTTGTGACAGGAAACCCTGCATTTGATCGTCTAGCCGATAGCTCATTGCCCGCCAAAGCAGCACTGTGGCGAGAAAATAATGCCATAGGCGATAAAAAAGTGATTGTTTGGGCATCTCAGGATGAGCCAGCCGTTCATCCATTTAGTGGCAAATTAGGCGATCCTTTATTACCACGCAAAATTGATCAGCAGCTACTGGCACTTCTTGCTAAGCATGAGGATTGGTTTCTTGTCATTCGTCATCATCCGAGTGAGCAGGTTACGCTGACCCCGTTGCCCGAGCGTGCAATTTATAGTACCAAAGAAGAAAATCTTGCGGTTCTGCTCGCATCAGCAGATGTGGTCGTTATATTGTCGTCAACCGTTGGCTTAGAAGCAGCTCTTTTAGGTAGGCCTGTGTTAGCGTTAGAGTTGTCTGTCGCTAGTGCAGATGCGCCATTTGCAAGCATGGGTATTGCGAGAGGACTGGAGAGCATGGATGAATTAGAGGCGGCTCTTGCCGATATTCTTGATGACGGTCAAACGACATTAGTCGATCCAATGGCACTCCCGCAGGTAGGTAGTGCGACTCAGAATGTTCTTACTGTTATTAACTCGTTGCTTTAGCGCGGAGTGTTGAATCAAAAATGAATATACAATTTGTGGTGATCGGCTTAGGTTCTATGGGAAAACGCCGTATTCGTTGTCTGCAAGCACTTGGCGAAAAGCAGATTGTCGGTATAGATCCTCGTGAGGATCGGCGTCATGAAGTGATGCAGTCTTATGGCGTAGAAACACTGGCGGATTTAGCCAGCCTACCGATAAGCACTGACAAACAGGCGTGGATCATTAGTGTTCCCCCCGCTGCCCACCATTTTTATATGAATGAAGCTGTCAAACAGTGTCGGCCTTTTTTTGTTGAAGCGAGTGTCGTTGACACAGGAATGGTAGAGCTTATTGAAGGTACACGCGCTTTGGTTGCTGCACCGTCTGCGACCTTGTTGTTTCATCCTGCTATTCAACAAATACGGGCATTAGTCCAATCGGGTCGATTAGGGAAGATATCTAATATTGTCATGCATTCAGGTCAATATTTGCCTGATTGGCATACTTATGAGCAGGTGCAAGACTATTATGTGTCGCAGCGTGACACGGGCGGAGCCAGAGAAATTGTCCCCTTTGAGCTGACATGGCTGACTCGTGTTTTTGGCTGGCCAATGGGTGTCAGTGCGCAGGTGCGTAAGACTATTGATATTGTTGGTGCCGAAGCCATTGATGATACCTATAATTTATTGTTGGATTTTTCCAGTTATTCAATGATCTTGACGGTGGATGTAGTGTCTCGTGTTGCCACTAGACGGTTGTTGATTAATGGTGAGCAAGGGCAGCTTATTTGGGATTGGAATCATGGCGTAATTCAGCTTTTTGATGCCAGCAAACAGGCATGGGAAGAAATGCCTTATGAGCGTGGACAGTCGGCTGAAGGCTATAACGCGAACATCAGTGAGCAAATGTATATTGATGAGGTTGCAGCATTTTGCCAAGCGATAACAGCTAACAAGTTGTTCCCGAACACTCTGGCAGAAGATCACCGTATTCTGAAAATTCTGTATGCCGCCGAAGAAGCGAGTCGCTGTGGTATCACACAGAGATTAGCTGTATGAATATAGGTGTTTTAGTGACGGCACGTCTTGGCTCTAGTCGATTGCCACGAAAGCATTTACTCGAGGTAAACGGTCAAAGTTTTATGGCATGTTTGCTGGCGCGTTTACGCCCCGTGTTGGAAGCGTTGCCTTGTTCGATGCGATTAGTTATTGCCACCAGTGATGAGTCTGAGAATCGCGACTTTGCTCGTTTTGAGTGTGCAGATACACAAGTTTTTTATGGTCATCGAGATAATATACCTCGTCGTCATCTGGAAGCAGCTAGAGCACTCGGTTTAGATGCCCTTGTTTCCGTAGATGGCGATGATATCTTGTGTTCCCCTCTGGCCGTTGTTAACGTGGCACGGGCGTTGCTTGACGGTGCTGATTTGGTTCGCACTTCAGGTTTGCCATTGGGCATGAATGCCATGGGTTATCGCACGCAATTTCTTGAGCAGGTGGTGACCCCTTGGTGGTCACGGTCTTTTGATACAGGTTGGGGGGTGATTTTTCCTGATGACGCATGGCTAGACATTCAGATGCCGTTAGCGGCTATACCTGAGCTACGATTTACGCTGGATTATCCCGAAGATCAGTTGTTTTTTACTTCGGTGATTCACGAATTAATGACTAAAGAAATACTCTCAACGGCAACAGATGAAGATATTGTCGCCATCGTTGAGTCTCAGAAAATGTTTCAATTAAATCAAAGCGTCAATCAAGAGTATTGGCAAAATTTTCATGCAGAAAGAGCACGGTTGCGGGGTGAGGAATGAATTATCAACAGCGTTTATTAAAAGCGATTCCTGGTGGTGCGCACACCTACTCTCGTGGCCATGACCAGTTTCCTGCCAATGCGCCTGAGCTATTGTTAGGAGGCAAAGGCGTTGAAGTTTTTGATCCCGAAGGTCAGCGCTATCTGGATTATGGCATGGCATTACGCGCAGTCACCATTGGTTATGCCGAAAACGAAATTGACGAAGCCGCCATCGCTCAAATCCGACTAGGTAATAATCTCACTAGAGCGTCATTGATTGAGCTAGAAGCCGCTGAAATGCTACTTGAGTTAGTCGATGTTGATATGGTCAAGTTTGCTAAAAATGGCTCATCAGCGGTGTCAGCGGCGGTAAAGTTATCGCGTGCATATACGGGGCGCGAATTAGTCGTCCGTTGTCAGGATCACCCTTTTTTTTCTTATGATGACTGGTTCATTGGCTCAACGATTTTGACGCGTGGTATTCCTGCGGAAACGACGACCAAAACCAAGAATTTTCGTTACAACGATATTGCGTCGCTACAAGCTCTTTTTGATCAATATGGCAACGAAATTGCCTGTGTTATTTTAGAGCCAGCCACGACCGAAGAACCATTGCCAGGCTTTTTAGCCGCAGTCAAAGAGCTATGTCACCGTCATGGTGCGGTATTTGTGCTTGATGAAATGATTACGGGTTTTAGATGGCACTTAAAAGGTGCTCAGCACTACTTTGGCATTAAGCCTGATTTATGTACCTTTGGCAAAGCGATGGCTAATGGTTTTTCCGTAGCTTGTGTGGCGGGTCGTCGAGAGATTATGGAGCTTGGTAGCACGGATATTGAAGGACAAGAGCGAGTATTTCTGATGTCCAGCACCCATGGTGCAGAAATGTCTAGTCTAGGAGCTTTTGTTGCCAGTGTTCGTTATATGCAACAGCATGATGTTGTTGGTCATTTATGGAGTTATGGGCAGGCATTGATGGATACTATGCGTCATCAGGCCGAAGCGGCGGGTATTACTCAAAGTTTTCGTGTAGGGGGATATGCCTGCTCGCCTTATTTTATGACGCTTGATGCCGATGGCCAAACCTCATTTGCTTTACGAACGTTGTTCCTGCAAGAAATGATTAAGCAGGGTGTGATGATGCCTTGGATTGCGCTTGCCTATCGCCATGATGAACATTCACTGGAAAAAACCAAAAACGCCTTGGTGAGTGCTTTTGATATTTATGCTCGAGCTTTACGCGAAGGTGTTGATAAGTATTTGGTTGGCCCAACCATTAAGCCTGTTTTTCGGAAATATAACTAATGCGTGTTGCGCTGGTATCCCTCGACTCACAATGGGAAGATAAAGAAGCCAACTTTGCTGCGTGTACGAATTATGTTCAGGCCGCCGCAGCGTTAGACGCACAAGCCATTATTTTCCCCGAAATGACACTGACAGGTTTTTCGGTCTGTAATCCTGCCCTAGCGGAAAAAGCACACGATTCATGGACGCTACGCTCTTTTACAGCACTCGCTGCTCAATTTAAGATGGAGTTAGTGTTTGGCATGATTTGTGAGCATGAGGGTGGTTTAGTTAACCGACTGTATGTTTTGGCTGCTGATGGTTCTGTAACAGGCCATTACGACAAAATTCATTTGTTTGCGCCAGGTCAGGAAAGCAAATGTTTTAAGGCAGGGCAGACTCGTTTACTCGCTACACTCGGGAATATGCCTGCGGCATTCAGTATTTGTTACGATCTGCGCTTTCCCGAACTCTACACGACGCTACCCCAATGCACCGAGTTATTAGTCAATATCGCGAGTTGGCCTGCGACACGCATTGCCCATTGGCAGACATTGTTAGCGGCTCGTGCCATTGAGCAACGGGCATTTGTCATTGGGGTTAATCGTACAGGCCAAGACGGTAATCAATTAAGCTATGTCGCTTCATCGGCTGTTTATAATCCCGACGGTCAAGTGCTTGCGCCCGTGGTAACACAAGGTAATCTTGCTGTTTTTAATATTGAGCAAGATATTGTGCGTCAAAGCCGTGCGTTGTTTGATCCTCGTCACGATCGCTGTGGGCAAGATTATGCCAATTGGCAAAAGGAAAATGTATGAGTCTCAATGGTGTACGGATTTTGTTGATCGGGGCGGGCGGTTTGTTGGGCAAAGATTTTGCTAAAGCGTTAATTGCTGCTGGAGCAAACGTGATGCTCGCCGATAAGCAGCAACATACTGTTGATGCCATACAAGCAGAATTAGGTCATAAAGCTCTGGCAACGGGAATAGATATTACCCATGCTGAATCAATCAATGGGGCGTTAGCCCTGACAGCAAAGGCGTGGGGTGCTGTCGATGCCGTCGTCAATACGGCGTATCCTCGTAATGCCCGTTATGGCAAGGTCTTTGAGGATGTAGCCTACAATGATTTTTGCGAAAATTTGAACTTGCATTTGGGCGGCTATTTTCTCGTGATGCAACAAGCGGGAGCATTTTTCCGCCAACAAGGCGGTGGCCATATTGTCAATATTGCGTCGATTTATGGCGTTATGGCACCGCGGTTTGAGATTTATGACAATACGGCAATGACCATGCCTGTTGAGTATGCCGCTATTAAATCGGGTTTGATTCACTTAAGTCGTTATGTGGCGAAATATTTAAAAGATAGTGGTGTGCGCGTCAACTGCCTGAGTCCAGGCGGTATTTTTGACCATCAAGCTGAAGCCTTTGTTGAAGCGTATGCAAAACATACAGGGACTATCGGGATGCTGGCTCCACAAGATATTTCGGCGGCATTAGTGTTTTTGTTGTCCCCTGCTGCTCGTGGCATTAATGGACAAAATCTTGTTATAGATGATGGGTTTACATTGTGAAAAAGTCTTGTTTTATTATTGCTGAGGCAGGTGTTAATCACAATGGCTCACTCGAAAATGCCTTAAAGCTTGTCGAAGTTGCTGCACAATCAGGTGCGGATGCTGTCAAATTTCAGACCTTTAAGGCGGAGAAGTTGGTTGCGGTAGGTGCAGCAAAAGCAGAGTACCAAAAGCAGCAATTGGGTGAAGATGGCGACCAGTTTTCGATGTTAAAAGCCTTAGAACTCTCGGACGACGACCATGAAAAAATAGCAGCGCATTGTCAACGCTGTGGTATTCAATTTATGTCAACACCGTTTGACATTGAAGCTGCCGACTTTTTACTGAAATTGGGCATGAAAACCTTAAAAATTCCGTCAGGCGAATTAACCAATTACCCGTTTATTGCTGAGTTGGCGCAACGTAATGTGCCCATGATTCTATCCACGGGGATGGGCGCATTGGCGGAAATTGAGGAAGCAGTTACTGTTATTCGTCAGTCGCGTGCGCAAGCTGGTTTAGGCGAGTTGCCGCCAAATTATTTAACGATTTTACATTGCACATCTAACTATCCTGCCAAAGCAGAAGATGTCAATTTGTTGGCGATGCAAACGATTGCTTATCGCGTGCAACTACCCATTGGTTATTCCGATCACACGTTAGGTATTACTATCGCCATCGCTGCTGTAGCAATGGGAGCAATGGTCATCGAAAAGCACTTTACCTTAGATAAAGCGCAATTAGGGCCAGATCACGCCGCGTCGCTAGAGCCTCAAGAGTTAAAAGCGATGATTGATGCGATTCGTCAAGTTGAAGCAGCTCAAGGGGATGGTGTCAAGGCTCCTCGTCCCAGTGAGCTTCCTGTCAGAAGTTTGGTGCGTCGTAGTTTGACTTTGGTGAAGGCTGTGAAAGCAGGTGATTGTGTCAGCAGTGAGGATGTTCAATTGTTACGTCCAGGCACAGGCATTGAGCCTAAATTTCTTGCATCAGTCATCGGTCAGAAGACCTATGCCCATGATTTGCCACAACATACCACCTTGCAATGGTCGGATTTATTATGACACGGCGCGTGTTTTACTTGACAGGCACTCGAGCAGACTTTGGCTTAATGACGCATACCTTACTGACAATGCATGCTCAACCGACATTAGAAGTGGGTGTGTTGGTAACGGGAATGCATTTATCGGCGCGCTATGGTTTGACTGTCGGTGATATTGAAGCCACAGGGTTGCCCATCGTTGCGCGTATTCCTGTCGATGTTGATACAACAACAGGGTTGGCAATGGCAACGGCTGTTGGTGAAATAACATCAAAACTGTCTGTGGTATTAGCCGAACATCGTCCAGATGTTTTAGTGTTATTGGGTGATCGTGGCGAAATGATGGCGGGTGCAATCGCTGCGTTATATCAGAATATCCCAATTGTCCATATTCATGGTGGTGAGTTGTCTGGCACGGTTGACGAGCCCATACGCCACGCGATTTCAAAGCTCTCTCATTATCACTTTGTTGCCACGCAAGGTGCACGAGAGCGTCTGATAAAAATGGGTGAAGACGCTGCACACATTTTTGTTACAGGTGCGCCTGGTCTAGATGGACTAACGGATTTGCCGCGTTTGGAGCGGGCAGAATGGTGTCAGCAATACGGCTTTAGTGAGCAAAAAAAACAAGCATTATTCTTGTTTCATCCTGTTGTCCAAAATCAGATGGCTGCAGCAGAGCAAGCGCAAGCGGCTTTAGACGGTGTTTTAGCATTAGGTCTAGAGGTATTGGCTTTAATGCCTAATGCCGATGCAGGCGGCAGTGCAATTCGTGATCACTTATTAGATGTTGCTTCTTCAGGGCGTATCAAACTGCTCAAACATCTCTCGCGCGTTGATTATCTTCATGCGTTATCCCATGTCGCGGTTTTAGTGGGAAATTCCTCGAGCGGCATTATTGAAGCAGCCAGCTTTCAATTACCTGTTGTTAATATTGGCAGTCGGCAAAATCAACGTGAACAAAGCGGTAATGTCATCAATGTTGAGGCCGTGACGACGGATGTGAGCAAAGCCATCGTTGTCGCAACATCACTGACTCGCGGCGACTGGCACAATGTTTATGGTGATGGCCAAGCCTCAGTGCGGATTACCAAACTTTTGAATGAATTATCTTTTGCTCCTTCTATTTTGGAGAAGACAAATGCCTATTGATGCGCCATTAATGTGTAGTTTGATCGGTGCTGGTGGACATGCAGGCGTTGTTGCGGACGCACTGTGGCAAAATAATCCATTGACACAGATAGCAATTCATGACGACAACACGGCACTTGTTGGACGAACTTTTCTTGGTTTATTGCCAATCACATCACCTATTCATCCGAAAGAGTTACACGACTCTTGTCATGTAGCGATTGGCAGTAATCGTATTCGAAAAATATGGACAGAACGGATTTTAGAGACGAACCACAAGCTGTTAACGGTCAAACATCCCAAGGCTGCTATTTCGCCGATGGCGGTTATTGAAGGCGGTTGTTTTATTGCCGCTTTATCTGTGGTTAGTGTTAATGCACGATTAGGTAAAAGTGTCATTGTCAATCATGGTGCGATTGTCGATCACGACTGTCAGATTGGTGATTATTCTCATATAGCTCCGCATGCGACATTAGGTGGAGGTGTACACATTGGCCAAAATACCTTAGTAGGTGCAGGTGCTGTGGTATTGCCGCAGTGCCGTGTCGGACGTGATGTGGTGATTGGTGCAGGATCAGTGGTGATTAGTAATATACCTGATGGCGTTGTTGCTAAAGGTGTACCAGCGCGGTGGGATTTAAGTTAATGAAAAGCAAGTTAAGTACATTGATGATTACGGCGGATCAAAGCGTTGCCTCAGCCATGAGGCAGATGGATAAAACAGCGGATCGTATTTTATTATTGGTTGATAAGAGTCATACACTGATACGCACCATTACCGATGGTGACTTGAGACGTTATTTGTTAGACGGTAAAAAACTAGAAGACAATCTGCAAGCACTACCCGTTATTGAATCTAAAGTGATAACAGCGCAGTACACCCCACAACAAGCATTATCGTTAATGAATCAGTATGATATTGATCATTTACCCATTATTAATGAGTCTCGGCAAGTGATTGGCTTACTAGATCGACGCGATATGCATACGCCGATTCTATTGTCTTCTCCGCATATGAGTGATTTTGAACGTGAGTATGTTGAACAAGCATTCGTCTCTAACTGGATTGCTCCTTTAGGGCCGAATCTGGATGCTTTTGAGCAGGAGATGGCGGAGTATGTTGGCGTTAAACACGCAGCCGCTTTAAGTTCGGGTACCGCTGCTTTGCATTTGGCGATGCACATTCTTGATGTACAAGCGGATGATGTCGTTTTTTGTTCAACGCTGACTTTTGTTGCCAGTGCCAATCCTATTTTATATCGTGGGGCTCAACCTGTTTTTATAGACTCAGAGCCAGCTACTTGGAATATGTCACCTCAGGCATTGCTTAAAGCATTCCAAGATGCAGAAGCGAAAGGAAAATTGCCCAAAGCGGTGATGGTAGTGAGTCTCTATGGCCAAAGTGCAGACATGGATCCTATTATTGATATTTGCCAGCATTATAACGTCCCTATTATTGAAGATGCGGCAGAGTCTTTGGGGGCAACTTATAAAGGCAAAGCCAGTGGTACTTTAGGTGTGATGGGGGTTTACTCTTTTAATGGCAATAAAATTATAACCACTTCTGGTGGTGGGATGCTGGTATCTAATAATGAGGAATATATTCAAAAAGCGCGATATCTAGCCACGCAGGGTCGTGATCCAGCACCTCATTATCAGCACTCCGAAATGGCATACAACTATCGGATGAGTAATGTGTTAGCGGGTATTGGCCGTGGGCAGCTCAAAGTGCTTGATGAGCGAGTGCAAGCGCGAAGGGATATTTATTCGCGTTATGTGGAAGGTTTGGCCAACTTACCTATAAAAATGATGCCTGAGCCAGATTTTGGCTTGTGTACGCATTGGTTAAGTGCTTTGACGGTAGATGCCACGAAAACGAATAAAAAACCAGCCGATTTACTTGCCGTATTAAGTAGCGTACTTATCGAAGGGCGGCCAATTTGGAAGCCGATGCATTTACAGCCTTTATTTGCAGCTTGCGATTATTATCGTCATGAAGATGACAGAAGTATTTCTGATGAAGTGTTCGAGCTAGGTATTTGTTTGCCGTCAGGATCTAATTTGACGGAGCAGCAACAAATGCGTGTGATAGAAGTACTCAATAATGCTTTTTGAATAGCGATGAATGAAAAAAATTGGAAACAGACGGTACTCATAAAAAATAGAGGGTGAGCTTCATGTTACATCCATTACCGATTCATTTAGTCTTGTATGCACAGGAGCGCTTAGCTTCTTGTGCTCAGGCGTTTGCCGATCATCAGCTATCCTCAGAATGGCAAACCCTGCAACAAACCATCACCCCCCAACTCACGCAATTAGCCATTAGCAGCGACTACTCCATTAAAACTTTATGCCAATTTCCCCACGCATTTTGGCAAATGTTTGAACAAGGCGATTTAACTCAAGCTCATCCGCGGCCTTACTATCACCAACAACTGACGCAACTATTAGCCAATAAAACGACAGATTTTTTGTGGATGCAAGCCATTCGCCAATTTCGCCAACAAGAAATGCTGCGTTGGGTATATCGTGATGTTAATAGTCTATGTTCTTTAGAAGAATTAACTGATGAATTGTCGGAGTTTGCCGAAGCCAGTATTGATGCCGCCATTGCTTATGCCGAAGTGCCGTTAATCACCCGTCATGGTCAGCCGATGGCGGAAAACTCCCGACAAAGACAACAGATGGTTGTTATTGGCATGGGGAAATTAGGCGCGCAAGAGCTGAATTTATCTTCTGATATTGACCTGATTTTTAGCTATCCCGACGCAGGTGACACCGATGGCCGTGCCAGCATTAGCAATCAAGAGTTTTTTATTAAACTAGGGCAAAGCATTATTCGACTGCTAGACCAACAAACAGCGGATGGTTTTGTTTTTAGAATTGATATGCGTTTACGGCCTTGGGGTGATGGTAGTGCCTTAGCGTTATCGTTCACGGCGATGGAGCGTTATTACGAACAACATGGCCGTGAGTGGGAACGTTATGCTTTTATTAAAGCGCGCGTGGTGGCGGGTCATTTGGCGTATGGTGAGGAGTTACTAACGACATTAAGGCCTTTTGTTTATCGTCGTTATATTGATTTCAGTGCCTTTGCGGCGTTACGCGACATGAAAGCGATGATTGAGCGTGAAGTTCGCCGTAAAGATATGGCGGACAATATCAAGCTCGGCTCAGGCGGCATTCGTGATGTCGAGTTTATCGCCCAAGCCTTTCAATTGATTCGTGGAGGGGTTTATAAAGAACTACAACAACGGCCACTGATTCCCGTGTTAAAAGTTTTAGTCGAACGACAATTATTACCTGCACCTGTGGCGGTAGATTTAACTAATGCCTATCGTTTTTTGCGTCAAGTCGAGCATCGGATTCAAGCCTATAACGACCAACAGACACAAATGTTACCCGTTGATGAGTTTGTCCGTTTACGTTTGGCGGTGAGTTTAGGTTTTGCCGATTGGTCAGTTTTTTATCAAACCTTAAATTTTCATCGACAAAAAATATCAAACCAGTTTCAAGATGTGATTGTGGCGCGTGGTGAAGTCAAAACCGCGACTACGCTGAGTGAGTGTGCGCGGTTATTATGGATTGATGGCGCAGAAAATACGCTGGTGGCATTAGGCAAAATGGGCTTTCAAGATGTTGAGGCGACACAACTACGCTTGCAGCAATTACGTAGTAGTCGCGCCTTAAAAACGCTGCCGCAACTGAGTCGTGTACGCCTTGACCAGTTTATGCCGTTGTTTATTGAAGCGGCGGGGCAGCATCCGCAAGCGGATTTAGCCTTTAGCCGTTGCTTACCATTGATAGAATCGGTATTGCGGCGCACAGCCTATTTAGTGTTGTTGTTAGAAAATCCTTCCGCCTTGCAACGCTTGATTATGCTCTGTGCAGCGAGTCCGTGGATTGCCGAAGAATTAGCGCGTTATCCTGTTTTGTTAGATGAATTACTCAACGCCGACACGCTGTTTGCACCACCACAAAAAGACCAATTACTCGCCGAATTACGTCAGCAATTATTACGCATTCCCCAAGACGATTTGGAAGAACAAATGCGCGTGTTGCGGATTTTCAAAAAAAGCCATGTCTTGCGTATTGCTGCTTCGGACTTACAAGGCACATTGTCATTGATGAAGGTCAGTGATTATTTATCGTGGGTGGCGGAGTCAGTTTTAGAATCGGTGATTAGCTTGGCGTGGCAACATCTCACCGCTAAATATGGTTTTCCACAGCGTTTAGATGGTTCAGTGGCTACAGGTGATTTTATTATTTTAGGCTATGGCAAATTAGGTGGTATTGAGCTGGGTTATGGCTCAGATTTAGATTTAGTTTTTATTCATAACACCGATAGTAATGCCGATACCAATGGCCAAAAAGCCATTACAGGTGGCGAGTTTTACGCCCGTTTAGGGCAAAAAATCATTAGTTTATTAACCACAGCAACGGCAGCAGGGCAACTTTACGAAGTCGATATGCGACTACGGCCATCGGGTAATGCGGGAGCGTTGGTGAGTAGTGTTAAAGCCTTTACCGATTATCAGCAGCAACAAGCGTGGACATGGGAGCATCAAGCCTTAGTACGAGCGCGAGTGGTGGCGGGTGAAGATGAGTTAGCACAATGCTTTGTCGAGGTGCGTCATGCGGTTTTGGCACAACCACGAGAGCTGGCAACACTGCAAGCAGATGTATTGTCGATGCGCCAAAAAATGCGCGATCATTTATCTAGCCAAGCGAAAAATAAAAATAGCGCGATTTTTGATATAAAACATGATGCTGGGGGTATTGTTGACATCGAATTTATGGTGCAATACGGGGTTCTAGCGTGGGCGAGTGACTACCCCGAACTGACCCGCTATCCCGACAATGTGCGTATTTTGGACGGTTTTGCCGCTTGTGGCAAATTGAGCCTTGAGCAAGTGGATGCTTTAAAAGCGGCCTATCTGGAATATCGTGCCCGCAGTCATCGTTTGGCCTTAGCGCAACAACCCGCGCAAGTGCCCGATACGGAATTTATTGCCACGCGAACATTGGTACAGCAATGTTGGCAGACATTATTATTGGCGTAGCTTGAGTTGTCTCTCAACACGCAATGCAAATTACCGCAATTTTTTGGAGAAAATACTGTGATCAGTATGGCAGATCGTGATGGTTTTATTTGGTTTGATGGTGAAATGGTTGACTGGCGTGAAGCAAAAATTCACGTCTTAACACACACTTTGCATTATGGCATGGGCGTATTTGAAGGGGTGCGTGCTTATGAAACTGCCGAAGGCACCGCGATTTTTCGCCTAAAAGAACATACTCAACGTCTGTTAAATTCGGCCAAAATTTTTCAAATGAATGTGCCTTATGATTTACAGACATTGATGGATGCTCAACGAGCTGTTATCCGTGAAAATAACCTAGCTTCTGGTTATTTGCGTCCTATTATCTGGATTGGCTCAGAAAAAATGGGTATTGCTGCCAAAAATAATAAAATTCACGTTGCCATTGCCGCATGGCCGTGGGGCGCGTATTTAGGTGAAGATGGCATGACTAAAGGTATTCGCGTCAAAACCTCGTCATTTACCCATCATCAACCCAACATTACTATGTGTAAAGCCAAAGCTGTAGGCAACTATCCTGTCTCTATTTTAGCGCATCAAGAAGTCGCGACTAATGGCTATGATGAAGCGATGTTGTTAGACCCACACGGTTTTGTCTGTCAAGGTGCGGGCGAAAATGTGTTCTTGGTGAAAAATGGCGAACTACATACGCCTGAGTTGGGCGGTGGCGGTTTAGATGGTATTACTCGTCAAACGGTCATTAAGTTTGCCAAAGATTTGGGTATTCCTGTCATTGAGCGACGTATTACCCGTGATGAGTTTTATATTGCCGAAGAAGCCTTTTTTACAGGCACTGCCGCAGAAGTGACACCGATTCGCGAATATGACGACCGTCCGATTGGCACAGGTGTGCGTGGCGAAATGACGGCCAAGTTGCAACAGATGTTTTTTGACACGGTAAATGGCAAAAATGAGACCTATAAAGATTGGTTGACCTTTGTTAAATAGGGTTTTGATTCCCTCTCCTTAATTAAGGAGAGGGCTAGGGTGAGGTTTTGCGTTTTGGCAAATAACCCCCTCCCAGCCTCCCCCTTCATAAAGGGGAGGAGCTAGTTGTGCCAACAGGCTATTATTATGCCCCCGACTTCATCCCCCCAATCTCCCTTAATCATTTGGCAGTTTGTTGATGGCAAATCAGGCCATGAGCAACAAAGTTTGGGTTTGGCACAAGCAATTGCTCGTTATCATCCCGTACAAACAATCAAAATAGATATTCGCCAACATCCCATCGGTGTGATGGATTTTATTCTTAAACGCTTACCCCTAGATTATCCTTTGCCGCAGTATGTCATTGGCGCAGGTCATCGAACTCATCTCGCGTTGTTGACGGCTAAACGTGTCACTCACGCTAAATCTATTGTCTTGATGAAGCCGTCTTTACCAGTAACATGGTTTGATTATGCACTGATTCCAGAACATGATAGTCCCGTGACTAAAGCGAATGTTTTAGCGACGCGTGGCGTGTTAAATACCGTTCAGCCGAGTACCCAACTGAACCCGAAAAAAGGGGTGATGTTATTAGGCGGTGCATCAAAACGGCATGGTTGGGACGACAAACAATTAGTCATCCAAATGAAAGCCGTGTTAGCGTCAACGCCTGAGATCGAATGGCAAATTAGTACCTCACGCCGCACACCTGAACATTTATTATTAGAGATTCGTCATATTGCTTCTAATGCCAAAGTTTGGTCTGCTCAGGAAACGCCGCAAGGTTGGGTGGCGGCTCAGTTACAACAAGCAGGGCAGGCGTGGGTGACGGAAGATAGTATTTCTATGCTTTACGAAGCATTAACGGCGGGCGGTCAAGTCGGTGTCTTAGCCGTGCCACGATTACAAACAGATAGAATTACTGACGCAATTGATGAGTTAATCAAACAGCAATGTCTAACGACATTTGCCCAATGGCAAGAACAACAACAGCTCGCGCCTGCACACTCTTTTTGTGAGGCAGATAGAGCAGCACGCTGGTTATTGGAGCAAGAAGGATTATGGATAAACGACTCAGAATAGCTCATATCATGGCAACAAAAGGTGGTGTCATCGGCGGTTCAGAAAAGCATACCTTTGAGTTGTGTGCCGCTCTAGCCGAAAAGCACGAGGTGCATTTGTTGGCCGATAAACCTTATGGTGTTACTTGTCCCAAAAATATTATTTTTCATGCGATAGACTTTAGCCAAAGCCGTTGGAATCCCTTTTTGTATTGGCAAATCGTCCAAGTCATTAATAATATTCAACCGCAAATTATTCATGCTCAAGCAGGCAAAGCCGTTGAGTTAGTCAGTATTATGAAGTGGTTTTTTCAGCACATTATCTTTATCGCTACGATTCATAGCCACAAAAATATCAATAAAGCCTATTTGTCTATGGATGGGGTGATTGCTACAAATAAAGCCGCCGTATTAGGTTTATCGCCCGAAAAAATACGTGTTATTTATCATGGTCTAAAGCCATCGACCCTGTTATTGCCTCATGAGACTAAAAGTTTCAGACAAAGACTATCATTAACGCCAGATGAGCCTCTGATGATCGCTATTGGGGAGCTTGTACCTTCCAATGGTTTTGATGTGTTGTTGAGAGCCTGTGTGGGTACGGAGGCAAAGTTATTGATTGTTGGCGAAGGTGGCGAGCGCAAAAAATTAGAAAAGCTGGTGGGGATATTAGCGTTACAACAACAAGTATTTTTTTTAGGGCAGCGTCAAGATGTATCGCAGCTATTACAGTTGGCTGATTTATGTGTGATACCGTCCGTTATTGTTACGTTCCCTACGGTCATGTTGGAGGCTTTGCAAGTGGGCTGCCCCGTCATTGCAACCGATATTGGCGGCACCAACGATTGGTTGCCTGAAGCGTTGTTATGCCCGCCCGACAATGTTGAGGCTTTGCATACTTTACTCTGTGATACACTACGCCGCCTGTCTGTTTTGCGGACAAATTATTTGCCGATATTTTTGCGCGCGCAGCAAGAACTGACTATCGACGGCATGACACAGCGCACCCAAGAATTTTATCAGGCTTTACTGGAACAACACCGATGACTGCTAAAACGCAACAAACGACAACATCACAGCCTTGGTTGTTGGCTCTGGCATTAAGTATGCCCGTTATCTTATTACCTAGCTCGCGCTTGTTTATGTTGCCGTTTGGCGTTTTGGCGATTTTAGGTGGGTTTATGTTGATAGGTTTGTTGCGCCATCGGCAAACTTACAATGGTGAAGATAAAGCGTTACAGGTTTTGCCGCGTTGCTTTTTGTTTATTTGGTTGCCGATGTTAATTTCTTGTATTGATGCCAGTATGCCTGAGCCAGCATTAAAAACGACAGGCTTGTACTTAACTTATGGCTTGGCCGCATTAGCGGTGGCGGTATTGTTACGTGCTAAAGCAGCGTTTAAACAAGTGGCCGTGTTATTGAGTGTCGTCGTTGGTATTTGGGCATTTAATGGTGTAGCTCAAGTGGCGTTGGGCGTTGATATGTTCAATAAGCCGTTGGCTGAGCCAGCGGGGTACGCCAATTCATTTTTTGTGAATAGCCAAGAGTTTGGATTTTACCTCGGCGCATTAGCAGCGATACCGTTATATACCTTGTATTTAGTAGGTGCCAATCGTTTAACGCATTTATTAGTGACGATTCTCTTGATTGCTGGGGTGTTATTGGGAGGAGTACGTTCGGGTTGGGTCATGTTTGCATGGGCATTATTACCCTATTTTTATTTGTTATATATTAAGCCTGCCAAACGTAAAATAATCCCACTCATTATGATTCCTGTTTTTTTTGGCGGAATAATGATGGCGATCGTGTCGTTTAGTCCGTTAGTGCAACAGCAAGTGACGCTTACCCAAAATGCTATTTCTGGCGACTATGAACAACTCAACAACATGACACATGAATATCCTGAGTTATGGAAAATTACGACCGAAATTGCTGAGCAGCATATTGTGAATGGCGTGGGTGTCGATAATTTCTTAACTGCTTTTATGCCGTATTTAGCACCCCATGCGGCGATACCAACGCACATTGATATTTCTCATCCGCATCAAGTGTTGTTGGATGTTGCTGTGAGTACAGGCATTATTGGTGTATTTGGTTTGTTGTTAGCTTATGCTGCTATTTGGCGGTTATGGCGTAACGCTACACCTGCTCAGCAAAAAATGGCATTACCTCTGCTGATGCCCTTACTCGTATTATGGTGGCCTATTAACGCCCACCATGCTTTTTATAGCCTCCCATTGGCGGCGTTAAGCTTGTTCTTTTTAGCCTATAGTATTGCCGCGCTCACCTATCGCGGTGACATGAAATGAGCCTAGGAGTCATACTAGGTTATATCGCAAGTGTGGTCGCAGGGTTGGTGTTGGCAAACCGTTATCAGTTATGGCGATTAGCTAAACCAGCTACTTGGCCGCGGTTGTTGATGTATCACAGTATTGCCAACGAAGCTCCGACAGGTATGAACACAACGCCAGCAAAGTTTGATGCACAATTGGCGTGGTTAAAACAGCAAGGCTATATTTTTTGCACGGTTAGCGAGTTGCTGACCACGTCCCAACCGAAAGCGATTGCCATTACCTTTGATGATGGCTTTGCCAATAATTATCACAATGCCTTTCCCCTTCTTAAAAAATATCAGGCCAAAGCGACGATTTATCTCGCGCCTGAGATTGCCACTATCGACAAGCTAACCACCGCTCAGATTACAGAAATGCAAGATTCAGGATTGATTGAGTTTGGTGCCCATAGCGTAACCCATATCAATTTATTGCAAACAGCGGCTGAGCCTGCGCGTCAAGAAATCATTGGCTCTAAACAGCAAGTTGAAGCATTGACAGGTGTTGCTTGTCGTAGTTTTGCCTATCCTTTTGGTCGTTTTAGTGATGAGACGGTTGAGCTGATCAGAGCGGCGGGATTTAGCAGTGCTGTCACGACCAAGAAAAAAATTATTGCCAATTTAACGGCGCAAGCATTCACTATTCCACGTATCAGTACTCATGGGGCTATGGATAGTATGCAGTTTTATATTGCGGTCAGCCGTGGGAGATACAAATTTTGATTCCTGCCAGCGTCTATATCATTACCAAAAACTGTGAGCCGACTCTTAAGGATACTTTGGCCAGTGTCGCTGATTTTGCCGAAATTATCTTAGTCGATTCGGGTAGCACCGATAAAACGCTTGAGATCGCTGCAGCGTTTAATTGTCGAATTTATCATCAGTACTGGTTAGGTTTTGCCAAACAAAAACAGTTGGCACTCGGTTATTGCCAGCAGGATTGGGTGTTAAATTTAGACGGTGATGAAGTGGTGTCGCCAGAGTTAAAAGCCGATATTGAAGCGTGTATTCGTGATAACAGCGTTGATGGCTTGGATATTCCTATTTTTAATTATTTTCTGGGTTTTCCGCCGCCGCGCTTTAGTCGTTTTAATTGCCGCATTCGGTTTTTTAAACGCAGTATGGGCGGTTATGATCTTGATAAACAAGTGCATGAGTCGATTAGTGTTAATGGTCGGGTAAAACGAGCTGCGGGCGGTATTCGTCATTATGGCGAAGATACGATGGTGATTCGTATGGATAAAAGCAATTGGTACTCCAGTTTGCGAGCGCAAGAGAAAGCCGCAAAAGGTAAAAAGTCCAATATATTGAAATTGTTATTATCGTTTCCTTTTGCATTTTTAAAATCCTATATTTTGCGTCGTGGTTTTTTAAATGGCCAACGTGGTTTTATTAACAGCATGATAAGTGCGTTTTATGCTTTTCTTAAAGAGGCAAAGCTCTATGAGCATAATATTAAAGCGCGACTTGACTCTAAAAAGTAATTGCTTGTTCGCGTAATTTATTAGTAATGGCTTTGGTTTTAAGGATCTACGGTTATGAATGTATGGCAACAGTTTCTACAGTCGCAATTGCGCCGTAAAAGCCGTAATCAAGATAAGCACGAAGAGCAGGGCTTTAAGCAACAATGGTTTTTGTTGTCGGGTAAAGCGCAAGATATTGACAATACCTCACCAGACTTCAGCCAATTAAATGCGATATATCCGCCCGATGATTATTTCTGGGCCGACCCTTTTGTTTGGAAAAGAGATGGCCGCCAGTATATTTTCTTTGAAAACTATCCCTATCAAACTCGGACTGGCCATATTAGTGTTATTGAGGTTGATGATAAAGGTAGTCCGATTAGCGCGGCACAAGATGTTTTAAAAGAAAGTTACCATTTGTCGTATCCGTTTTTGTTTGAACATGACGGGGAGCTGTATATGGTTCCTGAAAAAACACAGGCCAAACGTGTTGACCTTTATCGCTGTACGCGTTTTCCCGATCAGTGGACATTTGTGCATACTTTGATTGATAACATCAAAATGGCGGATGCCACGATCTTTGAACATGAAGGTAAATGGTGGTTATTTGGTGCCGCCAAAAAGGGCAGAGTACGTATTAATGAGTCGTTATTTGCCTTTTATGCCGACTCGCCATTAAGCCAGCATTGGACAGCACACCCGCGCAATCCTTTAGTGAAAGATTTTAGCCGTGGCCGTTCGGCGGGGCGTATCTTCCGTGGTCGAGATGGCGCGTTGCGGCGACCTTCGCAAGATTGTGTCCGTCGTTATGGTCATGGCTTGTATATGAATCGTATTAGCCAATTATCGCTGACGGATTATCATGAGCACCCTGTTTGGCATATTGTCGGACCTGAAATACAGATGGATTGGCGAGCTAGTCATCATGTCGATCGTAATGATGAGTTGATGGTCATGGATGCACAAAGGCTATTGCCCGTGTCCTAAGTCTGACGAATAAAGTAGGAGATAAGTGTGAGTTCGACGATTGCAGAAAAAAAATCCAATATATGGTTATATGTTATTCCTTTGTTGTTAGTATCAGTCTTTATTAGAAAAGCACTTTCTGATGCAGTAGTGTCTTTGTCGGCCATTTTTTTTATTGTTTATGTTATTAAATATAAACGTGTTGATTTTTTGTCCGTGCCTTGGTTAAGGGCGGCGTTATTGTTTTTTGCCTACGGCGTTATAACCTCGTTTTTCTCTCCATTCCCGCAAGCAGCATTGACACAGGCTCTTATTTTTATCCGCTGGCCATTATTTGCCGCCATGCTATATTTTATTGCTTTTAATAATGAAAAGAATATAGAAGTATTTGAAAAAGCTGCGGTAGTGTTTTTGTTGTTTATTATGTTTGATACGCTGTTACAAATGATTCATGGAACCGATATTTTTGGCCGCACGCTGCAAGAGGAATATCATCGACCTACAGGACCATTTGTAAAACTTGTCGCAGGTGTTTATAGCCTGAAAGTGTTTTTCTTTGCTTTCGTTGGTTGTTATTTTATTTTTAAAAATAAATCAAAAGCATTCGAAGTAATATTAACAGCAATTTATGCTTTAGTAGCTGTATTTATTTTATCGACAGGCGAACGAGTCGTTTTTCTCCTCATGTTAATGGGGTTGGTTTTATGGCTTGGTGCCTTAGTTTATAAAAATCCCGCAACATTACGCTATATTTTACCCATATTGGCGATAAGTGTTGGTGGTTTAGCGGTGCTATTATCGTTTAGCTCCGTATCTGTATTAAGTCGAGCAGGTTCATTTGTTGATTTATTAAATAATTTCCCTGAGTCCACGTATGGCAGAATTTTTCATGCTGCTACCGAAGTTTGGAAAACACAGCCAATTACGGGAGTTGGTATGCGTATGTACTCAGAAACTTGCGAAATTCTAGCCTTACCCGACGTTTTAAATTGGTGTAATCGTCATCCGCACAATATCTATTTGGAAGTGTTGGCGCAGGCGGGTGTTATTGGCATGATGCTGTTTCTGTACATGTTATTTTGTTTTTTTAAACCATTATTACAAAAGAAGATATGGCAGCAGGATTACTTACTAGCAATGGTATTATTTACTTCTGTGCTCGTGATATTTTGGCCTATTGCCTCGTCGATGAGTATTTTTGCTAATAACTATGCGGGGCCTGTGTGGTTGACGATTGCTTGGGCATTATCACGGGCGCGTTTTTTACAGTTGTCAGTAGATTACCCGAAACCTCAGTTAGTGCGTGACTCTCAATAATAAACGCGGAGTACAGGATTATGCGTATAGCACTGATATTGCCTCCTCGTGAGCATTTTCGTACTGCTGATGCTGGAGCAGTGGCTTTGACGGTCAGGGATTTTGTTGCTGCAAGCCGCTATGTTTCCGAGATTACTGTCTTTGGTGGCGATGAAGAGCATTTTTCTGAAGTGCGTTATCAACATGTGCCAACGCCTGATGCGTGGTTTTTTGGTCGAAATTTGGCCTATGCGCGCGGCTGTATCAAATTATTGCGAGATAGTCCGACACAATTAGTCGAAGTGCATAATCGGGTGCATTTGGCTCTGCGAATCAAGGAAGCGTTGCCGCATTTGCAGGTAACGCTGCATCTTCACAATGATCCGCAAGGCATGGATGGCGCGAAAACGGTACTTGAGCGCAATCGCTTATTACAAAAGTTAGATGCGCTGTATTGTGTCAGTGATTATGTGCGCCGTCGGTTATTGGAAGGCACCAAAGCTGAGTTTAAAACCCCTGTTTATACCTTGCATAATGCCATCGTCGAATCGACGACAGATGTGACTTTAGCGAGACAACAATGGATTATTTATGCAGGACGTTTTATTCCAGAAAAAGGGGTGCTTGAGTTAGCAGAAGCTTTGGCGGATGTGTTGCCGCAGTTTCCGCAATGGCGCGCGGTCTTTTTAGGGGCGTGGGGCTTTGGTCATACCGCAGGTCGTAGCAAGTACGAACAGCAAGTGTATAGCGCATTGGAAGCGGTTAAAGAGCAAGTTGAGTTTCGTGGTCACGTTGCGCATAGTGAAGTCATTAAAGCTTTTCAGCAAGCGTCTATTGCCGTAGCGACATCAACGGGTATTGATGCCTTTCCGCGTGCGCCAATTGAAGCGATGAGTGAAGGTTGTGCAGTGCTGGTGTCAACAATGGGTGGTTTGCCAGAAATTGGTGGTGAAGCCGCCATAGTCATGCCCGTTGTCAATCGCCAAACATTGGCGGCAGAGTTAACGGCACTATTGGCTGACCCTGCACGTACTGCCGAAGTCGCAGCACGGTGTCGATTGCGCGCGAATACCGAATTTGTGTTACCCGTTTTGGTACAAAAACAGGATGATATCCGTCAACAATTGCTACAGGGGGCGTGATGCGTATTTGTCAGGTTGTCGCAAGTTGGGAAAACGGAGGTTTGGAAAAACACGTTATCGAATTGGCCAATGCCTTGTGTCAAGACCATGACGTTGCGGTGATTGCTCATCCGTTAATGCGTGAGCATTTTGATAGTCGCGTACAGTTTTTCGCCGTCGATTTTTCTCAATCACGCTGGTCGCCAAAATTGCATTTTGAAGTGCGAACAGCAGTGAATGCTTTTGCTCCCGATATTATTCATGCCCAAGCCAATAAAGCGGCCGTATTAGTAGGGCGTTTGCGCCGTTGGTTACATGGCAAGGCGTTTATTGCGACATTGCATAATCAAAAAGGTTCAACGGGTATGTTTGAGCGTTTTGATCAGGTTATTGCTGTGAGTCCAGGCATTGCTCATTTGGTCAAAAGAGTGCCAGTAACGGCGATCTATAATGGTATTGTTGCACCAGCACCCATTGAAAATGGCCGACAACTATTAGCGGCAGAGTTTGGTTTTGATGCTGCGCAACCGATTCTGATTTCTATCGGTCGTTTGGTGGATGCCAAGGGTTTTGATATTTTAATTCCAGCGGCGGCAAGTGTAGGTGTGCAAGTGCTAATTGTTGGCGAAGGTGAGCGTCGGCCTTTACTCGAAGGGCAATTGAAAGAAAGCAAAGCGAAAGTGGTATTGGCGGGTTTTCGCAAAGATGCACAGCGGTTGTTGGCCGCTGCCGATGGTTTTGTGCTGAGTTCGCGCAATGAAGGTTTTGCGTATGTTTTTGTTGAGGCACTACTGGCTTATCGGCCTGTGGTCGTGACGCGCATCCCAATGGTGCTGGATTTTGTCCCTGAGCAATTAATTGTACCTGTCGCTGATACTGTTGCTTTGGCTGAGCGTATGCAGTGGGCGGTAACAAATATTGAGGAATGGCAGCATTTGATGCAGCCGACATGGCAAAAAGCGCAACAGCATTTGACACTTACCGCGATGGTCGATAATACCTTGGCAGTTTATAAAACTGCGCTAACTAACGCTAATTGAGCTATTTATTCCACCAACGACTCATACACCGCCAACGTGCTTTGGCACATCGTTTCTAGCGTTAATTCGGTCATCGGTGCAGGGAGTTCAGGTTGCTGAATGAGCTGCACACTTTTAGCCACTAATTGCGCCATTTCTTTAAAGGGTACTGCGCCTTGTGGGTAACAAGTGGTCAGTGTTTCACCAACACCACCATGATTCCAGCCAATGACAGGCGTACCAATATATAAGGCTTCTAAGGACGTACGACCAAACGCTTCGGGGTCATTCGACAGCGAATAGACAATATTACTTTGGCTGAAAATATCGCGAATATCATTGCGGTGACCAGTTAAGGTCAGATGCTGTTCTAATCCCCGCGCTTTGATTTCCGCTTTCAGTTCCTCCAAATACGCTTGTTTTTTGGCTTCTGCGCCACCGACCATCACGCCATGTACAGGTAAATTTTTGGCAATTAATTGCTCGATTAAGTCAATAAATTCACTTTGGCCTTTCCAGCGTGTAATTCGTCCTGGCAAGGTTAGTACGATTTTACCTTCTAGTTGAGGATAATCTTTCTGCCATTGATTCAGCCATGCGTGGCTCGGTTGATATCCATGTGGAAACTCGGCGGCACTAACTCCGCGATAAATGACTTGGATTTTATCGCTAGGGCAGTGGCGATAGTTTTTCAGAATATAAGCTTTAACGGTATGCGAAACGGCAATCACGCGTTCACCTTTAGTCATCACGGCACTATAAGGACTGACCGAATACAAGCCATGAACCGTAGTGACAAAATGAGGACGATTGTTTGTAGGAAGTTTGCGCCAAGCTAACCATGCAATCCATGCAGGCACACGCGAGCGGGCGTGGAGAATATCGGGTTTGATTTCTGCCAATAATTTACGAAAGGGCGCAACTTGCCACAAACTGAATAAGGATTTTTTATGGACGGGCAGGGTGATGTGCTCGCTACCTTCGGCTTCTAATTGTGCAACTAATCGACCACCGCTAGAAATGACAATGGAGCGATGTCCTGCTGCTACTAAAGCCCGACCAATTTCTAAAGTGCCACGCTCGACACCCCCTGCATTCAGCGCAGGCAAGGTTTGAATCACAGTCAATTTTTTCATTTGTTGGTAGTCTCTTTAGCTTTGGCGGCAGCTTCGGCAAGTTCTTCTTTTACGTGGCGACGTTTTTTCGGATAAGGCATGGCCTCACCTTCGGGGCGTGTTTTAAAACGACGATGAAACCACATATATTGCGTTGGTGAGCGACGAATTAATTGCTCTAATTCGTGATTGATGCGTGTGGCATCAACTACCGCGTCATTCGTAGGATAGTTTTCTAAGGGTGGCGTGATGAGCATTTCATACTGCTCTTGGGTGGCATGACGACGGAAGTGCACCATCATCACCACTGAATTATTAATTTTTTGCAGACGACGGGGCGAGGTAATGGTTGCGGCTGGTACGCCAAAAAAGGGCGCAAACACGCCTTGTTTTAAACCAAAATCTTGGTCGGGCGTGTACCAAACGACATGATTTTCTTTTAAGGCTTTAATCAATAGACGCATATTATCGTGGTCGATTTGATAGTCGTAAATGCGTAAGCGTAAACGAACCATGATGTATTCAAGGGCTTTGTTGTTTTGTGGCCGATATACAGTATCGACATGAAAAAATAAAATTGCTAATAAGCCGCATAAATCGACAAAGCTATAATGTGCGCCTAATAACAACACGCCTTTGCCTTGGGCTTGCGCGGCTTGCAAATGCTCTAAACCTTGAATGGTGACTTTGTTTTTATAATAGCTAACAGGTTTAAACCACGCGTTGGCGGTTTCTAATAAAGAGATGCCGCCTTGAACAAAGACATCTTTGGTCATGGCCGCTTGTTCGGCCGCCGATTTTTCAGGAAAGCATAAACGGATATTGGTTTCGGTATCACGCCGACGTTGGCCGATGACATGGTAGATCAACAAGCCTAAACCTGTGCCCAAACGCCGTTGTACCGCCCACGGTAATAGCGATAAGATAAAAATTAACGGCAAGACCACTAACCAAATAAGCCAATAGCGCGGACTGAGTAATTGCCAAGTAAACGGTGTTTTATTCATAAAATAATAGAGCTATTAAGCAAAAAATCGTTCCCAAACAGGATGTCCCAATGTTGGCTTATGTAAAGGCAAGGCATCGGGTTGTGGATGTTGCGGCAGTTCCTTGTGTTGTTGCAAGTGCTTTAACACTTGATGCGCCGCGTTGGGAGCTAAAATTAATCGCGTTGGCCAAATTAAGCCGTTATTGCCAATGAATTGAACATGGGCTTTAGCGGCACTAAGTAAACGCCGTTCTTGTGGATATATACGGTTAATTAACACCGTTTTATAACGTGCGCCTTGCAGACTTTGCCACGGCAATAAGGTTTTTAGTTCTTCGAGCATCGTTGCGGTTTGGAGCTTTTCATCACGCTCAACACCGTCTTCGGCTTCTTCACCACCGATATACCACATATTTTGCCCATTGACGGGGTGTGTACTAATGGTCAAGCGCGCTTTACGTTGTGCGCCCAAACAATGGCCATAAAAGCTCGGCAGACGTTCATGTTGTAGGCAGAGCATGTGAACAGGCTTAACGTTCATCATTGGCGTGATAATGCCGATTTTATGCAGTAGTTCAGCATTGCCTTCGCCCCCTGCAAAAAAAACGTGGCGCGCACGAATACGGGTTTGTATTTTTCCTTGATGAATAAATACTGCTTTACTGTGTTGTTTGTCGTTAGTTTCGATATGGACATTAGCGGCAGGTACGGCATAAATACAATCAAGATAAGGCTTGGCTAACACTTCAACCAAAGATACAGGGTCAATGACAGGATGTTCTAATTGATAAACATCACCTTTAAAAGAAAAGTTTTTAAAGAGTGTGGGATGATTATTCTTTGCTAATTTATTAACTTTGCCTGTCAGTAAATGTGCAGTTAAAAATAACGCGGTTTGTGCTGTGAGGTCTGGCTCTGCCCAAAGATGTTGTTCTTGGGCTAATAAACGGACGGTGCTTAAATCTATTTCGCCTGTGCCTTGTAAGCATTGTTGCCACAGCGTTGGCATATCATCCAAATGCTCGTCGTGATTTAACGCTGACAAGCCATATTTTAGGCCGCCATGAATCATGCCTGCGCTATTTAGGGTTTGATGACCGCCTAGCAAGCCATCATTCAGCAATAAAGTACTATAACCTTGTTGGCGTAAACGATTCAGTAACCACAGTCCTGAAATACCGCCACCAAAAATCAAGCAATCGACTTGTACTGTATCCATAAAAAATTCGTTGTTGGCTAAATAAACGGTAGAATCATACACTTTAGGACTTACGCAGTTATCGCTTATTTGTTCGCATTGCAGCCGCATTTGGCGGCTTTATGTTCACAAAACGCGCTAATCGCAGTGCGATGCCTAAGTCCTGATTTGCTGACTGAGCGAAACAATATGGCGCGCTGGCTTTATAACGTATTATTGCATTTTCTGTTGCCGTTGGTGTATCTACGTTTGTTTTGGCGTGGGCGAACAACACCTGCCTATAAACATAATATCTCTGAACGCTTTGGTGGTCATCAAGGTTTACCCAAACACGCTATTCTTATTCATGCTGTCTCTTTAGGGGAGACTTTAGCGTCGCAACCTCTAGTCAATGCTTTGTTAAAACAATATCCAGACTATCCGCTCATTATTACCAATACCACAGCAACAGGCGCGGAACGGGCGCGGGCATTATGGGGTGATAAAGTCCATCAATGTTATTTACCTTACGATTATCCGTGGGCGATGCAACGTTTTCTCAACCATTGCCAACCACGCTTAGTGATTATTATGGAAACGGAATTATGGCCGAATTTTTTGGCCAAACTGCATCAACAGCATATTCCGTCACTGTTAGCGAATGCGCGATTATCGGCAAAGTCAGCGCAAGGTTATGGCAAAATTCGGGCGTTGGTGACACCGATGTTACAAAGTCTGTCAGTGTTGGCAGCACAAGATAATGCTACGGCGGAACGGTTTTTAGCCTTAGGTACGCCGCCATCAACAGTGACAGTAACGGGCAGTTTAAAGTTTGATTTGTCGATTCCTGATAATTTACCTCAGCGTGCGTTGGAGTTTAAAACCGCATGGCAGTTACAAGGTCGCCCTGTTTGGGTGGCAGCAAGTACCCATGATGGTGAAGATATTATCGTTTTAGAGGCATTTAAACTAATACAACGGTATTTTCCCAATGCCTTGTTGTTGTTAGTACCGCGTCACCCTGAACGCTTTGATAAAGTCGCTGAGTTAATTAGCAAACAAGGTTTTTCTATGGCGCGACGTAGCTTACAACAAGACGTTGAGCCTTCGGTGTCGGTATTTTTGGGCGATAGTATCGGTGAGTTATTATTATGGTTGGCGTTGGCCGATGTTGCTTTTATTGGCGGTTCTTTGGTGAATGTTGGCGGGCACAATCCTTTAGAACCTGCGGCTTTAGCCGTGCCAATAGTGACAGGATTAACGATGTTTAATTTTCAGCAGATTACCGATACCTTGATAGAGGCTGGGGCGTTAAAGCAAGGCAAAGACAGTCAAGAATTAGCAGCAATAGTCTGTGATTGGTTAAAAAATCCTGAGCAAAAACAAAAAGATGGTCAGGCGGGTTTGCAAGTGGTTTTAGCAAATCGTGGGGCGTTGGCGAAGCATCTAGTGATTGTGGATAGGTTGTTGAAGTAAGCGTGATGAGCTTAGCCGAGTTGAAAAGCGATGGGTAAAAAATAGGATATTTAAAATGGGTAATGCGCTTTACATTGAGATAAAAGATAAACCTGACGATTTTGATAGTTTTATGAATGGCAAAGATTTAGCAAGAGCGTGGGATGCTTTGAATGTCATTGCTGCGATTATAAATGTTCCTACTATAGATAAACTGTGTAATAACGCATGGAAAAATCCAGATAAAGGCTTGCCCATTTTTCAAAAATATCTTGATTATATTAAAGAAAACCCAACATCTGTTGAAAACTCGAATTACGTGATTGAAGACTTGGAGGATGTTTTGCGGTTAATAGGCGAGGCTAAAAACTTCAGCTCCAAATGGCGACTTTGGTTGGATTATTAAACTTGGCTTAAGAAGTACAGATTAAGATATGGAGCGCGATGTTTGGAATGATGACATCAAAGTTGATGAGGTACTTATGCGAACAACAGTGACGATTGATGATGTGCTTTATCGACAAGCATTAGAGCTAGCAGATGCTAACATGAAAAAATCTGATTTATTTCAAGAAGCCATTAAAACCCTTATTCGCATACAAACAGCAAAGCGTGTGGTGGCTTTGGGTGGCACTATGCCTGATATGGCCGATACTCCACTTCATCGGCTAATGCCAGAGTAATATGAATCTCCTCCTTCTCACTCCCCAAGATTGCCATCAAAGCAACACCGCCATTTTAACAGGCCGTCGTTTACAACACGTTTTAGCCATACACCAAGCACAAGTCGGGCAAACATTACGTGTCGGCATGGTTAATGGTTTAATGGGTGAGGCGGAGATTATTCGACTTGATGAGCAAGAGCTGCATCTCCATTTTAATCTCACACAAACGCCGCCGCCAAAACTCCCGTTAACCCTGTTATTGGCTTTGCCTCGCCCTAAAATGTTAAAACGCATCTTGCAAACGGTGGCAACAATGGGCGTAGAACGTTTGGTATTAATGAATAGTTATCGGGTTGAAAAAAGCTTTTGGCATAGTCCGTTTTTGCAGCCCGAAGCCATTGAACATGAGTTGATTTTAGGTTTAGAGCAAGCACGCGATACCATACTGCCCGAAGTAATACTCGAAAAACGCTTTAAACCCTTTGTTGAAGATAGATTGCCGAGTTTAAGTGCCGATTCCTTACGTTTAGTCGCTCATCCTATGGTCGAACAGTCTTGTCCGCGAGCAGTCAATCAGCCTGTGACCTTGGCGATTGGTTGCGAAGGGGGATTTATTCCTTACGAAATTGATTTGCTGGCGCAACAAGGTTTTATCCCTGTTGAGCTAGGCGAAAGAATTTTGCGGGTTGAAACGGCGGTGACGGCATTGATTGCAAGGTTATATTAGGCTTTGTTGATAGTTGGATTATTCAGCGAAGAAGCCTAAGCTCAATCATCTCAAAACTAGGCTTCGACTCCGCGCAGCTCGCGTAAAAATGTTCCTGAGTCGAAAGGTTAACATCAATCACATGGAGAATAACAATGACTAACAGCATCAAAAGCCAAGTATCCCCTGAAGAATGGCAAGCACGCGTTGATTTAGCCGCCGCGTATCGACTGGTCGCTCTCTATGGTTGGGATGATTTGATCTTTACCCATATCACGGTAAAAATCCCCAATACCGAACATTTTCTGATTAATCCTTACGGCATGATGTTTGAAGAAATCACCGCGTCTTCATTGGTGAAAATCAATTTAGCGGGGGAGAAGGTTATAGACTCACCGTATCCGATCAATCCCGCAGGTTTTGTCATTCATAGTTGTATTCATGCCGCTCGTCATGATGCGATTTGTGTCATGCACACGCATTCAGTCAATGGCGTGGCAGTATCAGCACAGAAAAATGGCGTGCTACCGTTATCGCAACAATCATTTTTCGTCTTGTCGTCGTTGGCGTATCACGACTATGAAGGTGTGGCGTTATTGGAAGCTGAAAAGCCAAGACTACTCAAAGATTTTGGTGATAAGACTTTTTTGATGTTGCGTAATCACGGCATGTTGACGGTGGGTTCTTCCGTCGCGGAAGCATTTTTAGCGATGTATATTTTTGAAGCAGCTTGTATGGTGCAGGTACGCGCTCAGTCGGGGGGCGGTGAGTTGATTCATATTCCTGACAATATTCTGGCAATGGCCTCGGCACAAGTCGCGCAAGTCACGTTAGGCATGGGTGGGGCGTTGGCATGGCCTGCGTTGTTAAGAAAGTTGGATCGAAAAAATCCAGGTTATCAGGATTGAGAGACTAGGCTTTGATAATTCCCTTCGACTCCGCTCAGGGGGCGTTTACGCGTTGGCTGAGTGGAGTCGAAGCCAAGCCGCTACGCTAACCGCTGTTGTAACCAACGCGAAATATCCGCTACTTCCTCCATACACACCTCATGCTCCATCAAATAGCTTTTATACACAGGGTTGTAACCTTGGTTGCGTAACACTTGTAAGGCTTGGCTAGCCAACGTTTCATTGACAACACCATCATAAATGCCATGAAAAATAGCAATGGCTAATGATGCGTTTGCGGGATTGGGCACTAAAGTCTTATGCGTGGCAAAATAGCTCGACAATGCCATTAAACCACCTAAGGGTTTGGCATAGCTTAACGCCGCCTGATAAGCCACCGCGCCACCTTGCGAAAACCCCGCAATAATAATGCGCCGACTATCTATCCCACGTTCTATTTCTCGGTCAATTAATGAACTAATGGCGGCACTGGATGCGAGCAGTTGTTTCTCGTCAATCTCACGCTCTAGGTTTATCGCTAAAATGTCATACCATGCAGGCATGATGTAACCGCCATTAATGGTGACGGGAATTTCAGGTGCATGAGGAAAAATAAAGCGTACCGCCATTGCGCTAGGCAGCTTTAACTCAGGCACTAGCGGTGCAAAGTCATTACCGTCTGCACCTAAGCCATGCAACCAAATGACGGTGGCGGTGGCTGGCGTTTTCGGGTTGATTTCGAGGTGAGGAATGAGATGAGTCATGACTTAAAACGTCGTCTTTGACTTTAATTCCGACAGTTTAATCATGTCGTCCACAACCACTAAGCCCATTTCCATTGTTTGCTCTTGTGAGAGTTTTTCGCCAAGAATTTCTTTGCTTTCAATAACCTTCAACGATAGTGTGCCCGATAGCCCTTCTTGGGTTGTCGTATAGTTCACATCTTTAATATCAAAGTTTTCTTGGCTGGCAAAATGCCAACTCGCTTTAATTTGTTGTAAATAATCCGCTTTGCTCAAGCTAAAGGTTTGCTCCATTTTGACTAAATGCCATTTAATTTGGGCATTGTTAGCGACCATTGAGTCCAGTTTTTTATAATCGTGCTTTTTAACGGCTTTATAAAAGTCTTGTAAAAACTGATTGGCAGAACTTTTATTTAACAACGAGTCGGCATAACTGCTGGTGCTTGTTAATGCGGTTAATACCGCTATGGCTACTAGTTTTTTCATCGGTCTTATTCCTTGCCATCGCTACATTCGATTCTTTTCGGTTCGTTTTTGCAACGGACTTTTTTCAGCAATATCATCATCTTGCTATCGTAAATTCCTTCTTTAGTCATGCTGACACGCGCATCACGCAACAAGGCTTGGTAATTGTCATATTCGCCATCGGGGGCGGGAAAGAAATATAAAATTTCTTGTTCGGCGTTCTTTGTGGGTTTTAATAAGCTATCAAACAAACTAGCAAAATAGGTACGCGATTTTTGGCCAAAGTTGGCAGGGAACTTATCAGCACGCGCAACAACTTGTAGGCTCAAATAGCTAATCGGCATTTTTAATACTAAACCTTTATTACCGACCCCTTTGAACAGTTCCAAGGGCATATAAGCAATCGCAGGCGCAGGTAGCATATCGGCAGTGCCTTGATTGAATTTCAGCGCAAAGTCATCAATATCCGCTGCTAATGCTTGAAAACCAAGACGTTCGGCTAAGCGTAATTGCACAATGTCATGGGCAAGCACCGCAATTTTTTTGCCTTTAATTTTTTCCACCGAGTTAATGGCGCGGTCGTTTAAAAACAAATACACGGCACCAATGGGTAACACACCTGCGACTTCATAACCGTCTTGCGCCATCAGTTTAGCGGCTTCTGGGCGAGAAATGGTTTCGATGATGCTTTTCATTTGTGCGTCATTGCCAACGCCGCCAATGGCTTCAATGCTACTGGCAAAGAGATTGAACTCGCGCGCCCGAATACCTGTGGTGGACATGACATCACACACACCCGCATTAAAATCTTCAACGGCTTTTTCTTCGTTAGTATAGGGTTTGAGTTCGAGTTGTACGCCCCATTTACGAGCAATAGTGGAGTATTCGAGCATGGTGCCATAAAATGGCCCTTGAACACCAAGTACATCAAAGACGCAGAATTTTTGTGCTTGTGCGCTATTGGCAAACAACATCAACAGGCAGGCAATAAGCCCTGAGCGACGGCGATTTAACAGGCTGGACATGGTGTGAATCATTCCCTAATCATGAGGTAAAGCGGGGCGAAAAAAAGCGTGGCGGGCATTTTACCCGAATGTCGTCACTCGCCCAAGCAAGATGTTTTATGGTTATTGTTTTATTCGTGGTGTTTAGTCGTTTGTCGATGTTTTTTACGCACGACATCGGGTGTTTCGCCACACCATTTTTGAAAGGCGCGGGTAAAGCTGGCTTGGTCACTGTAACCAACGACCCCTGAAATGCGGGCAATACTTAAATTCGAGGCTTTGAGATAACGAGTGGCGGCATCCATACGCACTTGCAAACGAATATCATTGAAGCTCATGCCTAAGTCAGCTAGACGGCGGCGCAGTGTTCTGACGCTCATATGAAATTGTTGCGCGGCATCTTCAGCACTAATCGGCTGGTCAACTTGTGTCAGTAAATAGGCACGCATTCTGACCGCTAAACTGTGGTCTTCAAAATCATCTTCCTGTTCCATAACAGGTGATGTGGTATGTTGATGTAAATTTAAGCGAATGTCATTAAAGCTTGTGCCGCATGCTTCTAAGCGTTGTTGAAGTGTTTTGACGCTGGTATGAAAATGTATGGCTGCGTCTTCAATGGTGATCGGTAAATTAGTATGGCTTAATAAATAGGTGCGAATTCTGACCACTAAATCATGGTCGTTAAAGTTTTTTGCTTTGTCTTCTTTGTCGGGTGATGGTGTTTGTGCCGAGTGTTTGGCCGCATAAATGCGAATCTCGTTACAATGATGTCCTGTTTCAACAGGCACATTGATAAAGCGTTCAATACCGCGTGTATCGGACAAAACATGGCTTTCAAAATGTAGCGTGCAGTGTTTAGTTACCATCGCCACCAAGGTGTACATGCTGCTCAAAAACACTTGCGTGACAAAAGCTTCGGTTTCTTGCAAGTGGTGGCGGTAACTAACACTGATGGCAATGTAATTGCTTTCATGACGGATCGTGAACACCATCAACGGAATGCGTACCTGCAAATAATGCAAAATGGTGGTCATTAATTCACGGAAAGGTACACGAGCGGTAAACACATAGCCAAATAAACCATGCGCCATTAGGTCTAAACGCTGGCCATAACGTAGCCCTGCAAAGGGTTGCTGGGTTAAATCCAAATATTGATTAATAATTGCGCGCGCTTGAAAGACGGATACAAAGGCTTCAGGTTTTGTCAATACAGAGCCGCTTATACCACAATCTTTTAACATATCTTCGTTGTATATTTGCTCTTCTGCCATCACCTCAACTAATTTATTGAGATAGACCACAGGTAAAAAAGGCAGGTCATTGACGTTCATTGTCAGGCTTCGCATATTGTTTTTATCGGACAATAGTGTAACGCGCGTATATAAGGTGTGGCTATGAAAAATCAAGGTATTGGCCGTTAAAGCATAAATAATGGCCGATAAGGTGGATGACTGGTATAAAAAAAGCGACGAAAATACATTCATCAAAACACACAAAAAGAACAACAATATGAAAACACTCATCGCTAAACAGGCGTTAAAAGCCATTTATAAAAAAGTTTCCAAGATTGATGTCCATGAAATTCGTCAGATGTATGGCATTTATTGCCAATATTACGAGAATACAACGTGGGATATCTTTCTGCGCGATTTAAGCAAAAAAACTGGTGCATTTGTCTTGTATTGCCCAAAAGAAGACCGAGTGGTTGGTTTTTCGACGGTGATGACTTGCGATATTGTTGTGCGTGGCAAAGCTTCACGTGCGGTGTTTAGTGGTGATACCGTCATTGAAAAAGCGTACTGGGGTTCAAGAGCCTTACAGATAGCGTTCTATAAGTTTTTAATTAGTGAAAAAATCCGCTATCCACGTCAGGCGATTCATTGGTTGTTGATTTCTAAGGGCTTTAAAACTTATCTGTTATTGGCCAACAATTTCTTTAGCTACTATCCTAATCCAGAACAAAAAGATAATCATTTAGCGGATGTGATAGATAGCTACTGTAAACAAATGTTTGCTGAATATTACGATACAGAAAAACGGATCTTGGATTTCGGTGGTGATTATCAGTGTTTAAAAGGTGATGTTGCGGATATTACCGACAAAATGCGTCGTGACAATCACAAAATTGATTTTTTTGAACAATGTAATCCTGAATGGCGTCGTGGCACAGAGTTACCGTGCGTTGGAGTGTTTGATTGGGATGATTTGGCGAAATATGCCATACGTTTTGCGACTAAGCCCATTAGCAAAGGCCGCAAAGAGGCGATTCATCTTGCTGCACAAAAAACAAAGCCCGTACTTGCAGAAGTACGTCCGCTGCATTCTTTAGATGATGTTGTTACGCCTATCAAACGTCGCGCTTAATGGCGTTAGGAGTTGTTATGTTAAATCGCCTAACCCATCAAGCGTTACAATTGGCTTGTCGTCGTTCCGATAATACTTTTCGTAAAGAGAGTAAACACTTGGAGTTTGTGCAGCGGCAAAAGCTGGCCAATATTCTGCAACAAGTGACGGCGGCCAATGGCCGTATAAAAACCTCTGTTCCGACATGGGAAGAGTTTACGGTCAATCAGCCTGTGACGCGTTACGGACAATGGCAAGAGGCGATTAACGCACAACGTCGGGGTGAGTCTTTATTAACGACTAGTCCTTTAGTACGTTATCAACCGACCAGTGGCTCATCAGAAAAACTCAAACTGATTCCCTATACCAAAGCCTTTGTTGATGAGTTGGATGCTGCGATTGCGCCGTGGTTAGCGAGTATGTACCGTCAACATCGTGGATTGAACGGGGGTACACATTATTGGTCGGTGTCATGGTTGCCACAAAGTCAATTTGCTGAATTAAGTGGCAATTTGAACGACGATAGTGAGTTGTTAGGCACGGTAAAACGGGTGTTAGCATCACAATCACAAGCCGTTCCTGCGGATGTGGCGTTGGCCGCCAGTGCCGATGATGCGTTATTCGCAACCTTGTGTTTTCTTGTGGCGAATCAAGATTTGCGTATGTTGTCGATTTGGAGTCCAACTTTTGCTTTGCAGTTATTAGAAGCGATTCCTGTTTGGGCAGAGCAAATTATTGATGTCTTGATGCTGGGTAATTGGCGGCAACGTGCATCTTCATTAAAAAACTTAAAAGCACCTCATGCACCTAAACGGGCGAAAGAATTAGCGCGGGTATTACGCTTACATCCATCGGTGTTAGGCGCAGAGTTATGGCCAAATCTGGCCTTGGTTTCTGCTTGGGATACTGCCGATGCCGCACCTTGGGCGCAACAACTGAAAGCCTGTTTCCCGCAAGCGGCTTTTGAAGGCAAAGGCTTGTGGGCGACTGAAGGCGTAGTGACCATTCCGATTGATGGCCAGTATCCTTTAGCCTTTCGCAGTCATGTTTATGAATTTGAGGACCTGCAAAATGGCGGCATTCTCGCGCCATGGGAATTAAAAGAGGGCGATATTGTTAGTCCGATTATCACCAGTGGTAATGGTTTATTACGTTATCAATTAGATGACCGTATTGCTGTTGATGGTTTTTGGGGCGATGTGCCATGCTTTAAGTTTATGGGTCGGCGTTTTGGTGTCGATTTAGTCGGCGAAAAAATGTCACCTGAAGCAGCGCGCCAAGTATTAGCCAGTGCTGCGAGTCGTTTTGGTTTAGAGCCAGTGACTTTAATGGCGGTGAATGGCGAAAACCAAAGTCGTCCGCGTTATATCGCTTTGTTTAGTAGTGGCAAAGAACAAGCCTCTTATCGAGTTTGTGCTGAAGCATCTGCATGGGTCGAGCGTGAGTTACGTGGGCATTTTCACTATGAACTTGCGCGTGATTTACGCCAACTAGAGCCAGCAATGGCGGTGATTGCCCAAGATGGTTGGCGTATTTGCCAAGATGTCGCGATTGCAGGTGGCATGATTGAGGGCAATATCAAACCTGAGCCTGTACGTCGAGTGCAACGTCAAGCAGTACAACAAATATTGCCCGAATTGGCTTTTGCTTTAGTCGCGGATAGCGTCTTGGAGCGTGCATCATGAGTACGCCTTTTGCCATTCGTCCCGCTACTTCCGCCGATAACTCGGCTATTTTGTCGTTGATTGGCTCGCCACAACCTTCAAACGGAGTGCAATTCGCTTTTGAGCGCACGCCTGATTATTTCCAGTCGGCTTTAGTGTCACATCAGCAGCCCCATACTTTAGTCGTCGAGCGTCGTAGTGATAACGCGGTGGTGGCGATGTTAAATTTGGGTGTGCGAGATGTCTTTGTTGATGGTACAGCGCAAACCATTCGTTATGGTTCAGATTTGCGTATTGCCCCTGAATATCAAGGCAGTCGGGTGCTGATTTATATCAATCGTGCCGTAAAAGAATGTATTCAAGATACATGGTATCAGTCAGTGATTTTAGAAGAAAATGAAAAATCTCGTGGCGCTTTAGAAGGTGGCCGCGCAGGTTTGCCCATTTTCAAACCCATGGGCGGCATCGTCACGCACACAATTACAGGTTGTAAACGCAGCAGTCCCTCTTCGACAAAAAAAATACGCAAAGCCACTGTTGCTGATATTCCCGCGATGAATCGTTTTATTAGTGATATGGCAGCGCATTATCAGTTTTTACCTGCCTATAACTTTTGGGATGTAGAAGCAGGTTTGCCGTATTTTAATGGTTTAAGCATCGGTGATTTTTTGGTTTTAATCGACAGTGGTAACGATGTCTGTGGTTTAGTCGGTTTATGGAATCAAAAGTCGTTTAAGCAAACACGGGTGGTTGATTACAGTCGTTCGGTGGCGATGTTTCGTCCGTTTTATAATGCGTGGAGTAGTTTCAGAGGCGGTTTTATTTTACCCGCTAAAGGTAAAACCTTTGACTATTACGCCTTACATTCGCCTTTAACCCATCCTAGAGATAGTGATGCGTTTCGTGATTTATTACATAGCGCGTGGCAACATGTGATGGAGCGAGGCAGTCGTGCGATGACCTTAACATTATCCAACGAAGACCCTCGTTGTTCCGTGTTAGACGAATTTCGTACTATCCCCCTCAAAGCAACACAATATACGGTTGCCTTTAAGGATGAGTTCCAACCAGTATTAGACAGTCATCGTATTCCTTATTTTGAAAGTGGCAGGCTTTAATATGAAGTCATCAGCACCCTCCGTCCCAACATCCACCGCGCAAAAGCGCGGTTTTGCCTTTACTGCACTACTGTGGGCGATTATTTTGACGGTGTGGTGGTGGCCAGACGAATCACGCAGCAAGATGGGCGTAGAAGAAAAGTTTTTAGAATTAAGCCCTGCGGATATTGTCACCGTGCAATCCGTGCGCTTTTCTAATGATATTCATGTCACAGGCACGATTGTTCCTGTTCGACAAACAATTTTAAATGCTCGTGTTGCGGGCGAAATTAGAGCGATTGGTGTGCGCGAAGGGCAGAGCGTGCGTGCAGGCCAAGTATTATTAACGCAGGATGACCGTGACTTAACGGCGCGTTTCCAACAAGCTGAAGCCTCGTTGTTAACGGCGCGTGCGGAAGCGGCTTTAACGCAACAAAACTTAGAACGCATCAAACCACTACAACAAAAAGAATATGCTTCCGCTACCGAATTAGCCAATGCCGAGAAGCAAGTTGATATTCGTAATGCCCAAGTGAAGTCGGCAGAAGTATCTCTATCACAAGCCCGTCAACAACTAGCAGATATGGTCGTACGTGCGCCTTTTGCTGGAGTGATTTCTGAGCGTTTGGTGGATACAGGACAAAGTGTTGCCCCGAATACACCCGTATTAAAAATTGTTGATTTATCACAAGTCGAATTAGTGGCTCAAGTAGCCGCAACTGAAGTGACGGCCATCCGTGTTGGTCAATTAGTGTATTTTACTGCCGATGGATATGCCGACAAAACCTTTGTTGGTCGTATCACGCGTATCAATCCGGTTGCTCGTGGCGGTAGTCGTCGAGTAGATGTTTATGCACTGGTCAACAATAACTTAGGCTTATTGCGTGCAGGATTATTTGCGAAAGGCGATATTCGGGATGATAACGCGGTAGCAGGCGTTTCCGTGCCATTCTCCGCAGTGCAAGATAATAAAGGCAAAAGCCAAGTTCATGTCATCCGTGATAATCGTTTGGCCGCACAACAAGTGATTTTAGGTCGTCGTGATGAAGCCAAAGGCGTGGTCTTAGTCAAAGGCTTACAACAAGGAGAACGCGTGTTATTACTGCCACCATTGCCAAACAATGAAGGGCGAGTAGTGCATATCAAAGGAGGTCGTTAATCATGTGGTTAACCCGTATCTCCATTAAAAATCCCGTTTTTGCCTCCATGATGATGTTAGCCTTGATGGTATTAGGGCTTTTTTCGTGGCGCGAGCTCAGTGTCGAGGAGTTTCCCGATATTGAGTTTCCTTATGTCATGATTACTACCGATTACGCAGGCGCATCACCCGAAGCTGTCGAAAGTGATGTTACTCGTAAACTCGAAGACAGTATCAACACCATTCCGGGTGTGCGTCGGATTATTTCTAAATCTTATGAAGGTCGCTCAAGCATTGCCGTTGAGTTTGCTTTAGGCGTATCTATCGGTACAGCAGTGCAAGACGTGCGCGATAAAGTTGCCTCGGTACGCACGCGTTTTCGTGGTGATATTAAAGAGCCTTTAGTTGAGCGTTATCGTCCAGAATCGTCACCCGTGATGTCGATTGCATTTCAGTCGGCTACCATGAGCACTCGTGATTTAACCACCTTAGTTGAGCAGAAAGTCGTTCGTCAGCTGCAAAATGTTGAAGGTGTCGGCAAAATCGAAGTGGTCGGCGGATTACGTCGAGAGATAGCGGTACAACTACAGCCTGAGCGTATGCAAGCTTTAGGCGTTGGTGTCGGTGAAGTGTTAAATGCTTTACGTGCCGATAGCGCGGATATGCCTACAGGTACGGTGGTGAGCGGGGTACAAGAGCGTGTCGTGCAGTTAGAAGGACGCATGACTTCGCCCGAAGATTTTCAAAATATGATTGTCGCCATGCGTGGCCAATCACCTGTCTATTTATCACAAGTTGCTGACATTAAAGACAGCGAACAAGAGCCAAGTTCTTTGGCCTTAGTTAATGGTCATCGTGCCGTCAGTATTGATATTGTCAAAATGTCAGGAGCAAATACCATTACCGTCGTTGATGGTGTGCGAGCTGCTGCCGATGATGTCCGTACCAGCTTACCGTCAGGCGTAAGCATGTTAGAAGTCGCCGATAGTGCGCGTTCAGTACGAGCATCGTTACATGATGTGCAAGCGACATTGTTTGAAGGCGCAATCTTAGCCATTACTGTGGTGTTTTTATTTTTAGGTTCTTGGCGGTCAACCGTCATCACTAGTTTGACCTTGCCGATTGCCTTATTAGGCACGATTTTTTGTTTATATGTTTTTAATCTTTCGCTTAACACCATGACTTTAATGGCGTTATCGCTCTGTATTGGTTTATTGATTGATGATGCTATTGTCGTTCGTGAAAACATTGTTCGTCATGCGGCAATGGGTAAAAGTTCTTATCACGCGGCAATGGACGGTACACGCGAAATTGGCTTGGCGGTATTAGCCACGACCTTAACCATTGTCGTTGTCTTTTTACCCGTCGCTTTTATGGGCGGGATTATTGGTCGCTTCTTTTATCAGTTTGGTGTTGCCGTCGCCTGTGCAGTGTTGTTGTCGATGTTTGTCAGCTTTACCTTAGACCCGATGTTATCGAGCATTTGGAAAGAACCACACAACCATCGGCCAGCTCAAACCGATGATGAAAGTCTCAATAAATTTCTCCAGCGTTTTGATAAAAAAAATCAACCGACAACCGCGTTTGGTCAATTCTGTGAACGTATTTTTAGTCGTTTTGATGCGTGGGTAGAAAGTCTAGGCCAAGTGTATGCGCGGGTGATTCGTTGGGCGTTAAGACATCGTCGTGAAACCTTAATTGTTGCTTTCTCCTCATTGTTAGTGGCGTTGTTGTTATCCACTCAAGTCGGTAAAGAATTTGTACCAGAACCTGATTTAAGTGAAATTAGTATTAAATTATCTACGCCTACAGGTTCATCATTGGCTTACACCCAACAAAAAACTGAACAAGTGGAGGCCGTGATTCGTGGTTATGAAGGCGTCGTCGCCACTTATGCCACCATTAATAGTGGTATGGAAGCAGGTAAAAATCGCGTCGGTATTCGTGTACGTTTAGTGCCAAAAGCCAAACGCAGTATTTCGCAAAAAGAATTGGTTAACGTCTTGCGCGAACGTTTAACCAATATGAATGGTGTTGAAATTAGCTCTGTCGCTGCGGCTAAAGAGTCTATTGGCGGCGGTTTAAAACCGATTCAAATTTCACTCCAAGGTCAAGATTTGGTTCAACTAAGAGCGATTGCGGCTGAATATCAAGAGAAAGTCAGTAAAGTGGAAGGTGTCGTCGATTTAGAAAGCTCGTTAAAATCATCTCGCCCTGCGTATGCCATTAAAGTTGATAGAGAACGGGCTGCCGATGCAGGTTTGTCGGTCAGTCAAATTGGCATTGCTTTACGTCCTTTATTAGCTGGCGATGCCGTGACGACATGGCAAGATCCACAAGGCGAAAATTACGATGTGCGTGTGCAATTAGCCGAATCGCAACGTCATGATAGTGATGATATATGGGGTTTGCCACTCGCCAGTAGTCGTATTAATTCAGTGACAGGCCAACCTGAAATGGTGGCTTTAGGCGAAGTCGCTCGTATTGATGACGCGCAAGGAGCATCACAAATTAATCGCCGTAACTTATATCGGGAAGTGTTATTTTCCGCCAATGTTATGGGCAGACCCGCAGGCGATGTTGGTGCCGATATGAAAGCGGTTGCAGAGAGTATGGCTTTACCCGCAGGTTACCGTTTTCAAACCCAAGGCCAAAATAAAGACATGGAAGAGTCGTTGGGTTATGCCAAAACAGCATTATTGTTAGCGGTGTTGTTTATTTATTTTGTCTTAGGCGCGCAGTTTAATAGCTTTTTGCATCCGTTAACGATTATGTCGTCGTTACCTTTATCGTTAGTGGGTGTCTTTTTATCTTTATATATCTTTAATAGCACGCTTAATATTTTCTCCATTATTGGCATTGTTATGTTGATGGGTTTGGTGACGAAAAACGCCATTCTGTTGGTCGATTTTATTCAAAAAGCCGTTGCCGATGGCATGAACCGAGAACAAGCCATTATGTGTGCTGGTCGTACTCGTTTACGTCCTATTTTAATGACTACTGCGGCGATGATTATGGGGATGGTGCCGTTAGCAATGGGCTTAGGCGAGGGCGCAGAACAACGCTCGCCGATGGCTCATGCGTTGATTGGTGGCGTGTTAACGTCCACCTTGTTAACGCTGATTGTTGTGCCTGTGTTGTACACCGTGTTTGATGATTTATCGAAGATGTTTAAACGCAAAGATCAGCGCGGCACGCTGCAACACAACACCAGCGCACAGTTAGTGGCAATTAAAGATGACCAACTAAAATGACTGTTATGGGTTTAACGATGACCGCAGGCGGTATTTATATCGCCTTAACGATTTTTTTTAATGTCTTTGGTACTTATTTAGCGCGTGTTTATGCCTTTGAAAATAAGGCTATTTTTATGGCGATGGCGTTGGTGTCTTATACGGTTGCTTTTGTTACGTGGTCAAAAGTATTGAAGGTATATGACTTGGGTTTTGCCTCGTCAGTGATTACAGGTTCGGTGTTAACCATTTCTAATCTGATAGCGTTTTGTTTTTTGAATGAAGTGTATTCGGTGAGTAAATTGTTTTTTACTGCGTTAATTGTGGTGGGGGTTATTGGGGTGAATGTTTGTCATTCGTAGATTCCTTCGTTTTGTAGTTTGCTCAGCGTGGTACATCCGAACAAACAAAGTTAACTATTCTAGTATTTTTTTTATTGTATTTAACCCACTATGGCTTATAAAAGTGCTTAACAAAAGCATTTTTAAACTGTTGGTGGCAGTTCGTACAGCTTTGTTCGAGCGTATTAAAAGAGCTTATGATATTTTGACGATTCCCCGTTTTAGCCTCAGTGGCTAGATTTTTGGCCGCTTGGTGTGTTTGACCGTCCAATTGTTTTAATCGACTAATATCTCGGCCAAAAAACATCATAATGCGTAGTTTTTCACTAAAAGGCGGTTCTGGATGCTCGGCGATGAGTAATGCTGTTTTGGCAACAACGTCCCAATCTTCGCGAGTCATTGCATGGTTGGTTAATTGCATATTATTATCAAGTTCTTGCATTATTTTGCGTAAAACCATTGCGTTGTTTGGTGTTGTCTCATCCGCCAAAGTGGTTGCTATGGTCGATATTGTTAATAGCAAGACGGTCGCTAGTTTTGATAGCATCTGCATAAACATAAAATAGTCTCTTGTTTTAATCATCGACTTTACGGCCTTCACCTTGTTCTTCATGGGTTACACCATCACGGATATGGTAAATTCGTTTAAATGTCGGAATAATTTTTTCATCATGCGTCACAACAATAATGGCGGTTTCAAACTGAGTGGCCATTTCATTTAGTATGCGTATCACCGCCATTGCGCGTTTACTATCGAGTGCGGCAGTGGGTTCGTCGGCAAGAATCACAGGCGGGCGATTGACTAATCCTCGGGCAATAGCAACGCGTTGTTGTTCGCCACCTGATAGTAGTGAAGGCATCGCATAAGCACGATGTTGTACCTCTAATGCCGTCAATAAGGCCAAGGCTTTGGCGCGTGATTCTTCATTAGAATAGCCTGCCAACATGGGTAACAATGCGACGTTATCAATGACATTTAAAAATGGAATTAAATATGGCTGTTGAAAAATAAAGCCTATTTTATCGCGTCTTAGCGCGGGTAAGTCGCTGACTTTCCAGTCGTTTTCATAAATAACTTCATCCCCTAAAGTCATTCGTCCTGCTATTGGCGTAATCACCGCGCCTAAACATTTGAGTAGCGTACTTTTTCCTGAGCCAGAAGGGCCAATTAACCCCACCACTTCGCCCGCTTTTACCTGCATATTGACATCTTTTAAGGCATCAAAGGCAGAGTCGCCACTGCCGTAGCGTTTTTTGAGACCTTCAATACAAATACCGTTGTTCATCCGTTTAGCCTCCAATCGCTTCGGCAGGGTCAACTTGTAGGGCAATGCGAATCGCAATGACACTGGCTAAGGCGCAAATTATTAACACAGCAAAGAAGCCAATCAGAGAATCTGTGGGGATTAACAGCACGTATTTAGGAAATAGTGGCGCAGCAAACGTCGCGGTAATTTTGCCTACCGCAAAGCCAATAACGCCTAAGGCCAGTGCTTGTTGTAAAATCATTGCCGCAATGGTTCGGTTGCGTGTGCCAATCAGTTTGAGGACGGCAATTTCACGGATTTTATCCATGGTTAAGGTGTAAATAATAAAGGCCACAATGGCGGCACTGACCACCGCTAAGATAATCAAAAACATACTAATTTGTTTTGCTGACGTGGCAATCAACTTGCCTATCAGAATATTTTCCATTTGTACGCGGGTATAAACAGTGAGATGTTTCCAGCGACGAATAGACTCTGCCACCTCATCGGCGGAGGTATGAGGTTTAATGCGGACAAGAATGGCATTAACCAAATGATTGCTAAATTGACTATCCGTGAGTTTGTCGGGTTCAGAGACGGTATTAGGACTAAATGGCGTGTTAGATTCGGTGCGATGGCGACTTTGCCAAATGGCCTGATTGTCTTTTAAAAACTGTGCTTCTTGAGCATCTTTAAGCGGAATAAATACCATTGGGTCACCACTAGAAGACACCATTCGACGGGTTAAACCGACGACCGTATAGTGATTACGGCGAATTTTGATGTTGTCACCGAGTTTTAAGTGCGTCGCAATGTCGGCTACGGCTTCATAATGGCCACGCGTGAGATGTCGTCCCGCGATTAAGTAAGGCGGCCAGCCGACTGCGCCAGAGCGAGCATGAGGCATAATGCCAACAACCATTGAACGAATATCTCGATTTTTTTTATGTACTTGCATGGTCAAGTAAGTGACATTGCTGGCTTCTGCAACCCCCGAAACGGCTAACACGGTACGATATAAATCACCATAGAGGCTAGAGGATTCCGCATAGGGCCCAAGCGTATCTTTTTGTACCACCCACAAGTCGGCACCACTATTATCGAGCAGTGCTTTGCCATCATCGACCATGCCGCGATAGACCCCTGCCATAATCAGCGTGACACCGATTAACAAACCCAGTCCTAAGCCCGTAAAAACAAATTTTCCCCATGCGTGAAAAATATCACGCCCAGCCAAACTGATCATTTTAAGGCCTCTGGAATACTTTTAACGATACGCAGATCATGACGAGGGAGTAGGGCTTTTTCGCTATAAACCACAATGTGGTCGCCAAGCGTTAAGCCTTTCATGATTTGTACGTCGCCATCGAGCGTCGCTTCGCCCAATGTCACAGGAACAAAATGGGGTTTGTTTGCCATGATTTTCCAAACTCCCACTTGTTCGCCTTGGTGTTGTATGGCGGCATTAGGTACAACAAGTGCCGCAGGAAGTGGTGGTAAATGGATGGTCACTTCGGCCAACTCGCCGATTAAAGGCAGGGGAGAAGGAGGGGAGTCAAAAATAACTTTTGCCATCGCTTCTTCGGTGATGGTGTCGGCTTTGGGTTCAATCCGTAAAATTTGGCCTGTTAAAATCTGGTTTTTGTGGGAGCGTAGGACAATATGCGCGGGTAGTTTGGCGCGCAGACCTGAGATGTTAACTTGGTCAAAGCGGACATTGATCCATAAGGTTTGCGGGTCAATAAACTCAATGATGGGTTGGCCAGCTAAGAGCGTTGTCCCTACTTCGGCGGTACGAGCCGTCACAATGCCATCGGCACTAGCCATTAATTGAAAGTTTGCTTTTAGTAAGTTTAACGCCGCAATATCCGCGTTGATACGTGCAAAATCTGCTTTGGTAGCGGCGGCTGTTGCATTGGCAACTTCAAGTTCTAAATTTTTGGCTCGAAGAGCATCCTCACTTACCGCATGCGTGAGAAACAATGCTTCGTAGTGACGCGCTTGGTTTTGTGCATAACGTTGCCTCGCCGTTGACTCACGCATGATGGCTTCTGTGCGTTGGCGATTGGCTTGTTGGGCGTGAATGCGCTCATCAATATCAACGCTATCCATCAAGCCAATGACTTGTTTTTCATGGACGGCATCACCGACATTGACATCTAAGCGTTTGAGTTTACTGGTCGTCATTGCCCCTACTTTATAGGTATAACGGGCTTCTATCGTTCCAATACCAAATACCGCAGGTGTAATAGAACGAGATTGCACTGTTGTTTCGGTCACGATAACGGGCGCAAGAGGGCCTGTGCGTAAGGCGACATATATTAAAAGTGCGACTAATACCGAAATGACAAAAATAATGCTCATCATTCGGCGTTTGCTTGCGGATAGCATCATTTTTTACTCCCAATACCGCGCAAATAAATCGCTAATACTCGAGGTGCTTCATGACGAATGCGCTGTATATCATCGGTGATTAATGATTGAACCACTAAGCCTTGAATCGTGCCAATAAACATCGTAATCGCTGTTTCAATATCAAGTTGCTGATCGACTTCACCTTTGTTTTTAGCGTCCTCTAGTAGGCGATAAAGACGTTTGCGGTAGCGCGTAATAATCGTGTGTACCAACTGCTTAGGGGCAGTTTGGCCGTTACGCTGTAATTCGCCTAACATCATGCGTGGCGCACCCGGATGCTCGACGATAAATTCAATATTAGCGAGAAAGATCGCTTCAATCGCGGCAATGGGAGTAGGTGCATGAAGTGCTGCGGCATCAATGCGCGATAACAATCGTTCAGCAACCCACTCCATGACAGCTTTTAAAATGTCATCCTTGCTTGGAAAGTGTTTAAACAATGCGCCTTGTGAAACACCCATATATTTGGCAATCGCGGAGGTGGTAATGTCATGTGGATTTTGTTGTGCGGCTAGTGCTACAACGGCATCAACGGTGATTGCTCGCCGTTCATCAGCAGGTAAATGTTTGGTTGGAATTTTGGTCACAAAATACGCCATAAAGTAAGTGAGTAATTACTATCTTATCGGATGTTTTAATCTTGTCAAGCCAAGTAAATAAAAGCTTCACCCGCGTTGTGAAGTAAGTATAGAGAGAGTTGTTGGCGGTGGTTTTCCTCTGTCCCACTCTACTAAACAAAAAAAGACGCTTAATAGCAGCGTCTTTTTTGTTATAGTCAAACCAGTGCAACTTTAATGCTGAGTGACAATTATGTACGCATTACGCCAAATCTACGACCATCCTCAAGAGATGATTCCTGTGCCTGAGCAAATGCGCAATCATCGTGTTGAAGTCACGTTTATGGCATTGGATGAAGAACCTATAGTCAATGTGACCCATTCGTTGGCA
>JAUSLJ010000026.1 GCA_030646715.1 Agitococcus sp.
CAGGGGTGGATTCACATGCGAAATGCCTAAGCGAGGAGGACGCGCGCCGCGCGCCCGTTCCGTATCGTCAAGCCAGTTGCTGTAGTTGGACAGAAAGGAGCTCACCGCGCCATAGGCCGCTTCAATTGCGGCACGGCGTAAATAACTAGGCATCTTGCCCAGCTTGCGGCTAATAACGGCATATTTGGTCACTGGGCGCTTGGCGGTGGGGTGAAACAACGACTCCACCGCAAAGCACTTGCTGGGCGCCTTGGCCAGTTCCGGCCAATGGGTCAGAATCACCGTCGATAAAGCCCGTACTGCCTGCCGGTACGCTGTAATCGTCCGTGCAACGTCAAGCCGTAACGCCGGTGTTGAGGCAAGTTCGTGGGATTCGGAGCGGATGAGCTTAGACATTGTTGTAGTATAGCAAGTTTATCTAAAATAGGGACGCTCATTTAAGACCTAGGCTTCTTTAAATTCGTTAGGGCCTACGTCCTTTAGGTTTTAGGGGCACGACACCCTTAAATCAAGGAACTCCGGCGAGGTCAATTGCGCAATAATGGCGTCAGCCGGCGCAGTGTACATTCCTGGGGGTGCCCTAAAAAGAAAAACTCCTCTTTAGCATTCGCTGAAGAGGAGTTTTAGAATTAAGTAGACATTGGCTAAAAGTACAACTTTGTTAGTTCGGTATCTAAGGCATCAAGGGAACTGGCAATCTCAGAGCATCGCGCACCCTCTTTGGAAAAAGTGACACAAAAGCTAGGTATCGAAAATTTATTCTTCAATTTAGGGTGTCGGTACTTAAGTGAAAACGCCTTAAATTTATCAACAGCAGGTGACCCCCGAAGTTGTGTAATTACCCGAGAATCGATAGGCTCCCGAATTTCGTATTGTTTTTCCGTTATGAATAGCGCCATAGGGCATCCTCAAGGTTAAGTTAGGCAAATGGCAAAGGACGTGGAACATGCCTGTGCTGCGTGTAGCCAGCGTCATACGCCGCGCGCACTGCTTTTTTGTCTTCTTCGTTTTCCAATGCCAGCGCTTTTGAAAACCAACGTTTGTGATGGTCATACAGCCCGGCATCCTTTTTATTCATCGCTTCCGCCGCGGCTTTGCCCGTCTGGGCATACGTTTCGAGTGTGTTGAACATAGTTAATCCTTTTCATTGTGTAGAGCATGTGCCTATTCTGTATAGCGTACGCACGTGAGTCCCAAAAAAAATATAAATAGAGAACGTATACGCTTGAACTGGTGTAGCGAGCCTCGCTATGCCCTAATGACATTGCCAGGCGCCACCCATGAACACAAATCAAGCCCCCCGCACCACCCTCCGTAGTGCCCTCCTCAACCTATGGACTAAACGGGTAAAAGCCCGGTTCAGTCGACGCATCTCCGGCTTAGTTCTGGGGCACTTAAGTGGGTCGGGGGACAGGGTTAGTGTGTCCGATAGTGAGCTGCGCCAACATATGCTTCTGCTAGGCCCTACGTCCCCTAGCAGTGACAGCCTTTTAGAGTCGGTCATGACCCAACAAGTGGCTCGAGGGGGAGGCCTATTAGTATTTGACCCTACGGCATCGGCCCGGCTACCACTTGTCTTGCAAGACGCCCTGGCGGTCGCCAACCGGCACGACGACTTTTTCTCGCTCCATCTCGAACAACAAGCAAGCCCCGAATTTCCGATTACCTCTATTTTCGCCAACAACCAGGTGGGGTACGTTTCGTTGCTCCCGTCACCCTTCGGTATGCAAAAAAGAAGGGCTAATGCTGTCCTGACCGACCTGGCAAACAACATGAGGGAAACGCGGCAACAGCAGCAAGGACTACCGCCCACGGTGCCCTTCCTACTTGTGCTTCCTCGATTGTCCACGTGGCTGGACCCTGTCTGGACCCCTTTTTTCAGTCAGGCAAGAGCCTTTAATATCGCCATTCTGTGGCAGGGCGATAGCATCACCTCAGCGTATAAGAGCGGCACATTCTTTGCGAATGCTTTGATGGCAAATAGCAGACTTAAACTATTCTTAAAGGACTCGTTTGGTCAAGACTACCCGAGCCCCGTTCAAGGGACAGAGCTCGAGACAGAGCAGGCATTGATGGAAAGAGCCGGAACGTATCAAAAGATAACCCTCGGCCAGTCCGGTTAAGGCAAAGAAAAAATTCTCCACGGCAGGCATGCCCCTCCCGCGACAAACGTTCGTGAGGGCACTTTGCTATACTGCCTAGGACAACCAACGGAGCAATCCTTATGACAACACGCTTATCACCCACCGGGCGGCTAAATAACCCTCAACCACAGTTACAAAATATCCGTCCAAGGCCAATGTCTCCCGAAACCCGGCAGATTATTAACGCGTTCACCTCAGCCTACCTGAGAGGTCCTGTCGCTCAAAATACGCCATGATTTCCTCACCGGCTTTCGAAAAAAATAAGGCGATGCGAGTCTTGAGTCAAATCCAAGGCAACATTGGAGGCGACCTGCGTATCAGCCAACATGGCGTGCCCCATCTGGTCCTAGGCGGAAAAGGCGGTTTATCCATCTCGTACTTTGGACGGACTAGAATACTACGGATTTTTTTGAACTACATGTCGTTTGCAGAACCGGCCCCAAAGTTTTCATTTAGCAATTGGATGGACGCAAAGAGTTTTTTGAAGACAAGGCCAGAACTGGGCACCCTCGCTTAAATTGCTATTATTTATTTTAAAAACCTGTTTCTTTTCGGAGAACCAGGTTTTTTGTTGCTATAGAAGCTACTTTTTACGCCAAATCCGAAAATAAAGTTCGCATTATTAAGTATAGTTAATAGTCAGCCAAAAATTACGCTGATATGCTTGACCGCACGCTAACCACCATAGGTGCCCTCATGCTCCCTCCATCCCCCCCTGTTCTTGCCCACTCCACCTGGTCTCTTATGTTGAAAGCGTTCAGGACAGAAAACCCTTCATTGCAGGCGCTGTCGGCTAGCGAACTGAAGTATTGCCTCACCCCTGCGGCCAGTATTGCCTGGTGGATTTGCACCTTCAAGCCAGAACTGCTTGAAAGAACGCAGCTCCATCTGCTCCTTCCAGGGGTCTCTATTATTGAATGCGCAGACCAAGGGAGATGGCTTCAATTTATCCCCTGGCTGGTGGGACAACCAAACTTAGCTGTTAGTGCAGCGCTAGTGGGCGACGAGCTGTACGTCGATGCAGACCGCCGTCCGTCATCTGGCAAGGGTCTGTCAAAAAAAGAACAGAAAAAACAATGGGCCATTAATGCAGAACATCTGGTTAAGCCCAAAGCGCCTGCACAGATAACGAATGGCACATTAGCAGACTGGAACACATTCTCGAATAGCCTTCCGGACCTGTGTGTCCTCTTCGCACCTGGGTTTGCCAGTCACTACAAAACGTGGCTTACCGAGGAGGACTTACTACCCTTGCTTCGTGCACGGGTGCCAACAGCGGTATTCTATTATTCCGAGTTGGATTGTGTCGCTGATAGCTTTATTTTGGAGGCCTGTGGACTCACACAAGAAAATACAGAAACAAAACTCAACCCGTGGAGACAGGTTCATGAACGGGAGTACGAAACGGGGGGCTTTGCTCAATTTGCCGGGAATTTGGCAGTCCCTAATATTTCCTACCCGCTCGTATTCGACAAGGAAAAATTAAAAGTGTTTATTCAGACCGAGTCCTATCTTTCTGCCGAGTATGCCGAAGGAGGCGGCGATGCAGCGCTCTTACGCATTGGCACAAAATTTATTTATGAAAGAGAAGGAAATACGTTTTCTCCTCCTCGTGTGGGGCACACCCAAGACTATGCTTTCGTCTTACCGTATTTCCTTCTCATCATGGAGTCCGATGGTGCAGTAGTGTACAGAGCGGAAACAGAGGACGGCTTCGTTGACACATACCAAATGCGCCTACCCCCCGCCTTATTAATAGGTTGGCCGTTTAAGAACCCATTCCAGCGATTAATCGCGGCGGTTCACTTACATCGCGACATTATCCAGCCGATATTGAAAGAAATGAACCCAGACGTCGACGCAGACGAGGAGGAAGAACTTGATTTCATGCTAGCGATGATGGGCGGCGATATCAACCTACTTACCTTTTTTAAACAAGCTATAAGCGAAATGAACGGACTGCCTCCGAAAAAAAAGAAGGACGCCACCAAACGTAAATCGTTCTTTCGTGCTATCGCCAACGCGGATTTTGACAAGGCGCAAGCACTGGCAGCAAAAAACCCTGCCTTACTGCACGCAACCGACAACGAGGGAAAAACAGCTCTCATGCGGGCCTATGATGCAGACAATACACCCCTCTTGGTGAATTCTCACCGCCCTAAAGGACGGTGCTTCTAACTTCGCAGTTTTCAATTTTCTGTTTCGACGCAGCGTGCGTTCCCGGAGCATGGTGCTCCAGGCCCGACTTATCCTGCCGCTCCACAGACATACCGGAGCATCCCGCCCCTGGCTGACTTGTTCGCCTTATTGCGATGCGCTTCCTGGGTTTCACGACGACGACACCGGCGCGCAGTTGCGCTATCCCCCGCGCGCGTAAGACGCGCGAAGCATTGGTGTCGGCATGGGTGGTGAACCCGCAGCGTTGGCAAACGAACAGGGCCTGTGTGGCCCTGTTGTCTGCGTGAGTGTAGTGGCACTCGGAACATTCTTGAGAAGAGTAATGCGGCGGCACGACCAGCACCAGCTGGTTACGCCTTGTTGCCTTGTAGTTCAGATACAGCGCCAGCCGTCCCCAGGCACTGCCGAGGATAGCCTTGTTCAGCCCGGATTTGGCCGCGGCGCCGTTACGCACCCACTTACCGTTCTCTGTCTTTGGTTTGGACCTTTTCGTCATGTTGGCCACCTGCAGCGCCTCGAGCACGTGCACCTTGGTGCCGGAAGTGACTAACGCATAGGACGTCTTGTGTGCCCAGTCCTGGGCACAGCGGGCGCGGTAATTCTGCAGCCGGGCCAGTTTTACTTTGGTCTTGTTGCGGTTGGTAGAACCCTTGACCTGGCGCGCTAACTTGCGTTGGTAGCGGCGGGTCTGCACTTCCTTGCGCTGGACGCGTAGCGTCACCTTCGGGTCGACCGGATAAAACAGCCCAGCAGAGTCTGCGAGCCGGTTCACCACCCCACGGTCGTAGCCGGCTGTTACGGTCAATAGCTCGGCGTCACTCCAGTTGTTGAATTCGTAGGCCAGTTCCTCGGGGCTACGCAGCACATCAACCCCCGCCGACGCCACTTCGAACGAGAAGCTCACATACCAGCGACCCGCTTCGACGGAGATGACTACCTGCTTGGGTAACTGATAGGGCCGGTGTGCTGTGAACCGCAAGGCGCCTACCGGGAATTTGGGCGTGCCTAACAGTAGAACGTGGCCGTCTTGTTCGTCCGCCACAAATTGAAACAATTCATTCGTGATAAGCACCGCTTGACGGCCGTGCGCGCGCCGCTTGACCGGTGCTCCTGCCAGCCCCTGCAGCTGGCGCTGCTTGGCGTTACGCCAGCGCACAGCGCCATTGCGTAGAATCTGAGACGGCACTTCAGAAAGCCAGGGCGTGAGCTCGGTCTTAAACTGGGCGTACTGCTGGTCAAGCGGTGTGGGTTCCCCGGTAAGTGAAAGTGCCTGCCGTCGGAAGGTGCTGAAGTACTGGTCTTCGGCGACTTTGGCGTTATAAATGACCCGCTGGCAGCCTATCCATTGCCGCAGCACAGAGGCCTGGGCAAGTGAGGGATAAAGGGCGAAGCGTACGCCGGTCGAGTAGGAGGACATTGAACCGAGTATAGCGGGGGGTGTTAGCGTTGTCTTGTCTTTCGTTAACAAAAGGACGCTTGACCTCGCCCTGAAGGACGAGGAATGCGCGCCTTAATCTG
>JAUSLJ010000025.1 GCA_030646715.1 Agitococcus sp.
AACCCGAATCGTAGCCCCCCTCCACCCCACCGAGCGTGTCGTTGCCGGCGCCACCGCGCAGGATATCTGCGCCCTTCCCTCCGTCCAATACGTCCGTGCCATCACCCCCTTCGAGCACGTCGTTGCCGTCGCTTCCGTTAATAACATCGTTCCCTGCAAACGAATACGCTATGCCTCGGGAAGCTAAGGTCACGGTATCATTCCCTTCCGTTCCTAGCGTTAGAGGCACGCCTACGGAGGCAGCATCAATGACTTTGTCGTAACCAGCAGAAGAGCCCGAAAACGAAGCCACGAGCGCAGTAAAACTAGGTTCCGCCAAAAAACCCAACGATTTGATTTCGGTAACAAAATTCCAAAGCAAAGAGACAGACGGAGAGGCTTCAGCGCCTAGCTTAGCGTGGAGTACCGCGGTTGCTGCCGTAAAGTCTGGAGCATATTGCTGACTATGCTCATTCCAAGTGAACGACACTGCCGTCCAGACGTCTTTCAGTTGTGCTTGTGGTAAATACGACTGAAAAAGTTCGCCTAGCAGTTTCTGGTAGGCAGTCTCTATGACTAAACCTGCGGTAACATTCGGAGTAGCCCCCGCGAATCCAACGAAGGCGGCACCGGCAAATTTTTCCATTACAGCCAGATGCTTCGCGTCGACCGCAGTGCCGCGAGAGCCCGCAGTAACCAAGTCAGCCCCCGTCCATTTCATCACCATAGCCTCGAACTGCGCGGGCAACGTCAAATAATCGGTAGCCGCTGTCAAGGCACTGACCATGCTAGTTAGCGAAGCATCACGCACCATGGCCTGCCGTAAATCATAAGTATCTCCGAAACCTCGTAAATCAGGCAGGGCAGCAATAGTGCTAGAAACGGGCAGCACTTCGGCGGCCACGGATTGCACCACATTTCGGCCAAATAAGAAGCTGCCCGCCATGCCTTGAGAGCCATCCTCATATACGAACGTACCTCGATGTGTCAGCGTATTTCCGTTTGCATCTGGGGTATTGGTCGTTGTCGCTGTCGTGTTGAGCGCCTTAATATGCAAGTCACCCGTCGAGAATAGCTCTCCTGCATCACTGAAGCCATTTGCGTTGCTGTCTTTCCATACTTTCAAGTCTGCCCAGGCAGTGTCAGAGGCGTCCACCTTACCATCATGATTACTGTCCAAATCCGCAAGCGCGGTGAACCCGTTGCTGGCCAACCCTCCTGCCCGAAGTAAAGTCTGGTCGCCGAATAGCTCCCGTCCGCTGTCGATACTGCCATTGTTGTTGATGTCGCGCACCAGCATTCCATCGTTAGTGCCTACCCACGCCGTGCGCTCGGCAAATCCATTGGCGTCCAGGTCAAATTGCACACCCTGCGAGATACCTCGAGTTTCAGCGACGCCATTTTTGTTCAAATCCAGAATTAAGGGGTCTTTTCGGGCAACGCGCGCCGCTTGAGCCGCATTCATACCGCTGACCACCGTTTGCATGCCTGGAATAACTCCAGCATCGGGAGGTAAATCCGCTTGTGTGGTGTATTGCAATGAAATACCCAACGATTGCAACGAGGGCAGATTCGCCATCTCTTGTTTGATGGGATAGAAATTTCGAATGGTGATAGCGCCCTGCGCATTCGTTGCGGTAAGAATGTGTGTGCTCGGCGCGTAGGTGTATTGAATTAAATTGCCAGGCGAACTAAAGGTATGCACTCCTTCGGGTGTATTACCCGTCCAGACACCACCTGTGAGCTTGGTTCCGTCAAATTCAATACTACCCTTATTATCCGAGTCCAAGATACTGTCGTTGCTTGACACTAGGTACGTGTCAAAACCAAAGCCACCCAATAGAGAGTCAGCGTTCGTATCGGAACCGCCATCGAGCGTGTCGTCATAAATGCCTCCATAGAGCTTGTCCGCGCCCGCCCCTCCTCGTAGCGTGACATTTGTATCGGCGACGGTGCTGAGAATGTTATCTAGGGCATTGCCAATAAGCGTGTTAGTGGAGTTGAGGCTCCCTGCCGTAAGTTGGGCGTTTTCGACATTGGCAGAAAGGGTGAAGCTTACCGATGTTTGAACGTTGTCGATACCTTCGTTGAGACTTTCTATAACTTGGTCTCCTAGATTGTCGACGATGTAGGTGTCATTGCCCGTGCCCCCGTACAGCACGTCCACTCCCGTGCCTCCGTCTAACGTGTCGTTTCCTCCGAACCCTGCTAGGACGTCGTTGCCCGCATGCCCCTGCAATATATTTCCAACGGACGACCCATATAATCGGTCGTCCGTGCCTGAAAGTAAACTTCCTTCGAGAATGGCCCCCTCGTCATTAGTGGGCGCAAATTTGACTTCGAGACTGAAAAGGCCGTTAGCCACATACACTGTTGAGTGGCCTCTAACATAATCCTCAAAATGTTCCGCCGCTACATTGCCGTATGCGGGCAGCGTTGAAGTATTTTGGGCGGCACTCATTGCGGCTAATGCCTCATCTACCCAAAAGTTCGGAGGAACCCCCGTCTCAGAGGAAGCGACAGAGCTGGGGTCCAATACCAGCCGTAAGGCGGGACCTATCGTTTCATGTGTAATAAATGTTGCTAAGGTCGCTGCATCGGAGGGCGCGAGTTGAAGTAGCGTTTTACTCCAGCCCTCGCTCATGGTATCCAATGTCAATAACGACGCGTAGTCGGGAGGAGCAGACGACTCCCATCCCAGAATATTTATTCTTGCTTGAGCCCATTGGTCATAGGCGCTAGTCACCGCAAAAGTGAGCACCTCCCGAGCCCACAAAGCGTCCACGGGCTGCGTGGCAACGGCTCGGTCAATATCGGAAACGAACTTGTCTAGTTGTTTTGTCGCTTGCAAAAAGCCCAATAGATTGGGTTCAGATGGAGTGTCTTCGTTACGCAAAAACCCAAATTCTTTGGACGCTAACGCTTCCACAATATGCGAATTAACTTGTACTAGGTCCGCAAAGGAGTCCGACGAAATAATGGCGTTAAGCAGCGCCATGGAGTGTAGCTCGATTGGATTCGTCTTGCCCGCTATTAATGGGCGTGACGTGTCATTTTGCGGTAGAACTATATGCAAAAGATTAGTACTAGATAGCAAATGCAGCGCTTCTCCTTCAGAGTAGGTCGACGTGATGTTGGCATATCGACTGGTCACCAGAGAGGAGTCCAATCGGTCAAATGTGTCTCCGTTTCCTGCAATAAAAAGGGCCGCAAAATCCGTGTCTAGTACTGGGCCAAAGTTGCTAAGTAACTTGTCACGAATGTTAAGATACGTAGACGTGTTGATACTAGCTTGAAAAAAAGCTTCATCAAACGAATTTGACGATTTATTAAAATACACCGCCATTAGGTCAGCAAGCCCAGCACCGAGGGAATGGCCGGTAAAACTAAAAGTGTAACCTTGAAGCTCTGGCTTTAATTTCATCGTTTGATAGTAAACCGCTGCCTGCCATATCTGTTCGCCGGTAAAGCCGAGAGCTAGCGGAATATTATTTTTTATAAAATCAGCCCATTTTTCGTTGTCAAAATCTGTTCCGGCAAAAGCAATAACGACCTCATGTGCCTCATTGTTCACGAAAGTCCTAGCTTCAAATCCGGAGCTACTATTACGAACATATGAAGCGTTGAAGTCGTTTTTGTCCGTTGCAGACATCCAGTCACTAGAGGGTAACGTCGCTTCGCTGCCTGGTTTTTTATTAAAAACATAAGCAGCCCGCGCAAATGTCGCATATTCTAAAAGAGAGACAGTCATAATTTTCCACATTCATTAGTTAGTGCCGTAAATGAGTTGTCCGAGAGAGCCGTAGTCCTAACCGCCAACTCATTCGTACGAGGGAGAGGTAGCAGAACCCCTGTTTCTGGATGCACCTTTTTAAGGTTTATTCCCCTTGCAATGTCGTCGGTAGTTAGCCCCGCTGGGTCCCGACCCCACCACTCCCAGCCATTATTCTGAAAAACAGAATAATTATGGCAAGTTGAATTTTGGCTCATATTTACATTTTCCTCGATAAGCATTCGCCAGCCACCCTCCTTGGACTCGTATAACCCGACAGGTGTCTGTGCCCCATTAGGGCTGTTCCATACAAAGACCTTGTCAAACGGTCCATGCGTAAATTGTAAAGACTGCTTGGCAAGAGCGCCTTTTCCAGGCACTACAAAAATTGACCGCTCAACTAATAGAGTTTTACCTGAAGATAACGGAACTTGTTCAGTCCACCTAACCCAATGTTGCCCTTTAACTAAATGGTAATAATTAAGCTCGTATTTCTCAACAGTCCACATCAGTAACATTCCTAGTATGATTCCACCGACTAGGCATCTCCGGTTAAATTCTTTCATGCGGTATTCCTTTCTGTTATTTCGCCACAAAAGTGTGTCGCTTGGCACACGGGAAAAACTGGCACAACGGTTGATAATAAGTTCATTCGTTACTAAGCCTAAAAACGTAAATAGTATTGATTTGAGGGGACCCTCGACCAAAAGCTTCAAGCGTTATTTTCTGCAAGCATCCGAAGCGGACTTGCGTTCTGCATTTAGCCTATGCCCGTATTGGTCGTCGGCGGTTTTTTCATTTTTGACAACGTGTAATTTTCCCGTATTGTCGTTCACAATTTTCAAATTGAGCCCCTTAACAAAGGCATGTACATCTTCCGCGGAAGGTCCTTTTTGGTCTTGCTCCCAGACTCCGTTTTCCTTAAATTGAAAAATAATATATGCGGAACAAGTAGGATTGGGCACGGAAGGAAGCCATTCATCTAAAATTACCCTCCAATGCCCACTCTGTCCTCTATAGAGCCCAACTGGAATAAGCGTGCCGGCGGGCGTCGCCCATTCAACAATGCTATGATTTTCGGTATATGGGTCTCGAAATCGCATGGCGTACTTTGCAGCCGCACCCGCCCCAGGCATGACAAAAATTGCCCGGTCCACTACTAGAGTATCTCCAGAAGGGAGCGGGACCTGTTCTGTCCACCGCACCCAATGCCGTCCCCGCATTAAATGGTCATAGTTCAGCTCATATTTTTCAACAGCCCATGCTGCCACTACTCCTAGCAGAACCCCAACGGCCAAGCATCCTAGGCTAATTTTTTTCATACAGTAGTCCTTTCAGTTACTTCGACACAAAAATGTGATGCCCGATTTCGGGAGGATTTGCTCCAGCGTGCGAGCGTAACCACAGTTGATTTAATAAGGGGCATAATAAGTCCTATAATTAATTTACAACGTTAAATTTAAAGGTAAGGTGCACGTCCTCATGCCTCTCGGATTCTGGAGAACAACCACTTGATAACGTAAGGGGAGAATTGGACTCTGATATACCCAGAAGTCTAATTAAGACCCCCCCCCGACGCTGAGTAGTCGCGATATTTAACTACAAGCTCGTCAGTAGTGGTGTCCCGGTACTCATATCCAGAGTACGAAATGGGAACTGCCGTTCGAGGCACAATGTTGTGTGAAGGAGAAATTGTTAATTTCGTAGTCCGTCCTTCTAGGTCAGACACCCCAAAATGAAACACCGCGTTTTGATTACATAGCGACCGGAACTGAAATCCGCCTACAATTTCGTCCGAAACGGGAACCGCCATCAGAATTAAGAAAAAAAACAAAATCAAAAAACCGCCGTCCTCCGAACGGGACAGCTTACGTGTTATTTTTACGGCAAGCTTGAGACTAAGCCAAGCCCACAGCCCTACGACAAACAGAAAGTAAAGCCCGGTCATACGAGGCTCCCTTCTGGTGCATAAGAAAAGGTAATTGGCATATTAATTAAACAGGGCATTTTCATGGTAGACCTTAAAGGTGGTGAGAGCTTAGATAACAATCGGAAAGCAAATAAGTAAATTTTAAAGTTAGGCTAGTTAAAAATAGACAAGGAACCGCCCTTACAGCTGCACATGCGCATCCACAATCAATGCAGCAGGAACTTTATGTGCAATGAACAATATAGTGACCTTACCGCGCAATCGATTAACGGCTTGTGCTACATGCTCTTCCGCTACGGCGTCTAAACCACTGGTGGATTCATCGAAAAGGAGCACTCGGGGACTACGAAGCAAGGCCCTAGCAATAGCCAGCCGTTGTCGTTGCCCTCCTGATAGCCCCGTGCCTCGTTCGCCTATCGTTGACTGGTACCCTTTAGGTAACGCTTCTATCGCATCGTGAATGCCTGCCAATTGACACGCTTCCGCCACCTGCTTAAAATCAGCCCTCGGTGCTGACTCCAATAAATTGTCTAAAATAGTGCCACTAAATAGCACGGATTCTTGAGGTACTACACCAAGATAGGAGCGCAGCTCTGTCACTGCCATGGCGCGAATATCCCGCCCGTCCATTCGAACGAGTCCACCTGCTGGTGCATACAATCCTTGAGCCACTTTGGTTAACGTACTCTTTCCCGAACCTGACGGACCTGTAATGAGCAAGACCTGGCCCGGCTGCACTTCAAAGCTCAAATTTTCGTAAAGAAGTGGAGACTGCGGTCCATAGCGGAAAGAGAGATTTTCCACCTTGAAATGCCCACGCACGGGAGCTAATGATGTTATTAGCGGACTGTATGCCTCGGTCGAGACATTCATAATGTCTCCGAGTTGCCCAACCGAGATGCGAATCTGCTGGAACTGTTGCCATACCCCGGATAGCTTCAACAAGGGCTGGGCCACTCGTTGTGCAAACATTTGAAACGCCACTAGCATCCCTATGGTCAGCACCGCCCCTTGCATTGCCAGATACGCCCCTAAACAAAGTACCGCCGCGTTCATTGTCTGCTCCATGAAATTCATGAACGTGCCATATCTATTGGCGAGCTCCCGTAACGTAAGTGTCGTTTGCAAGTATGCCTGGTTCATTTCGGCGAAACGTCGTTGTACCGAGTTTTCAAGTTGTAGTGATTTTATGGTTTCCGCTGCCGCCACTTGTTCCGTCAAGAAGCCCTGAACTTGCGCCCCAAGTTGCGCACTACGTTTTGCATGCACACGTAACCGCGGACCCACCATAAAACTCGTCAACAACATGATAAACAAAAAAGCCAGCACCACTAATGACATCTGCCAGCTATAGCTCACCATCAGTACCGCGAACACAAGCATAAACGGCAAGTCTATTGCTGCCAGAATAAATGCTCCCGCCACAAATTCTCGAATAGGCTCAATCACATGCACGCGGTTCACGATAGCTCCCGTCGGTTTCTGTTCGAAAAATTGAATAGGTAGGCGGAACAAATGTGTAAGCACTTTGTACGACAAGCGTTTATCCAATGCATTCGATAAGCGCAACAAGAAGTACTGCCGCAGCCACGTCAGTCCCGCTGAAAAGAGCGCCATCATGAAAATACCCACTCCCAGTACAATCAAGGTGCTGGTGGCTTGATTTGCAATCACTTTGTCGACAATCGCCTGGGTCGCGAGCGGAAAAACCAATGCGATGAGCTGGATAAAAAAGGAGCCGAGTAACACATCACGAATAACAGGCCGGTCCGCAAAAAATTCCTTGCTGAACCACCGCCAGCCAAACGCTTCTTCCTGCCCTTCCTCGCTATTCACCACCCGCATCACTTGTACGTAGCTTGCTGGAGATGGGAGCATTTTCACGGTTTCAGTACCCGTGGCACCTTCTCTAGCAATGAGCCAGCCTTCCTCCGAGCTCGCCAGGATAAGTGCTAGCCCTTCCGAGGCCCGTTGCACAACCGGTCCCAGACTGAGGGTATCTGTCGTTATCTCCGCCATCGCCACCACTCGGTGTTGCAGTCCCGCTTCAGCTAACAAAGCAAAGACTGCGTCCAACGAAGGCACCCCGCCTAACGCTGCGTCCACCTGAGGTCGTTGTAGCGCCAACTTAAACGCGGAGGCCATGCCACCCACCAACCAATGTGCTTGCTCAAGCGTAAGCAGGTTGTCGACAGTTTTCTCTCCAAAGAGTTTTTGTATCCAGGTTTTCATCGTTCGCGCGCCGCTTCCAGTACTGTTTTTTTAATCGGAGAAGTGAGGTATTCAAATAAAGTTCGCTCACCTAACATCACATCGACGGTCACTTGCATTCCCGGTTTTGCTTCAAATCGTTTGTTCTCGCGTTCCAAGAACTGCCGAGACAACTTAATTCGGGCACGGTAGAAAAGGACTTCCCCTGCGGTATTACGCATGGACTCGGGGGTCTCTGCGTCTGCACCTACCCATTGCACGGCTCCTTCCAACCAGCCATATTTTTGGAACGGAAAAGCAGCCATTTTCACCTTGGCAAGCATGGTTGGAAAAATTAGGCCAGCGTCTTCATTACGCACCCACACTTCTGCCATCAAGGGCTCGTTGTCAGGGACAACAGTCAGCAACACGGCACCTTGCTGCACGACGGCGCCCACCGACTTCACACTCAAATTGTTAACAATACCCGCCACAGGAGCAACCAAGTCCGCGACCACTTCGCGATGGGCTGCCTTGGCCAGCTCCGCCTCTGTTTTACTGAGCTCTGCACGCACCTGTGTTTGTTCCACAATTAGGTTCTTACGATATTCCGCGCGTACTCTTTCCACCGCCGTACCCGCTTGGGCAGCCGCAGCACGAAGGGCATTAATGTTTTTTTCTTGGGAAGTGATACGATTGCGGGCATCGACGAATTCTTTTTGCTTATCCTCATAGGCAGCTTGAGACAAAAAACCTTGCGACTGCAGTTGGCGGGTCATACCTTCCTGCCTGCTGGCGAATCCCTGCAAATCTTTCAGCCGAGCTAGCTCTGCCTGCGCCGCGGAGAGGTCTGCGCTTGCGCGTTCGCTTCCTTGCTGCGCTTCTTGCACCGTACTCTGCTGTGCCATCCGGCGCAGGACGTACTCAGGCATGGCGTCCGTTGTCGTGCCCGCCTTGTCACTGAGCTCCGCTTCAATGCGGGCCAATGTCGCGACTAGCCGAAAATTGTCTCGTTCCAGCGCGGCCCGGTCTTGCGAGGCGTTCACTTGGTCCAATTTAAGTAAGCTTTGCCCTTGAACAACGTGTTGGCCATCGTGAACCAGTATTTCCTTAATTGCACCACCTTCCAAGGGCTGGCTGACCCTGACAAAGTTTTGTGGAACGAGGCGCCCTTGCGCAGTGACCACGATATCTAGTTGTCCAAAATAAGCCCATGCTGCAAGGCACATTAATGCAGAGATGAGCAGTCCGCCGAACAGGCGATGAGGGGAAGCTTGAATCATGGCGGTGAGCTACTTTCAGTGACATTTCCTATTAGATAGAGCGACAAACACTCCACACTTGGCCTTCTCTACGAACTACGAGCAGGGGACCTACCGCGCCCCTCCCCCTCGTAGCCCCTGACACCCTTACATCTTCAGCTCTTTACGCAAGTACTCAACAAAGTTCACTCGATTCCGCGAACACACCACCACTTTGCCCTCCCCGGAGAAACGCAGCACCACGCCTTCCCCGCTAGTCTGGCTATTTACCAGATTTCCTAGGAACCCCGAACTTGCCGAAGTGCTGGCAGACATTTCATATCGCAATCGGCTATCCCAGCAAACGACGTGCGAATTGTCAATCAGGACATCTCTACCAGGCACGACATCTAGTTCAAATAGGGAGCCAAAACCAGAGACCACGAGTTTTCCGCTACCTCCACTTTCGGTGATAAAGAAACCGCCTGTTTGTGCAAACATAGCGTTGCCAAGTCCTTGCGTGCGAACCTTCAGGTCGACGCCGGACGTCGCCGCGACAAATGCACCATCACTTAACATATACTGGCGCGCGCCCACCTCGAGAACTTGCATCGCACCTGGAAGAGTCGGAGATAACAAGCAATCTCCCTCTCCGCGAGTAGCTTCAATCTCTTGCTGAAAAAAGGATTCGCCATTGGCGAATTTGCGCATGATGGCGCTACCAAGGCCGCCTTTCATTTTGCCCTTTAAGTCGAGATTTGCTTCCATCATGACCATCGCGTCCGATTCACAATAAATTTTTTCGCCACGAGCTAATGCGATGTGTAAAAAAGGGTCTACATCCCCTGTAGTAGTAAAAATCGGCATACGTGTAACTTTCTAGGAAAAGAAACCGGTGCACGTAAGGCACCGGCGAACAAGGATTAACGCAAAAGCCCTTTTTGCTTAGCCAATTTGAGCCAGCCTGGATACTCACCCATCAATAAGTCATACAACTCGGCATCCGAATATTCATCTGGCGATGACACGGAAAAGAAATTGGCATTGTCAATCAGCCGACCGGACAAGTTGTCGAGCTTATCAAGGAACGGAAAATCGGACGAGCCAATGCTGGCACTACCCATTCCAAACATCGAAGATAACCTCGATGCTTGTTTCGGTCGACTACTCTTACCGATGCCCATAAATTGCCAAAAGAGTGGCTCATAACTAGATGCCCGAACTTGAGCCTCCACCGCAGACGTATCGGACGTATCACCGTCGGTGACAAACATGACATACACGGGGATGTCGCTAGCCGTAACCTGTGGAGAGTTGCCTTTTGCGTTTGAATGGGGAAAATAGAATTGACGAATTGCCTCCATTGCTTTAGCGTAACGAGTTCCCCCTTCCAAGGGGTAATTACGAATCATCTGAGGCACGTACTGCTTACTATTGGAAATAGTCATCGTATCTGGCTGATGTGCATTAATGCCGAACAGAAAAACGTCAATTTCACCGTCATCATCAAAACGGCAACCTAATGCCAAAATACGCTCGGCAAATGCCTGCACAAGTCCTTTAGAGTACAACGATGACATGGAGGCGGAGATGTCCAGGCACAGGCAAACCTTTGCTTTATGTTGACCCAGTCCAACTTTTTCTAAAGAAATCGTGGCCTTTTTAGTCAAGTCAATCAGATGGGGCGCCTCTACCGCAATGCGTTTTTCCAAATTGAGCCGCTTGGTGAAATCAAGCGCGGGTGCTACTGGCCCGGTCGCAGCGGGTGCCGCAACGTCGGAACCGAAATAACGCACTAATGCATCGAGACCTCCGTTAAAGCCCTGCCCTGACGCCATCATTCGCCACGTTCCTTCTTTACGATAAAACTCCACCAGAATCAACGCGCGTTCATCTTTGAAATCTTGTCCCGCAAAAGTAAATACGCCCGCAGGCTGTCTGTCTTGACCCACACTCACTTGCCCGGCAGTTACTTGCGCCATCGTGCCATTGCCGTCCAGTGCCGCCGTCAGCACTAGTCGCTCAATCGTTTTGGGCAGTCGGGTTAGGTCAATAGAAAATTGAGCGGCATTTCCGGCAGCGGGGCGCAAAGCCACACCGCCACAAGGTGTATTCGGTTGGTTAAAGAATGTCATGTACCGGTCGTCCGACAATTCTCCAGCAGCGTCTACCCCGAAACATGCGAAGTCGAGGGTTAGCCCAGGGGCGGTGATAGCAATGTTCACGGAAAAACACGGTTCGCCGGGCATCAAATGGCTTACCTTGATGCGCTGGCCTTGGTTAATTTGCATATGTGTGCCTTTAAGAATGTAGGGCTTAGAACCCTAAAATAGAAAAAGCCAGCCGGATAATTCCAGGCTGGCCTTGTAATTGCAGCGTTACAGACAGCTATCAAGCACCAAAAGACGCAGCCAGAGGGCCTAAGCCACCGGCAAAGCCTTGGCCAACCGCTTTAAATTTCCAGTCCGCGCCATTGCGATATAATTCGCCAAAAATCATCGCTGTCTCTGTCGAAACGTCTTCAGATAAGTCAAATCGTGCCAATTCCGCACCGCCTTCTGCGTTCACCACACGAACATAGGCTTTAGAGACGGCACCAAAATTTTGTTTGCGAGCTGCTGCTTCATGAATCGTGACACAGACGGACAATTTGTCGATATCCGCTGGGATTTTGCTTAAGTCTATTCCAACCGACTCGTCATCCCCCGCGGCGTCACCACTGCGGTTATCACCTTGATGCGCTACGCTGCCACACTTTGATTTTAGATTGTTATAGTAAATCATATCTTCATTGTTGCGCATCTTGCCGCTTGCGCCGAGCATGAACACTGACGCATCCAGGTCAAAACCGTCACCATCGGTGGCACGAACATCCCAGCCCAAGCCGATAGTGACCAACTTAAGACCGGGAGCTTCTTTACTCAGGTTGACATTGCCGCCTTTTACCAAATTGATAGCCATATGGGTAATACTCCTAATTTAAATAATAGATTAATACGTCGGAAGTTTTAATGTGTAAGGCATGCGTCTTACACGCACTCTATCTGAAATTCTCAGAATGTATTTTATAATAGCATTGGATTCTATTAAATTGCAAGTAAATTTTTTACTTGCAATTACGTTAAAGAGCGTGACAGTCCTCTCCCTGTCTTTGTATGGTAACTACTCCCCGGGTACTTACTAATTACCTCCCCCTATACGCAAGCGTACTGCTTTCCAAATAAAATAACTGTGCCCTATGAGCAAAGTAAGCTGCCCTGCCAACAAAGTTAGCGCCACACCTATAAAACCAAAGGAATGAATCAGGGGATACGCGACTAGTAGCCGGACCCCGAGGACACCGACATAGACAAACGGTAGGTAATGCTGGATATCCCATAGGTCAAAAAACTTACTTAGTACCGATGTCATCGCCCACGCGGGAAGCATCAGGGCGGAAATAAACGCCACTCCCCAAAGGCGGGCGCTGACCTCCCCTGCTACGCCAGCGGCAATTAGACTGCCCGTTACACAGAGGGATAAAAATGCAGCAAGCCCGGCTACCTTTAAGGCGACTTGTAACGTCGAGCGCAACTCCGCGGCAGAAGCAATAAGCTCACTGCGGGCAGACATGGCCACCCCGATGAGACTGGCGACAGCCCCCGAGACTGACCACATAATCAGAAAAGGAACACGAAAAACAGATTGAAATACCGTCACAGCCCCTTCTCCTGCCATAGCCGCGGTCGGGATATCCATCGCGTACAATAGCGACTGGAGCAAGAAACCCAGCACTAGCCAACGACTTTCTACCCCTATGCCACGCAACCCGGTTCTGCTCCAATGAGGAAGTGTCGTGAACCGTAGCAATCGCCAGGTGAGGAAGTACGTTACCCCCGTTTCCACCACAACCAGCAGTACATAAGTTCTGGTCAAGTGCGGCCGCACCCACTCAGGGAACAAAAAAGCTACTATGCCAAGTATTACAAACGTGGACACTTGTAGAGCAAGCGTCAAATTAAAGTAGCCACGCAACGACAAGGCACCGCGTAACGGTGCACACCCCACCACCAATAGTAGCCAAGGCGCTAACCAATGCAGGCTTTCCTGCATTGCGCTGGTAGGCTTGCCCGCAGTGAGGAAAGCGTTAAGCACCGGTGTAGCGAGCAGCACCAATACGGCCATTGCAGTAGCAGCCAGCAAGCAGGCCCCTAACAAGCGGCTCGTGCACTCTTTGAGGTCAAATCCCGGCTGCACCGCAAATTTTAGTAACAAGGGGTAACCCACCAAGACGTGCAGCAACATGAACGCGTTAGCGATGACAAAGGTAGACAGCAATGCTTCTACGGAGGGGTCTCCCGGCATTACGTTGACTAAGGCAAGGATGGTTGCTAACGGGAGGATACGCAGTGCTAAACCCGTTAGCACATGCGTTCCTAATTGTTGGGGTGAAAAGAGTGATAGTGGCACAACAAGAGCGGTCATGGGGCAGCTGAAATTAGGGTGTGGGTGGACTTGCGTTCTGCTGCCTGTTACCCCGGCTGGCTCCGCCAGACTGCCCGCGTACGCAATACGGGGCAACTGCACCATATTGCGTATAGCACCGTCAATACGCCAAACTATAGAAGAGCGCCCCTGACCAAGGGGATACACATCTTTGCGTTGCTAACTACTACTCAGCACAATACTTTTGCCTGCCGGATGAAAGCCGCACATTCCAACTTTGTTTGATGACTCGCCGCCTTATTTCCTGCCGTAACGTACTTTAATGTCACGGCACTTGCCATGCCCGCAGCTTCTTCCAGCACGTCATCACGATAGGCCTGTTGTGTGTGCTGCAATGCTTCACGACTTCGCCGAATAGCGGAGGAAGTTGCCGCATGCCAGATGTCCTGCTGTGATGGTGGCATACCGTAGCTCGCCGTATGCTCTACACAAAATCCTGCCAAAGTAGTGGCGGGGTCTCGCTGAACATCTCGAGGTACTATACCAACATCGATTGTCATCGGGAGGCGGGACAACGCCTGAACAGCGAGCGCTTTTAAAAATTCCATGCGGAGGTCTTCAAGGGAATGAAGCAGCGTAGCCCCCATTTCAGGTGGAAGTGCCATGCTCTGGGTTTTCAATACCTCTAAGGCGTCGTCGACCAAGGTCTGCGCGTTCTCTGTTGCCATAAAACCCTCCTTTAATCCTTAACGGGGATACCCTCTTCGATAGCATGCGACCGCAAAACGACCTGTTTGTTGTCAGGTAATAATGCTGGCAGAATACTCCCTATTCTTCCTGCGCATAGCACATTCTAAAAATGGCGCAAGTTTAGGGGTATAACGCGCGTTCACTCTATTTAAACTCGTGCAAGCTAAAGCGCGATTTAAGCAGCTCTTTTAACTTTGGTCACGGCAAGCACCAAATCCTAACGCTGCAGTATCGCCTAGCTAACCCGTACTATGTTACTCGTTATACGCTGGATGAGCGCTAACAAGTAACATAGTACTAGTTGTGCCAGCAGTTAGTGCTCGTATTTCTTGCCACGCTTACTCACAAAGTATCCCCGGCTGTTACTTCATCTGCTGGTCGGCGTGCCATTAGGTGCGACCAAGCTATCCAAGCCCCATCTGTTCTCGGGTCAACATAGTCCCCCAGCCCGTTTCGTGCAGTGTCATAGTTCGCCGACTGCTCTGACGGATTCCAGCACCAATACTCGAAATCTTGTCGCTGAAGTTCAATGGCGTTGGCTGGATTCACAGGAGCTGGCGCTATTTTGATTAGTTGAAGAACTCTATCCCAAGTGGACGCGTTGGTACCAGGCGTGTCATATTGAAGCCCCGCATTCCCTGTCCAACCCGAAAAATTCAATCCATACCATTGCTCAGAGAATCGTCCAAAATACCAGCGGCCCCCAATTAAACAAAAATACTGGTCCAGGGTGTTGATATCCGGATGCCGGTGCCCTTCCCCTTTACGTAAGTCCAACTCGCGTACGTCAATACACGTGGCCACGTCAATAGCGACCGCAGGCCCAGCAAATGCCAAAGGGCGACCTTTTGAGATAGCGAGGCGGCTAACTGGTTCTCCGCTTGGCGAACAAAGTGACATCACCGCCTGCTTACTCACTAAGTCAATGACGGTGTGCCCTGCGGCTAGCCAGCGGTCCCGCTCCTTCACGCTCGTGGTGGTCATCCCGATATCGGGAAAGAGCCATGCGATGACGGTAGGTTCTGTGGTCATATCCATTCCTAGAAAAGAAACACGGGTAAATAGCACTCATTCGGCGCGGTTTCACGCCATTGCACGTGAACCCCGCCTCTGACCGCAAAAATAGTAGCCACCGCACGCACGTCCTGCCGTTGGTCCTTAGGTTCGGCGTAGACGTCCAAGCCGTCCTCTCCTGATTGTTCCCAAGCGAGACAAGCAGCGACGTCTTTCCATGCTACGTAGGTAAATGACCCGTCGACATGGATAAAGGCAGCCGGGCTGCCATCAATACGGCCCGCTTCAGCAGGTGAGGGGACGCCTGACGGCACCGCAGTGACAGAGCCTTCCTCCAGCTTGGCCCAAACGCCGCCGGCCATTCTTTGATATCGTTGACCCTCTATGAACGGTTCGGCTTCCGAAACAGGGAGGGCGGCTTGCCACTTGTTTAGAAATGTCATAAACATATGTTGGGGAACCCAGTGTTCCGGAATAGCGCCAATATCCGGGTCATAGTCCTTTAGACGGCATAACTCGGGTAGATAGCCCATTTCCGTCGCGATTGCCACATAGCGTTGCTCGGCGTCACTTAAAGCGGGATAACTTATTTTTTGCGGAGTTGTCATAGCTAGCCTTAATGCTGCAGGCCCCCGTCATGTTCTGGAGGCAAGGAAAACAGAGGAAATTAATAATTTTAGAATTTAAAAAATGATAGTTCAATATAGCATAAGAACTAAAATTTAGCCAGTAATTTACCAAAGGGGCTTCGCGAAAAACGAAAAAGACACGTCGAAATTTTCGAGATGTCTTTAGGCTAACCGGATGTAGTGTTAAAGTAGTAAGTCTATAAGTCTCTTTCTCTGCAATAGGCTATCATCCAGTCGAGCCAGGCTAAACGCGTCAGGTAGAGAACTTGACCGAGGGGGTCCCCCCCGTTATCGTCTGTTTGTCCTTCATTTCTTAACAATTTTTTCAGCTCTTTGTGCAACTCCAAAGGTAAATGCGTCGCCCACCAATCGTTGAGCACCTCCGCCGTATCTAGCATCTTTAAGACCCAATTGAGCAACCGTATGTTTTGGGGCGTGGAGGTGCATTGTTCTTCATTTAAGACTTCAGGGGGACCAGGTCGGTCCGCTAGGTCCAAGGCGAGCCAGACCTCCTGCGCTACTTGAGGATATTTCTGCATGTAATGAATATACCGCTGTTTCGCACGTTCTAAAAACAGGTAGTCTTTGGCCCTAAAGTCCTCTTCCATTAATTTAAGACTGTTATCTTCTTCGTGCAACGTCTTTCCACAGGCAGATAGGGCGCACACAGGAAATAAGTTTAAATCACTGGCGATGATGTCTTGCTGGCTGGGCGTGAGGACCGCGGTTGTTGCGGCAAACAACAGCGTTAGCTGATGAACTTTCGCGTTTAGGACCTCCAGCGCATCGGCATGCTTTTCAGGAGCCTCTGCCACGGTGGCCAAAACGGCCTCGTTAAGCGTTACAGGGTGCAGCTTGTCCCCATGTAGATAACTGATAGGCACATATTTTCGAATTGTCATAAACGCGTCCACGGTTCAAGGATGAGCGCATTTGGTCCAAAACAGCAATCTTTCTATGCCGGCATGATGGTTCAAAAATGCGTAAACCTTATAGCTTCCTTATTTAGCCTGGATTTTTGAAACACGGCTAAAGAAAATGCCACAACAAATAGTTGTGGCATGGAAATAAATAAACACGAAAATAAGCGACGAATACTGCTAGCGGCAATCAAGCCTCCGCGAGCTCTATTTCGGTCACGTCAACCACCGCCCAATTATCCTCCGCTTCAAAGGACACGGGCGTGTCACTTTGTACCAGCATATCGAGCACTTTGGTAAGAAGGTCTACTGGCGGCGTCATTCGATTGGCCTGCTGCAGCGAGTCCGCTTGAACAATTAGTGATATCCGAACAAAACAACGAATGTCACAATCACCTTGCGCGTCGTCTGCCGTGATGTAGCCACCGGTGACGCCTACAATATTGGCAGGGAAAAGGCCTTCCTTCACGGATTGCTCTGTGAACCCCATCGCTTCATGCTCCGTCACTTCGCTGTTCACGGCAGAATCATTATCCAAATAGCCCACTTCTTCAAAATCTACTTTATATAGCGCCATTTTTTCCTTTTTATCTTGAATAATACGTATTCGTTGTGAAGTGAGGGCTAGTCCTCGCTAAAATCGGGGGCCTGATGCAAAGGCATCCAATGCGTTGGTGCAAAGCCAATGTTTTTGCCATTCCGCCAATTTCCGTCATCGCAAAATCGTTGTTTCGCCCACCCTACCAACACAGCCTTCCCTTCGATGCTCCGCCATATCGCGCAGATAACGCTGTCTTCCAGCCCACACGGGTACGTACCGCCAGACTCCTTGATAACGTTTGGTTTTTGTTTCTCAGCATTAATCCATCCCATCGTTTTTCCTTGAATTATTAAGGTTGCACTATTCCATTAATGTCCGTCCAAGGGGCAGTTGCACCTCTGACCTTATATAATGCCGAACCATATGGCCAATCGGGGTTAATTGTGGTTTTATCTTCCATTAACGACTGGCCGGTTATCCAGATAGCCCAAAATCTCTTTTGAGCTGCTACATTAAACGCAGTCAGTTTTGCCTCTGTCTTGGCGTTTACATACATCACGTCAAAGCCCTTTTCTTGCGTCCAAGGATGCCCTATATCCGAGTCAACGAGATATTTCAATAAGCCATCGGACGAGAACACTTCTTCGGGCCGTCGTTCTGCAATTGTGTTCGTCATACAGATACCTCGGTTGGTATGTTCATCACTTCCGCCAACGCTGCTTGCACACGTGCCATTAGTGTTGCGGGAGTGTCCCAAGAATAGGCCAGCCAATTCCATTTTCCAGAAGGACTGTTTACCGCCTGCTTGAGTACTTTTACTGCACGAGGAACATCCTCGTATCTGGCGTACACCGCCAAATCCCCTTCCTTCTCTTCCGGTACGGAAAACAAGACGGTGCCTAACGGAGTTTCAAGCTTCCACTGATAGTGCCCCTGCCCTTCGGTCGCGGTGGCGCCATATCCCTCGATGTATTCCCTAAAGTCCTTATTAAACGCAATTACTTGCCGTTTTGTTGCCATAGCAGTCTCTCTCTTTAAATGACCATAGTAAGTATAGGTAGTGAGGGAACCTCCAAAAAATAGGTAGCTACTGCCCGTCTGCCCACTTCCGCCTCTTCGGGAAACTCGAGCAAGTGTGCAGCACCTCGAACCGGCATCCCTGTTTCCCCCAAAAAAATGAACGGTGCTAAATCAGATTCGCTATACCTTGATTTAACGATAACATCTTCCTTTTTATGTCCATTACACTTGGTGCCGAAGAAGAACTTCAAATTGTCAGCAGAAGGTCTCTTGACCTTGACTCCCACGACCATGTGCTGGCTCTACTCCAGCATCCCGGACCGCCGGACAGTACGTCTATTGAGGTCCATAGCTGTACCTTGGAAATTAAGACGACGGTATGCAATTCCCCTGACGCCATCGTATTGCAGCTGGAAACATTGCGCCGATTGGCTGCTCAACGCGCCTGCGACCAAGGTCAATCGGTCCTTTCTGCTGGATTACATCCCTATGCCAACTGGCGAATGCAAAAGGTACATGAAGATGCGAGCGCTCACCCACATTACCATCAATTACTGTCCGAGTACCAAGACGCCGCGCGCGGCGCCATGTCCTTTGGGCTGCACGTGCATGTAGGTTTGCCTACGGAAGCGTTGCGCATTCCTGTCATGAACCGCTTGCGCCATGTGCTGCCCCTTGTGATGGCATTATCCGCCAATGCACCCTTTTGTGAAGGACGCGACACGGGGCTGCATTCTTGGCGCCATAGCTTACTAGGCTGTTTGCCTCGCATGGGTATTCCAGAAGTATGGGGCTCGGAAGCAGAGTATGTCGCGCACGTGGCCCGATTGCAGCGGATGGGCTGCATCGCCCCTTACACCTCGGTATGGGAAGATTTACGCCTGCATCATATTTATAAGACGCTGGAAGTACGCATTTGTGACGCTCACCATAGCCTTGACCGGGTGTGGCTTATCGTGGCGCTATTGCAGGCCGAGGCCGCCACGCTTTGCAGCGAAGTTAGCACCAACAATGCTAAGGCCCCGCAGTCGAGGATGTGCTTGGAAGAAAACAAATGGCGCGCACGTCGTTATGGACTTCAAGCACAATTTATTGATTGGGATACAGAAACGGCTATGCCCGTGACAGACTTCCTGGACATCTGGCTTCAACGCGTTCGGCCACACGCAGAACAACTTGGCACCTATGCCCGACTCGAGCGCGCGTTAGCACGCGCTTTGACGGTGGGAACGGGAGCGGATGAACAACGCGGTTGGCACCGGAACACGGGCGATTGGCGAGGAGTAGTCCGTCATCTTGTTCAAGCGACAAACGAGCCTTGGGTCCCTCAATGAGTGCCTTCCCCCTTGACGGCCCCCTGCACCTCTTAACCCAAGAGCTAGCGGAGCAACGCCCTCATCCGCGAGAGTGCTTAGTCGATAACTGGCTGAAACGAGTTCCTCAGATACACGGTTGCGTCCCGGGAAATATTCTTTGCACCCTTCCCCTCGTATCCTCCGAGCGGCTATGGTCGTTGCTGCAAGAACGCACGGAGGAGCTGTGCGCTTGGCTCGCCCCTAAAGTTCATGAACAAGCGTGGCAGGAAGAAATGGCGTGGCCAGGGGCGCCCTCCGCTGATGTAGTTAGCCTGGACTTAGCCGTCGTTACCAGCGACCACCATCCTAGTGGTTGGGACCTGTGTTGGGTCGAATACCAAACGTTTACCTCGATTGCAGCTGCTATTCACGTGTTGGCCCTCGCCTCTCAGGACATTTGGCCAGAGCTCTGCAACTTACGTCAAGATACCGCCGCAGTTCTGAACCCCCAATGGCTATCCGAGTACCGGAAATGGGTCGCGCCTTGTACGTCCAGTATTATTTTGGAACACGCCCCTCCTCAACAAAGTACCTATTTTGACCTTGCAGCCAATGCTCATTTGCTTGGCGTGCCACTTGTCGAGCCGCGAGACTTGGTTCTCCGACCGGAGGGCCTCTACGCCCGCACCTCTCAGGGAAGCACAGTATCTCCTGTCAACCATATATTTAATCGACTTATATTATCTGATGACCCTAATGCATTGCAGACCCAAGCTTTACTTGCCCATGCTCCCGTAAGCTGGCACAGCCACCCCGCTTGGTTCTATCGCGTGCATAAAGGTTTGCTTGCCGAGATGCCCCTTCCTCCCGGGCAGCGCTGTGCCTCTGCTGAAGCGTGGCGAAGTTTAGGGCACGCCGCCGAACAACTGGTTCTTAAAGCCAAGTTTTCTTTTGGAGGAAAGGCCGTCAAATTGCATGTGACTTCGCAAGAGCTGGACGAACTGGCCCATCCCCAAGACTGGATGGTACAGCCACGGTATCAGTCCGCCTCTTTATTTACTGCGTCCGATGGAGTGCCAATTTTTGGAGAATTTCGCTGTATTGTGCAACTGTGCCCCAAGGGCCACGCGGTGACGCTGGCCCGGTTTGCGCGCCTTTTTCGCGGGAGTATGGCGTCTTCCAAGAGCTGGGTAGGCGCACCTGGTGAAGGTCTTGCGGTATTGTACGGTCCGCCAGATTAGAGACCTGAAAGGTGCCTTGGATTCCGGTAGAAATCCAAGGCGATGCTTCGCTTCAAGGTCTTAAGTTGAAGAACGCTTCTTAAAAACAGTCCTAGAACATCGTTAAGAAGCGCCAACCAAAGTATAGAGTATCTTTTTATTGTTTGCTAGGGATGATACTTCCTGCTTGAACGGTGCGATATAAAGAACAGCGCTACATTATGCTGCACTGCACCATTTCACTCAACAACCAGGAGCTCTTCATGAATACCACGCTATTTTCACCGTTCGACGTGACTAAACAACCCATGTTTGCGGCCTTAACTGCAATTACTGAAGTCTACAGCACAGCGTTTCGGCACTCGCTTACCGAAAACCACATTTTTGCCACACGTATCGCAAAAATGACACCGAGTGCCGACCTGGCAAAGACCCTTGACACGGACATCACGTTGCTGCAAACGGGAATGGCCAAGCGTATGATTGATGTGCATGCAAAAGTCAATGCTATTCTGAGTGAGCAAGGCGAAATACTGAAAAAGCAAATGACGGAGTTAAAGTCGGCTGGCTAAGGAATGTCGGTTTAGTAACACCTCTAGAAAAGACACGCTGAACCGCGTGTCTTTTTACTTAGTTTCGAACAGGCCGTGCCTGGCCGAAAAGCGCTGGCAGCCAAGTGTCAACAATATTTGCAAGGTTTGTATCAGTCCTGCGGTAGACAAGACCGACTAGGGTAATAACCGACCCCGTCCAAAATTCTTCGAGCAGGACTAGCGTCCCGGTGCTATCGATTACGCATTGTTCCCTCCGCTTAACGAAAAAAAGCTGACGTCCAAAAGGAGTCAGCTTATCAATCAATTACAATTTAATGTTAAATCCTGCGCTAGGCACAGAACCCATTGTTAGCTTGGGCAAATGTTTACCACTGATGTCAAAATTGCCAACATACCGGGTTGCACTAAACATAAGCGAACGGCACATGTCCAAATTTCTAGACTGCACAACTTCAATATAGGCGTTGGGGTAGCCCTGTGCATTGAGGGTGTGTCGTAACATCCGATGCCATGTTTTCAAGCGACCTGCCTTAACAAAAAGTGGAGACTGAATACTAATAACATTAATGCCCGTTTCTTTCGCCGCTTGCACACCACACAGTAGAAGCTCCTGCATTTCTGCCTTGGAGGGGAATTGCTTCCAAATGTGTATGCCAATCAAACCACGCCTTACTTCGACCGCCATAAAGGCTGGGGAATCTTTTTTAGGGAAGTGCTGCAATGCCGATAAGGTGAACACTATCGCCATCACCGACGTCACCATAAGCAGACCCAAAAATACGGGAAGAGACATTTCTACCGCCATAGCACCATAGTACAAGGGAGCGGTAATACTGGTGAACGGGAGTAGTATCCATCGGAAGTACCCTAATTTTGCTACCTTTTTGAATAACCAGAAGTGCGCAGCACTTGCCATCCATTGTTTCAACATGTCTATCTCCTTAAAGGTTGTGTCCTATTGGGTATAGCGAAAGGAAAGAACTAGTTAGAACATAGCGAAGAGTTTGGCAAGTCACCGCGGGCCTTAAAAAAATCTCCGCCAAACTTCAACGGAGATTTTTGCAGGGTCTGCTTTTTTCTAAGGCAAGGTAGGCAAATCAGCACTTGGCGGTGAGCTTTGACGCGTTCCCCATCCACCAAAGTCCAATGTAAACATGGCAAGTAAGGTAATAAAAAGATAGTCGACATACAAATAAGCGGGCATGCAGACAAAGACTAGAGGATTTAAAATAGTCTGTTCAGGATTCTTGCGTTTGACCACCTGGCTGTATATCAACCCAAATAAGCCCATTACGCCCATGTGCATAACTAAGAAACCGATAAGCTCGTGCACGCTATTTGTCACATACATGGTGATGGACAAGGTCAACATGGTTGAAAGCGCAAAGAGTGGCATAAACAAATACAAAACGCCCAACGGATGCACCTTGTTTCTACCCGTCACCGTCGTCTTAATGTCAATAATCCACGACCGAATGGCGGAACGCCTCCAGCGTAATTGCTGGCTGAATAGTTGACGCAGGGTGGTGGGCGACTTTGTCCAACATTGCGAGTCATTGTTTACTATCGTTTTATACCCCCCATATAACATTGCTTGGGTAATAAACCGGTCATCCCCGTCATCCACAGGAATTCCCATGAAATTGCGTTTCTTCAGTCCTTCCTCAATTTTCATGTAGGGTTCCCGTCGAAACGAAGACAGACAGCCGCTGACACAACTGACGCTTTGTACGAAGTTTTCTACGGATTTGGGTAAGAAAAAACAAAGGTAATAGAAAAAAGTTTGAATTTGCGAAATCCACGTTTCGTTCGTATTACTAATTCCCACCCGGCCACCCACAGCCCCTACTTTAGGGTCAGTAAAGCACACTACTAGCTCTTTAATCGCATGTTTATCAAACACCGTGTCCGAGTCAACCGTGACCAAGATTTCCCCGGTTGTTAAGTGTGACGCGCGCATCACGGTCCGGGTCTTGCCACTGTTCACTTCGTTGCGTCCAATAATAATATTAGGAAAATCCACCGCTGCTTTTTGAATCCAGGCGTAGCTGTCATCAGTAGAGCAATCGTCAATCGCGACAATTTGCAGCTTATCTTGGGGATACTCACAATTTCGCAGACTTTTAATGGTTTCATACACATGCGAGCCTTCGTTAAAACAAGGCAGCATCACGCTGACCTGGGGTTCGAGTGTGTAGTCTTTGCCTAAAATATGCCGTTTAGTGCTAACCGCTTGAACCAGAAAAGGAAGGCCGTAGCTTATTGCCATTATCAAGATAGGCAATATCAGCACGAGCTCAAAAATGAAATTAAACATATAACTCCAGGGGATAGGGTTGAAAGACTAGTGGCGGTACACCCCTAGCTAAACGCAAGGAAGGAGCATCCGTGAGGCCCCCTTCTGCTTGCCTTGTTTTACCGTTATTACGGCCTGAAGTTTTTAGTGACATACTGCTGCAGCCCCGTCACTTCGGTGCTGACCTGAACGGCCTCTGCTTTTAAAAACAAAGCGTCGACCACAAGCTGGGCATGAAACTTCACTGCAGATTCTGTCTGAACTTTGTCCATTTTTTCTAACAGGGTTTGTAGCGCTACATCACGAGTTTGCAATTCGGACAGTTGCTGCGATTTTACGGTAAGCAAATTAAGGAGTTGGTGCTTAAACTGGGTTACTTTAATGAATTGCCCCGTTTGTTCACTTTTTTGCCAATTAAGATAGGCCTCACTTGTTTTTGCCAATAACAGGTTATGGCTGCTGCTGCCTAAGCTGTATGTCCAAACGATAGCCGCGTAAGGACTCGCCGCGTTACTACCTCCGAGCGTATTGTTGAGCGGATGCTGCATTCCCACAGTGAGCGCCACATCCCAGTTATCCTGCTTGGAAATGGCAAGGACCGTTTGCTGATAGCGCTGCGTAGCTTGAAGGCTACCGCCTACCATCTTGCTTAAGGATTCTCCCGTTAGCTCATGCGGCTCGGTCAGCGCCAGCTGCACTTCAATTGCGGTCAGCTCGTTATCAATACGTGCCAGTGCAGTTGCTTTTTGATACGCATCGAGTACCGTAGCCGTTTGTTTCAGCACTTGGCCATTGAGCGAGATAACACTTGCCATCATGCTGGCTTTTCCTTCCAGCAGAGCCATTTTTTTCGCCATCAAGGCGTCACGCTGAATCACGTCACGTGCGTACCGCAAGTGCTGTTCGATGGCATAGCGTGTTGAATACAGGGCGCAGTCCCGCTGACCTAATTCGAAGGACAAAGTGCCTTTGTTATATCGTGCAAGACTATTTCCTAGTCCTATCGCCAGTAAGGAATCACCACTGGAGTTTGCTCTACCTACGTTGGCCATCAATTGGCTGGACTGTAACGCGACGCGCTCCGCTCCAGCTTTTTCTTGGACATAGGTACAGTACGCCTCTGTGTCCACGCTGGCCCATGCTGCGGAGCCAAGGAGTAAGGAAGCTAAGAGGGAAGTATTTATTAATTTTTTCATGTGACTTACTTTTTAAAATAGGACAGGACGGCCACCGACGAAAAGAACTTTGTCTTTTGCGGCATTGGTATCGGTCATGGATAATTCAATCAAGGTTCCTCTTACGTCATATCGAAACAGAGGGTGTCGGAGTAACTGTTCATCGGTGTAGGTTGCCAACACGGTTCCAACTTTTTTACAGAATAAAACGTGAACAAGGCAGCCATAGACCGGAGCACCCACTACCGCCACTTTGCTGTTGTCGTAAGGGACAAAAGCGTAGTTCAGCCGTTGTGTTGATTGCGTGATTTTGTAGTAAGGAGAACTTTCGATTTTTTGTGCTAAGCGCTTACTATCTTCAATGCCTTTTTCTAAATGGGCTTTCTGCGCGATAGCTGTTTCCAGTGTAAGCTGCGCATCGGCCAATTGATGCGTCACTTCGACAGTTTTGGCGAGCATTTCTATCTTTGCTTTACCGTCAAGCGCACGATATTTCTCCTGTGCCAGCAAGGTACTCATTCGACCATCGGTGGCTGCGGAAACAGATTGTTGAATAGCCGTCAGCTGTTGCTGCGCTGCCTGCCCTGTCAGCAACCCGGCTGCCAACTCGTCTGCCACAGACTGTTTCAAGCTCGATACTTTCTGCAATAACGTGGTCATTGAAGCATCATTTTGTTGCTTGGTTTTAATCAGTCCAGAAATCTGCGTAGATTCAGCCTGAAGCGCACTTTGTTCTTCTTTATTTAACACGCCGACCATACCGGACAAGTCCCGTAAGACCGCCACTTTTTTATACAAAAACTCGATGTCACGATTTGTTTTTTGTACTTCGGTTTGCGCTTTTTCCACATTTTGTTGCTGGGCGAGCATTTGAGCAGTAAGCGGCAATACTTTATCACTGGTAGGCGAAATAACCGTAGGCGCTATCCAGCTGCTGTTGACTGCATAAAATAGCATTAGTGCGAGAAACCCTAGGATAGATGTTGCGATGCCCCCTAGTGACAAAAATGCGATGAAACGATAAATGGTCAAGTAAAAATTTGTTCTTTGCGCTGAATTAAACACGGGTTTTCCTCTAAAATTAAGTAACGTGCAGAGAATAAGTACCGTATTTATCTTTTAGTATAAAGTTGTTGAAAATTGGCGCGCCTGAATCGCGTACCCCGTGGACTCAATAAAACCTAAGTACAACGATGGTTGCTATACAAAGTAGGTCAACTATCGAGGAGTAATCCCATGTTACATAAACACAATATTTTTGAAGTATGCCGCGAGGCGAGCGCTCTTCTTGGCAACACGAAGGGGAACAATGGTCGCGCATTACGTCGGTTTTTGTCACGTATGGCGCCCGACGGCATTATCAGCCAAGTGCTGGTCATGTCCCCGGGATGGTCTCCAGTACAACTCGACGCAATTGAGCAATATGCTGTTCGCTTGGCAATTGAGGTTGAGCACTACCTGCCGTCTCCGGCCGAAGGCTGGTCGTTCATCGGCACCTGCCGCGATGATATGTTTGACGTTATCCAGAACAGTTATAAGTTGAGCTATCCCATCTCAACCGCTTCTGTTCGACAATTGCGTGCAATGGTAATACTAGTTGCAGTTCTCGCGGACACGATGCAGTCTTTTGCATATCAACCGAACAAAGACGCTTTATTGTTTTGTCCAGATTACGAATACCGAAACTTGAGCCACACTATCTCGGAAACAAAATGGTTGGTACAAGGAAAGGACATGCGAGGAGGTTCCGGTGTACTCGAATGGTGCTCGGATGAATGTGATGCTCAACAGCGATTAGCAATGATGCAACCGCACCAGCGCTTCGCTAACCTCAATGCGATAGCTTGGCAAGAAGGTCAAGGACATTGCACGACATACGCTTAATTTAATTCTTATCCCGGGCATCGCTGTCTGGGATTTTTTTTGTCCGCGGGGACTCAGCGGAACCGGCTCCGGCGGAGCGGATTGACCAATAGCAGGGCTGTCGGCATGAGGCACCCGGCGACAGCGTCTAGCGAGCCAACCGTTTAAGCAACAAGGGTAGCAGTGAGCTGCATAACGGAGTCTTTCACAAATGAAAGGGTCTAGCATCGTTTATGTATCCGGCGTGGCATCCTGACGGATATCGCTTTTTAGGCGGATATTTTTGGATATTTTTGGGGAGCCACAGACATGCGAGCAACAAACCGCTCGCATAACGCTGTGCTTATGTCTTACTGCTTGCAAAAAGAAAAAACTCGCAAATAGGCCTATTTGCGAGTTTAAAATTATGTTGAAACGAAAACAGCCTATTTTTTAGCGTGGCAGTAAAAAACAAAGTCCAGCTCATTCGCCGCGTATTTCAGTAATGCTTGCGCTTGATACACCACTCGGTTTGTAGGTGGCATAACTTTCTGAGTTTGAGCTAGCTTAACAATTGTGCCTAATGCTTCAGATGCACATACTTCATAAAATTCCTGTCCAGCCCCAGTCACAAAAGTGAACGCCGCCTCGAGTACATATCCCGGGTCGTCTTTTGAGTATACGTCCAAATGGTTAAGCGCCGATTGCGCTTGCGCCGATTGTAAGCATTCCTCGAACATTTCAATATGTGCATTTTGCTCATCCCAGGTATCAGCCTCTACTACCCCTCGGGAAGGCGGCGGACCCAACGCGGCTCGAGCTGCACGCATTAAGCGACTAAGCGCTTCCGCATGACAAGTATTATTGTCTTCATCTCCGAAGATTGCTGGCTTGCATACTCCCGTTCGGTCCTGTACAGAGTTGACAAAAATGTCACCGGCGAACTCGGCAAAAATACGCTCCACTTGTGCATGGACCATCGCTTCCTCGGCAGACTTACCGCCATAGTATCCACTATATGATTGGTCGTTATCAGCATAGGTCGCAAAGACTTGCCACCTGCCACCAATAAGGTCACTCGATTTAATCGGCGCGGGTATTGCCGCACCAGTCGGCCCCAGCTTGTCTCGAAGGGTGCGCCAGTTGCGTGCGCCAAAGCCAGCTGCAAGCGCTTCTAGCATGACACCGTGTTTTACCTCTATCCCGTGCTTCGCTAATGCAGCTTGGACGCCACGCGCGCCATCATTCATCATTTTAATTTCTGTTGTCATGGTTTCAATCCTTTAGTTGAGCGATTGGCTCTTTGATATTTGTAAGACCTCCCTTGTCACAATGAGCCAACCTATAAAGGTTGAATACATCATGGGTTACTTATGTCCTGATTGCGCGATTCGCCAAACTGCAAAAGCAGCGGAGGTGGGAGGAGCGCAAGGCCTACACAGTTGTGCCCTACGTATAGCGACGCCAGGATTTTAAGAAGAGCGGTAACGCGCCATGCCCGTGAAGTACACACAACGGACGCATAGCTATACCTTCGTAGACACGCTTAAATTGACCGCCACTTTACCAGGAACCTCGTATGACCACTTTAAAGGCTTTTATAAGCTCCCCCCGCGTTTCAATCGGGCCTCACATCAAGTATGGGCTTTAATCAAAAAGCAGATGTTATTTCCACCGGTTGCGTCTTTTCTGGTGTGCAGAGCTCGTACCATATTCGCGCGCGCCTGCAACTGGAATGCAATGGGTTTGCCCGGGAACCCGGAAAGTTACAGCAATTTGATATCGATTCATTTTGTTTCGATTTACCTGAAATGCGGGCAGTTCGCCAATTTATTGAGCAACTGTGCCGCGCATCCTCCGATTACAGCGCGCAGCGTTTAGTCGCGAGTTAGCGGCACGAAGTCCTTGACCTCGCCGGAGTTCCTTGATTTAAGGGTGTCGTGTCCCTAAAACCTAAAGGACGTAGGCCCTAACGAATTTAAAGAAGCCTAGGTCTTAAATGA
>JAUSLJ010000040.1 GCA_030646715.1 Agitococcus sp.
GGCACAGCAGTGACCGTGTTTGCAGGGGAAATCGGCACAATCAGTGAAGTGTTGAGTAACTCAGCGAATTACACCGCGACTTTGGCGTGTACAGGCAACGGGACGGCCTTGGCGGGAAATAGCTTAACGATTAATCCAGCGGATACGGCTATTACCTGTACGCAGACCAACACGCGTAAATCGGCACAATTAACCTTGGTTAAAACATGGGCAGATGCACGGAATGGCGAAACGGCAACCGTCACCACTTCGAGCTTCACCAACAATGCCAGCACAGGTTTATCGACTTCGACAGGCAACAACACGACCACAGGTACGGCAGTGACCGTGTATGCAGGGGAAGTCGGTACGATCAGTGAAGTGTTGAGTAACTCAACGAACTACACCGCAACCTTAGCGTGTACAGGCAATACCACGGCATTGGTTGGTAACAGCTTAACGATAGATCCCGCAGATACCGCGATTACGTGTACGCAAACGAACACGCGTAAATCAGCCCACTTCACGCTAGTTAAAACCTGCGCAGATGCACGGAATGGTGAAACAGCCACGGTAACCACTTCGAGCTTCACCAATAACGCCAGCACAGGTTTATCGACCTCCACAGGCAATAACACGACAACAGGCACAGCAGTGACCGTGTTTGCAGGGGAAATCGGCACGATCAGTGAAGTGTTGAGCAACTCGGCAAACTACACGGCAACTTTAGCGTGTACAGGCAACGGTACGGCCTTGGCGGGAAATAGCTTAACCATTAATCCAGCAGATACGGCGATTACGTGTACACAAACCAACACACGTAAATCAGCCCAGTTAACGCTGGTTAAAACATGGGCGGCTAACAGCATCGCGGGGAATACCACGACCGTGAGCAGCAGTGGTTTCAGCAATAGTGCCAGCTCGGGATTGTCTACCGCGACAGTATTAGGTAATACCACCACTGGCACAGCGATTACTGTGTATGCGGGTGAGTCAGGAACGATTAGTGAAACCTTTGGAGTCGGTAGTGCGTCCAATTACGATGCTGTTTTATCGTGTACGGGCAATGCTACGGCTTTAGTAGGCAGCACCTTAACAGTAGATCCTGCTGATACGGCTATTACCTGTACCGAAACCAATACTCGTAAAGGCGCAACGTTAACCTTGGTTAAGACATGGGCAGCCAACAGCATTGCAGGCAATACCACCACCGTTACCAATAGTGGTTTTATTAACAATGCCAGCTCAGGATTGTCTACCGCCACAGCATTAGGTAATACCACCACAGGCACAGCCATTACCGTGTATGCGGGTGAGTCAGGCACGATTAGCGAAACCTTTGGTGTCGGAAGTGCCGCCAATTACAATGCGGTTTTATCGTGTACGGGTAATACCACCGCTTTAACGGGTAATACCTTAACGGTTGATCCAGCCGATACGGCTATTACCTGTACAGAAACGAACACCCGTAAAACCGCGACGTTAACCTTGGTAAAAACGTGGGCAGTCAACAGTATTGCAGGTAATACCACGACAGTAACGAACACAGGCTTTATTAATAGCGGCAGCTCAGGATTGTCTACCGCGACAGCATTAGGCAATACCACTACAGGCACAGCCATTACCGTGTATGCGGGTGAATCAGGAACGATTACCGAAACCTTTGGTGTCGGAAGTGCCGCTAATTACGATGCTGTTTTATCGTGTACAGGTAATACCACCGCGTTAGGGGGTAATACCTTAACGGTAGATCCAGCCGATACCGCCATTATTTGTACGGAAACGAATACGCGTAAAACAGCGACGTTAACGTTGAGAAAAACATGGGCAGCCAACAGCATTGCAGGCAATACCGTCACTGTCACCACGAGTGGCTTTATTAACAGTGCTAGCTCGGGACTTTCCACGGCAACAACGATAGGTAATACAACCACAGGTAGTTCGGTCACTGTCTATGCAGGTGAGTCAGGCACCCTCAGTGAAACCTTTGGTATTGGCAGCGCGGCTAACTACAGCGCAGCATTATCGTGTACAGGCAACGCGAGTGCTTTAGTTGGTAATGCGTTGACTGTAAACGCGGCGGATAGTGCCATTGTTTGTACCTACACCAATACCAAAACCTCGGGCAATACGATTCAAGGTAAAGTTTTCTTTGATAACGGCAAAGGAATAGCTACACCGCACAATGGACTTCAAGAAACAGGCGAATTAGGTATTGGCAATATCACCATGACCTTAACAGACTGTGCTTCGACGACTTATCAGACAGTATTAACGGATGGTGCAGGTGCTTACAGCTTTACTATTCCTAATAGCTTAATCACAGGCACAACATTATGTGTGGAGGAACATCAACCTTCGACCTTAGTGTCAGTGACTGGCGTAGTGGGTACAACTTCAGGAACGTATAGTTTAGCGAGTGATCGTACTCAGTTTAGTCTGACCATCAATACCAACTATACAGGGGTGAATTTTGGTGATGTTGCCGAAAGCCAATTAACGGGCACAGGTTCACAAACTATTTCGGCAGGGACAACCGCCAATTATATTCACCAGTTTATTGCAGGTACAGAAGGTTCTGTGACGTTGACGACCGCCCAAGCACCATCACCGAGCTTGTCGGGTTGGACATCTATAATGTATTTGGATGCAACGTGTGATGCACAACTGAATGCGGGCGATACACAAATTACCGCTCCGTTTAGTGTGATTGCCGACCAAGTGGTGTGTCTGATTCAAAAAGTGCAATCTCCCGTGACGGCAACTAATGGCGCGATGGATATTTCTACCGTCTCTGCCAGCTTTGCCTTTGCTGCCCCAAGCTCGATTGTGCGGCCATATAGCCAAACGGATACAACGATTATTATGGATTCGAGTTTGGTTCTGGTTAAACGGCTACGCCAAGTCGGTTCTTGTCCATCGACAGGAGCCGATGTGAATCCGTTTATCACCAACAATCAGGCGTTGCCAAATACGTATATTGAGTACCAAATACAGTATAGCAACCCATCCGCGGCCACTTTATCGAACATTACCGTACATGATGTGACCCCAGCGTTTACCGAGTTTAGAAGTGCGAGTTGTACGACAACACCAAGCTCTTTACTTTGTGCGACACCGAGCGTTGGTAGTGGAACAGCGCCTAGTGTTGGTGGCGCAGGCGATATTGATTGGATATTAACGAATAACCCATCGGGCTTAGGAGCAGGGCAAAGCGGTGAAGTGCGCTTCTGTGTACGTATCTCGCCCTAGTGTCGATTGATGGAGCATGGATGCTTCCCTCTTAGGACTTACACGGTTATCGCTTATAGATTCACATTTCAGCCGCTTTGGGCGGCTTTATGTTCACCAAACGCGCTAATCGCGGTGCGATGTGTAAGTCCAAATCTGCGTCCTCAAAGAATCACACGTCACAACTCGACTTTCAGTTGTTATTAGGCTATACGACTACCTTCGACTCTTTTAAAATTCACCCGTATTATCTCCGTGTCAAAACCTTTAAAAATACTTTTTATATATTACTAGGATAACCATGACGGCCACGCTAGTCACTGATTTTACCGAAAGCCGTTCTTTAGCGGATTTTACTGAGCAAGCTTATCTCAACTATTCCATGTACGTGATTTTAGATCGTGCATTGCCGCATATTGGCGATGGCTTAAAACCTGTGCAACGTCGTATCGTTTTTGCCATGAGTGAGTTAGGTTTAAAAAATAACGCCAAACACAAAAAGTCGGCCCGGACGGTCGGTGATGTGTTGGGTAAGTATCATCCGCATGGTGATTCAGCCTGTTATGAAGCCATGGTGTTAATGGCTCAGCCCTTTAGCTATCGTTATCCCTTGGTTGATGGCCAAGGAAACTGGGGTTCGCCTGATGATCCCAAATCCTTTGCCGCAATGCGTTATACCGAGTCCAAACTCTCGGCCTATGCTGATGTCTTATTAGGTGAAATTAGCCAAGGAACGGTTGATTGGACGCCCAATTTTGACGGGACGATGGAAGAGCCGTCGTTATTGCCTGCACGTTTACCGAATTTATTGCTCAATGGCACAACGGGTATTGCCGTGGGGATGGCGACCGATATTCCCCCGCATAATTTGCGCGAAGTCACCAGTGCTTGTATTGCCTTACTCAAAAAACCAACGATGACCTTGGAAGATTTAATTGCCTATATTCCTGCGCCTGATTTTCCAACCAGTGCAGAAATTATCACGCCCCAAAGTGATTTAATGGCGATGTATGCCTCTGGTCGTGGTTCGTTAAAAATGCGCGCGGTCTATGAAATGGAGGAGGGGGATATTGTTGTCACCGCCTTGCCGCATCAAGTGTCTGGCGCAAAAATTCTGACGCAAATCGCAGAGCAAATGAATGCCAAAAAGCTGCCGTTGATTGCCGATTTACGCGATGAGTCTGATCATGAAAATCCCACTCGTTTAGTGATTACACCGCGTTCTAATCGTGTAGATGTCGCGCAATTGATGAATCATTTATTTGCCACAACCGATTTAGAATATAGCTATCGCGTCAATATGAACGTCATCGGTTTAGATGGTCGGCCTCACGTTAAAAATCTAAAAACGATTCTGAGTGAATGGCTGATTTTTCGCCAAGCCACCGTGCGTCGCCGCTTACAACATCGCTTAGACAAAGTGTTGGCGCGTTTACATATTTTAGATGGTTTGTTGATTGCGTATCTCAATATTGACGAAGTGATTCGTATCATTCGATATGAAGATTATCCCAAATTAGAATTAATGAAACGTTTTGGCTTGAGTGATTTACAGGCTGAATCCATCCTTGATTTGAAGTTGCGGCATTTAGCTAAACTGGAAGAAATTGAAATTCGTCGTGAGCAAGACGAATTAGCGAAAGAGCGTGATTATTTGCAAGGGTTATTGGCCAATCCTGCGGCGATGGATAAGTTAATTATCAAAGAATTAAAAGCGGATATGGATAAATACGGTGATGATCGTCGTTCGCCTTTAGTGGTGCGTGGCGAAGCCATTGCCTTAAAAGAAGCAGACATGACCCCTGCTGAGCCTGTAACGGTGATTTTGTCAGCTATGGGTTGGGTTCGTGCCGCCAAAGGCCATGATGTCGCGCTCGATAGTTTGAACTTTAAAGGTAATGACCAGTTTCTTACCTCAGCACAAGGCAAAAGTAATCAGCAAGTATATTTTTTAGACAGTGCAGGGCGTAGTTATTCCTTATTAGCCAATACCTTACCGTCCGCAAGGGGGCAAGGTGAGCCATTAACGACGAAACTTAACCCACCCTCGGGCGCTTCCTTTAAATCGGTGGTGATGGGTGAACCGCACCAACACGTTATTTTAGCCACTGATGCCAGTTATGGGTTTGTCACGACTTTAGCCGATTTAGATGCAGGCAATAAAAACGGCAAAGCCTTAGTCACCATGCCCGAAGGCGCGAATTTATTAGCCCCGTTGTTTGTTGACGATGTCGAGAATGACTTTTTAGCCATTGTCAGTAGCGAAGGGCGGTTATTGGTTTTCCCTGTCAAAGACTTACCCAAACTAAGTAAAGGCAAAGGTAATAAACTGATTTCGCTCGATGCGACAGAAAGCCTAAAGTCACTGGTGGTGTGTAAAACGGGTGATAAATTAGTCGTGCATACCAGTAACCGCCATTTAACTTTGAAGTGGTCAGACGTTGAGCATTATCGTGGTGAGCGGGGCAAACGAGGGGCGAAATTGCCTAGAGGTTTTCAGCGCGTGGAATCGGTGACTTTGGAAAAGTAGAGGCGTTAACCCTCTCCCACGGGGGAGAGGGGATAAGATTCTCAATTTCTTTTCAGGGGAGGGTATTGTTCTCTCTCCCCGAGGGAGAGAGTTAGAGATAGGGTTAAACGCCTTCCGTCGGCTTTCTTCGTTCCAAAATCCGTTTTTCTAAGACCGTTAATTCCTCTTCGATATTTGCGGCCAGTGCTTCAACGATTTGTGCTTTGATGTCGGCGTTGGCAGAGCCTTCTTCTACTTCAAACGCTTTTAATTGATGTTTACTTTGTAAGTCCGTGACTATGTCATCGTTAGCTGTAAACATCAGTTGATTAACGGTTGCAAGTGTTGCTAAACGCTGAACATCACTTTGCGCTTTGCTGTCTTCTAGGTCCGCTAGTTCTAGTCCTGCGGCCTTCATACGCAGGGCAAATTGTTTCTGTTTAGCGGCGCGGCGTTGTTGGTAGGCAGTATCCGTCAATTTCAATAATAAACGGCCACACGCCAAAGCGCGATTCATACAGTCCAGCCCTGTATCGCCATCAAAACGTACCACAGCCCCTTCTGCCGTTAAAGTAACGGTCACTTTACCCATATACAAACGCGTTGCCCGTTTTAACAATTTATCGACAATCATTAAAAACTGTTCAGAGGTGCTGACGTTAACTTTTTGCATCAGGTTTTTACGGTCATCAAAAGCGACGTAGAGGAAAACACTGGCAGCAGCTTTAACTGGCTCAGGCTCGGCTTCATCGGCAACATTGATAACAGGGGCGACGACAATAGGTTTAGCTTCTGATGGCAGAGGCTGTAAAATAGGAATGCGAATTTTTTTGAATAATTGTGGCCAACCAATCCATGCCACTAAAAAAGCATGTATGAGTAAGGATAATAATAAATTGAAAGCACTATCACGAATAATATCACCACGCGCCCGTGACGCTAAAACCACTTCGGCTTGGCCTAAGGGTTGCTTTTCTAATTGAATATCGGCTTTAAAGGTTGTGCCTTGTTGACTCGGTGCGCTACCGCCACTGGCAATCACTTCTTTATTGAGATTAACGATACGTAAACTGAGAATAGCGGAAGTTTCACCAAAACGATTGGCTAATAAACCTAAACCGACGCTATCTTTATTCATCATCAGTGTTGCAGAGCTCGTGGCGAGTTCCTCGGCCAATAAATTACCGACTTGCTGTTGGGCATTGCGTAATTCGCTATCGGCACTATTGACCAACAGCGTGGCATGAATGAGGTAACTCACCACAAACAACATTATTAGACCACGAACTGGGTTCAAGCTGCATTCCTCACCGAAGAGATAACGTATTAAATAAGACGAAGTTAAATTAACTGCTTGGAGCAGAAAACGCCATTATAATCATTTAGCTTGCACATTGGGCATAGCTGATTGTGAGGCAATCGCCTATCATGCAACATATTTTCATTTAATTGTTTTAGAGTTTATGCGCGAAATCATTTTAATGTCATTTTCGGGGCCTGATCGCCCTCAATTAAGTGCCAGTTTGATGCAAGTGTTAGCCGCACATGCCGTCAATATCTTGGATGTCGGCCAAGCGGTAATTCATGACCAGCTTTCATTAGGTGTCGTTGTCGAGTCGCCTTCCGCACAAGAGTCGGCGATGTTGATGAAAGATGTGTTATTTCGCGCTCACGATATTGGCTTATTAGTTCGGTTCACACCCATTAGTATCGATAGTTATCACACATGGGTTAGTGGTCAAGGTAAAGCCCGTTATATCGTCACCTTATTGGCGCGTAAAATTACCGCTGAGCAATTAGCCGAAGTATCACGCATTGTCGCGGATAATGGCTTGAATATTGATGGCTTAAATCGTCTCTCTGGCCGTGTACCTTTAGAGGATGAAAATGCAGGTTTAGGTAAAGCGTGTGTCGAGTTTTCGGTGCGTGGAGAGCCTGCCAATATCAACAGTATGCGTGCCGAGTTTTTACGTCTGGCCAATGAATTAAACATGGATATTGCTTTTCAACGGGATGATGCCTATCGCCGTAATCGTCGGGTCGTTTGTTTCGATATGGATTCGACGTTGATTGAACATGAAGTCATTGACGAATTAGCCAAAGCCGCAGGTGTAGGTGAGCAAGTATCCGCTATTACCGAACGCGCGATGTTAGGTGAGTTAGATTTTAAACAAAGTTTTGAAGCGCGAGTGGCGTTATTAAAAGGCTTAAATGCCAGTGTTTTAGCGGATATTGCCGCACGGTTAAAATTGAGTGAAGGCGCAGAAAATCTCGTTAAAACCTTAAAAGCACTGGGCTATAAAACAGCGATTTTATCGGGCGGGTTTACCTATTTTGGTCAATATCTGCAACATAAATTAGGCATTGATTATGTCTATGCCAATGATTTAGAAATTGTCGATGGTCAAGTGACGGGGCGAGTCGTAGGTCAAGTGGTTGATGGCTTGCGTAAAGCCGAATTGCTGCGTGATATTGCCGCCAAAGAAGGCGTACGTTTAGAGCAAGTGATTGCGGTTGGCGATGGTGCGAATGATTTACCGATGCTGTCGATTGCTGGTTTAGGCATTGCCTTTAGAGCTAAGCCTTTAGTGCGTCAAAATGCTCGCCAAGCCATTTCTACTTTAGGTTTAGACGGTATTTTGTATTTGTTAGGGGTAAGGGACAGGGATTTAGAGTTGGGGCGGTGATGATATAACTGACTTCCTTCCAATAACATCATAAGATAAAAACGTCAGGTTTCGGCCTGACGGATAACAATGCCAATAATCGTTTTTTATGTTTTCATTCCCGTCAAAAAATAGTACCTTCATCCCACATCGTCATAAGCAAAAAATACTTTCAAGAGGACATTACCATGAGCCAACCCCATTATCGTACCTGTAATTTATGTGAGGCTATGTGTGGTGTCGTTATTACCACTGAGCCAAGTTTAGATGGCGAAAGCGAAGTGATCGCCACCATCAAAGGCGACCACAACGACCCGTTTAGCAAAGGCCATATTTGTGCCAAAGCCATCGGTTTAAAAAGCCTACACGAAGACCCAGACCGTATTAAAGTGCCGATGAAGCGTGTCGCCGACGGCTGGCAAGAGATTTCTTGGCAACAAGCCTTTGATGAAGTGGAGCAGGGCATTCGCGCCGTTCAGAGCAAACATGGGCGTCATGCCGTGGCTTTTTATGCGGGCAACCCGACGGTACATAATATGGGCGCGATGATGTTTCTTGCGCCATTAATGGCGGGTTTACATAGTAAAAATAAATTCAGTGCCACCAGTGTTGACCAATTGCCACACATGTTGGCCAGTTTGCAAATGTTTGGTCATCAACTATTAGCTCCTATTCCCGATGTCGATAACACCGATTTTATGTTGATGTTTGGTGCAAACCCAGCGGCCTCAAACGGCAGTTATATGTCGGGTGGCGACATCATGGGACGCATCAAAAAAATTCAAGCGCGTGGTGGACGTGTAGTCGTGTTAGACCCGCGTCGTACCGAAACCGCGCAACAGCTTGGCGAACATTACTTTATCAAACCCGCCAGTGATGCCTATTTCTTATCCGCCATTTTAAATGTGTTATTTGCTGAAGATTTAGTGAAGTTAGGGCATTTAGATGGCCAAGTTCATGGCTTGGATAGCTTGAAGCTTGCTATTGCGCCCTTTACGCCAGAAGCGGTTGCGCCATTAACGGGTATTCCAGCAGATACGCTTATCTGCTTGGCACGTGACTTTGCGAAAGCGTCAAAAGCAATTTGTTATGGTCGGATGGGCATTTGTACGCAGGAGTATGGCGGCGCATCCGCATGGTTAATCAACGTCATTAATATTGTCACAGGCAATTTAGATAAAGTCGGCGGTATGCTGTTTACCCATCCTGCCATTGATGTCGTCGGTTTAACCTCGTCCTCACCTTCTTTGCGCGGCAGTTTTAACCGTTATCAATCGCGTGTGCGTGGCCTGCCTGAGTTTAACGGCGAGTTACCCGTTGCGGTTTTGGCCGAAGAAATCTTGACCGAAGGCAAAAATCAAATTCGTGCATTAATGACTCATGCGGGCAACCCGATTCTATCGACACCCAATGGTCGGCAATTAGACGAAGCTCTAGCAGACTTAGAATTTATGGTGTCCATTGACTTTTATCTTAACGAAACCACCCGTCATGCGAATATTATTTTGCCACCAACAGGGCCACTTGAGCATGGCCATTACGATTTAATCTTTAGCGTGTTAACAGTGCGAAATACCAGCAAATATTCACCGCCATTATTTGACGCACCTGAAGGCGCATTACAAGATTGGCAAATTCTTTTAGAGTTGTCCGCACGTCTGAATGCCAATACTCCTGCCGATAAATTGGTATGGAAAGGCATTAAAAAAATGGTGGAAAAATTCAAACCCGAAGGCATTTTAGACCTGTTATTACAAACAGGACCTTATGGCAATCTGCCGCTTGGTTTGACGAGTGCCGCAACATCCACAAGCCAATTGCTGATCAAAGCCTTAAATACCTTACCGACCACCAAAAAGCTGGCTCGGCAATTAGAGCAAATGTTGGCGGCGACAGCGGCAGGTGGCAAAGCCCAAGGATTAAGTTTGGCCAACCTGCAAGAAAATCCGCATGGCATTGATTTGGGTGCGTTACAACCTGCACTCAAACAACGTATTTGCACCAAAGATGGCAAAATTGCTTTAGCCCCGCACATTTATTTGGCTGAACTCAGCCGCGCCCGTTTAGCTTTAGCCAGCTTTAAACCACGAAACAGCAGTGAGTTTGTGGTGATTGGTCGTCGTCATGTACGCAGTAATAACTCGTGGTTACACAATAGTTTACCCTTAGTCAAAGGCAAAAATCGCTGTACGATGATGATTAACAGTCAAGACGCTCATGCCTTGAATGTGCAAGAAGGGGAAATGGTGCGCGTGCAATCACGGGTAGGTGAAATTACTATTCCTGTGGAGTTGTGTGATGACATCATGCGCGGTGTCATTAGCATTCCGCACGGATTTGGCCATAATCGCGAAGGTACTCAATTGAGTATTGCTGAAGGTAAAGCAGGCGTTAGCTTAAATGATATTACTGACGATCAATTTGTTGATGGTATCAGCGGCAATGCCGCATTGAATGGAACGCCTGTCACGGTACTGCCATTAGTGGCGACTAGTAAACCTAAACGGACGAAAAAAGTCAGTGTAATTGAGGTTTAGACCTGTAGGGGCGATTTTAATCGCCATATTGGATGGGCGAATAAATTCGCCCGTACAGCTTCTTAATTTATCTGGCCATTACACTTTAGTAAGACAGAATCTCAGGGGATAGTGCGACATCTTTTGTCGCCAACTGCTCCAATAAGTCTATAGTCTGTTGCATCCACTGAATCCGCACCTGCTCAAAATCAATCCCTAATTGTAATATGCGCGCCTGAATTTGCTTTTCGCGTTCCAAATCGCGTGTATTGGCAAAGTCGCGCTGTGCAATCATGGTATAGGTAGCCAAACGTTGCTCATGCAACGTTAACTGATGTTTAAGCTGTTGCTCCATGCCCAATGTTCCTAAAATAGCTCCTGCCCTGAGACGCACCAGCAATTCATCACGCAGTGCTGGCGGCTCAAAATCCTGTTGCACCCATTGTTGTAATTCTGCGATGCCTGCCGCGCGCACGGTATAAGTACGTTTTTTGGTTTTACCTGCATCGGTAGCGGCATGAGAGTCAATCCATCCGGCCTCTTCCATCCGTTTTAGCTCGCGATAAATTTGCTGATGCGTGGCAAACCAAAAAAAACCCATGGATTTATCAAAGCGCTGCGCCAGTTCATAACCCGAGTTAGGCTTTTCAAGCAAAGAAGTCAGTAACACGTGTGCCAAGGACATAATGAACTCCGCAGTAAGCCGTTCAGTATAGCAAAAATCATCACCTGACAGGCATTCCTCAGCGGCAGACTCCAAGGTGCAATCCTGTACATCAAACTATGCAACTAGTTGCATAGTTCGTGAAGATGCGTTATAAATTATGCAACAAAGTGCATACTCAACGCAGTCTGTGCTGTTTTATAGCCAACCTTCAGGAATAGTCATGTCTACGCCTTATCCTCATCTGTTATCGCCTTTGGATTTGGGGTTTACCACGTTACGCAATCGCTCCTTGATGGGATCTATGCATCTTGGTCTTGAGGAAATGCCGCATGGCCACGAACGGATGGCAGCGTTTTATGCCGAACGGGCGCGAGGCGGTGTAGGCTTGATTGTGACGGGTGGTATCTCACCTAATCCCGAAGGCGCAGTTTTTCAGGGCGGCGGTTATTTGGCTTCTCAGGCTGAAGCCGAACAACACCGTGTTGTAACCGATGCCGTACATGCCGAAGGTGGCAAAATTGCCTTGCAAATTTTACATGCAGGGCGTTATGCCTACAGCACACAATCGGTTGCGCCGAGTGCCATTAAAGCTCCGATCAACCCTTTTGTGCCGCATGAGTTAAGCCATGAGGAAGTCGAACGCACCATTGATGACTTCGCCCGTTGTGCCAAATTGGCGCAGGATGCAGGTTATGATGGGGTGGAAGTCATGGGCTCTGAAGGCTATTTGATTAACCAATTTATTGCCGCACGTACCAATCACCGTAGCGATGATTGGGGCGGTAGTTATGTCAATCGTATGCGTTTTCCTGTTGAAATCGTCAAAAGAATTCGCGCCACTGTGGGCACAGACTTTATTATTATTTATCGGTTGTCGATGTTGGATTTAGTCGAAGGCGGTTCTAGCTTTGAGGAGATAGTGCAGTTAGCCCAATCCATAGAGGCTGTAGGAGCAACCCTCATTAACACGGGTATCGGCTGGCATGAAGCCCGAATTCCGACCATTGCTACCAAAGTGCCGCGTGCCGCCTTTACTTGGGTGACCAAACAACTCAAAGGCTATGTAACCATACCGTTGATTACTACCAATCGTATCAACTCGCCTGAATTGGCCGAGCAGGTATTGGCGAATGGCGATGCCGATATGGTGTCTATGGCGCGCCCTTTTTTGGCCGACGCGCACTTTATGACCAAAGCGGCACAACAACGTGCCGATGAAATCAATACCTGTATTGGTTGTAATCAGGCCTGTTTAGACCATATTTTTTCCATGAAGCTCACTTCATGCTTAGTCAATCCTTATGCCTGCCATGAAACGGTTCTAATACCGCAACCACTCAGCCGCAGAAAAAAAATTGCGGTAGTTGGTGCAGGCCCTGCGGGACTGGCGTTTGCAACGACGGCTGCCAATCGTGGCCATGACGTAACCTTGTTTGATGCCGCCCACGAAATTGGTGGTCAATTTAATATAGCCAAACAAACTCCCGGCAAAGAAGAGTTTTACGAAACCTTGCGCTACTTTAAACGGCAGCTAGAACTGAGCACGGTAACGCTCAAATTGGGTCATTTTGTTGATGTCAATGTGCTGCAACAAGGTCGTTTTGATGAGGTAGTACTGGCAACGGGGGTGACACCACGGCCATTACACATTGAAGGCAACCATCACCACAGTCCCGCCATCCTCAGTTATTTGGATGTATTACGCGACAAAAAATCGGTGGGACAACGGGTTGCCATTATTGGCGCAGGTGGTATCGGCTTTGATGTGGCCGAATATCTGAGCCATCATGGGGAAAGTGCTACTCTTAATCCGAAAAAGTTTTTTGCCGAATGGGGCATTGACGATACCAATACCCAACGTGGTGGCTTGACCGTACCGCGCATTGAAGCGAGTCCACGCACCATTTATTTGTTACAGCGTAAAGAAAGTGCCGTCGGAGCCAACCTAGGCAAAACGACAGGCTGGATACACCGGACAGGCTTAAAAAATCGTAATGTCAGCATGATGTCGGGTGTCAGTTATGAGCAAGTCAGCGATGCAGGCTTGCATATCCGCGTCAACGGTCAGGCACGTATTTTAGCAGTCGATACGATTGTGGTATGTGCAGGGCAGGAGTCCTTGCGTAGTTTGTATGATCCCCTGAATGCCCTAGGGATTCCCACACATGTCATTGGCGGTGCCAAAGAGGCGGGTGAGCTGGATGCCAAACGCGCCATTCACAATGGCACCGAATTAGCTTTGACAATCTAGTTTTTAAAGGGGCTAATGATGATGGCACTTGGGGTTGACTATGTTGTCTACTATGTATTAGCCCGTTGGCGGATAATTGCTAAGGGCAAGACCTCGATTTTGATTAGAGTGTTAGATTCCACAGGGCAAATGACAGCCCATAAAATTGGTTTAAATAGATGAGTACTGTTTTTTCGTCCTTTAAAAGCGGGTCGCGTGCTGCCTGTCCTACCGTCTATGGCTCGGGGCAGGGATGGCAACAGGCGTTGCCGCAACTGACTGCACCTTACAAGCCGACTCCGTGGTTGCCTAATGCCCATTGGCAATTACTGTTTTTTGATGGCATACGCAAACGCAGTTTACGTTTTGACTATGATCGACATGATGTACTGACCATGAGTGATGGAGGGCAAACCGCCTTGGCGTGGTCGGGTTACGACTTGCCTGCCGACATGCCAACGATTGTGCTTTTGCATACCATTACGGGAAGTGCCGACAGTATGCGCGAAATGGTTCTAGATATGCGTCAGTATACAGGTTGGCGAGTGGTGCTGTGTCTACGGCGAGGTCATGGCGAATTGCCATTACCTGTGGCCAAAATCAACATTTTGGGCTGCACAGACGATTTGCATCAACAGCTACGGGTGATTCAACAGCATTTCCCCCAGTCGCCGTTATATGCTATTGGCTCATCGGCAGGGTCTGGATTATTAGTACGCTATTTGGGTGAGCATGGGGAACGGGCAGTGTTTAAGGCCGCTTTTGCTTATTGTCCGGGTTATAACACCGATGAAGCCTTTGGCAAAGCACACAAAGTCTATAGCCGTCTGATGGCCAAAAAACTGATACGCCGTTTTGTGCAACCGCATCGTCTGCGCTTGGCGCATCTTGCCACGTTGAATGCCTTGACTAAGGCGAGAGATTTGGCCAGTTTTCATGCTCACAGTTATGAGTTGGCAGGCTTTGCTAGTTATGCCGACTTCAACCAAGCCAGTAACCCGATGCAGGTTTTTGCTAATATTCGCACCCCGTTACTGGTACTTAATGCAGAAGATGATCCTGTATGCAAAATAGATAATCTCTATCCTTATTTGCCGTTGATTGAGCAAATGCCCAATGTGTTGGTGGTAACGACGGCCAAAGGTAGTCACTGTGCGTACTATGAGGGCTGGGGTGCACGTTCGTGGGCACATCGCTTAATGGCTAATTATTTTTTGTGGATTGCGCGTGAGGCGAGGTGAGAGCGTAGTGGCGTGAGCTTGAATGATATTACTGACGATCAATTTGTTGATGGTATCAGTGGTAATGCTGCATTGAATGGAACGCCTGTCACGGTACTGCCATTAGTGGCGGTAAGCAAACCGAAACGGACGAAAAAAGTCAGTGTGATTGAGGGTTAAATTACAAAAGTTGTAGGGGCGGTTTTAACCGCCATGATGTTATGGGCGAATAAATTCACCCCTACAGTGATTTAATTAAGCAAAATGGCAAACGTAATCCAATGTCTCAACCGTCTCTATGTTGAAGCTGGAATTACCCGCTACGTCAAAAGATTGACCTGCAACATACTCATTCCATGTCTCACTGCCCGCCAACTTAACGCGGCATTTGCCACCCAATACTTCCATAATCTCAGGCGCACCAGTATTAAAAACTAATGACGAAGGAAAAATCACGCCCACTGTCTTACGTGTACCATCGGCAAAAATCACCGTGTGGCTCACACATTTACCGTCAAAATAAATATTCGATTTTTTAACAACGCTAACATTATCAAACTGACTCATGGGGTTTATCTCAAACAAGAGTGAAAAAGTATGCCTATTGTAGCAGTCATCATTTCGTCAACAAAGCGTCAATAAACCGTCAACTTGCTACTTGATGATAGCAAGCATGAAAAAAGCAATCGCAAAACTCTCGTTCAATACGAAGCGCGTGCCTTATCAAAAACTACGCGCACAATTAAACACAGGGGATTTAGTGTTATTTTCGGGTACCACATTCTCCTCCCGCATTGTCCAACTTTTTACCTTTAGTCGCTGGTCTCATATTGGTGTCATCGTGCGTTTACCTGAACACGATAATAAACCGCTATTATGGGAACTCACGCGCGCTAGCAAATTACACGACATTCATTATGGCGCGTCATTAGGTGATGGCGTGCAGCTAGTGTCCTTGGATGACAAACTCAACTCTTATGTTGGCGATGTTGCCATTAGACGTTTACGCGGTGGTTGTGATGAAGCAAAAAGATTGGGTTTACTTCGCGAGCTACTAGCGGATTGGCAAGCCAAACCCTATCGTAATATCGTTCAAAAAAATCTCAGTGCGTGGTGGCGTGGTGAAGAAGCAACAACCATTAGTCAACAAGGTGGGTTTTGCAGTGAGTTTGTCGCCGAGCTTTATAAAAGCTGGCAGTTATTGCCCACTGACCGACCTTCGCGTCATTATGTTCCTCAAGACTTTGCCCCCAATGCTTCATTAAAATTGCTACAAGGGCGTTTATCCTCTGCATGGTTATTGCAAATTTAAGGTAACATAGCTTTTTTATCCAAGCGACCTACGCTGTCATCAAACCATAGTACTTATTTACAGTGACTACTTGAGATTCGCCATGACATTAGAACAACAACATTATCTCGAAAAACGCTTACGTCATATTACTTGGTGGAACCGTTTAGGTTGGTTGTTCCTAGTCCTATTGGCAGGTTTTTATGGCTGGTTATGGAAAAACACACCTTTGTACATTGACCCGATGTTGTTGTTAAATAAACTACGCATCGGTCAAGTCAGTGATGTTGAAATTGCAAAATTGGCTGCATTAGGTAATCTGGCCTTTATTGGTTGTGGCATATTACTAGCGGGCATTATTTTGCTGACTTATGCGGCAGTATGGACAGAGAAGCAGACCATTAAAATTCTCACCCAAGTTCCACCTGTTGCCTTAGACCCCCAACCTACGGAGTCAATAGACCAAGATGAGTCAAAAACTTGAGCAGCTGCTTGCCAATAATCGTAAATGGGCAACGCAGATAAAGTCGCAAGATCCTGATTTTTTTACCAAATTATCTACCCAACAAACGCCTAAATATCTATGGATTGGCTGTGCCGATAGCCGCGTTCCCTGTACGCAATTGGTTGATTTAATGCCTGGTGATATGTTTGTTCACCGAAATGTCGCCAATTTAGTCATTCATACCGATTTTAATTGCCTATCAGTGATGCAATACGCCATTGATGTGTTAAAGGTGGAACATATTATTGTTTGTGGTCATTATCGCTGTGGTGGTATTCAAGCAGCAATGCAACATCAGGAATTTGGCCTTATTGATAATTGGTTACGTCACGTTCAAGACACGCTGATTAAATACCAAAACTATCTCGCCGAATTTAATAACGAGGCCGAACGAATGGATGCCGTTTGTGAGTTAAACGTCATGGAGCAAGTATTTAATGTTTGCGAAAATACGTTAATCAGAAATGCGTGGAAACGTGGCCAAAATATCACCGTGCATGGTTGGATTTATAGTGTTGAAGATGGCTTATTACGCGACTTAGATTTGAGTCTTGCCACCATTGACGACATGAAAGCTGCCGTAAAGCAATTAGACCTAAAAACAGGCTTAATTGTCACTTGATTATGAGGGGGTTTGGCTTTAACCTTCGCACTTTCACGGGCTGACCGTCTTCGCGCTTTTAGTGCCCACTAAAAGCACCGTTTTATTTTTGCCTTTACGGGTAATGTCTTATGCGCCTAGCTAACTACTGTTCTGATGAAGAATGGAAACGAATCAAGAAATTGGCTGATACTAAAGAAACTCCTTTTTTGGTAGTGGATTTAGAAATCATCAAGCAGAAGTATGAAGAAATCACGAACTGCTTCCCAGCGGCCAAGATTCATTACGCCTTAAAAGCAAACCCAGGTCGCCCTGTAATTGAATTGTTGCGTGATTTAGGCTCTAACTTTGATATTGCCTCTATTTATGAACTAGATAAAGTATTGGCAACAGGTGTAGAACCTGAGCGTATTTCTTATGGTAATACCATTAAGAAAGCGGCGCATATTAAATATGCCTATGAAAAAGGCATACGCTTATACGCTACGGACTCAAAAGCGGATTTGCAGTCAATTGCTGATAATGCTCCTGGCTCCAAAATCTTTGTTCGTATTTTGGTGGAAGGTGGCGAAACGGCTGAATGGCCATTGTCACGGAAGTTTGGTTGTCATCCTGATATGGCAATTGACCTTTTAGTGCAAGCTAAATTATTAGGTTTAGTGCCTTACGGTATTTCTTTCCATGTTGGCTCACAGCAAAAAGATATTGCGGTGTGGGATGCAGCATTATCGAAAGTAAAATACATGTTTGACTGGATGCGTTTAGAAGAAAACGTCATCTTGAAAATGATTAATATGGGCGGTGGTTTTCCAGCCAACTACATTTCTGAAGTCAACCCAATTCAAGTCTATGCCGAAGAAATTCTGCGTTATTTGAGTGATGACCATGGCGATGAAGTACCGGAAATTATTTTAGAGCCAGGCCGTTCTTTAGTCGGTGAGTCAGGCGTATTAGTGTCGGAAGTGGTATTGATTTCCCGTAAGTCACGCACCGATTTAAAACGTTGGGTCTATGTCGATGTGGGTTTATTCCAAGGTCTCATTGAAACGATGGGCGAAGCGATTAAATACCCGATTTACACTTCCAAAATGGAAGAGGGTGTACAAGAAGGCGGCGTGGTATTAGCTGGGCCAACCTGTGACTCGACCGATATTATGTACGAAAACTCCAATTATCATTTGCCACACAATTTAGCGGTCGGTGATCGTTTATATTGGATGACCACAGGTGCGTACACGACATCGTATAGCTCTGTTGAGTTTAATGGCTTCCCACCACTAAAAACCTATTTTATTGGTTTGGGTAAAGACGACGAATAATTGTTTGTCTTGGTTTGAAAAATTCCCTCCCTTGATAAGGGGAGGGCGAGGGTGGGGTTTAGTGTAATGACACAGAACCCCCTCCCAGCCTCCCCCTTATCAGGTGGAGGAACGATACTTCATGCGACTGAATTAACTCAAATCACCTTCGGCCTCATCTAGTCCCTGTTGTTTATTCGCTGCGCGTTCATCACTGTCAAACAAGTCCTCTAATTCCGCCATCGCTTGTTGCGTACTGGCCATTAAACTCGTTTCATCTTGATAAAATGCCTGTTGTCTAACAATGAGTTTTTCATCATATTTACGGAAAGTAGCCACACCTTGCGCGGCTCGTTCAGGACTAAGTCCTGCTTCAATCAATGCTTTTTCGGCGATTTCTAACGACGAACCAAACATTTCACGAGCAATAATCTTTACCCCTAAGTCCATCAACATATACGCATGACGACGATCCCGCGCCCGTGCCAAAATTGGCAAATGAGGATAATAATGGCGCACTTGAACGGCTATACGGATGGAATCATCGACATCATCAATGGCTAAAATAAAGACTTTTGCTTTATCTAAATGCGCAGCGCGTAACATTTCGATGTGGCTAGGATTGCCATAATAAATGTTATTACCAAATCGCCGTACAAAGTCTACTTGCCGAGCATCGCCTTCTAATGCGGTAAAACGAATTTTATGCATTCTTAGCACACGCGCGATAATTTGACCAAAACGCCCAAAACCAGCAATAACTACAGGGTTGTAGTGATCTTCTGCACCAATCTCGTCATAATCGCGTTTTTCCTTTTTATCCCAAAGCGGTTCAATTTTTTTCTCTAATAGCCAAAATGCTAACGGTGTTAAAGCCATAGATAAAGTCACGACTAGAATCAAGCGGTCACTCAACTCGTTGGGTAATAAATGCAAGCTTGTCGCGGTGCTAAATAACACAAAAGCAAATTCACCACCTTGCGCTAAAGTCACTCCTAGACGGATACTCACTTGCCAAGGGTTGCCGACTAATTTGCCAATCAGAACCAAAATACTAAACTTAATCAGCATTAACGCCAATGCGCCGCCAACAATCAGTAAAGGCTCATGGATTAAGCGATACATGTCGGCACTCATACCAACAGCCATAAAAAACAATCCCAGTAATAAACCTTTAAATGGTTGAATGTTCGCTTCTAATTCATGTCGATAGGCCGAATCCGCTAACAAAACGCCAGTTACAAACGCGCCTAAAGCCATAGATAAACCGAGCTTTTCCATCACCACAGCGATGCCAATTATGATGAATAGTGCGGCGGCAGTGAGTAGTTCGTTGGCTTTACTAGCAGCAATGAGGCGAAAAGCAGGACGTATAACAATACGGCTACCAATAATCAATAAAGCAAATAAGCCCACTACTTTGGCAAAATAGGTCAAATTGTAGTTTTGGGTGCTTTCACCTGACAAAAGTGGTAATACCGCCAACATAGGAATCACGGCCATATCTTGAAATAGTAAAATGGCAAAGGCTTCACGGCCATGACGCGTCGCTAATTGTTTCTTTTCGGCTAATAACTGCATCACAAAAGCGGTGGAAGACATCGCCAAACCAAAACCCGCAATCGCACTCGTCGTCACACTAAATCCGCATAACAAACCTGCACCCGTAAACAACGAGCCTGTGACTAAAACTTGCAAACCACCCAAAACAAAAATTGAGCGTCTTAATACCCATAATCGCGATGGCTCTAATTCTAAGCCAATTAAAAACAGTAACATCACCACGCCAAATTCAGCAAAATGCAGTACTGTTTCGGCATTACCAGCTAAATTTAATAAATTAGGGCCAATAATAATGCCCGTAATCAGGTAGCCCAAAACGGTAGCGAGACCAAAACGATGGCAAAGAGGCACAATGAATAATGCCGCACCTAAAAACAACGCGGTTTGCGTTAAAAGCGTCATGCTGTGATGTTCCTAATCAATCTATAGATAGAGCAAATTGGTTGTTGCCAAGCGCCAATAAAAACGCCAAAGTACAAGCAAGTGAATAGTTTACGTTAAAAAAGAGACAATAAAATGGCAAAAATTTATCAAGATAATGCGTTGTCGATTGGCAATACACCTTTAGTGAAATTAAACCGCGTTGTCGGCGGTCATCAAAAAGTTTACGCGAAAATTGAAGGCAGAAATCCTGCTTACTCGGTGAAATGTCGAATTGGTGCAAGTTTAATTTGGGACGCTGAAAATCGTGGTGTGTTAAAAGCGGGTATGGAAATTGTCGAGCCAACATCAGGGAATACAGGTATAGCTTTAGCATATGTGGCTGCGGCAAAAGGGTATCCCTTAACGCTGACGATGCCTGCCTCCATGAGTATTGAGCGTCGAAAAATTTTAAAAGCACTCGGTGCAACGTTGGTATTAACGGATGCTGCCAAAGGCATGAAGGGTGCAGTGGACAAAGCGGAAGAGATTCGCGCCAGCAACCCTGATAAATATTTTTTACCACAACAATTTGAAAATCCAGCGAATCCTGCGATCCACGAACAAACGACGGGCCCCGAAATCTGGAATGATACCGATGGCGAAGTGGATATTTTTGTTGCAGGTGTAGGTACAGGTGGCACCATCACTGGTGTGTCTCGTTATATCAAATTAACGCAAGGCAAAGCGATTCAGTCAATTGCTGTTGAGCCTTCGGTATCACCATTAATTACCCAAACGCGAAGCGGTCAAGAGTTAAAACCTGCGCCTCATAAAATTCAGGGCATCGGGGCGAATTTTGTCCCTAAAAATTTAGATTTGAGTTTGGTGGATGGTGTTGAGGTTGTCACCAATGACGAGGCGATTGATTATGCTCGCCGCTTAATGAGAGAAGAAGGTATTTTGGCTGGTATTTCTTGTGGCGCAGCGGTGTGTGCGGCAGCACGTTTGGCAGCTAAACCGGAAAATGCGAACAAGACTATAGTCGTGATTTTGCCTGACTCTGCCGAACGTTATTTGTCTACAGCATTATTTGATGGCATTTTTACTGAACAAGAAATGGTGCAGTAATTTATAACAAGCGTATAATGTCCCACGTTTTTCACTACAGAGAACATCATGAGCTACAATAACATTCCTCCGGGAAAAGATGCACCCCACGATATTTACGTTGTTATCGAAATTCCTGCTAATTCTGACCCTATCAAATACGAAATCGACAAAGAAACAGAATCTTTGTTTGTTGACCGTTTTATGGGTACAGCGATGTTCTACCCAGCGAACTACGGCTATATTCCGAACACTTTGTCTGAAGATGGCGATGCCTTAGATGTATTGGTTGTTACACCGTACCCAGTAGCACCAGGTTCAGTGATTCGTTGCCGTCCGGTGGGCAAATTGAACATGGAAGACGAGTCAGGTATAGATGCAAAACTGATTGCTGTACCGCACGACAAATTGACTCCAATCTACAAAAACGTCAAAGAATATACTGATTTGCCAGAGCTGTTGATTAAGCAAATCGAGCATTTCTTTACTCGTTACAAAGATTTAGAGCCAGGTAAGTGGGTCAAAATCACGGGTTGGGAAAACATGGAATCTGCTAAAGCAGAAATCTTAAAATCTATTGAAGCCGCTAAACAATAAGCGAGTTTTTGTAGATTTAATAAAGGCGCATTTTTCATGCGCCTTTATTTTTTGTTGGGGGCCAAAACGACCTCTCCTAAATGAATATTCAAAGATAATGCTTGTTGCTCGGAGCATAAGTTTTGCAGAAAATCGAGCGTGATGGCGATGGCTTCCAATCTTTCCCAAAAATGGCTTTGAAAATCAAACAATAACTCCACGCTAACCGCAACAGATAAAGCAATTTTTCCATCATCCAGACGGTGAAATGAAAATACGCCTGCTTCCGCTTTAATATCTTCTTTAAATTGACACAGGATTAACTTGCCATGAGTCGCATGGTAATCATCAATCGCTTGGCCAAGTGTTTGTAAGATTTGCCACGTCGTTTGTAGCGCATTTTGGTGGTTGTCTTTGATGATTTCAAAAGACAGGGGGAAATTAGCAGACTTACTGGACGTGATGGCTAAAGCATCTGCTGCAAATATAGGGTTAGACATTGTCGTCTCAAGGAGTGGTAGGTGCGTCTAGCTATAGCATGGATTGGAAGGAAGTGACGTAGCCTGTATGTAATGCCATAAAAAAAGGGCGAAAGAATTTTCGCCCCTACATTTCATCTCATTTGTACGATAACGCGATTAAGCATACCTAGCCTTCAACGCAGCTACCAACTTCCCATGAATGCCACCAAAACCACCATTCGACATCACCACAATTGCATCACCAGCCTGAGCATTAGCTGCGACATCATCAATAATATTATCAATCGTTTGTGCCACGCGCGCAGGCACAGATGAAGCGGCAATCACAGGGCTTAAATCCCAATCTAAACCCGCAGGTTGATACCATATCACTTGGTCGGCATCACTGGCGGATTGTGCTAGGTTATCTTTATGAGTTCCCATACGCATGGTGTTTGAGCGAGGTTCAATAATCGCCCAAATTTTACGATTGCCGACTTTTTTACGTAAGCCTTCCAATGTCGTTTTGATGGCGGTAGGGTGATGGGCAAAATCGTCATAAACACTGATATTATTGACTTCGCCAATGAGTTCCATGCGGCGTTTGACACCATCAAAAGCAGTTAATGCGTCGCAGGCCGTTTTAATGTCCACGCCCACATGATGAGCCGCTGCAACTGCCGCTAAGCCATTATAAACGCTATGTTGCCCCGTCATGCCCCATTGTACTTCACCTTGCGTTTGGCCTTGATAAACTACCGCAAAGTGAGAGCCGTCATCACTTAATAGTTGCGCTTGCCAATCACTATTAGCGGGTTGAATGCCAGTCGTTTCTACGGGAGTCCAACAGCCTTTGGCTAAAGTGTCCGCCAAGTTGGTGTCATTGGCAGGGACAATAATGCGACCTGTACTCGGAATCGTACGCACGAGATGATGAAATTGTTTTTGAATCGCCGCTAAGTCATCAAAAATATCAGCATGATCAAACTCTAAATTATTCAAAATCGCTGTTTTCGGCGCGTAATGGACAAACTTAGAGCGTTTATCAAAAAACGCTGAGTCATATTCGTCGGCTTCAACAACAAAATATTTACCACCGCCTAAACGAGCACTGGCTTCAAAACCTTTAGGTACGCCACCAATCAAAAAGCCAGGCTCTAAATCTGCCTGCTCTAAAATCCATGCCACCATTGTGGTGGTGGTGGTTTTGCCGTGTGTGCCAGCAACACCTAATACGTGTTTGCCTTGCAACACATATTGCGCCAACCATTGTGGCCCCGAGGTATAAGGAATGCCTTCATTTAACACATATTCGACCGCAGGAATACCGCGTTTCATGGCATTACCAACAATCACTAGATCAGGATGTGGCTGTAAATGTTCGGGCTCATAACCTTGCATTAAACTTATGCCTTGAGCTTCCAGTTGTGTGCTCATCGGTGGATAAACATTGGCATCACTGCCTGTTACCGTGTGACCTAAATTTTTGGCTAATACGGCTAATGAACCCATAAACGTACCGCAAATACCTAATATATGAATATGCATAATTTTTTCCTAAGGGGACTTGGTGGCTTTAGCCGCAGCAGCAGTCGCCTCTGTTAATAGTTCGGGAAACGCTTTCACTGTGAGGAAAGTCGTTAATAAAAAAATGGTCAAGGCGAACATATTGGCTTGCACTAAGCCAATGTTCATGGCGCGATGATAAACAAAGGCGCGAAAGCCTAAACTCCAGCCCATCACCACGATTTCGAATAAACCCAAAACACCAAGTAAGGCAGAGCCTTTGGGTTGACTCAAGGCGATGGCCAGTAAGGGAATGGTCATACAGGTCAGAATGCTATCGCCACCTAAAATCGTGGTGGCGGTTTGGACATAACGGTTGTAAAGACCTTTTAGATGCAGAAACACCGACATCACCACTAATTCAACACTGACAGACAGCAAGGGAATCGTAAATGCCATTTTTGCTTGGTCAGGCTTACCAATCATTTGCCCACCGATACTGAGTGTCAAATTGATTAAAATAACAATAATCAGCAGTCCGATCGAATAAGGAATATCTTCAGGGCTGCGTCGGAATCGCAATACTTGCCAAAACAGCGAAATCATCGCTTTCATAATCGTTCTATATAAGAGTGCAAAGGTCGGCTATTGTCGCAAAGTCTGTTGGCCTATGCAGTAGAAATTCCTAAAATTACATTTTTTTGTTGTCAGATTAAGAGCCTTGATGATGCCAGTCACCTTACAAACGATATTATTATTAATTTGCTCAAATGTTTTTATGACTTTTGCATGGTACGGCCATCTGAAAAACCTCAGTGATAAACCGTGGTATTTGGCGGCATTGCTTAGTTGGGCAATTGCATTTTTTGAGTATATGTTGATGGTTCCTGCCAATAGAATTGGCCACACCGTCATGTCTGTCGGCCAGCTCAAAATAATGCAAGAAGTGATTACCTTAACCGTATTTGTCCCTTTTGCCCTTCTCTATCTCAAAGAGCCGTTCAAAATGGATTATGTTTATGCAGGTTTATGTATGTTGGGGGCAGTTTATTTTATGTTTCGTCATTAAAAACAGTCATTCTGTACAAAAAAGCCATTTTAACACTTGGCCAACCGTCATAATTTCGCCAAAATAGTCGGCTTTTTTAACCAATAATGAATTTTGCCGTTTGGTGTGGTTCATTTCTATTTGCAGAGAAGTTTGTGATGACAGCAACAGTGGCATCGCCTTTAGTCGGTATTATTATGGGGTCGCAGTCGGACTGGGCAACCATGCAACATGCCGCAGATACCTTGCGTGCATTGGGCGTACCTTTTGAGGCTGAAGTCATTTCTGCTCATCGCACCCCCGATAAACTCTTTGCTTATGCTGATGCCGCTCGTGGCCGTGGTATTCAAGTGATTATTGCTGGAGCAGGTGGCGCAGCACATTTACCCGGCATGTGCGCTTCGAAAACATCTTTACCCGTCTTAGGGGTGCCTGTGCAATCACATGCATTAAATGGCTTAGATTCTTTGTTGTCGATTGTGCAAATGCCCGCAGGTGTTCCCGTTGCTACATTAGCAATTGGTAAAGCAGGGGCAACGAATGCGGGTTTATTAGCCACCCAAATTCTGGCGGCACAATATCCAGAGTTTTTAAAGGCGATTGACGACTTCCGCCAGCAACAAACAGATAAAGTATTAGCCAATCCTATTCCAGGAGTGGTGGTATGAGAATAGGTGTTTTGGGCGGCGGTCAATTAGGACGGATGATGGCTTTAGCTGGTTATCCTTTTAATTTGCGTTTTAGCTTTTATGATGCCGCTACCGATTGCCCCTCTGCACCTTTAGGTCAAATGTATGGTGATAAGCAAGCAAGTACCGAAAGTTTAGATGCGTTTATTGCCAGTGCCGACGTTTTCACCTATGAATTTGAAAACATTCCCGTTGCTTGGGTTGAACGTATTGCTGCTCAAAAACCTGTTTATCCGAGTGTTAAATCACTGGCTATTTCGCAAAATCGTTTAAATGAAAAGAAGCTTTTTTCGCAACTGAATATTCCAGCGGCTGCTTATCACGAAATTAATTCAGCCGATGATTTGCTTCAAGCGGTTAATACGCTCGGGTTACCGTTGGTAATTAAAACGACAATGGGGGGTTATGACGGTAAAGGTCAGTTTGTCTTACGTGATGCCAGTGAAGTAACGCAAGCATGGGCTGAGCTAGGCAAAGCTGCACCGTTAATCGCAGAAGCTTTTGTGACGTTTCAACGAGAGTTGTCGATTATTGCTGTCCGTAGTCAGACAGGTGAGACACGCTGCTATCCTTTAGCGTGGAATACCCATCATCAAGGTATTTTGTCGCATTCTATTGTTCCTGCACCACAAGTCAGTGCAGCAACACAAGTACAAGCAGAACAATACATTACTCAAATACTGCATGAGTTAAATCATGTCGGTGTCTTAACGCTTGAATTGTTTGATACGCCCAATGGTTTATATGCCAATGAAACCGCGCCACGTGTTCATAACTCTGGACATTGGAGTATTGAAGGGGCTGTCAGCTCGCAGTTTGAAAACCATATGCGGGCAGTAGCAGGGTTGCCTTTAGGCTCAACCGAAGCAATTCGTCCAAGTGCCATGATTAATATTATTGGTCAACATCCAGATACAGCTGCTATTTTGGCAATTCCTGAAACCCATCTGCATCTCTATGGAAAATCCGAGCGCATGGGCCGAAAACTAGGTCATATCACCATCACAGCGGAAACATACGAAGCTTTACAATTACGTATCGCTGAAGTTGCTATCTGCTTGCCCAATAAAATGGCGTTATAACCATACGCTTTAGCTGCAAAATCTCCGTCCGTCAGGATGTTGTCGGACATGGCGGGAAAACTTTTAAATCCTGTCTGATTGTCTGACATTTATTGTGGGTTGTGATAAATCCAATTTCTATAATGCGCACATAGGTTGTTGCTAGATGGCAACAATAGGATTTTCGGGTGTGTAGAAATTTTGGAGAATGTCATGGGCGAGTTAAAACAAGTTGCTGAAACTCAAGCAGAAATCAGCTTGGTAGATCGTGTTAAAGATTTAGGTAGCCAAGTCACTTTAGCGGGTTTTGGAGTTGTTGCCAAAGTCGAAGAAGTGATTGCTAAGGTTGAAGTAGAAAGCCAAAAGCAATACGACAAATTTTTAGCTGCTGGTCAAGCCGCTCGTGGCGAACAAGCTGCGACCGACAAAAAAGTAGTTTTAGTTGCTGTTGGTTTGGTTGAAACTTTGAAAGTTGAAGCGGATAAACTAAAAGGCGACGTCAAAGTTGAAGCTGAAAAGTTGAAAGCTGATGCCGAAAAATTGAAAGCTGATGCTCAGAAATTGTTTGATGATTTAGTCGCTGCTGGCGAAAAGCGTCAAGCTGCTTAATGGTATTAAGCCGTATTGCTGCACAGTAACTGCTGTTTTTAGTTACTCAAAAGAACCCTCTTTTGGGGTGGCTCCTCGCCACCCTTTTTTTTGTGTATAAATTGCTAATTCGTGATTTTTTAAGATAAAAAAACGCTAGACTCCATGAGTTAATACATGATTAACACATAAGAATAGAAAACGTACAAAAGTTGCGCCTAAAACAACCAAACAAGCCGACGAAAGACTATTTAATGACTTCTTTTGTCGGTTAAAATGACGCAAGCCTGAATTTGGCTTTGCATTTGTATCCCTAAACGACGACAAGGAACAACCATGAAAAAAATTAACGTCTCACGCTTGAGCCGTCATGTAGCAACAGCGATGCTGACTACGGGTGTTATGTTCAGCACCGCCGCAGAAGCTAAACAAAAAGTTTGTGTATTCGATTTATTAGGCACACAAGGTGATGTCTATGCGCTTATGAAAGACTACGCTCTTATGGCGAGTAAATGGGGTGCAGATATCGAGTTGAAGCCATATACCGACGAACGTATTGTTGCTGAAGACTTCAAAGCAGGGCAGTGCGATGGTATTAGCTTGACAGGTTTACGTGGTCGTCAATTTAACACCTTTACAGGTAGTATTGACTCCATCGGTGCAATTACCACATACGCCCAAATGCGTGATGTGTTGACTTTGTTGAGCAGTCCTAAAATCGCTGGCAATATGACTAGCGGCAACTACGAAGTTGTGGGCATCATGCCTTTAGGCGCAGGTTATTTATTGGTTAATGACCGTGCAATCAATAATTTGTCCAAAATTTCGGGCAAAAAAATTGCGGTACTAGACTACGATAAGTCTCAAGCCAAAATGGTGCAAAAAATCGGTGCGCAACCCGTTGCTTCCGATATTACCAACTTTGCAGGCAAGTTTAACAATGGTCAGGTTGACGTAGTTGCAGCACCTGCTATCGCGATTAAGCCTTTAGAGTTATACAAAGGTTTAGGCACAAAAGGTGCGATTATTCGTTTCCCTATCGTGCAAATCACTGGCAACATCATCATTGATCCGAAAAAATTCCCAGCGGGTTTTGGTCAAAAAAGCCGTGAATATGTAGCAACGCAAATTGATAAAGCGTTCAAAACGATTGAAAAAACCGAAAAAGACATTGCTCCTAAATACTGGATGGATGTTGCGGAAGCTGATAAGCCGGGTTATATCAAATTAATGCGTGAATCGCGTATTGCCTTGGCAGCCGATGGTATCTACGACAAAAAAATGTTGGGCTTATTGAAAAAAGTACGTTGCAAACATGATGCAGCGAGCTTCGAGTGTGCATTAAAAGACGAATAATCTTCGTTTTATAGTGACGCAATGAAAAAGCTCAGCTTCGGCTGGGCTTTTTTGTTGGTTGACGTAAAGTCAAATTGTTTGGATAATACCTTAGTGTTTTAGTCAACTAAATAGAGGCAATTCGATGTCTGAGCTTGCTCAAGCGATGGTGTTAACGGATCGTGCGGCTGCCAAAGTGCGTAAATTACGCGAAGGTGAAGCTAATCCTGAACTTAAACTCCGTGTATATATTACTGGCGGCGGATGTTCAGGCTTTTCTTATGGCTTTACTTTTGACGAAAATGCCAATGAAACAGATACCATTTTTACTAATGATGATGTGACAATGGTGGTGGACTCCTTAAGTTTTCAGTATTTAGTCGGCTCAGAAGTAGATTATGTAGAAAGTTTACAAGGTTCGCAATTTCTGATTAAAAATCCAAACGCTACAACAACGTGTGGTTGCGGTTCTTCGTTTTCCGTGTAATAAATTGGACTAGCCAAAAGTGGGTAGTCCTGTATCGTTACGCCTGATAAATCCCGCCTAAAATACGTTCGCCTTGTGCGCCTGTGACTACAGGTAAATTGCCACTGAGTCCCGCTAAGGTTTGTTTCGCTAACCATGCAAAAGCGCAGGCTTCAAGCCAAGTGGGAGCTATCCCTATTTCTTCAGTGGAGTGTAAGGAGTAGTGTGGTAGTTTATCGGCAAGCAATTGACACAAAGCTTGGTTATAAGCACCACCTCCGCATAGCCATAATTCCCCTTCACTAAAACCTGCTTGATTCACCGCATCCACAACCGACTGTGCTGTTAAAGCTAGGAGTGTTGCTTGAATATCTTCCGCTAACACATTGGGATGATCACCATCAAAAAATTCGAGTAACCAATCAAGATGAAAATCTTCTCGTCCTGTACTTTTGGGTGGAAGTTTGGCAAAAAAAGGATGAGCTAACATATTGGCTAATAATTCATTATCGACGCATCCACTTGCAGCCCATGCCCCATTTTTGTCAAATGGTTGCTTTAAAATAGTTTGACACCACGCATCCATTAAGACGTTCGCTGGCCCTGTGTCATACCCATAAACCGCGCGTGTTGAATCCGCAGGTAACACGGTAATGTTCGCCATGCCGCCTAAGTTAAGAATGACACGATTGATGGCGCGATCTCTCAGAATCGCAGCATGAAAGGCAGGCACCAGTGGCGCGCCTTGACCTCCTGCCGCGACATCACGACGACGAAAGTCGGCGATAACGGTAATGCCAGTATTTTCAGCGATGACATTCGGGTCGGTAATCTGTAGGGTAAATGGCGTTTCAAGGTCAGGGCGATGGCGAATCGTTTGCCCATGACTGCCAATAGCAGTAATTTGCGACGGTGATAAATTTAATTTTTCTAGGAGTTGATTGGCGCAATCAGCAAATAATCGCCCGAGTAGGACATCAACACGCCCGAAACGTTCAATTTCATTATCGTTGGGCTGTGTAAGAGTCAACACATCCTCTCGTATATCTAATGGCAATAATAGTGAATGCGTACCCCATAAACGCAGCGTCGGTTCAAAGCTCACCGCGACGACATCAATCGCATCTAAACTGGTTCCAGACATTAAACCTAAATAAATTTCATCCATTGCCATTTTCTCATTAAAATAGAGCCAATTCTTAAGCCATTGTAGCGAAAATAGTCATGACACCAGAACAGCAACTTGAACTTATCAAACGCGGAACTGAAGAAATCATTCAAGAAAGTGAATTGTTAGCCAAATTAAAAGAGGGCAGACCATTACGCGTGAAAGCAGGTTTTGATCCAACAGCGCCAGACTTGCATTTAGGGCACACAGTATTAATCAATAAATTACGTACATTTCAAGACTTAGGCCATGAAGTCATTTTTTTGATCGGTGATTTTACTGGCATGATTGGTGATCCAACAGGCAAAAACGTCACCCGTAAACCACTCACGCAAGAGCAAGTGAAAGAAAACGCCAAAAGTTATCAAGCACAAGTCTTTAAAATTTTAGATCCACAAAAAACGCGTGTAGTTTTTAACTCAGAGTGGATGGGGCAAAAGTCAGCAGCAGATTTAATTCAGTTAGCAGCGCAATACACAGTAACTCGTATGTTGGAGCGTGATGACTTTGCCAAACGTTATGCCAACCAACAACCAATCGCCATCCATGAGTTTTTGTACCCTTTATTGCAAGGTTACGACTCAGTTGCTTTAAATGCCGATGTTGAACTAGGCGGAACAGATCAAAAGTTTAATTTATTAATGGGGCGAACATTACAAGGTCGGCACGGTCAAACAGCGCAAATTTGTTTAACACTTCCCATCCTTGAAGGTTTGGATGGCGTGCAAAAAATGTCTAAATCGCTGGGTAATTACATTGGGGTTAACGATGCGCCAGGTGAAATGTATCAGAAGTTATTATCCATGCCTGACTCATTGATTCCGCGGTATTTTGAATTATTAAGCTTCCGTCCAATGTCGGAAGTAAATGAATTCTTACAGCAGATCACAGATGGCCGTAATCCACAAGATATCAAAAAGATTTTTGCTGAAGAGATTATTACCCGTTTTCATAGTTCCGAAGCTGCGGCTAATGCTCATAAAGGTGCAGGTAACAGCTTAAAGCATGGTGAGATTCCTGATGATGTGCCAGAAGTGATCGTTAAATTAGAAGCGGGTGTTACCGATTTACCGATTAGTGCCGTGTTGAACCGCGCAGGTTTAGTAAAAAATGCTGCAGGTGCTAAAGATGTGTTGAGTCGAGGCGTTGTTTTTGTTGATGGACAAGCCGTTGGTATTGATTTCCGTCTAAAGCTTGCAGAAAGCCGCGTTATTCAAGCAGGGAAAAAAGCCATTGCCCGAGTTGTGCTACAAAGTTGATGTTTTAGTAGTCGCTATTCATTGCAATAGGTTAAAAACCGTGCGTTCATTTCGATTTAATGAAATTAGGTTTGACATGCTGGCTTGAGGGGCTATAATGCGCCCCACTGAAACGGACGACTGGTTGAAAAACTTGTTTAGAATCAGGTGGTTGCGTAATTTTTTAG
>JAUSLJ010000003.1 GCA_030646715.1 Agitococcus sp.
CCCAAGGGCAAAGGCACACAGCAGAAGAAGCGGTTTCACCGCTTCCAGCATCGGGCGCTTATCAAGGGCTTGACGCACCAGTGTGAGGAGTTCGGCATGAAACTGGTGAGCGTGTTTGCCCGGGGCACCTCGTATTTTGCGTATGACGGGTCGGGACCGGTGAAACGGGACAAGTCCAATGCGACGCTGGCGACCTTTAGCACCGGCAGACGCTATAACGCGGACTTGAATGCCGCCTATAACATTGCGGCGCGCGGTTTGATAGTGTTATTAAAGTTAGTTGTACCAGGGGTGGCTGTCAGAGAACACCCCGAACGCACCGGCAAAAGTTCCGGACGTTCATCGAGAATACCGACGGTGCTCGCGGATGTCTGGGCGTGTCACGCCCAGTCCCTCGCCAGAGTGCCAATGACTGCGGTATAAGCGTTCGCACGTGTGGTTGGGTGAAGATACCCCGACTACAGCGCGTAGCGTTTAGTCGCGGGAGTATTCACGCGGACTTTGAAGCGGCAGAGTTAAATCGGGAAGGCAAGCTTTTGCATCTGCAAGAAAAGGTGGCGCCTACCAATTTTGTACCGGGGGATTGGGCCTATTTCTTGAATACAGACGCAAAGTCCTATCAGCAGCCCGGATACGAAGGGTCAAACGCTGTCTACTTAGGTGGCAATAAATTTGACGACTATTACAATGACAACCACCACCACCACTACACTTACCATGAGAAGATGGAGGAGGTCTATCAATGGCGGCATGGCGTGTTTAGGAGGCGTCGTGATGCTGCCAAGCGAGAAGTGATGGCCAAAAATACGTTTGAACGGCTGGGCAAGACACCAGAGGAAGGGGGCTTGTTACTGGCCTACCGGGCGGTGCCTTTGTTGTTTACGTTGGAAACTCCGCTTCAGTTAGAACGAGGGGTGAGGGAGTCCATAACCAAGGAGTAAGCGTGCACGTCCGGCTACAAAAAAAACGTCAACCAAGGGTTGACGTTCGAATAAGGGCATGAAAAGCTACTAATAATAGAGGCGTTACCTCGTTATTTCCTTATCGGCAGATGCGAGGGCTCCAAACGCCATCATAAGCTTTTTCGCGAAACCGAGATACTTCCACAATACGCCGTGTAAGCACATCGTCTGCATCGAGCGGATTGCCAGGGCAAAGTCGGTCCAGCGCATACAAAATAGGATTGCCGTTGCACGCTTCTCTTGCCAGCATAATCCAGCCAGGAAGTGTAGATTCCGCAATATTTTGTAAGCAATGTCCTGCGCGAACGCGTAAGTCATAGTGGCTCAACCCACGCAATGTCCAGTCAATTTCGTCTGTGGTAAGTTTTACGGGGCTTAATCGACGGGCTATTTCTGGAACAATTCCGTAAATTAGCACTGAATTATATGTCCGGGGCTGGTCAACCTTGTACTGGGGTGAAATACGTTGTGCTTGGCGAGTCAACTTCAATAATTCCCTCGAAAGCCAAGGGTCTGTGAGTTGGTATAACCGAAATGCTTCTCGTTGTTCTTGCTCCGCACGTTGGCGGACTTCCTCCGAAAATAGTGCTGCGATACTCATTAGTTTTATCCTTTTTAAAATGAACTCTCTTCGTATAGGACATGCCTACCGCTGACCGCAAAGAGTAATTCAGGTGCGAACGGCACTATAAAGGAATTATTTAATAGAATCAACTGCTATTTTAAAATTTATATAAGAATTTTAATAAAATTTTAGAGCGCGCTCGCTTTCATTCTACTGAAGGTCATTAGCCGGTAAATGGCACAACATGGTCTATTGACACGGCAATCGTGGTGCCGAGAGGGGGCCGGGCAACGACAACCTGACTCGCTAGTATCCCCGCGACCGTATAAACATCCCCGACGACTGTCTGATGCGCGGGGTGCACAAAGGTACTGGCGTCTTGCGTTACGCGAACGCTTTCGCCTGCCGGGACTTTCATTGTGTTGCTTACGGCTTTTGTAATGGAACCCGTGCTTTCCAACAAAAGAGAGGTCGCCGCTATCTGCGAAAAAAGGGGTGGGGCCATGCACGATAACATCCTCCAACTTAAAAATAGGGCCGATAACCAAGGGGGGGGGCGCCTACACCGGTTTAGCTCTGATATCAGTGCCTATACGTTGCAGGCACGGCTCAATGTGCAATACCCCTTAGTGGGTGCTGCTAACTCTATATTAGGATGTATATGCCAGAAATTAACCTACCGCAATATCGGCTAGAAAACGGGCTTTACGCCTTTTACTTGTTGAATGAGTATTTGTTCAGCGTGGAGACAGTCGCAGTACTGTTCGATAAACGGGAGGGCATCTTACATAAGCACGGATGCCCCAGAGTGGTCGAAAAGCAGTACCAACGATTTCGGGATGCACTGTCAACGGAGGCTGCGCTTAAGCTTCCGCTGGCCCAAGAGATGCGAGACGACCTCACTATTGTTCAAGGCAAGTTTAAGATTGAGGAGTTGAATCGCATTCTGCAGATAACTGGATATGCCCGCAAGTTTTACACAGAATTGTTTTCTGCCAATCAGCAGGACGCTACTTCTAATAGATAAAGTGAGCGTAATTAAATAAAGTATAACGGACGAAAACGACCTACATAAAGAAGAAGGATTTATGGCTAAACAAGGAACAGCACCAAACCCTCCGAATCAGCTAGAATGGCCGGGCATTATGGAAGATGGGTCCTATGCTCCCGCCAACTCGGATAAACTGCGGCTCGATTGGTTCGAACGAAATCCAGGAAAGGTAAAAAATTTAAAGGGTGGAGTAACGGCGACCGACATCAAAACACAGTGGCAACCGTCCGTTCGGGCGGCCATTGATGCTGCGATGGCTCAACAGAAGTATAACTTGCACGTATAAAACGAAAAGAGGTCAGTGTATGGGAATCGATACTAAAGGAGTAGTTGCTACTCACTGTAAGGATGTATTTTTTATTGTCGGTCAAGTAGAACGAGCGATAAAAGCTCTCGTATATCCAGGTTGGAAGAAAGAACGCCAGAGCAAATTGCCTGACACGGAACCGCGTTACCGGCTTCCCATTGTTGAGCTTAGTGCGGAGAGTCGGGGGGTTCAAATCCACTTTACGCTGAACGGCGACCAGCGGTCCCTTTGGGTATTTTTTAACTGCGATTCGGATAACCTCGCCCTGGCGCCAGCTTCTATTTCTCTCAGCTTCGGAGCATGGGGAGAGTCGGTTACCGTGATGCAGGCAGCCCTAGATTCATTAGCGGTGCTAGGCGATTGCTTTTTGCGGGCAAGTGACGGTGGTAGTGAAGGGTACGAGCAGGTTTCGCTAACGGCGCCATGCTCTTACTTGGACGCGGTCGTTGCGAAACAGAGTAGAGCAAGTCCTATCAGGTTGGCACAATGGATGGAGCTGCACGACGCGGGGCAACTGCGACCAGGTAGCTTTATGGAGCGAATAGGCCTAGACTTCTCTGAGGCCAAAGCTTCTTTGGAAGGTGAGTTTGAGGCGTGCTGTGCGTTTATTAACAGTAAGTTGCCGCCAAATGCTTTAAGTATTTGATTCTGATTTTTTTGCTCTCGCTCGCCAACCGGTCAGTGAGAGTTTTTTCGCCCGCTGTGTATTATTCTGGGTTGCAACCAGTCTTCTTGCTTCTCTTTTGCTCTTTTCGTTGAATTTGTTGAGGTAGGTCCTATACCAAGTAGGACCAAAAATATCTCTCTTTGAAGACTTGCACTTCAATTAATCATTTCACCAGAAATTCGCTAAGGAGCACATATGCTAATGGCATTGTTCAAGAAAAAGCAGGTGGATTACCCTCCAGTAATATTGCCTAAAGATGTAAGTAAGTGGGCTGATTGCACGATAGACGCCATTAATGGTATTTGTCAACGCTTAGCCAGTGGAGACGCGACTGCCCCAGATGCGTTACAAGGCGCTCAATTACTACGACAGATAGAAGAAGTGCTAAAGCGCACTCCTGAGTTCCGAAAGTTGGGCTCGATAGAGAAAGTATTGAATGCTGCTCGTGTCAGTGTCTATGTCGCAGATGTTAGACTCGACTACGAACAATTGTTTCGCGCCCTATATCGCTATCGCCAGCTGCATTGATTCTTGCCGCATTCAGTTTACGAATGCGGCATTTTTTTTCGACCAAAGTTTCCGGGAATAACGTTGGAGCCTGCAGCAACACAGATTTCTTGTTGGGCATCCGCTTGAAACCAGTTGTGGATGGACCCGAACAGCCGTTGGGTTACCGACACCCGCTGTTGTTGGTCAATTTGCCCACGTAGGAACGCCGCTTGCAGCGCAGCAGATGTGCCTTGCTTTTTTATTCTCAAGATTTTGTCGCTAAGGGCATACAAATCTGCCACGCATTTAAGGTCTTTTACCGAATGTGGCAAGCCATATGCTTGCATTGCTTTTTGATAGAACTGAATGCCCCTCACTGTAAAAGTCAGGTTTCCTTCCGCATCAATTAGCGTGAGCTCCGGACGAGGTGGATACGGCACACCTCTAACGTTGATGTAGTTTAAGTCACTGGGGGTGAGCAATGGTGCTGTCATGGTGTCCTTTTGAGATATCGCTAGGTCAATCTGTAAACACAGTATAACCTAAAATTGGACAGGTGTGAAGGATTTTCACTAAAATTTAGAATGGTAGTTCCTTTAAAGCTAAAATGATTCGCTATACCTAGTTCGCACACTTTGTTTCATTAACTTTTCGGGGATTTTTATGGCCATAGCAATAAAATTGGTGGTTGGTAACGTAGTTCGCTTGATATCAGACGGTCCATGGATGACAGTAACCAAGGACCGCCCAGAAGCAGGCGCTAAATTTGTAGAAGTTTCTTGGTTTGAAGGCGCTATCTTACATCGCGAAATATTGCCTAAAGATGCGTTGCTGCCTAGCCCAGAAACACTGGCTGCGGCCAAAGCTAAAGAAGCAAAACCGGCAGAATAAGCCAGGTTGCATACGAGGGGGCCGTTTCTTCTTTGGTAGGTTTCCTTTATGTTTCTCTAAAACGCAAGTGGCGCGAGCTACTTGCGTTTTTAGCTATGGCTGCTGATTTTATGCTTTTTATCGATATGAAATGGCCGGTGCTATACCTAACAGGCCCACTTAAATAACTCGATAAGGAACAAGATATGACGTCCATGTCCACCGTAATGACTTCCGCCCGTACTTCGACGAGCCTTCAACAACCTGAAGGTTGGACCAACGAATCTGCTACGCTTTCCTTACTTTCGCCTGCCCGACTTTCCCTTCAGGCACAAATGGGGCTCATTACTATTTTAAATGAGGCCCCGGAAGAAGACCGCCCGCGGCTTCGCCAATATATGCTAGGCACTATTCCGGGAGAATTACCTGTCCTGACCACCATCCGCAAATGTGGTGTCACTGACAATTTATCTTTTGTATATGACTTCTCAGAATATGAAGGTCAACGACATTCCGAGCGGTAGTCGCCTCTGCATCACATCTTCGGCGCTATTTTTCAGACTGCGTTTGCATTCTCGAAGGCTAGCTATAACGTTACTTTTATACCGGAAATAAGGCCCTTAAAAAGAAAGAAATCCATGAATAGTAAAAATTTAAATGCGCATAGCCAAATAACCACGTTAGTTTTTTATAGCATCATCACTCTGTTGGGAATGTTATTCTATGATAAATTGATGATAGGCTCGTCAAAAGTCATTCATGCCGTGTCCGGGCTGATTATCACAAACGAATATGCCGTAGTGGCGCCTACCAATGCTGCTGCCCGTACGGCCCCAAACAAAGCGGAAACAAAAAAGCTATTTGCCTTAGCGCAAATATTGGTAGAACGATTTAAACTGGACACTGAATTGGCTGCTAGTATCGTGGTGCATGCTAATAACGAGGCTATTGCGCATGAGCTGCCTTTAACCTTAGTCCTTGCGGTAATTGCCCAAGAGTCCTCTTTTCAGCCAACGGCACTTAATGATAATGACTGGGGCCTGATGCAGGTTAATGCTAAATATCATTCGGGGAAAGTGGCTAAAGTAGGAGGCACGTTGAACCTTTTTGAACCAAAAGTGAATATCAAGATTGGAACGGCAATTTTGGCAGAATATTATCAAATTGCGGGGGACTATTGGGGTGCCCTGCGAAGGTATAACGGGCTCAATAAGCTCAATAATTATCCGGATGCGGTGTTGGCGCGCATGGAAATGTTTGACGCAAGGTTAGAAAAGCGGTTGCTTAGCTAATACTCTTCATTAATTCTAAGAAAGCTCCCTGGGGGCTTTTTTTTTTAGTTTCTGGGGGAGCCATGCGGGCAAAGACTAGTCTAATTATTTATGATTGCTATTTTAGTATCTCAGGTTAATGCGATGGGCGTTTTTGGAAATATAAAAATAAACGTTGAAGATAGCAGTTGTTGTGTTAAAGTGTCGGCTGACTTCAAATGAATTAGCGAACCTTGTACGTGAACCAGCGTACTACTCCGACGTAAGGGGTGAGGCTACCTTATTTCATCCGTAATACTTTTGAACTTAATGAATTTCTATGTTTCCATGAAGAATATCGCGCCTCCTTTGTTGTTATGCAACCATACCCCGGCTATGTCCGAACGCCGTCAAGCTATTTCCACTGAAGAAAGAGCAGGTGTGCTGCCCGCCACTGCAATATGGGAGCATCTCGCGGATGTTCTAGTGCAGGTAGACGCCCATACCGGCCAAATAGAGCTTTGTTCTCCTTCAGTGCAGGCTATCACCGGATTTTCGGTACTTGAAGTAGTCGGCCGAAGCTTACTTGACTTCGTGTTTCCGGAAGATGCAGCGTTAGTTCGCGGGAAGTTGGTACAAGTTGCCGCGCTGCAGACGGGAGAATCGGTAGCGTTTAGGTGCCTTTCTTCTGATGGCACTTATTTTTGGGGAGAAGCACGTGGCTCAGTCATCTACGACAAGACAGGCATAAAGATACTAATTGTTATTCGCAATATAGCTGAGCGTAAGAAATTTGAACAGCGACTGGTTCAACTGGCTCGCACTGACAATCTTACCGGCTTGTTTAATCGTCATGCCCTCATGGAACGATTAGCCGAGAAATGCGTGAAAGACGTAAAGCCATTCGCCGTGTTCTTGCTTGACCTTGACCGGTTTAAGCACATAAACGACACGTACGGACATTCTTACGGCGATGAGCTGTTGGTAGAAATCGCACGACGATTGCGTTTAACGGTGCGGCAAGCTGACTTAGTTGCTAGGATAGGTGGTGACGAGTTTGTTATTGTAGCCCCCTCGGTAGACTCAGAAGAAAAAGCCATTCGGTTAGCTAATAAAATTTTAGAGGCAGTGGCACAGCCCGTGAATATCAACGGGCATCTTTTCTATCCACGTACATCAATTGGTATCTCGCTATTTCCTCTGCATTGTAGCCATGAGGCAGAATTACTGATGTGCGCGGATAAAGCGATGTACGTGGCTAAAAAGCAGAAAAGTGGCTATGTGCTTTATGGTCTGGAAGCGCCCGACACTATTGCAAATCAAATGTTAGCAATTGAGCGCATCTTGCATGAAGCATTGGAACAGGGCCGAGTCACTATTCATTTACAGCCCATTTGTGACAGTGGCAGGTTGGTGATTACCAGTGCAGAAGCGCTAATGCGAGTCACGGATAAGGCGGGTAAAGCAATATCTCCTGCGGACTTCATCCCTATAGCGGAACAAACAGGACTGATTGTCCAGCTAGGGGACTTCGTAATCAAGGAAGTGTTGGCTATTTTGCGTCATCAGCCTACCTTGGTGATTGCCGTCAATGTGTCCGGCCAGCAATTAAAAGACGTCAATTTTGTACCGAGGCTAAAAGAGTACCTGCTTGAATTTAACGTTGAGGGCAAACAGCTCGAAATAGAGCTTACCGAATCTATCTTTATGGAAAATAGTGCAAAGCTAATCGCAACACTAACCCAACTGACCAATTTAGGCATCACGCTCTCCATCGACGATTTTGGCACGGGGTACTCGTCATTGTCTTACTTGCGCTATTTACCCATCACCAAGATTAAGATTGACCGGTCGTTTATCGTAGAAATGCCCGAGAATACGCGCGACACCGCCTTGGTACAGGCATTGGTTCAAATGAGCAGGCCGCTGGGACTAAAGGTAGTCGCGGAAGGGGTAGAAACAGAGGCTCAGGCCGACGTGCTAAGAACCGCTGGATGTCATTATTTTCAAGGTTATTTGTACCATAAGCCAATGCCCATCGCCACTTTTTTAGAGACTCTGGTGAACAACAGGCCACCCCTAAAACGCACTGAGTAGTATTTTTTTGTCACTATTTGATTAAGGAGCCGGTATGGTTCAACAGCCTGATTTAACATTACTTAGCCGTGAGGCGGTTCGCGCGATACGCTGTATGGGTATCCCTTCCAAGCCGGACATTTTAATTAAGCTCACCAGAGAGCTTGATAATGACAATCCCAATTACATCGTAATTGGCAAGTTGGTTGAATCCGATGTAGCGCTCTCAGCGGCTATTCTTAAAACTGTTAACTCAGCACTTTACGGGCTACGTCGAAAGATTCCGTCCATCAACCAAGCAATGACCATGCTTGGACTACGCACTGTGGCGCAGATACTTACGGGACTGCTATTGCAACAGGCGCTTACGGCAATGAGCAAAGAAGGTCCATCAATGGATAAATTCTGGGACAATTCCGCGACGATAGCCTCTATCTCTGCATTACTTGCCCAGAAGCTACGTATATGTCCTGCGGACGAAGCGTACACCTTTGGACTTTTTCAAGATTGTGGCATACCTTTAATGATGGGCTGCCACACCGATTATCAAAAAATATTGACCGTGGCGAATGTCAGCATGGACAAGATTTTCACTGAAGTGGAGGATGAAAGTTTTACACTTAATCACTCCGCCGTGGGCTTCGCATTGGCGGACAGCTGGGGGTTACCTGAGTATATGTCCCAAGCTATTCTGCACCACCACAATTTCCAGCTACTCGCATCAGACTCCACTTGTGTTCCGGCACAAAGCAAGCAGCTCATTTGCGTCACGTTACTAGCTGAACGGGTACTCCAGCTCCATACTAAGCGAGCACAGACAGTAGAGTGGCCTAAAGGCCAGGAGTTCGCATTTAGGATGGCAAACTTGGACGAAGGCAAGTTCGAAGCCTTAGCTTCGGAGGTTTCTGAAGTTTTGGGTGCCGAGTAGCTTGATTGAGCCTTTGCCACCATCAATGACACCTCTGTACCGCACATGGCTAGTGCAGGCAGGCTAGCATGCTCCTAAGTATTTACAACTACGGTTGCTATACAAGGTAGTTAGTTACCTTAGGAGGTTATATGTCACAAGTCATTTTAAAGCAGTTAGCAATTGCATGTCAGCAAGCTGCAATAGCGGACATGCTCAGTCGCTTTCGCAGAGAATATGCGGAAGCGACTCTTCCTGAGTTGCAGTCCCGTGAACAGCTAATGCGTTTTCGCATTGGGTTGCGTGAGAGAGAAATGGAAACATTAGATACACGAAGTTCAGCAAGGCTAAAGACGCAACAATCGCTAGACTGCGCCCGTGCAGAGCTTCTCGTTGTTGCAGACTTAATTTCTGAGCTAACCAGGCAGTTGCAGGAAAAATGCTTTTAATATTCTAACTATTCACCTCAATTATATTTTAGCTATAATTGAGGTTTTCTTTGTTGGTTCTATTTGTAAGTTTTAAGATAGCGCCAACTATTTGGACTTAAAAATTTACCTGGGGACTGCGGGGCAGGGCTCTTGCCTATGTCTTCTGTCAGTTCTTAGCAGCTTAAGGGCACGGGGACATGATACCTATTTGGAAAAATCTGCAAGCAATTGGTGCCGGCGATACGGACTCAGAGAGGGTGGTGGCAGATTGGCTTAGGTCCGAGGTAATGAGCGGTTCTTCAAGCAATCTGGATAAGTTAATGGCTAGGGCAGCGATGGAGGGGGATAACGCGGTTAGTAACTCGTTGGACAGAGTATTGGACAAAATTTGCGTATTGCCCCAGCCTACTCCTTGGACTACGCCTATGTGGCATTGCCTTGCCATTACGCTGCGTATCTCCGATACTCCCGGGGAACCAAGTGGTCCGCTCATTGCTTGCACGAATAGTGTCGCCGCAGAACTTCAAGTTGACCGCACTTCCATTCACTGTCATCCGCAAGCTTATACCCCGGAGCAATTATTCGGGTTCAGTCCTCAAGCACTCTTTGCACTTTGTTATTCCTTAGTAGTTTGCTGGGAAGGAACGGAGCTTGGCAGGCTGGGGCTCGCTAGTTGTCCGCCGGTTAAACAAAAAGCGAGGCTAAGCCAATTTCCAAAGGTAGGCGAGAAGGAGATTATCTTTTTTGTTGGCGTAAAGCTAAGCCCACGTTTCTTTTGGCCGAAGTTGCTTAAGCGGCTGTCTCCCCCTGACTTGAGCCTTCCACTGTCCCCCCACCCTCGTGATAATAAGCGGGTAGGAGGTGTGCCCTATATTCAGGTGGGGCTACCTTGGAGCACGGCGGTAACTGCACTTCATTGTTTAGAAGTTCAGCAATTTATGGACTCCTTTAGTACCCTCCGTGCAATTTACCCCGCGAATACCGTATTTAGCATTGTGGCCGCCTACGTGGAAGAATCCACTGCCGAATGTCATAGTCTTCGTTTGTCTGTGCTGGATACGCAAGGATGCTTAGCAGGGGGCTATGCCTACTGCGATTTGCACGAGCCTAGCGTCTTTTTACTAAAACTCGATGTGGCGCTTAAAGCACAAAAAGTAGCACCTTTACGACAGATGACACAAACCTACTTTAGCGCGGAAACAGACGATAAACCGGGCGATATGAAATTTTTCGTCCCCGGTAAAGGATGGCAAAGAACAACAATAATTACCCCCTGAGTTGCCAATGAGTAACTTAATCTCTTGTTGCTATACATATTAGAAGTCTCTGATTTCTACTGAAGTTGTTCCGAGTTTCCGCTTGGACTGGCCCTGGCCAACTTCGGCCGGATTGATTGTTACTTCTATAGGACATTTATGAAATTAATTGAATACGCTGGTTGGCTTTGGTTCCTCGCAACCTTGATGATAATCACGGGTGCAATGACTAAGGCATTAATCGCTTTAGTCTGGTCTGAAGGCTTAAACGCTAAACATGTTAGTTCGGATGACGCGCTTAAAGCGCTATTCCAGGAACTAGGGTCCTTTATTTCGCTGCTTCGGCAACGATGGATGGCCACTTTATGTGCTGCAGCTGTTTTTTTTCTAACTAGCCGCACTCAAGTGAGCTTTTTTGCCAGCTTAGGTTTTTTTGCAATGACTTTTGTCATTGCCGGAATGCTAACTCCGACTATTATGCTTCAAGTTCAGGCTAAAGCTCAATTGCAGAAGCTGATTAAAGCATTTAGGCGCTCTTAAAATTTGATTCGTTATTCCTTATTCTGATGTTTTTCCCGACATCTCACTTATTCCACCCTAGCAATGCTAGGGTTTTTTTTGTCTCTCGATTCTCTCCGTTCCCGCTTTAAAAATAAACTCTTACGCTATAGGTGTATCCTTACACTTAAGTCTAATTATGTCCTCTCTAAACCTTACTCCCAATGAATTCGTCGGCTATCGTATCAAGCCCGACTTCTATTCGTTCAATGTCGTTATCGTTAAGCGACATGGCGCCGGCTCTAAAAGTTGCGGTCTGGAATATGAAAAACCGGTAGCTTACTGCAAGAGCATAGCTAGTGCGGTGGAATGGATTGTGTCCCATGCGACACGGGATATGGCAGAAAAAGACCAAGCTGAAAAAGCCGTGCTAACAGGTATCATCGCTGATTCTAATAGTTTAAGAGATGCGATGGTTTATGCAACGGCAGAAGCCCTGAAAGCGGTAGCTCAATTGGAGCTTCGCATTATCGGATTGGGCCTGTCCCAGAAGAATTTAGTTCAAGCACTGGGCGCCCCCGTAGAAATGGAAGATAGCCTTGACGTTCAACAAGAGGTGGTTAAATGATACCTATCGACGCAGATGAGCTCATCAAATTAATGAAAAAGATGGATGAGGACGACCCCATCGATTTTACAAACGTCCCGGCAGACTCCGACGAGCTAGAGCGGTTAGTCGCAAAAAATGTGACGATGCAGATAGCTGGATTGCAAGAAGCTCAGTTTTCTCCCGACCACCAACTCATTTTAATGCAAGTTATTGCTTCACGTCTGTTACTTGAAAATTTAGTATTGAAGCTTAACATCGAAGTGGCACAAGGCAGAAACCCTCGTGAGGCATTGAGATTACTGAGAGCTAAGCTGGGCACAGCGGACCCTACAACTGCCAGCCCCCCCAAAAGCTCAATTATCTTGCCATAGCGAGGTGATAATTGTTTGCAACGGTATCGTTTTCGATGCTAAAATCTCTGCCTCATGCAGGGATTTTTTCCTTCTTCTGTCGTATCGATAAACCTCTTTTAGAACTTATTATGGCCATTCTTGTTGTGCGTGACACCCCCATTTCAATCGCTGATATGGATACGTTAACCGATGTGGTAATGGCCGCTATCCATAAGGCATATGCTCACAAAGACCTTGATGCTTATGTACTTATCGGTTCACTCACTTGTGCCGCATTAGGCGTATTAAGGGACATTGAAGAACCAAGTCCCAAGGAACGATTAAAAGCCCTCGTGGACGCTATCAACCTAGAGGACATCCACCCCCATAACCCTTCTGTGCATTAAGTGTGTAATTGTGCTGCGCGCCGCAGATAGGTGAGGTATTGGCCATAATCTGTGGATGCTAGGTATCGGAGGATTAATACTACTTTACCAAGTATTGCGATGCCGAGGGTACGAGGTGTGTATCGGCGTTAATTAGCATCGGGCTTACAAATATCAACTTTCGTTCTAAACTTTGCAGTCCATGAGCTTGCATTCGATAGTGACCTCTGCGCCAGTGCGCTTTGACAGACGTGCCTGATGCAACTAGCTCCGTTGAGTACGGCAACGGGGGTGCGGATATCAAGATATGGTCAACCAGCCCGCGTGCTCTTTTTTCCGCCTTTAGTTTTTTAGCTGGCGACTTTAAACCCGCGATGGCCTTACGCCAGTCTTTTTTTTCATCATTAACAGTTCTACGTGTACTGGCAAGTCCTAAATAAAGTAATGCTTTTGCTAAAAACAGCAAGGTGTCAAAGGATTCTTCGGACATATCGAGCGAAGTCGGTCGCAAGTTTGCGGCTGTACTTAACTTATTTGCGAGTATCAACGACTGATGTAGTGCAGACTTAATGGATAAATCCGGGTCGGATGTCGCCAAAAACAAATGATTCGTAGCATCGTCCATCGCATCAGCTTTACCAAGGGGGGACCCCGTAACGACAACGTAGAATCCGGGTCCGAGGAGAGAATGCGAGCCCCGTTCACAATAACAGCCTTCTACGATATGACTGCCACTTTCAATATTTTGAACTCGTAAGGTCGTTTCTCTGGATTTGCCGAACTCAATAAAAAAACGGGAGTAGGGCAATTGCAACATGCTAATGGGAATGTCGTCTGCAATATCTGTGTGCTCGAGTAAGGTGACAACTGGGTCGTCCAACACAAAATAGGGTTGAGGGGACACGGCTTGCCTAATAGCGACGAGTATCGCGTAGGCATTACCTAATTCGGTGCCGCCGGGCGCGCTACTGGCCGCTAAAATCAGCTGCTTAAAAATCGCGAAATCGGGACGATTGCATAATTGCTCTATAAGCCCGCCTGTGAGGGTGTCGGACGTTTGGAGTGCCGTGCAGAGGTCTGACCATGCGCGAGGACCCAGTATTTGTTCAAAATACGAAGTAAACGTGGGCATTGCCGCCGGAATTCGCAGAGGATGCGCCAGCCGCATAACGGCAATATCGGTAGAAGGGTTCGCCATGATTGAAAGACAAAAGGAATAAGCCAGTCACTATACTCTAGAGCAAAGCTTACCTGGAGAATACCCTAATGATACATCATGTAAATAATGACATTCTAGCGTTAACAACTGAAATAATAGTGCATGGCTGTAATGCGCGAGGTGTAATGGGTGCTGGATTTGCTGCCCAGGTCAAGAAAAAATGGCCGAGCGTGTTTCAAGTCTATGTGAAAAAATACGCAAGTGCAGACGGCTTGCGAATAGGGGATATCATTGCCATTGGGGGGGTAGATGTAGGTAGAAATGGCTTAGTTGCTCGCCATCTTGCGGCTATCTCGAAAGAGCTACCTCCAAATTTAATTGTGGTCAACGCCATTACTCAGGAGTCTTTTGGACGGGACGGCAATAGACGCTATGTTGACTATGACGCAGTGTCTGCGTGTTTTGCAAGAATCAAGCTTCTTGCTCAAGATGCCAAAATGGCCGTGCACTTTCCTTTGGTAGGTTGTGGGCATGCTAACGGAGAATGGTCCGAGGTTGGCCCACGGATTGAAACTGCATTAGGCCCTGATATCCCCGCCAATCTGTGGACGTTGTCTGCAAAGAGCGAGACGGAAGCCCCGCAAACTCGATTGGTATTCTAAGCGTCTAATTCTAAAGTCTAATTCTAAACCGTGTTCATTGAATACGGTTTTTTTTGGATACATCTACTTCCTAATGTACCATAAGAATTAGTCTCTATGCATGGCACAAAGGATGTCACGGCGGTGCGATAAAGCTCACTGTTTTCAAGTCCGGTTCAATCGCGGGAGTACTTTTCCATGGCTTAAACTGGGCAGAGAGTAAATCCAGGTCATGAGGCATACCTTCGTACTGCAAACCAGCAAGATGCGTCAAAGTGGGCGCCAAGTTAAGGTGGTGAGTTACAGGTTGCGTATTAGCTTGCGTGGCTAGTAAGGCCCATTGGTCCGGATGTGCTGTTCTCCAAAGGGCATTTGCCCATATCATTAGCGGAACATGCAAAATTGCTGCGCCTGCTGGGGATGCGGAGCGAGATATGCCACGCATGAGGGTTTCGCCATGGTCGGATACATAGACAAGCAGCGCGGGCCGTTTCTCTAGCTCCATTTTTTTCATGACTTGCTCTAGCACGTAGTCGGTGTACAAGATGGTATTGCTGTAGTTCGCAACGGTTTGAGACTTGGGATATTCTGCCTCGGGCACGGCCCACTTCTTAAAGGCATTGGGATATCGCCGCTCGAAGGGAATATGGCTACCTAAGGTGTGCAACACCAAAAAACTGGGGGTGTCCGCATATTTTTTCATCCATTGGGCGGCATGCGGTACTAGCGCTTCATCAAATAAGGCTTTGTCATAATAGTTGAAAAAGTCACCAACAAAATCGACGTCGTCGGCTTCCGTACTTGCTGGCTGAGGGGACTGCGTCGAAAACCAGGCGGTATGCCTACTGGCTTTTTTCATTAATGACATTAAAGAGGGAGACCAGCCACCATCCCTAAATTCAATAATTTTACCAAAAGGCGTTAGCATACTGGGCACCGCTAAAAAGGTGGCGGAGGCCGCGCTCATATGCTTGGGAAAATTAATTAATTCTCCTTTTTTTTGTCTTGCAACAATAAAGGGTGACGTCTCTTGCGCAAACCCATTGATTTGCCAAAACTCCGCTTGACTGCTTTCTCCTATGACCATCACCATCAATTCGTTTGATGGTGGGTTCGCTGAGTTCAGTGGCGATACCTCAGGGATTAGCGAAGTATCCACTTTGGTAGAGATTTGCTGATAGTCGTAGATTTTCTTTGCCATGGGAATGAGTGCGTAGGGATACATGGACCGCAATTCGACAATAAAAAAAGGAAGTGCGATTGCTAGCAGAATTACGCTCAAGTAGCGTTGTGCGGCGGGGCCAGCCAATGGCTGAGGCCAGTCCTTCATTTTGAGGAGTACTACTAATTGTATTAGCCAGCTTATTAGTAAAGTGACTAATAGCCAGGGAGCTGAAAGGAGGAGCCCACTGCTTTCTTGCCAAGTAGTGTGGAGGACTGCTGCAATCACCGAAGGCCCGGGAAAGTCCCCTGTTGTGCCCAGGCAGAAACTGATAAGGCAGGCGATAGTGTTAAGCAAGATATAAAGGCATCGTCTGCTCACGATGTTATGTAGGAAAACTAAGGGGGTCACTAACAGTACCCCTGTGAAGACCGCGTTCAATGCTAGGAAGATAGCCGACTGGAAAGCGAGGGAGCTGTGCCCTAGGTAGAAAAATAGGGGCAGGATTCCGTAAAAGCATACGGCGTACTGAAGGAATACTCTACGACTTTTCGATTCGCGGCCGCTCATGCAAAACTACATTCTGTAGGGGACCCAAGGTCAAGCAGGAGATTAATCATTTTTAGCTTCCTTTGTTAAGCTGGGCACCCTATTGAGGGGGGGGCTGAAATCGCGGATTTAAAGGTATAGCACCTTGACTTATCACCTAAAACGCCAAGATACCCGGCACTTTAGCCTTCGCTATTGGTAACGAAATTTAAGTAAAAAAGCATTAGCTATAGTTGAAGAGACTTTATTTTAAGGACAAATTATGACTATAGGAGCCCTCGTTGGCACCACTTGCGAAGCACAAGGCCTCTGCGATGCCATCTGCCTGCGGCTAGTAGGCTTGAATTCGAATGCAGTGACTCAGTTGCACAGGATTCAAAGCGCTGCTAACTACGCTGCAATTGACCTTGCAGCAGAAATACTGGAACCGCCTATTCGGTTTAAAAAAAGCAATTTTTTGGCGGAGCTTCCGCGAATTTAAAATATGTAGAACAGCTGTCCATGTTTATTAACTATCAATAATTTAGAAAAGGAATGTTGCTTTGAGTAAACTTTTTTTGCGAGCAGGGTCCATGAATGCTGGAAAATCAACAGCATTACTTCAAGTGGCGTTTAACTATGAAGAACAAGGCTTAATTGTTGAGTTATATACTGCAGCAATTGACGACCGATATACGGTAGGCCAAATAACTTCGCGAATTGGATTATCTCGAGAGGCTAAAATTTTTGATGCCAACTTAGATTTTCTAAGTTTAGCTAATAGTAGCCTGTCTTGCATATTAATAGACGAGTGCCAGTTTTTAACTGAGGCGCAAGTAACACAATTGCATAAGTTGGCGCATTTGCACAATATTCCAGTGATTTGTTTTGGAATTAGGTCCGATTTTCAGGGGAACCCGTTTCCTGGCGCCGCGCGACTGATGTGTCTGGCGGACGATATTGAAGAGCTAAAAACAATTTGTTCTTGTGGGTCCAAAGCGTCCATGAATGTGCGTGTGTCAGAAGAGGGTATTCGTATCAGGGAAGGTGCTCAAGTATCCATTGGGGGTAACGCTACCTATAAGCAGGTCTGTCCTAAATGTTTTTACAGCGGCGAGTAGGCATAGCAACTTGCCGTACGGGGAACGGCTACCGGTAACCATTTTTTATCCAGCCGCGCTGACATATCCTATCGCATGATGGCGTGGATGTACTGCACCAGACTTACCTTTATAAAACACCGCAATTTTACTGATTAAATACCACTGGCTTTTAAACCAGTGGTATTATTTTGTAATCTTTCCTAAACAGAAGGGTTACCGTTTCAGAAAGTGTCGTCCCCCGTTAAGTCGGTGGGACGGGTATGGTCTGGCCGATTACACGTTCGTCGCCGAGGGAATCTCGGAAGACGTGCGCGGGCGCTTGTACTTCAATATCACGGTCGACGTCAAGAAATCGGCTCGCTTAAGCGGGAGCCGTGAGGCTGAGGGGCAGGATGTTAATCCAAGCTCTGAGTTTTTCTCCGCTCTTTTTCTTGGTTGAACAAAAAATTAAAAATAGCTGACGTAAACGTCCTCTAGCTCAGTCTAAGGGTGAAGCGACATCTAGTATTGAGCTGCAAAGCAGAAGCCACTCATGGGCCTCGTGCTCTTAACATGATAGACGTTATTGCAACATTACCTTTTTATCTGCCGGCCATAACTGGTGGTTCATGTGGGATACAAATGAAAATTTTAAAAGTATTTAGGGTGCAGCCCGCCAGTCTTCAACGTTGGAAAGACTTTGTGCAGTCACTCACCGGGTCCTCTACGCTGAAGCGCCACGAATCAGAATTTCTTCGCAGGCATATTAAGCAGGCGTGCGCCAAGCCACCTTCGACCTATCCTCAGCGGGAGGTAAAAGCCGACTTAAGCGCTTTTTCTGTATTTTTAGATGAAGCAGACCATGCACAATTGGTCAGGGTGGCAGAAGCACAAGGTGTGTCAAAAAATCTGTTCATCGAAGCGATGTTCAACAACCTGTCGCTCGCGACTTAAGCAAGGAATTGATGATGACCACCATACATACGGCAGGCGATACCTGCGCGAAATCCCTTACCACAACGTCCGAACCAACGGTGCTAGGCCGCTTGGCAAGGGTGCAGACATCAATGTCGCACGGTGTTTGCTTATTAATTGACGCACCGTCAGGCCCTATCTTGGTGCCGCTTGCCGCGAATACTCAAAGCGCGTTGGAACATGCCTTACAAGAAGCTCGCCAATCCGATAACTCAGTCATTGGTAGCATTTCGAGCTTATCAGTGCATTAAAGTTGCCCCTATGTCTCCGATATCTCCAGCCCTACAACAGCATTCCGCGTTAGCTATTCAGCGTACATTACAAGTTCTCACGGAAAGTAAAGAGCTTCCGACTGTCGAAGTACTTAGGCAGTTAGTTCAAGAAATGGAGGTTGTTTCCTTAAATGTAAAAAATCGCAAGCTAGGAAAGAACGATATTCCCAAAAAGTAAAATGGCGAACACGAGGTTCGCCATTCAGAAATTAAGAATTAATTATGCGGCCTATCCGAAAGCATTTCTAATTGCTCAGAAACTCGTGTGACATGCCTGCGTACGGTTGACAGAGATTCGCCAGTAAGCTCGTGAATCTCGGCGAAACTACGTTCTTCCAGTCGAAACATACTCCATGCTTTGTACGCGGAGGGGTACTGCCGTTCTAGCCGCTCCAGCACTACTTTAACATTCGACAAGTCTTGTCGTTTTTCCAGCGTATACTCGGGCCCGTTAAGCTCCAAACCACTCGCGTCAATCAATGCCCCCGCTTCCAAATTGTCAGAGCCTGTGCCGATTTCATGGTCATAGAAAATTTTAGTGCCTGTTTTTCTATTGACTTGCTTCGATACATGAGTGACTGCTTCATGATATGCAATGTTGCAAAGATAGGTGCTAAAAGAACACGCGCCTTCGAACTGGGTTATCCCAGAAGTCAATGCTTTTACGCTGGTTATCGATAGAATATCTTCTATAGTATCCTTGTTTTTTTCCAGTTTAGAGATGACTGCCACCATTTTGGGTCGATGCTCGATTAGTGCTTTGGCAACGTCGTCCATGGTTAATGCTGTCGCTGTTAACGCTTTTTTCGGAAGAGCGGACGCCCCCGAAGTTATATCCGAAATGGTCATGATGTTCCTTACTTAAATTTTAATGGGCCTGTCTTGTATAGGTATGACTTATTTAGATAGGGGTGAAATTTTAGATTTTAGATAGTGAGCTCCCAACATACCTATTTAAAAGCCAAGTTTTGGCTCGGTGCTCTCGTAAACCGCGGATGAATCACACAAAACGTTTAAAAATAGGTGTTCCCTATATTAGATAGGTCTGCCATGTGACAGGCATTGAAAAATAGGACAATTATGTATATGACAATAATAGGACTGGGACTTGCGCTAGGTGCCGTATTGCTTAGCCAAGTTATGGAGGGAGCTTCACTGCAAGCCATGTATCAGCCCACCGCATTGCTAATTGTAAGTGGGGGAACAATGGGAGCAGTCATTGCTCAGAGCTCTGCCAAAGACTTTTGGCAGGCTGTCCAAATGCTGAAGTGGCTAATCGTCCCCCCTATCTCAGGGAGGACTGATTACTTAAATGAAATAGTAAAGTGGTCACAAATAGCTCACCGAGATGGGTCGTTGAAATTAGACGAGCTGATAAGCGCAATTGAAGACCCCATGTTGAAAAGTGGCGTCGAAATGATTGTTGACCGGTATGAACCCGACTACATCCGAGATACATTATTAATGGATGTACGAATAAGGGATGCTCGGCTTAAAGGCGCAGCAAAGATGTGGGAAGCAGCAGGAGGGTACGCGCCTACCATTGGCATTTTAGGGTCCGTTTTGGGACTGCTACAAGTGATGGGTTCGTTTCAAGACCCTGCTAAGCTAACAGCAGGCGTCGCGGTTTCGTTTGTCGCTACTGTATACGGGCTTGCTTTTGCAAATCTATTGTTCTTGCCTATTGCTGCTCGATTAAGGTCAATTATCTTTGAGCTGACGCTAAGAGATGAATTGCGGATAGAAGGACTCACCATGATAGCGCTGAATAAGCAAACTAGATTAGTTGAACGAACACTTAACGCTATCGCGGGCAAAGCTGAAAACGTTGTGCAGCTGAAAAGGCGGACGGTATGAGAGCGTTGATTTCGTTAGAAGGAGAATCTGGCGCCAATGAAATGGCAGGTGCATCTCGATGGATGGTGTCGTATGCTGACTTTGTAACGTTGCTATTTGTGCTGTTTATCGTTTTGTATGTTTCAGTGCCAAAGGTGAAACCCACTGCGGTAGCTGACACTCACCCTGAAAGTACGGCCAGTTCTAAAGCCGAGCAGCAGAAAATGCAGGCTGAATTGCAGGAGGCGTTGCAAGGACTTGTTGAATCCGGCGATGTGTCGTTGACGACCAGAGAGGATGGTGTCTTACTTGAAATCAAAGACACCGCTTTATTTTCCAGTGGAACTGCGCAGCTGGCCCGTGCTTCTGAGGAAGTTATTCTCAGTTTGGTCCAGACGCTTCAGGCAAAGACTAATCGACTAGTAATAGAAGGGCATACAGATAACGTTCCTATTCAAACAGCCGTGTTCCCGTCAAATTGGGAATTATCTGCCGGTCGGTCAGCCGCTTTTGTTCGGGCACTTCAGGAACAGGGTATTGAGGCAACCCGATTAGCTGCAGCGGGGTACGCGGATACTCGACCTAAAGCGGATAACGCCACGTTAGAAGGTCGTAGCAAGAATCGACGAGTTAGCGTGCTTATCCTTAATATGTAATCAGCCCGATTGTTGTCTTTATTCGTATCATGTTTATTCCAACCGCATTTCTTTGAAATGCGGTTTTTTTATGTGACTGCTACGGCATAACGTTCTAAATTAATCGAGCGTGCGCAATATATTGCGCGGGTAATTTGAAAATAGCTGATACTTTTTAGACTTAAATACGTCTAAGAGGTGCGACATCTTAATTTGAACTACCACCCAACACCCTAGGAGAACTTTATGTCAATGACAATCACAGCAAATACTGGCGCAATTCAACGTTCATTAGCCGCCTCAACCATGGCGTCCGATACCGCGATGCAGCGCCTGTCCAGTGGTCACCGTATTAACTCAGCAAAAGACGATGCGGCCGGACTGGCAATCTCAACACGTATGGATAGTCGCTTGAAAGGCATGGCGGTTGCGGGCCGTAATGCAGCAGACGGTTCCTCAATGGCACAAACAGCCGATGCTTCTCTCGGTCAAACAAGCGAGATGATGACTCGAATGCGTGAACTGGCAACACAGGCTGCCAACGGCACCAATGGCACCAGCGACATGGCTAACTTGGACAAGGAATATCAGGCGTTGGCAAGCGAAGTAACGCGTACACTTACCAGCACCGATTTTAACGGCAAGAAGATTTTAGGCGCTGACGCAGGGGCAACAAACTTCATTGTAGGTGCGGATGCGACAGACTCCATCACTGTAACAACGACTGATATGACGGCTAACGCCAACATTACGGCGGTAACGGGGGGGAGCTTGACTACAGCAGCAGCGGCCGCCACTGCTATGACCAACCTGTCAAAAGCACTCGATGATGTGAACACGGAACGTGCGATGTATGGTGCAACGTCATCTCGATTTGATACCATTACTTCCACGCTGCAAACACAAGCCGATGCGCTGACCACAGCAAAAGGTCGCATTACCGATACGGACTATGCCGCGGAGTCTGCCAACATGCAGAAAAATAATGTATTGTCCCAGGCTGCTACCGCGATGTTGTCACAAGCAAACGCCCGACCACAACAAGTCTTGTCTTTGCTGCGTTAAGCACGCGGATTTTAGATAGCTAACCTTATCTAAACTTATATCTAAAAAATAAATCACGGAGTGACGTTAAAGTCCCTCCGTGATTTATTTTTTAGAATTTAGTAAAATAAGTGACACATTTTCGAGTCTCAAACGTCTAAGGTATAAGCGCAAAAAAGGTACAAGAAACTAAAAGTACCACCAGAACCTAAAAGGATTCTAGCGCGTAGGACCCACACAAGACACGAAAGGAAATCACTATGCTTGGTTCAGCCATGTCAGTAGCCGCATCAGGATTGCGGGCAATGCAAGCGGCAACGGATTTGCATTCAAGTAACATCGCAAACGCACAGACGGTAGGTTACAGCCGTCAAGACACTAATTTTACGAACCAACAATTTGGCGGCGTCACCGCTTCGGCCATTCCTCGCTTTAGCGCTACGATGGCGACACGTATTTCCCAGTTGCAAGGGGTGGACGCATCGGCAACGGTTAAAGACGCGGCGATGACTTCCGTGAGTAACATGCTCAGTTCCGCCTCCGACCAATTAAGCTCAGCCATGGAAACGTTTCGCACTTCATTAGGTGCGGCTGCGGATAGACCTCAAGATAACAGCGTTCGTATCGCCGTAGCTGGTAATGCAGCCGCTATGGCAACACAAGCTACCGCGAATTTAAGCGTGTTAGATGCCCAGGTACTTGACCTGGCTAAACAGTCCGGTATGGTAACCGAAGCCGCCACGCAAAAAATGAAAGAACTAATTGACCTCAACAAAACTGCGGCATACGACCCGTCTAACAGCGAAATAAGAAATCAGCAAGCGGACGTGGGCAGGCAGTTGGCAGATTTAGTGGGTGGCGAGGTCTCTTTTGGTCCAAACGGACAGGCAGCGTTCAGCATCAACGGAACAATAGTTGTGGACGGCACGACACAATCAAGCTTGCCCGTAAAAGCAGGCGGCACCCTCGGCGGGCTGGCGAGTGCAGTTGTGGACATCTCCGCGCTGCGTAGCACTTTTTCTGCCGTGTTGGGCTCGTTTGCAAAAAGCATGAATGAGCTTAACTCCCAAGGCGTGGACAGTGCCAAAGCGGCCGGTAAGGACTTATTCACCTTTGATGGAACAACATTAGCTTTCACCAGCTCCGTGGACAAACTAGCGTTAGCTTCAGTGGGAGGGGTAGGGGGAGAAATTGCGCGAAAAATGTCTGGCAGTAAGCAAATGTCTCAAGATATGGCTGACTTAGCCACAACGGCAGGTCTGCAAGCGGGCACGGCTAAGGGCGCGGTTACCAGCAGCGATTTTGCGCTCATTAGCGCGATGAACAAGCAAACCGCGGAAAACGGTGTCAATTTGGACCAAGAAACCATTAATTTGAAAAATGCACAGAACTATTACGCGGCCAACGCTAAAGTCATCGAGACGGCGAACGCCATGATGGGCACCCTTATCAATATGAAAGCTTAATATCATGATTATCAAACCAAACCTGATGACCGCAATGCGGACCACAAGCGCCTCGATTGACGTTTCAGCGGAGCGTATTTCAACCGGAAAACGCGTTAACCGTGCCGGGGACGACCCCCTGGCTTTTTCCAGCATCACTAACACAAAAACGTCCATTTCGTCCGCGGGTATTTCTTTAAGCACACTGGACTATGCTTTAAATAGAAATGATGGACGAGACCAGTTGATGGCTTCTATGCAAGACAGCATGATGCGCTTTAATGAGCTGGCAACTATGGCCTCAGGGGGTTTTAATAAATTGACCGACATTATCCCGGAAATGACGGCCATTGAGCAGGCAATGGTTTCCATGGGTAATACAACGGACGCCAGCGGTCAGATGTTTTCGGGTAATTCAACAATCGTTCCTTTTGTGCAAAACCCAGTGACCAGCGTGGTGACCTATGCGGGCTCGGCGATTGACCAAACGATGAGCGTCGAAGGAATTACCTTATCCGGAGCGGTGGCCGGAACGCCTTTGATGGCTGCCTTTAACGCCATGCGTACGGTCCTAGTGTCCATGACAGCGGGGACTGCACCAACCATGGCGATGGTTCAAGCGGTTCAAGCGTCTATCAGTACGCTGGTCGATTTTAGGACGCAGGGAGCAGCGCAAGCTTCATCCGCTACCACGATACAAACGGCGCTGACCTCTCGCCAGGATAATGAAAAAATGTCAGTGTCTAGAATGCAGGACGCGGACCTAACGGCCGAGACCATTAGTATGAGTGAAGGTCAGAAGCAGTATGAGGCCATCATGAAAGTGACGGGGATGCGGCTAAGCCAACGTCGCTTGATGGACTTTATCTAATTTAATGCCTCGACACGTTTAACGGAGAACACAAAAAATGAACGTATTACTCAGCCCCACAGGCCAGTCCCAACTTAGTCAACTGAAAGCAGCGAACAATTTGCCGTTGACTCGATTAGATGCTAAAAGTCAGGCGCTTTCCACTAAAAAAGGATTGGTTGACGGAGCGGATAAAGCGGTAGAGGCGTTAAAAACATCCCTGACGGCGCTTAAGTCGGCAAATGCTACGTTAAGTCCTGCTGCGACCGCTGATTTTATTCAAAAATTTAACAGCTTACAGGCAGCGTTGAAATCACAAACAGCGAAAGGTACGGTCTTATCGAGCGTTTCGGTTGTGCGGCAAGTTCGAAGTGAGTTACGCAGCCCCTTTCAAAGCCAGAACGTGCTTGATGGCTTGAAGGCTGTGGGTATCGCTACTACCCAAGATGGATTAGTTGCCACAAGTAACCCAACTGCGGTGCCAATGGATGAGGCCACGTACACCTCGATGCTGGATAACTTGACTAAGCTGTCTACCAAGCTATCACACGAATCGGACGGGGAGGCCGCGCAATTGGCAACTATTACCAAGCAACGCGCGCGCACTCAAATATTTGTTGACCGTACAAATGTCAGAACTGAAACCAATTTTTTGAAGATGTACAACGTTATGCAAAATTTAACCAGTAGCACGGGCACCGCTCTTATTAACTCTCTAGGCTAACCAAGGAGTTACTGATGGCTATTTTTAATTACAAGGAGAATTTATTATGGTGGGTATTAACGCATATCAGCAAGTGTCGATTGTTACGGGAAGCCCGTGGGAGCTGATTGACAAGCTGTACGACGGGGCTATCCGCAGCATTGACGAGGGAAAACTGCCGAAAGCGCTTCGTATTGTGGAGGAGGGCCTATTTGGTAGCTTGAACCCCAACGTAGGGTTTTCACGTGGAATGGGGGACACACTTGAGTTAGTTCAAATTCATTTAGAGCAAAACCGGGCTCCTATCGCTCGACAAATGCTAGTCACCCTTCAAGAGGGCTGGCGCGGAATCAAAGATAAAGTAGCACATTAACCCTGTAAAAGCCTAAATTCCACAACTAATTTAGGCTTTTTTTATTAGCTATACGTAGTTCTAGTACGTTAGTACTTAAATTTAGGAGTATTACATGAAAAAATGGTCTCTCATTTTGTTGTGCCTTTGCATGGCTGCGATGGGTTCTGCCTGCAGCAAGAAAACGGCTGATGCGGCCGCCGATATCCCGGCAGCGACCGCTTCGGCACCTGTCGAAATCGCGGCGCCCAAACCGGCTGCCCCTGGAACGGGTAGCGCTGCTCCTGAGCTGTCGGCAGAGCAGATTAAGAAAATTCAAGCGGAGATTGAAGCACGCTCTTCCACTACCACATCTGTCAAAAAATAAGCTCCCTGCGGGAGAGTAGGGCTTGGCGGTAGTCAGGCCCTTTTTTATTGCGCAGAAGAATTTACGAGTTCTACATGTTCATTTTAACGAAGCGTATGTATAATTAGCCGTTTTTTGATACCTCTTTCGGCGCCATACATGCTTTTCGCTAGCAAGTTTCATTTAATGCAACATCTATCTCTGCTTAAACAAAGCGGAGCATGGTACTGGACCCTATCCTCGGCGGAGGGCGGCGCTATTCGTGACGTCAAGGGCGTACGTCACTTGGCGGCAACGCCGATAGCGGAACTTTTATCTCTGGCAGAATTAGCGCTTTCCTGCTTTTCAACTGAAATTCATACTGAAAAAAGCTCGATTACGGGAAAATTTGGGATATTTACCGTTTCGCTATACAGATATAAGGAGCACGCTTCGATGTCGTTTCGCCTTATTTAGCGAGATGTGCTCTCCTTAATTAACGCCTTAAACTTTCTGCATCTCTGTAACTCCGACCCTACTGCACAACGAACTTACCGTTTTTTTACTTAATTGGCAGATATTCCCTTATTTTCTAAAATGAGAGGCCATACTGCAATTAAGATTGAAACTGCGTTCGCTATGCTAAGTAGGAACTTTAAAGTAGAGCGCTAGCATTTGCCTGGCACCCTATTTCCATTGTTATTTGTAAACCCTATTATGGAACTTCAAAATGAACGCACCTAGTAACGCAGCTGAACGCGCTGCAAATGTATCCGCATTAATGGCTCCACAGGAAGTGTCAGTAGATGTCTTGCTGGAAAAATATGCAAAAAATAATGAAACAACTATTCATGAAGTACGTGCACGCGTCGCTAAAGCGCTTGCGGCCGTAGAGCCTGAGCAAAACCGAGAAAAACACGAACAGTCTTTTTTATGGGCTCAAGAGAATGGCTTCGTGCCGGGCGGTCGTATTAACTCTGCCGCAGGGATGGACTTAAGCGCGACGTTAATTAATTGTTTCGTCCAGCCTGTCGGTGATTCTGTCTCCAGTATGCATGATGGCAAACCCGGTATTTACACTGCGTTAGCTCAGGCTGCAGAGACAATGCGCCGTGGGGGAGGTGTAGGCTATGATTTTTCGTCTATCCGTCCGCGTAATGCGAAAGTAAAAGGAACTAACTCTCGTGCGTCAGGCCCTGTCTCATTCATGCAAGTGTTTAACGCATCGTGCTCAACGGTAGAATCGGCAGGCGCACGGCGTGGCGCTCAAATGGGGGTCGTTCGTTGTGACCATCCGGACATTACTGAGTTTATTCAGGCAAAAGACACAGGGGGACTCACCAATTTTAATATTTCAATTGGTGTCACCGATGCCTTCATGGAGGCTGTTCGCGACAATACTTCTTATGAACTTGTTCATAAAGAGGAGCCTTCTGATGCGTTGATTGCAGATGGCGCTAAAAAACGCTCGGATGGTAAATGGGTTTACGCTACGGTTCCCGCCCGTGAATTATGGGAGTCGGTAATGAAGTCTACCTACGACCATGCGGAACCAGGTATCTTGTTTTTGTCACGTATTAATAAAGAGAACAACCTCTATTACTGCGAAACAATTGAAGCGACAAATCCCTGCGGTGAACAGCCTTTACCGGACTATGGCTGCTGTTGCTTGGGTTCGACAAATTTAACCAGTTTTGTTTTGGATGCGTTTACACCAGACAGCCGGTTTGATTACGCCAAGTTCAAAAAAGTGGTGTCAATCGCGATTCGGATGCTCGATAACGTTCTTGATGTTACTGCGTGGCCGTTGCCAGAGCAAGAAGCGGAAGCACAAGCCAAGCGTCGTATTGGGCTAGGTTTCCTGGGATTAGGTTCTGCCTTGGTTATGCTGGGTCTTCGTTATGACTCACCTAAAGGCCGAGAATTCGCGAGTGAAGTGTCTCGTGTAATGCGCGATACAGCTTATGCTGCGTCCATCGATTTGGGTAAGGAAAAGGGAGTATTTCCTAAGTTTGACAGCATCGCTTATTCGGAGGGTCAGTTCATTCAACGTTTGCCTAAGAACATTCGTGCAGGGATTGCTAAGTTCGGCTTGCGTAATTCTCATTTGTTATCGATTGCGCCAACAGGCACGATTACTTTGGCATTTGCTGACAATGCTTCAAATGGTATCGAGCCTGCTTTTTCCTGGATGTATTCACGTAAAAAGAGGATGGCAGATGGCGGTTTCCGATTCTATGAGGTAGCCGATACTGCTTGGAGGCTATATCGCGCCATGGGCAATGATGTGTCAGACGAATCCAAGTTACCTGAACAGTTCGTCACCGCATTAAGCATGTCCGCGATAGACCATATGAAGATGCTTGAGGTTGTCCAACCGTTCATCGATACTGCCATTTCAAAAACAGTAAACGTGCCGGTAGATTATCCTTATGCTGACTTTCAGAACTTGTACATGGCAGCATGGACCGCTGGGTTGAAAGGGCTTGCGACATATCGTCCTAATAGTATTTTGGGTAGCGTTCTGGCAGTATCGGCAGATACCCCTGTTCCAGTAGTGGTAGCGGAACCAGTGGTAGCAGATATTGACCCCTTGCGTGTTCAGTTTGACGGACGTCCAATGGGGGACCTTGCTGCAGTTACATCAAAAGTAAAATATTATTCTTTTGATGGTGCGCAGACAGTGTACCTGACAGTGAGCTTTATCCAGTGCCAAGGTATTTTGAATGGCCAACCGGTTACGATTGAACGCCCAATGGAATTTTTCATGCCAGCGGGCCAAAAGAATGACGGTCAACAGTGGATATCGGCAAGTATGCGATTGCTGTCGATGGCAGCTCGGTCAGGTAGCGCATTGTCTAAAGCATTAACAGACATGCGTGGCGTAGTGTGGGATAAAGGCACGGTTCGCTGCGGTACGATTACAAAAGCGGACGGGTCTACTCCACCATTGCATCACGATTCGGAAGTCGCTGCTATCGGGTATGCCTTACAGCAAATGTTGATTAAGCGTGGATTTTTGGATGCAGACGGCAATCAAGTTCCTGTTCGAATTTTGGCGAAAAAATTTGAGTCCCAAAATTGCGTTGCGCCAGACAATGTCGTTGACGTCGACGAATCTCCGGTGTCGTTGCAAGCCACAGGTAAAAAATGCCCTGAATGCCATGGTTACACATTGCAGAAGATTGATGGATGTAGCCGATGTGTTTCATGCGGATATGTAGGGACTTGCGGTTAGACTTTTGTCCTCATGTAGGGAACCCATTAGTTGCGACTAACTAATCCTTTGATTAATTCGTAATTCAGCCCGTGAACTTTTAACTAAGTTCATGGGCTTTTTCTTGCAATCGCGGGTGTATGCGGAGTGTCGTAAGCATATTTGCTACCATCTGTGGCAGGGTGCGTTACTTTCCGCCCAGACGCTCGCAGAAATGTTCCATTCGGATATTCAATAAGTCATTTGCGAAACTCCGTACTAGCATCGCCTCTAACTCGTTCACCATTCCATCAGCTACTTGATAGGCGCTAAAATAGACCGCAATTTCGTGCAGCGCCATCGCAGATGGCTGGATTTGTCGTCTTTTCTCCTCGCTAGTTTTAAATGCTTGGTTGCGCGCGGGATGACGAACTTTTTTAATTTTTTGGACTTCACCCCTATTTCGGTTAAACGCCAAATTCATTTCTTTCCAGAGGGATTGTTGACGCGCTTTTCCAACATAGATAGCATGGCCTCGACTATCTGAAAAAACGTAAACGCCGTGATGCTTTTCTAGTTCGGCGCGCAGCCCCGATAAATAAAGATGCACGCTGCCATCGTCTTCCACGCTAAACAGTTCAAATTTACCGCCGCGCGGTGCTAAACATTTTTCCAGCTTAAAAAATTCGACGATAGGCTTAACGGCGTTGGCTTCTGTGTTCTTGATTGCAATGCTCTCCGCTTTCTGGATTGCCGACAACACTAGCTTAGCGACCTGTAGGGGGGCACCTCCTCTCTATTTTTCCAAAGTTGAATCGCCCCCACGGACATGCCTATCTTGGTCGCCAATTGGTGGTCGGTTGTTACACCTAATTGTTTTTTTAACGCCGTGATGGTCAGGGCTCCATTCATTTGCAGTGTCTCCAAAGAGTACCAATAGGGTGCTTTTCTGACGATATGCCAGAGTCTTCCCCAAGTCTTTTAGGACTATACTGCAGTCTGAAAATTTAAGCCAAAAAAAAAACGACTCTAAAAATTAGAGTCGTTTTGAATAAATAATGCGGTTACAAATAATCTACATTGAAATCTTGAGGCTGTAGCCTTGGTAAGGACTCATCAATTTCAAATTTCCAATCGGGGTATTGTTCCACTTTGTCAAAATAGGCAGAAACGCAGACGTATCGAGGGTGTCCTCGCAAAATTCGGAGCTGCACATCTAATTTTGTATCTTTGCGCAGTTGGTGCCTGATGCGTTTTTGAACCGCCGTGCTCGAATCGGAAAAGGAGCCATGGGTGCTAAACAATTGTTCAAACCACTGCTTTACCACCGCAAATTGTTCTGCGGTTTTGGCGATAGCCTCCGGTAATACGTTCGCCTGGTGTTGGATAAACGGAGTCAATAGCGCGACAATCGCTTCGTCAGGCCACATATCCTTATACCGCGCGTTCGCTTCTGTGTCATCGGTCGTCCAGACCTTCTGAACTTCCGCCAGGTTGACAGGTTCGCTAAATTTGAACTTACCTGTCACCAACGCCATTCTTAATACTTTCAAATGTTGCAATTGCGCCGCGGTCAAGCAGTCGATGTAACCGGCTAACGCAACGTCCCAATCGAGGTGCCATTGCGTCAATGCGGCCGGCTGTGTTACTGGTTCTGCTAATTTTGGTGTCCAGTATCGGCAGCTTCCAGTGCTATAGGAGTGAACCTGTGCTACATATTTTTTTGCCTCGACTGCCAGACAGTCACTAGGCGCATCTTTTAAGGAGACTTCGACATCGGTGTCAGCCAACTGCGTCCACCAGCGTGCTGTCGTGTCCACTCCACTTGCTTTTAAAACGACGGGGTAAATCGGAAGAATCGCCCCGTGTAGTTCATTGCCTCTCACATACTTTTTAGGTTTTTGAGTTTGACTACCGCCGTCAGTTAAGTCCACGCACTCCAGCGGTGGATAAAGTGCAATCAACGTGGCTAAGTCAGCGACGGGGGCCTGAAATGTCAATGACGCGCCGGCACAATAACCGAAATTATCCACGGATACGGGTGGAGGCGTGTTCAAGGGTAGGGCTTGCAAAATCTTGGAAATAAGCGCGTGTCTGGCTTGTGCTTTCGCTATGGCAGCTTGTTCTCTTGCAACCAATGATGCAATATTTTCGGATATCAACATTTTCTCTATGTCTTCCATTGTAATTAATAAAGTGACCTCTTCGAGTATAGCAAACCCGGAATAGGAATGGGCGGGGCCATGCCGCGTATTGCGTCAAAAAGGTGCCGCCTCCCTATGCACGGAGGGGTAACACAATCTAAAAGCTATCCCTATACCAGAGTCACTCTTTCTTGAGTACCACCTATGGCGAGGCATAACCCCATCAAACAAAAAGACCTGGCGCGTACGCCAAGTCTTTGTACCTAAAAACACCTCGGTCCGTCCTTCGTTAAGAGCGACGGCAAAAGCAATCGCTGAGCTATACACTGCAGCATCTCGTAAGCGGTTGGCCGTCACCATGCGCACTGTATAGTTAATGGCTGCAAGGAGCACTTTCCAATAGCGTAGTGCTCTCTGGCGCTCCCTCCCCTACGAATTAACGGCGATTGAGCAGGGCGCGCCGAGCGAATCCAAGTTACTTGGCGGTATTTAGATTAACCGGGCCTAACTAGGGCAAGGAAGCGTGCGTCGCAAGTACCCCTGATTTCCCGTCTGCCGTTGAATTACTTTTAGCATACCATTTTGCGCTTTTTCAGCGGCACATAAACTGTGCTCAATACTAGCCCGAAGTTCTGGCCGGTCCAAAAGAATGGCATACATCGCCACTTCTTTTAAGCCTTCCACCGAGCCACGGGCGGCGACACGGCCATCGTTTAATGTGGCGTCTACGCTAGTTTTCTGCTCAGGCGTAAGGACCGGGCCAGGGCGATGAATTGACCCATCTGGCGCGCGGGCAGCGTCCACACTTTGCTTCAGGAGAGCGATGTAGGGGACGATTCTTTCTCGATTAGCGCCTTCTTCGAATATTTTGTCATAGGCGGTGTGATAGTTTAATTGGCACAAAGCAAGGAGAAGAAGAGTGCTGGCAAGATAGAAGTACGACAATAACTTAAACATGAGATGCTTTCAATAACGGCAGTTACGCAACAGTGCTGGACAGGCCCCTCTAGCCGTGCAGTTGCTAATCACGGTAGAGTTTTGTATAGCACGAGGTTTTAGTCGAAAAACTATCGGAATATGTCTGCACCTAAGTTGCAGTTGGTCCTGATGCTTAATACGCAGAAAACGTGTCTTGCTAGTTTCGAAGAGGCCTGACGGTTGAGCCCACCCTCGAAAAAAAAGACGCTCACGAGCAATAAGCTGGTGAGCGTCTGTTTGAATAAATGTAAGGACTAGTCTAGCTGCGCAAACTTTTCAATGCGTGCTAGATGGTCAAGGGTAATCATATTGACTTGGTCGGTGCTATCTAACCCTGCAGCAAAACTGCTGATTTCATCAATGACGCTATCGTTTGCCTTGTCAGAAAATCCGTCGGAAACGAGGGCCGTTTCAAGCTTATGTAACGCATCCCAATATTGCATCTTTGCTGCAACGGTTTGCTGGAGTAATACTAACTTCTCTTGTGGCGTATTCAATGTGGTTCCTTGGTAAGTGGTATTAAAGAATAAAATTGGACAGACGTCCGGCTTTCGGATGGCGTCCTATGTTTTCTCAGTCAATACCTCATTTTCCACAAGAATCTGGCGAATTTCTTCATGCGCGCCGTCTGTTTGATTACCTATGGAATTACCTGATGCCAAGGCCGCGTCTTCAACACGGGGCGCTTCCATCAGGATATGTTCCTCAAAAAGATTTTCGGCATAAGCGTCGAGGTTTCTTTGGGAGGTATCTTTAATATTGCTACGGTTGTTCATTAAAACAGTTAGTACATCTGCCTGTGTAACTTCAAAAGCACTCATATATTTTTCCTTTAGAGATTATAACCAACCATACCCCTTGAACCATTGCCGGGGTCTTGCTTTGTGCCATCTAAACTAAACACTTCGACGTGTTTGTACTTTAATTGCTCGGTAAAGGTGTACCACAACGTCCAGATAGCGTCCTTGTCACCAAGATACTCGTAACGGTTTTGTGCATCAAATTTGTCGTCACTTTTTGTTTCGTAATGAACAAGTCTAAATAGCATTACTTTCCTTTATATTTTAGGTTGGCTGTGCCTGTTTGCCAACAGCACCGCAATCACACTCCACAATTAAATCCAACATGAAATTATTGAATGACGGTTCGCGATTAATAGCGCAATCGCTCAAGTGTGGAAAACGTAATGATTTGGCAGGATTTTTTTCCAGGGATATTTGCCAAGCCATCCCAAGTCGGAAGGCATCAGAAAGTTGACTAGGCGTGCCTCTCTTCAATCCATGCAACCGAAGCCCCTCGTCCTCATTTTGAGTTAACGCTTTTTGGTGCATGCTCATCTAATTTTTCTCGACGTTAGTTAGTAGTTTTAATAGTATGAAAAACTTCTTCAATTTCAAAAATTTCCTTAACGTCATCTTCGGGTCCGTAATCTGTCGCAATTGCTTTTAAGCGAGCGTCATCCTCGGCCTCATCATCGCATACCTCAACTTCTGTATGGCGCACCCGACCACCATACGAGTAGTAGCTCACTTTAAATGTTCGCATGAATTTTTCCTATTTACATTCGATTAATAAAAAAGTAACCCTCTAGGCTGATTTTGTCGCGCCAACAATCCCTTAGGTTGACAGATAAATTTCCATGCCATAATTTTGTCCTAGGTTGTTCTCATCATTTTAAGTATAGCGCTTGATAAATGGGAGCGAGACTGCAGCGCCGCTCCTCTTTTAGAGCATAGCCCTGTAGTAACCATTTTCGGCCTATGTCCTTAAGGGTGTGGCACCGGTTTTCTGTGCGCTAGTCCTTGATTACACGCCAAAGTACGAGGCTACGCGTGGGGGTGCTCATCTATCACTTGCTGCACGGTATCCGGAGTCATCCCCATTTTTGAGTCTGGTAGTACTAAGTGCCTCCAATTTTTTTCAAATAATCGAACGTCGTCATCAAGTACACAGAAACGTGACGCACTCTGCCGCATGCACCATGCTTCCACGTCACGTCGCCGACTGGGCCAGAACCCCACCAATTCAGAGGTGACTCCCACTATTTTTTCACTGATGGTAGTGGGGAACCAAGTACAGAGCTCTTTCTGCGAATACATCTGCCTCCAGCTAGACGACACCACAATCCGAAGTAGCGGGCAGGCGAGAGGGCTTCTTCCCTCTGAGAAAATCGCAACGCTACAGAAATACTACATAGTTCGTCAAAATCTAAAAACAAAACAAAATAGGCGGAGTAGCCGGGGGCGCAAACCCGAGGGAGCACTGGTTTTTCGACAGCACCAGAATGTAGTTTGCCAATGAATTTATAAATTCGTTTTAGCATACATCGGGATTATCTTTTAGAAGGGGCGAGCAACGCTATACGTCGAAAGCGCACATTTGTGCCGGCACCGGTTTTCCGGAACCTATCTCACATCGTATAGAAAAGGAATTCATATGACTGAACCTGCAACATTCGAAATGGACCTTCAAGCTCAAAACATTAGCAGTGGCACCTTAATTGAGTACTGGGAGGAAGACAATCGATGGTACCCCGGCTCGTTTGTGGGATTGGCAACTAAGAGTCAGTCTCTGTGTTTTGAGAAAAAGGACGGCAGCTTGGCGCAGCTGGAGCGGAGCACGCAACGTCTCCGCCTTGCCTCCGTGCCTAGTACTCGCGAAATTGAACGCAGGTTCTTTGTGAGGGACCTTCATATGCTAAAGGGTTTGCAGGGCGAGTTGCTTATTCAGGCCTATTTATCTGAAAAAGGTGCACAGCTTACCACCCGGGTGCGCAGCAGCAGTGAAGGAAAAGCCTGGCTGACGCTTAAAGGCAGGCCGCGCGGCGATACGCAAGGGGCCACCCTAGGGCACGATGAATTTGAATACTCCATTCCAATGGCGCATGCGCAGGCGCTCATGCAGGGGTACTCGTCGCAGCGCATCAGTAAGACGCGTTATCGAATTCCCTTCGCTGGACATGTATTCGAAATCGATGTGTTTCATGACCAATTAGACGGACTGGTTCTGGCTGAAGTAGAGATGGCTTGTGCAGAGGAAGAGGTCCTTCTTCCAACATGGCTAGGAACGGAAGTTACGCAAGACCCGCAATACCGTAATGTTAATTTGGTCGCTCAGCGTCCGGCTGACCCCGCCGCTTTTCATGCAAGTCTATATGGCGCTTAAACCCTACGTTGTGGCCTTGGACTTGGAAATGAATCAGCCTTCTGGGAGCATCATCCAGATTGGGGCGGTGCTGGGGGATTGCCGGACAGGAGAAATCATAAGTACACTGTCCTGCATGGTTAATCCGCAAGAAGTCCTTTCTGCGGATATCACCGCGTTAACCGGTATTACCCAGCAGCAAGTCGACACGGCGCAACCGTTAGTGCAGGTCGCGGACGTGCTTGAACAATGGCTAGCGCCTTGGAAAAAGCAACGACTACTGAACCCCGTCACGTGGGGAGGAGGGGATTCTCTGACATTACAGCGACAATTAGGCTTAAACGACGAAGACTTTTCGCGCTATTTTGGCCGCCGCTGGCTGGATGCTAAAACGGTGTACTCGGCCTGGGCTATTCGGCAAGGAAAAGAGCCGTTTGGCGGGTTGGAAAAAGCGATGCATCGATTGGGGCTCACTTTCGAAGGTCGAGCACATGATGCTCTGGTGGACGCCCACAATACGTTTCGTGTCTGGCACCATCTAATAACGTTGTTTCCCTTGAGTTTGTCGCCTTCTAACAAGGTAAAGGCCATTGTATGAAAATAAGAAATTTCTACCCCTGCCAAGTAGTTAAACGCCTGCATGGGCAGCACCTGAGCGCACTTACCCCCGTATGGCAACACGTGCTATCCCAGAGTCTGCAGGGGACTAAATCGATGGTGGTGATAGAGGGAACGCAAATTTTTGTCACGTCCCGGCACGACCTTGGTAACAAGATATTGGCTGATTTAAAAAATATAGTGCGCCAAGCGTATGGCGGAGGGGTGTGATTGAATCTAAATCTAAGTTTAAATACTATTTTAGGTCTATTTAGAATATACTTTATGTGTTGTTTTAACTTTTATTAATTTAGGCCCTTACACCTTAAGTACTGCCCCTCTACCAACTCTAAAGGCTCTCACATGAAAAACCAGGCGTTCTTGCGCTCGCGCGCTTCTTTCGGTATGTCTATCGCTGGCTTAGCAGCCTTGTTGTTCGCTGGATGCGGAGGCAGTACGGGTGGCGCCAGTAGCGCCGATACGGTTGCGGTATCCCCCACCGCCGCACAGGTTGCCACCTACACAGATACCCAAATCGTTGCCTTGGGCACGGGAATTCATGTATGGGATAGTGCCGCATTAGGTGCTTTGTCATTTGGCACAAACGCCACCCATCCGACGGGACAAATCCAATCATTAAGCGCTGGCCAAATCGCGGCGCTCAGCCCGACGCAAGTTCACGCTATCGGTGCGACAGGGCCGGGTGGAGTAGCCGCAACGTCAGCGATTCGCTGGCTAAATGCGGGGGCCTGGGCTGCCTTGGCGGCAAATACCGTACAGGTGGCGGCAATCACGTCCGCAGAAATGCCGACCTTGACTGATAGGGAAATAGCTGATTTGGGCCTAAATGTGAGCGCGCTGAGCCCCTCCGCGTTAGGCGCTATGGGAAGTTGGCTTAAAGCTTCCAATACCGACAACCCGGTGGGTCAAATTGAGACACTTTCCGCTGTCCAAATAGCCGCATTATCCCCCTCTCAAGTACGTTTTATAGGCGCAACGGGCGCGGGCGGCGTGATGGGCACCTCCCAAATTCGTTGGCTCAATAGCGGTGCGTGGGGCACCTTGGTAGCCAACCCGGCACAAGTGGCCGCAATGACAGCCGAGGAGATAGGGACCATTACGGACATTGAAGTGTCGCTGTTTGGCGCTAATCTTAATTTACTGAGTAATGGGGCGTTAGCTGCACTCAAATATGACACTAACCTGATTAATCCAATTGGGCAGGTGCAATCCATCTCTGCGTCCCAAGTGGTGACATTGAGCTCGGCACAAATCGCCGCTTTCGTGAGTAAGAGGGCTAATATCGCCTTTCTCAATTCAGGGGCTGTTAGCGTACTGTCGGCGGCGCAAGTGGCTGTGCTTACCCCGAGCGACTTTCTGTTGGTGAGCCCTGGCCAGCTCGCGTTGCTGTCCCCTTCCGCTTTGGCAGGATTAGCTCCGGTGACAATTGCGAGCTTAACGCCTGCTCAAAAAACCGGGTTAACTCCGACACAGCACTCGGCCTGCGGCTGTTAGCTTAAAGGCATGCGTAGATTAATGCTCTTTTGACCGATACTGAGTATTTAACTACGCTTTATCCCCGGAACGACCGGCTTAATCGTAGGTTCCTTTGTTAACACCTAAATGTAGGCGGCGATGTTTGACTATTCTGCAATTCCTCTCTCGTTTTTGGGCTTAGTCGACCTGCATAACTCAGGGGGACTGCTCGCGCACTTCCCCGAAGTTGAGGCCCTGTATGGGGTGCCGCAGAGTGCAGCGCATCACCCTGAGATATGCACCGGTGCACACATCGAATTGTGCTTAGCGATGGCGACGCAATTGTCAGCAACCCCCGCGGCATGCTTTGCCACGTTGGTGCATGATTTAGGGAAAGGCGTTACCCCGAGTCATGAATGGCCAAAGCATCACCAGCACGAAACAGCAGGGTTACCGTTAGTGACCTCAGTTTGTAGCCGACTGGGCGTTCCGGATTATTGGACGCAATTGGCGCTCTTCGTTTGCGAAAAACACATAGTAATCCACCGGTCATTTGAATTACGTCCACGTACGGTGGTTACCCTCGTAGACCAAATGACAAGAGGACACGGCAGCACTTTCATGGAAGACGCATTAGTCGCCTGTGAATCCGATGCGCGCGGGCGGCTTGGCTTTGAAAACAAGGCGTATCCGCAGGGAGCTTTTTTGCGAGAAGTAGGCCAAGCACTGCAGGCTGAAGCAGCGACAGCCTGTTTATTGCGGACGAATCGCGAAGAGCAAGCCGCGCACCTACGGCGCTTGGCGATGGTTCGCCAGATTCAGAAGAAATTTGTGGCAGGGACTTAGCGAACTTTAAAAATGCCTGGTAGACCTCGTGTCGGTTCAAAGGGGGTCTTCACCGGGCGTTCTAGTATCAGGCCATAGTGCCCTCCCGGTCCCCCATGCGCGCGAAGCTCTGAAGGATAGCCCCCCTCTCCGGGTGTAAGACACGCGGTCAGGTCCGTGTATCCAATGAGGCCGCCTTGCTCTAATTGTGATAGAGGAGGGAGTGCCAGCTCTTTGTTTTTTCTCAACTCGGCGTAGAAAGGTTCATGGACTTTTTTAGAAGCGTGAATCCAAAGCCTTCCGCGATACGCGGTCGACCATGTCCGGTCATCAATCCGTAAAATACCATTGATAAATAGCCACGCCCAAGGCTGCATCATAGAAATTGCCATACGAGGCGAAGTAAGGGTCTTACTTGTCATAAGAAGTAGATGAAAAAAGTGAACCCCGTTATCGAGGTGAAGTGTTTGTCAGTAAATTGAGCGACGTTTTTTGAACAAAACAACCAATGTGTACTCCTTGGGCAAGCACCGCTTCTATCTGTTTTTGAGCGGCCAGGGCGGAAATTTCGTGGTGAAGTCCTAGCACGGAAATGGCTTGCTCTATCAGCACGTCACATTTAGGCAAGTTGTCCCCTAACATAAGGTTGCGTGCGTCGAGTACCGGAGTAATAGGGGATAGGGCAAGTCCTGCGGTGACGGCTGCCAAAGGCTTTTCTAGTATTCCGCCCGCCCATTGAGACAGCGTAGCTTGGCCTTCTGCCATCAAGGGTGACACTGTCGAGCCAAGCGTCGTAGCGGCATCACCTAACGTAGACGACGCGCTCTCACTATCACTGGAGCATTTCGTCAGCGAGAATATAACGCCAACAAGAAGTAGCACACAAAATATAAAGGGCATGAAGTTTAGTCCAAATTAGTAGATGCTTTGTATAGGGACCACCCAAAACAAAAAGGCTCCGTCTGTAGTTAGCAGAGGAGCCCTGGAAGAAAGGGATTAATCGATACCTAAGCGCTCGGCTTCTTTGGCGACATCCCAAAAAGTAACTTTAGTAAATCGGGCAAGAAAATCTTCCACCGAACAAAGAACCGTTTCACCTTCAGGAAGGGTCTGAATAGGTTCGTCAAACGAAACGGTATGCCAAACATGGTCACTATCCGTAGGGAAACCCGTCATCGTGTCTTGCAATGCGGTTAAGCCTACTTGCGGTGGAATAAAAAATTCCTCTTGGTCCATGGTCTTCTTGAGCGTTTGCTTCTGCTCGTCCGTAACCCTTCCATCTAAAAAGAGCAGGGCCGTTGCTTTGTAATTATCGGCATCGCGATAATCGTACGATAAAGGGGTGTAACATAAGTCCATATCAGTCCTTTCAAAAAATGTGACCTACACCTTATAGCGACAAGCACTTCAGCTAAAATTTAAGGCAGACAATGTGGCGTGCGCTATACCAAGGTAGGACAACAAGACATTAAGGAGAAAGCGGATGATTAAGCCTACACGAAAACCCCCCATTGAAAAAATGCACCTATACACCCGATGCTGCGACGGGCTAGCCACCGTTGAGGAACTGGAGGCGCTCTATGAAAAAGACAGGCCCATTAGCTACCGTACCTTCGCCCGAAGGGTGAATGTTGAACAGTTGTCGAAACTCCTGGGATACACTTTTAGACGCGGTCAACCAGGTGTTCGGCTAGAGACAGACTATGCCGTCCATTTTTTCTCCTCTAAATTTAAGGGGAAGCGCTGCTATCATTTAGAGTGGAGCCGTATTGACCACATTTTCTTAACATCTACCGATATGAAAGCGGGCCTACATGCCTAACTCTACAAATGCGAATGTTCCCTTTTTACCGGGGGAAATTATTGAATACTGCGAGGAAAAATTCGTCGTCGTTGACAACCAAGGCAGGAGTGGTGCTGTCCATGAGCTAGGCATGGTTAATGCACGTATATCACCCTTCTATTGGGCGTTCCAAGGGGAAGCATGCCGGCGAGTATCTCCCTGAAAAGGGCGTGGTAACTTAATGTACTATTTTGGAAAAATCATATGACTAAACAAAAGCATCGGGAGTTTCTGCCCTTGGTCGTTGGGCTTATGAATAGACACAACCATCGTGAATTGCTGCCCATGGTTGTCGGGCAAGGAATAGCGATGTGCTTACTCGCAGGTATGGTCATGCTGGTGGGCGCCGTGGGATGGGGAATTCTGGAGAGCTGTTTCCATACTTTGCAAGTAAAAGGCGTAGATGCCTTTTTGCCGAGTAATGCGCTTTGGCGGGTTGTCCTTCAATTAGGTCTCGGTGTGGCGTTCTTTAATATCGCTTGTGACTCTGTCGAAATCGATATTTCGCAACATCGTAGAAATAATAGCGTCATTACTTATTGTGCCATTGTTCTATCGGCAGCAGGTATAAGCATGGGTATAAGCGACTTGGTAAGCCTGGTTTTAGCGTTTCAAATTGAACAGCTAAAATTCGCTACACATTTTTTGACCGGAGTACTATTCATGTGCTTAGGCCTTTTTTTATTGCGTAAGCACAGAAATAATTTGATGGCGGATAGCCACGAGGTATCCGCATTAGGGGTCTAACACTATTAGTGTTATCACGTTTCTTCATTCAAAAATCCATGTCCAAATCTAGGACATGGATTTTTCTTAAGTACCTCATAATTCTAGCTAAAAGTGAGTGTGACAATGGCGAGTAGCGCGTATAACGACGCTATTCCCAGTAAATCGATAATCAGAAACAGGTATTTCTTTGTCTTATGCCGAAAAATGTATTGGCCTACTAACGCGCCGGGCACTCCGCCTATAAGCGTGCTGAGAATTAATATTTTTTCGGGAATCCGTGGTCGGTGACGAAATGCCTGCCATTTGTCCATGCCATACAAGAGAGTCACGCTTCCATTCATTGCAAGGTACGCGAACAATAATGAGTAGGGCAATGCTTGCAGCAATGCAAGAAAAGGAAAGAGAGCTGCCACAAAAAGAAATAAGCCAGTCATGTGCACCGATACCAAAAGGGAGGGGTAGTGTCACCGCTAAAAAGAAACGGGATGGACCCGTATTCTTGCGACGTACTTTCGGTATAGCTAAGAAAATCGTCCCTAAAATATGCGGTAGGACCCCTGGCGTATAAGTTGTGCCTATCTGTTTCTATACGTGTTACCTCCCTTCTTATCCATGGAATGTTTATGCCAAATCTTTCGGAGTCGTACACGTTATCCCTAGCCCAGCAATGCCTTGCGACACGAAGTGCCGACTACTTTCTTTTAAGGGAGTCCGGTAACATCCCAGCGATGGAGGAGGCATTACTTAGCGTGAATGGCGCGTTGCGAACCCTAGAAAACCAACCGTTTTCCGAAGGCTTTAGAATGCCCCGCGCAAAGCTTGCAAAAGACCTGGCGATGTTGGCTAATTGGTTGCTCACTGAATTACTTCCCTTGACCGCGTATCGTGACAGCGGCGCAGCCCTCTAGCCTAGCTCACGGGAGGCGAGAGCAAAAAAAGCGACTGTGTCTCATAAGAGCCATAGTCGCTTTTTAGATTAATCAGCAGTGTTAAAGAACGAAGATTGTCGCCCTATACACTATCGTGACTTTTTGTAGAATAGATACGCGCCACCAAGAATCAGCGCGCCTACAACTAAAGAACCCCCTAAGCCCATCGCATGGAACAACTTAAAAATGATGCCATAAATGACGCCATGGATAAGCGCATTGACGACTGTCGTGCCAAACCAGCCCATGCCCGAAGCGTTAGACGCAAAGGCGAACAACGGCAAAAAAGTAAGGATGAGCGCAGCTACATATTTTTTCACTATAGTCTCCAAAAGAGTTAACAGAATAGACCGCGTTAGATAATCGGCTGATTTGTATAGGGAACGCGTTTAATGGCGTCCCCCAAGATAAAAGTGGGTGCTTACACGATGCAAGGAGTTTCCATCGTGAACATCACACTGCATCACCACAATTGGCACCAATTTGACCCGACCCCGCAAGCATCGGCGTTTACCGAAGAACTTGTAGCAGTTGCTGCGCGCGCACCTGTATATATTTGGCCCGGTAAATCCAAGCGTTCTGACAAAGTAAAAGACCATTGTGTATTGCAATCCGCTATTAATATCTGGTTCGAGCTGGAATTGCTTTCGCTAGGCTGGAGCAGTGAAACTGCCGTCACCAAGGACCGCAACGAGTGGTCCACCTATCGTGTCGATTTCTCTCGTGAAATTACCGACAGCCAACCTACAAATCTCGATAATCATTGCATGGCGGAAGTCGAGTTTGGTAATAGTGCCAGGCTTGATTCAAATTTACGTAAATTACTTGACAGCTACAACTGGGGTCGCTTGCACGTGGGGGCGATTCTTCTTCCTCGTACCCGAATGGCCAAGGTCACCACCGGTGGGTCCGTTTCATTCGAGAGCGCCATTAGTGATGTGACCCGATGCCACCCAAAGACCGTTCCGTTTCCCCTCTGTCTCATTGGGCTAGACCACCATAACTCGGAGTTAGTCGATTTAAGCACCGCCTTAGATATTCCCAACTCAGGCTATTTATCCGGAAATAACGATAAGTCTGTCATTCGTCACCTGATAACGCAGCATAGGGCGGGGGTTCCTGTAACAGACATTTGTCTGCCGCACGCGATACATTCGCCTATGCGGGTTGCGGCCCCTAGAGTTAGCCATTCGAAGACCCAGCCCTCGTTTTTCGATTAACCCGGGGGCAGGAGATTTAGCTCGCTATTTGCGTGGCTATACGCCTAAGAACCTCCCTAACTGAAAAGGACAAAAAGATGAGTAGATTTGAAGTTCAGGCACGTGCTATCACCGAAATTTTGCCTCACCCTACGGCCGATAAAATTGAATTTGTCCGTATCGACGGCTATCTGTCGATAGTAAAAAAAGGGCAAGTCAGAGTGGGTGACTTGGCCGTCTATTTGCCGGAAGCAGCCGTGCTTCCCGAGTTTGTGTTACGTACCGTAGGCCTGTGGAATGAATCGGAAGGAAAAGGACGGTGTGGCGGCGACCAAGGAAATCGCGTGAAAGCGGTCAAACTGCGGAATTGTCTATCACAAGGTATTGTGTACCCCTTATCCTTTCTGCCCGACCATGCTTTAGGGCCTTCGTGGTGCCTGCAAGACGAGCACCTGGAACAATGGCCTGTAAAAGAGGGTAGTGATGTGGCGGCTATATTAGGTATCACCAAACATATTCCCCAAATCCCTGAAGGGTTAAGTGGTGCGGTGCTACCAGTGGGCAGACATCTTATACCTGACTTCGATATTGAAGACATAAAAAAGCATCCGGGCGTTTTTCAGGAAGGTGAAGAAGTTCGTATTTCTGAAAAATTGCATGGCATTTTTACGGGAGCGGTGCTCCTGTCGGAGAGTGATGCTATCGATGGAAATCGGTTTTTTGTCTTTGGAAAAGGGCTAGGCTCCGAAGGCCTGGCGTTCATTGACGACGAAGCGAATAAGGGGAATGTGTATCTACAGATGGCGCACGAAGCCGAGCTGAGAGCTATGCTCGAAAAAATTGCCTCGCATCTGAATGAATACAGTCTTCCTGTCTTCATTTTAGGAGAGACCTTCGGTCGTGGCGTGCAAGACCTAGGGTACGCGTCTAGCCCGAGTTATCGTGCGTTTGACATAGGGGTCGGTTACCGAGGAAGGGAGCGCTATCTCGACTACGATGCTGCCAAGCAGCTAGGTGAGGACATTGGGGTAGGCTGGGTTCCAGAGCTGTATCGAGGTCCCTTCTCCGCGAGCATGCTGACTTCGGTCATAACGGGAAAAGAATCCGTTACCGGGCTTCAAGTGCATCTCCGTGAAGGCGGCGTTGTGCATCCGCAGCACGAGCGAGAAAATACAAGCTTGGGCCGTGTTATTTTGAAAGCAATCAGTCCCGACTATATTTTGCGAAAAGGTAACGCCACTGAGTACCAATAACAATTAATGTTTATTTCACGAGCCCCTCCCTTAACCTTGGTGGGGCTTTTTCTTTTAAGTCGGTATTATGTAGCAAATGACCTCTAATTTTCGTCAGGTCTTGGTCTGTTTTTCTCTAAACTGTAATAGGGTGCCGGACTTCTCCAGCAACCATCGAAGGGGCTTATTCGACTTTGAAAAATCCCGCAGGCACTGCCTGCAATTTTAATCAAAATGATGGCGGCCAATAGCCGCCAACTGCCTGGTTTTTTAGCTTAGGTCATTTGCTACATAATACCGTTTTAAGTTAGGCGTACGCGAACGCAATCGCTCGTCCGGTGCGGTAAGGGTTCTAGCGTACTGGTCAGTGCCTATACAAAGGGTAGGCCACCTTAAACTAAAAAACAGAAAATTTATGCGAAAATCAGATTTTAATACCATGGGCGACCATCAGAAGTCTTTTGAAAACAGAGAAGCCGGCCGTCAACTGATGCCAGGCTTACCAGCCTTAGTCAGACTTGATGGGCGCGCTTTTTCCACGTTCACCCGTGGACTCGCCCGTCCTTACGACGAAGCAATGAGCAAGGCGATGATAGAAACAACCCGCTTCTTGGTGGATAAGTTCCAGGCAACGATTGGTTACACCCAGTCTGACGAAATTAGTCTGGCGTTCCCGAGCACGGACCCTCGGGCATCCATGATATATGACGGACGAATACAAAAATTATGTTCTATTTTAGCCGCGTCCGCGACAGCGAAGTTTAACCAAGAAGTGGTGTTGCGCATGCCGGATAAGGCCCCCTTGCTTCCCATTTTTGATGCCCGAGTATGGAACGTCAGTTCGCTGGCCATTGCTGCGGAACATTTTGTATGGCGCGAAGCCGATGCAACCAGTAATTCCTTAAATATGGCAGCGAGTGCCTATTACAGCGAAAAAGAGTTGCATAAAGTCGGGTTTGCGCAAAAACATGACATGTTGCACGCAAAAGGGGTGAATTGGAATAATTACCCTTCTTTTTTCAAGCGAGGTTCCTATGTTCGGAGAGAATCCATTATGGCAGAGCTAAGCACCGAGGAACTGAGTCGCATCCCTCGTGCGTTTCAGCCAACCGGACCCGTTCGACGAACCCGGATACAAGAGCTGGACTTGCCACCTCTGAGTAAGCTTGCAAACTTGCAAGACGTATTGTTTGCGTACGGCGTTCCAGAGGTAATGCCCATAGTGACCTAGCAGCACGGGTACGGTAACATTGTAGTTAGGCGTTTCCCGCTAGCTAATTTCAAAAAAGGAGGGTTTGGTGCCCATTAAAATAAGTTCAGAATTATCCCTTAGCAGGTCGCTCAACACCTTGCTGGAAGGAGCGTACTGGCTCAGCGCCTTAGCTCCAAAAACGCTATATTCTCGGGTACATGACGACTGCGAGGGAGACTTAACGCAAACCCTGGGCGTAATGGTGGGTGGCGACGGGGACGTTCACGTTTTGCTTCCTAACTTCAAGTCCTTGCGCTTTCGAACGTGGGGAGGAGGCGGACTGAGTTTGCGAACACGGAACGCCTTATTGGTGCTCGCCGAAGCAATTCGGCGAGACAATGAAACACTTCCAATTCGCCCAGCAGAGGACGTCGTCACGAATGCCCAAAGGGAGAATCAACATCAAGTAGCGCATCATAAAGTCGCGGAATGGCTCGCCAAGGTGGCACCAGAACACTATGACGCGTTTTTAACTCATTTCAAGTAAGTCTCTGTCCTCTGCAGAACCGTATGGCTTGGGGGATACCTGCTCTCGGCTATTTTAGTACTGCCAGTCACTGCCTATTTTAATTTTTATTCGACCCGACGCTTCATTGCCTCGGGTCTTTTTTTAATTGCCCCTTAAGTTCCTATACTTGGAAGTAACCAAAATTAAAGGAAAACGGACATGGGCGAAGCAAGCAAGAGGGGGACCGAAGAACAGCGCAAGGCGGTAGCACCACCCAAGAAAAAAAAGCTTAGTGCGAACGAGCGTAATGCTGTGCTGGCACAAGCATCGATGGAGCGGGTCACACAAGTATTGGCACCAATTTTTGGCGTAAAGGACAGACATGAACCATAGCACAGTAGCAGACCGGTACTACCTCGAGGATAGCCGTGGCCATGTGGGCCATAACGTCCAATTTTGGAGCAAGGACGGAAAGGGCTACACAACGGACATTAGCAAAGCTCAAGTGTATTCGAAAAAAGAGGCTATGTCTCAGCACGACTGCCGCGAATCTGACATCCCCTGGCCAACAACGTACATGGATGCGAAGAAGCGATTAGTTGTCGATTGCCAGTACGTACGTCAGGCAGAAGCATCGTTCGACGAGGCGTACTATCTTCAGGATAACCGTATTTGGGAAGGCAACGACATCGCCTTTTTAACAAATGTTCCCGGAACATGCAGCGAAGTTGTCGCTCATGCGCAGGTTTACTCGAAAGAAGATGCGGAACGGCTGCAGCAAATAACCAGCTATTTAGTGGCTTGGCCAAAAACGTATATTGACCAAAAAACGCGGCCAACTGTCGACTTTCGTACTGTCAGCAAAAAGCAAGCACTGGCGGGTACCGGAATTGTGCTGAAGAAGCCACAACCTTTACGTAGCCCAACCTATCGATGTGGGGGTTGCGGTGTCTTTATGACACAGATTAACTACTATAGCTGCGCTTGCCCTCGATGCGACACACTTAATCGAAGCTAAGCCTATTGCGCGAGCACTAATTATCACCAAGGGCTACACACCATTCGCTATACCTGATTTACCTCTTATGAATAGTGGTCACACTATTTAAGGACATTTCCTGAAGGACATTGATATGCCAACACAGTTGCAGATATTTTATAAAGAACAGCGCAAGTTAGCTGACGCCAACACGACTTTTTTAGAGTTAGTTCGTGAAGGGATGACCCGCGAAGAACTGCAAACTAACATTGACCGCCGACCCAGTTTATGGGGACGCTTCAGTAACTTTGTGGACCAGTTACCTAGCTCGCTAGCGCCTGCTGCACTACCCAGCCACTAATTGAATGTAACACGGGCTTTGCTGTAATAAAAGCTGCCCTTAATTTCAGCCACCTCTGTTCGCAGGGGTGCTTTTTTTTAGTGGCGCCTTACTTCCCCTATTTTAGTCTACAGCACGAAGCACCAAAGTTATGCGTCAGTAGCTAGACTACAAAGGAACGCTTATTTCAATTGAAAAAAGAAAGGAAGACATGCCAAAATTATCCGTACAAACGGCTTTAAAACAGGTACTTGCAGAAATGAAAGAAATGAGCCCGGAGCAACTCAGAAAAGAGCTTACGTCCGCGAGAACCGGGCAGCTCAGTTGCGCGCTCAACGACGCACAACGTTTTTTGGCAAGTATTGCCGTGCCTCCTCGGGAGGACTCGGCAGACGAGCTAGTAATACAATTACGTATGGAGGCGCTTACCGCTTTGCGGCGGGCTGAACACGCAGCGCATGCCTGGTTCTCCGCTTGTCAGGGGGAGGGCGCTATAGGGTGGGACATTGAAAAATCAACGATATGCCTTAAAGCATACGACGAACTGTCAAAGGCAACCAAGCCCTTGCGTCCGAAAAAGGATAACCATGATACAACCATTTAATCGCTACGACGGAGCGCTACGCGAAGACATTTTTCGGCGTATGCCCATTAGCACACTTCGGGCCAGAACCGCCCCTACCTCGATTGGGGAGCTGTTGGGGCACTATGAAGAATTTAGTGCAAAGCGCCATGAGCAACGGATGTATCCGTGGGCGAGTAGATTTGTCTTAGGCTACCCCTTGCCTGATTGGCAACGCGACCCGGACTGGTCAATGGGGCAGAGCAGACGATTCATTGCTTCTATTTGGGGTGACGTGGATTTAGGCTCGTATCTATTTAATGGTGCCTACGAAGTTATTTCAGGCGGTACCGAGGAGGCTGGCCCGTCTGACACTTATCGGAAACTTTCGTTTGCTTTGCTCGATGGGCAGCAACGATTGCGGGCCATTGAAAATTATGTGCTGAATCAGTTTGCTGTCCCGGATGCGCAGGGCGTGGCGTGCTACTGGTCAGAGCTGGGTAAGGTGGAACGGCGGTTTTTTTGTAATAAGCTGTTTGCACAATCGACAATAGAATGCTGGGATGAAAATGTCTTGCGGCAGGTTCATGACTTGCGCTCGTTCGGCGGGACCTCCCATCAGGAGCATCAAAGGGCAAGCCCCGTGCCAAGTGACCATGACTGGTTTTAGCCTCATTTGTCTTGGCTTGCTCTCTTACAATTTTAAGGAACAGAATGGCTGACGACCCCAATGAATGTAAAGTGTACTGCCTAGCGTGTAATGGCTATTTATATGCACTCTCCCGGCAAGAACCTTTGGCCCGCGGCTTGCCCAGTATTGGCGTGCCCTGCGCCTACCGATGCACAGCGAGCGCAACAGGAATCAACGCGATGACGGGTCCTGACGAGAAGTAGTCGAGCAGCTTCGTCATCTAATCAAAAGTACAACCTTGATATTAGACCAAATATTAACACTTATTCGAAAAGCTCACTCCTTATGTCAAGGACTGAGCTTTTATTTTTTTGAAAAGAAATACATGGTTATGTTACTTAAAAAGCAATGTCTCCATTTAATGTTGCTCTTTGCCATTTATTTTTGGGTGGATATGTTATAAACTCGGGCTGAGGGCATGTAGACCCGTTAAACAGGTACAGGAGAGGATATCGCGCATGTCAGAAGAACGTTCGGAGGATAGCCTTGCAGTCCAGTTGGCTATTCCTGCGTGGATGCGAAATTTACCTCGGGACTCACGAGGATTTCCAGTTCCTTTTTTTACGACATTACGCGCGGAAGGCCAAGCTTTTGACGTTGCAGTTCCGGATAAGTGGGAGCGCGCGTTTTTACAGCAGGTGTGCGGATTATGCGGTAAAGAACTAGGCCCTTTATTGGCCTTTGTGGGCGGGCCATTAAATCTCGAACACCGCTATTTTAGAGCATTGCCTATGCATGGTGAATGCGCCGAGTACGCTTTGCAGGTATGTCCTTTTATCGTTTATAAGCACTACGAGAGCACCCGTGCCCTAGAAATAGTAGAACGCCAGGCAATGGTGGCTAGCCGACCTAATAAATTTTTACTAGGCCAGACCTTAAGTTGTACTCCCCTAAAGACGGAAGACGGGGTTTGGTGGGTAAAAGCGGGGGAGTGGGCCGCTACCTCATGGTGGAGGGACGGACACAGACTTTCTGAGGCGGTATTATCACTAGAAGAACCTGTGCTGCTACCCGATATTATATGGACCGTCGAGGATACTGTAACCCTGCCCGGCGCGAATACGTTGCTCGAAGACCCCAAGTCTTAGATGAAAAAACCGACTCCTGAGAGTCGGTCGGAATTAAAAAGATATCGCTTCTGAGGCAATATCGGGCGTGAGCTTGAGTACAAACGAATTATCTTCGAAATGATGACGGCAAACCGAAACGTGCCTTGTCTCCTTATTTAAGCTTGTTTGCCAGCCTGACGGACTAGAGATTAAGCTCTCTAGGAAAGGTAGGGCCAATCGGGTGCCTTCCCCAAAGTTGGATTCAGCATCCGCGAAATAATCGTCGGTATATTTAGCATTACACTTGAGATGCTCAATTTGACCGTTAGCCAGCGCCTTTTTTACGTGCATCAAGTTCCATTGGGAGGGGATGCTCGTCAATGGCTTAAGGCGTGCCAAGGCAAACGGGCTGTAAGTTCGAATGCTGCTTCGGTTGCATAACGAAACCGACACGTCCTCCGTAATATCCAGACTTAAATTTCCCCGGCGGTCGCCTACGAAGGAAAGGCCTGAGGCATACTGCCTAAGTGTTGAAGGGGTAACCGTCCCAAGAACCTGTTCCACATGTTGCAGACACAGCTGTGCATCACCAATTTTGCTTACAAAGTTAAATTGCGGACAAAATTGTCCCGGCGTTAAGGCATTGTCGAGTAACGTGATGGAGAAGGAGTCCCGATACTGGTGAAAGCAGAGTTGACTCTCTTCAACGTACACCGTGTGGTTAATATTGACTAAGCTAGGAACGGGGGTTCCTTTAGATATAACAATGTTTGACATGGTGGTTCCTTTTTATCATTGTGAAATTTGCTGACCTTCCTGGTATAGCAATCCCTGTCCTCTGCTCTGTGCGGGGCAACCCGCGACAATGGTCCCTATACCTAGATAGAACATTTCATTTATTTAAAAAGGAACCTAGATGACTACTGCCCATAACTCTTTCCGTGGTGTTTCAACTCTATCCGGTTTAGGCCAATTTGGTATTGGCGCGCTCACAGGGGAAGCTTGCGCGTTTAGCTTGCGAACTCTGTGTGACGTCAATGAAGAAGGAAAGGCGCTATTGGCTGACTTTTTCAGTATCCCTGAATTGACGTTGGCTGATAGCTGGAATAGCAGCGTGGATGGCACACCCGCCATAGGCAGTATTATGCTGACACATGATGTTATCAAGCCTTTGGCACGATTCGCTTTTTTTCGTTCAGGCGCTTTAGCCGTAGTGTGCACTCAACAGGAAGTACACGGTATTTTTGATGCAAGCCGTCTGGCGAGCTATGAACATTTGGAAGCGACCACCGATTCCGAGTTTCAGTTAATGCGCAATCCTCGTGTGCAGCATGAGGCGTCCTCGCCAATACCGGTTAGTTCTCGGAATGTGCATGCGATGTCCGGACGATTGAATTAGTTTTTAAACTTGATTGAACCTCCAACTACGTTTAGTTGGAGTTTTTTTGTCTCACGCAGACCCAGTTTCTTCCACACCCTCCAATTGCGAACAGACTGCAGGAAGACCCTATTTTTTGCTGGTCTGTGCTTCTATCGTTTTTTTGGGTAAACCCGGGTAAAAAAAACCGAGGTAACAATAAGTCTCACGGCGGACACTACCCCTTTATGCAGGGGAGGGGGCCTACTGTTAATTAGGCGGTTCTCCGCGTGCCCAGCCTCGGCGTTCGTAGAAAAGTTCCATCAAATCCTCTCGCTGCTGCTCGGTTAAGGGCCCTTCAGTTACATTCGCAATACCAACGGCTTCTTCAGGTGTAGTGGGATTGGCGACAAATCCAAGGAAGCCTGCGTTTGACGGTTGACTCAAGAAGTAGGTGACGGCCTCGTGCTCCATTAATAAGGGGGCCAAACTCATAAAGGCCCGTATCACAAGGGCATCTCTACCCGCGTGCACCATCGCCTGCGCACGCATGGCATTTTGGCTCTTCTGTTCCTCGGGGGATAACTGAAATAGTATCTTGCACATGTTGGTCTTAAGTAAGCCAGTCAGTGCAATTTTGTTTAGAATGCTTGCGTGTGGGAGGGGCATTACGGGACCTAAAAATTAAGAGTATCTAAGAAGGGATAAGCGTAAGATATCATACCAGAAACATACTTGGTGCCGCAGAAAGAAACGTAGCGAACATGCGGGGCACCGCGTTAGAACCGGACACCCGTTAATACCCAAGACAGCTGTCGCCTGTTGAACACTAGCGAAATTGTCTCCGACATGGCAGTCTGTCCGTCAATCCGAATGACGAACACGTCGAAGCTTTCATAGCCCATATGAATTTGGCTGAAGTCTACTTTCGGCTTCCCCCCAATATCTAGGCGAGCAAAAGGCGTGCCGGTCATAGGTTCCCGCTGAACCGCTAAGAACGTTGCTAACCCCTGAGGGGTGACTACGGAATTGACAACATAGCTAGCAACGGAACCAGCCACGGATTTTTCCTCCGACACGCCACCGGTCATTTTATATAAGACCGCATCCTTTGCACTTTGACGTAGGGCAGTAAAGTCGATGTAGGACTCTAGAACGCCCGTATTTTGCTTTTGATAGGCGATAGCGATATTCCAGATTGCCACATAAGGAGTCGCATAGCTTGTGGTCAGTATGGCAATGCACAGCGACAGTATGTTGTATCCCATTTTTTGATTAACGCGAGGCCAAAAATTGCTAAAGGCAAGTCGAAATAGGCTAAAAACCAAAATGAAGCACAACGCCAATTTAAGGGTGTAAGAGAGTAGCTGTAACGAGTGAAGGCTAGGCATGGGATATCCAGAAGAATACGCAAGTATAGCTAAACTATTTAGACGTAAAACGGGAGTGCTATACCTCACATAGGCCCCTTTTTTGATAGCTTGCTATCTCTCCCTCTCTTTTAGGAAAATACTATGACTATTCCGCGTTCTTCCGTTTACCGGACACACGTGAAAACATTTGCGCTCTCGCAGACGCTCATGGGCGATTGGCGACTTCTCCGGCTTCTGCCCGCCTATCGTACGGCAGCCTCTACGCAAATACGCAACAATACTGCGGTGGCGGTCAAGTTAGCACGTCGCAATGGAACCGCGTTGCCGAGTGGCCCTTTTCGTAATATTGTCTCGTCAATGCCCAGTTTTATTTAATTCCAAGCACCCCTTTTTTTCAGGGGTGCTTTTCTTTTGTGAGAGGCGGCTATGGTCCTGCCGAAGAAATTGTATTGGCTATACTAAATTTAATCTAAGAAAGCGTTTTATGAATCGTATCGCGATTTTCCTCACTTCTTTAAGCTTGTTCTCGAGCGCGGCTATTGCCGACTCCGTCACCCGAGCCTCGCAGGCTAGCGCCCTCGGGGGCTTATCAATGGTCACGGGGTCTCTGGGGGTTATGGCCTCTCCGATTATTTTGGTGAGCGACGTACTCGACACGGTAGTTAAGTCCAGTACGATGCGAGTCGAAGTTACGACGGCAACGGGGGCAAAAGAAATAATTGTGCTGCCCCGGGGAATAGTGGAAAAAACACAGCTGAAAAAAGAGGATGAGCTCGCGATGCAGCCCGCCAAGTCAGGTGCGCTTTTAACAAAGAATGGCGTTCCTCTTGCGTATGTGGTGACGCCCGCGAATGCTAATTTGACGCGCAGTTATGAACTGGCGCACTAAGTTTCAAGTGGTTTTACTTGTTGCCGCGCTAGGAGCGGCAACCGACGTGGCCTATGCCGGACGAGCCTGTGAGGACGTTGTCATTGACCCTACGAAAACAATGGTGGCGTTTGATACCGCCCTTTCCTTGGCTCATACATTGGACCAGACTGGGCAGGACCTAGTCATTCTTGCACGGCAAGGACAAAATCTAGAAAAATATGGAGTGACGTTCTCACATGCCGCCTTTGCGGTCAAGACAGAGGGCGGCTGGCGTGTTTATCACGACTTAAACAACTGTGGCACGGCACGCTCCACGTTATTTGTGCAGGGCCTTGCCGACTTTCTAGCCGATGACCTTATTTCGAAGCAAGTGGCGATGGTCATACCGGCGCCTTGGCTACAAGCACGCTTACAACAAGTCCTGGCAGCCAAAGAAGAGCAATTTAGGATGCACGAAACGGCCTACAGTGCTGTGGCGTATCCTTTCTCTGTCGAGTATCAAAACTCAAACGGATGGCTGCTTGAAACCTATGCAAGGGCAGCCGCGGAGGTGGTGCTGACTAATCGAAGTGACGCACAACAATGGCTGCAGACCGCAGGATATGTGCCTAGTGTGATTGAACTTGGGCTGTTGACACGCCTTGGCGCACGTATGTTCAAAGCGAACGTGTCATTCGATGACCAACCTTCTCATTTGCGGTGGCAAGGGAAAATTACGGCCAGTACGGGAGATTCCGTGCTGCAATTTGTATCCCAAGGAGCCATGACCAATGGAACCTGCCACCATGGAAAATTTAATGACGCGGTTTGTCTCATGTCGCCCGATTAATGCAATGAAGCGCCTTGGGGAAATGGCGGGGGTTATTGCCCGTTATCCTTAAACCAGCGCCTATTCCTGGCATATGCCTTTCTCTATTTCTTCGGAATTTATCATGCTTTCCTTAACAAAAATCATCCGGGTGTTAATGCTAGTGCCGGCTGTCGTCTCATTCAACGCGATAGCGGCCAGCTACACTTATTTTAAGGCTATACCGGGTTTGCAAGTAACCGGAAGCTCGAGCAGTACACTTAATTATGCCCAGTTGCCTTTGGCTTTTGGCAGCATTGCGCTAGGAACGCACGCGCTGGCGCAAAGTGTCCACCTGACAAATAGTGGCACTGGCACCGTGAGTCTGGCAAGTATCAGTCTCACTCAAGCCAATGGGTTCACACAGCAGCATAACTGTGGTTCCAGTTTGGCGGTAGGCGCTTCCTGTACCGTGACCGTCAATTTCGAGGCGCGTATAGCGGGATTAACTAGGAACGTGCTACAGGTGGCATCCAATGCTTCGGCAACCCCTATGGAAGTTGCTTTGTCAGGGATGGGAGTGGATATGGCGAATGCCCTTACCCTGGCTCCCGGTATTTTGTCTTTCGGCTGGGTTCCCGTAGGTATGACAGGCACCGCAACTGTTACCCTACATAATACGGCAAGCCTTAGCGGAGCCCTTCTGATTGGCACGCCGACGGTGCCTTTTACTAGGGTAAGCACTACCTGCCCTGATGTTCTGGCCCCCGGAAATTCCTGCAACATTGTACTCGGCCTCACTCCTATGGCAGTACAAGCAGCGCTCAGTAGCATTTCTATTGCTTTTGGCCCCAATGCACATAGTAGTAATTTAGTCCTTCAAGGGGATGGCGCCATTCCGACTTTCACGCAAGGAGGCTTGACGTGGGCGGCACCTCAAGACATGTATTGGAATAGCTACGATACCCAAATTCCATGCCAAGGGTTAAGCATTAACGGAGCGGGAGGATGGCGGCTTCCGACATTGGTTGAAATGCAAAGCGCCCGCAATGTAAAAGGGCTGCCCTTTTTAACGACGCAAGGGTGGACCGACAAATATCTATGGTCCAGCAATACAGCGGATGCGACGACCGTGTATGCCTATGATGTTGCTAACAATGTGACGCGTACACGTCAACGAGGGGTTGAAGCACCAGGCGTTTGTGTGAAATAGAAATGATGTTCTTAACGTTAAAAAGCCCCTTCATCGCGAGATAAAGGGGCTTAAATCAGTGCGCTACATCTACTTCCAAGGCAGGAGGGGTAAGGGTAAGCGTAAATTGGTTAGTGTCAAAATGATATTGGCATACGCGAACCACATTCGTATCCGGTTCTCGAGTGCTACGCCATCCAAAGGGACGTTCCACCAATTGTTCTAATAAGTGGAGTGCGTTGAGCTTGACGTTTTTGCCACAATTGGTGGCCGAATCTTCTGCATAGTCGTCCGAGTATTTTCCGGTGCAGACTAAGTGTAAAAACTGATTATTGGCCAAGGCTCTTTTCGCATGCAGTAACGTCCATTTGTCAGGGATTGTGGGTAAAGGTTTGAGCTGATGCAGCGCAAACGGACTAAATACTCGATGGGCTGGGATGTGTTCCACCGTCATCTCGTACGCCGGATGCGTATGGGCACCGTCAGGTAACTCGAGGTATCGGGCCATGTCTAAAAAAGCCTGAAAATTGACAAAGGTCTCGAGCAAATAGCGCATCATGGATGTCTCCAAATTAAAGGAAAATCGGAGATGCTTACAGAACTTTCGCGCCTGCATGGCATTGTCTAACCAGGTAATGGAAATACAGCCGCCGATGAGTTGAAAGCAGATATTTTCGTCTTGGATGTATAGCACCCCCATACTGGTTGTCCAATGAGGGAGCACTTGTTGTGTTGGTACGATGGTAAACGTCATATGTCCTTAGTCTTTTTAAGTTCGAGGGAGCCTATCAGGTGCGATGCTGTCGATTGGCAAGATAACTGGCCTATTTAGTGTAGCGACCCGGACAGCCTTAATTTTTGCACCCACTTAAGTAAAAAAACTCTCCGGACGATAGTCGGGAGAGTTAATGAATAATTAAAACGAAGCTTATCTGTAAAACCGTCGGCTAACCTTACCATGGAGCATGTTCCCATTCGGGTCGATACGCCAGTACAACGGGGAGTGGCTCATACCGTCGCAATAGTAGGTGGTTTCATCGTCGATTGCCACATGTGTCGCGTGGCATTCTTTATTGCACTTGGGGCATTCCAACGGAGGCGCTAGTAACACTTTAAGCGTTTGTCTGGAAGTCCATCCTGCTAGTTGTATCACATTGGACATAGCGTTGCCTTTTTAAAGGGTGGATGCAGTAACCGGGCTTGCTTGCACTTTTGCTTTCTTGGCTGGCTTAAGGATGGTGACGGTTGCTACGCGCGCCAAGCTTGAGTCGCACCGTTGTTCGATAACATCTAAGACGTCCAAAAAAGTCACATTGGTATCGACATCCTCAAGGAGCGACGATGGCGGGCTAGGCGTAAAGTGGACGTCATAAGTATCGGCACCCAAAATGAGTTCGATGGTAACTTTGCCTTCAAATTTAGAACCTTTAACATCGAAGGACAGCGTAGGATTTACACAACTGCTTTCAGACGATGTTCCCGTAAAATTACTGTAATTTAAGTCACTAAGCAAATGCAGTCCACGTCGGCCATCAGGCAAGCGCAATTCGGAAAGCTGCCGGGTCATCTCGTTAATGTAAGCGTCTTCCACAGGAGGTTTGAGCATTTTTCGTCCGAAACTAAGACTTTTAATGCCGGGCACGGTGCTAACGTCCTTTACTTCTGTACCTTCAAATCCCGGAAAGCTAATTTCCACTTTGTCGCCAATGTTCCAGCGGACCTTTGGAGATAAGTCAGCCAAGGCATAGCCATGAAAAGTGTTCACCCCCGTTTTGAGCACAACCACGCCTTCCATCTGGCAAATAATAACGCCGATTGAGGGTTTCCTTTTCGCTTCGTTACAGAGGATGCTATGCGCTGGTTTATGCTGGATGTAAAGGTATTTGTAATTAGAGTAGCGGGAGCCGGCTAATGCCGCGATGGCGGCGGACTGGATAACTTGTTGTGGTGTCATGATTTCCTTTTTTTGTGAAGTACCTGCCTAGTATAGGAACGCAACGTTGAGCAACTGTGCCGCGCATCCTCCGACTACAGCGCGCAGCGTTTAGTCGCGGGAGTATTCACTAAGGCGTTATCGTTTTTTAAAAGGATGCGCTTGCTGTTTCAAAAAGCCATTTGGCATGTAATCGCCCACAACGCCATATTTTTCAGGAAAAGCTTTATCGGTTTTTACTGCAGTGCCAAACAAGTAATCGATGAAGGCAAAATGCGCCGCATAGTTTTTGTCGATGGCGGCTGCATCGGAAGAATGATGCCAATGGTGAAAGTCTGGCGTGACGATAAGGTACTTTAACGGACCCCAAGGGAGGTGCACATTGGCATGATTAAATACCGCCTGGAACCCCACAATGAGAATATAGGTGTCAATGACCGATTTTTCGAGGCCTAACGCGAACAAAGGGGCGAGCACGCAAACACGGGTGAGAATTAGTTCAAGCGTATGCTGCCTGGACCCTGCAATCCAGTCCATGATTTTCGCGGAGTGATGCACCGCGTGGAATCGCCAAAGAAAGGATACTTCGTGATAGGCCCGATGCGCCCCGTATTCCGCCAAATCGGCGACTAGCAAACACAATAAAAGTTGGGGGAAAAACGGGATATTTGCGATAGCGGCCTGAAAGTCAGCGGGGCCAATCACCAGCAATAAGCGATGAATGAAGTAATTGACGATAAGCAAGAACAAGCCGACCAATAAGTGATTGACGCAAAAGTGCACTAAATCGGTCTGCCACTCTTTGCGAAAAACTTGCTGTTTCGTATACAAAGGAAACAGTTTTTCCAGCATGACAAAAATAGTGGTGGAACCAAGTAAATCGAGAATAAACCAGTCCAATCCAAGGTACGGCGTGTGGTCTGGAAACGCACCTACTGGCACCTTAGAGCCCCCCATGGCCACCGCAAGCAGGACCATTGCAAACGAACCAATATTAATTGTGCGATATCTGTCTAAGAGAATATTACATAGAGCGAGAGCGCCCGCCACGAACAACCCAGTGAAAAGCAAATAACGGCACACCGCCACTGAGTAGGCATGCCTTAGCTCCGGCGTTGTTAAATATTGGGGGTACATAAAAGCCAATACGCCGAGCAAACTTAAGAAACCTAGCACTAACCCCAGTACACTTCCAATCATGCCGGCACCCGGGTGTAGCGCCCCGTCACTGTGCAATAGCTGGTGGGTATCGGTGACCACGGCACCGACGAGTCGATGGGGTTTGCGGACAATGTCGCGTTCTACTCTCATGAGAATACATCCCGATGTTAAATAACGTATAGCATTTTTGTTTAGGCGGGTTCTCCCCGTTTTTTTAAAAGAGGGCTCACGCTCTATACGTGTAAACGAATAGGGTATGCCTTTCATGCAAATATTACACAAACGATTTACGCGGCAACGGTTTAACCGAGAGAGTTTGCAGCCTTTTCTATCTGTAGCATCCGACTTGAAGAGAGCGATGGTGCGTGCACGAGCTCGAGGCCGGCGTTGCAAGCTAGATAAAGGAACGGGGCTACTGGGGCCAGGCCTGCGGTTTCACAACGGCGCCCTGATGCTGCCGAAAAAGATAGCATTTACACCGTTGGTGCGTCAACGAACACCGCTCATTCACAAAGTACGACGGAGAAAGAGGCACCTACCTTGTCTAGTGCTATGGCAGGGTAAATTTCTAAAATTGCTAAAGGGCGCCCCTCGTTACAGTCGATAGTTTGTATGGCTATACCGTGAAGGACAACGGAATTTTCCGGAGCCTGCCATGCCCTTTCGCTGTTCACCCTAAAGGAATTACACCATGAAAAAAGTATATTTAGCTGTTGGCTTATTGTTTGCCTTCTCCGCACAAGCGGACCAACTGGGCGAGGTAAATACCGTTTTTAAATTGATTGGCCCCGACCATAAAATTATTGTGGAAATGTATGATGACCCTCGCGTCAACGGGGTATCTTGTTATGTGTCACGGGCAAAGACGGGTGGAATAAGTGGCGCACTTGGCCTTGCCACCGATAAAGCAGAGGCATCTATCGCTTGCCGTCAAGTTGGACCTATCTCATTTATGGCTGGCGCGCTTCCTAAACAAGAAGATATCTTCAGCGAGCGTTTGTCTATTTTGTTCAAGACACTGCACATCGTTCGCATGGTCGACACCAAACGTAACACCTTGGTGTACTTGACATACTCAGATAAGTTAATTGGGGGCAGTCCTCAAAATTCGGTTACCGCGGTGCCCGTCGACAAGTCCACCACGATTCCTGTGAAGTAACTTAGTTTAATTGAGTGGCCGGCGAGGCTGCTCAATTTTTCTCCAAATAGCGCATAAGGCTACCTCTGTTTTCACGGGTAGCGTATGAGCAACTATGCCGCGCGAAAAGGACGTCCCCGTCCTCGGCTATAAAATCAAAATTTTAGAGCCAAATTCTCGCAGTTTTAGCTTGTATTTATCACTGACCGTGACACCGACGCTATTGAGCAGAGCCACGTGCTGTGTGACGGCGATGGTTCGGATATGGTCAGTAAAAGCAGGAAGGGTGTCGAGGGGTGCCGCTTCCACGTATCGATAGAGCTGTGAATTTTGAGCCAGCTGAAATTGTTGGCTTTTTTCGCCTAAGCCATCGCTAAACAGCCATGTCTGAACTTCACAGGTTAGCTTGTGACCGCGCAACGAAAACTGCGCTTCAATGGCGTGCCAATCAGTCTTAAGGAAATAGTAGGACAACTCGATACCCGGGGCATTAAACCCGGGCTTTTCTGTTTCTTCGATATAGGCGTCATCCCTGTTTTCTTGACGCATAAAAACCTGCATGGCGGGGCATAAAGCAAACGACCGTTCCATGCTTGCTTTCAATTCAATCGTGGAGGCGAGCGCATGCATATCGGACAGCGTCTTGGCGATTTTGCGTGAATGGGCGCAAATTTGGTCAACTGACAAATAAACAGAAGGGAGCATAACAGGCGTATATCCAGTGAGCAACAAGGTAAAGAGAGTATCCAACTGCTGTATAGCGAGTTATTTCTCTGTAGGAATCGGGTTTTGGTGCACTTTAGTATCGCGGAGGAATCCGGCGTCCGGACAAAAAAACCACGTCCGGGGAGGAGCGTGGTTGGAATGAAATTAATAGTAGGAACGCGGGGCCTGGTAAGTGGACACGGTAACTACAATCTTTTCAACGAGCAAACGCTGAAACTTCGCTTTGCGGGTTACTTTTACGGCATATTGGGCAGAGTGGGAGGGCTCTGGCACAAAATTCGAGTTAATTACTGGGGCGGACATGAAAATCATGCCAAAGTCTTGCTGAACCTGTTGATACATGTCCTTTTTTAATTCCGCCTTGAGAGAATGGCGCTCGTGCCTGCGATACTCACGCTTAATCGCGCCTGTTGCCAAAGTTGGAAAAGCCCGACGAGAGCTGAGTTGTTCATGGAGTCCTGCCTTTGGAACTACGACTGCATTGATGGTTTTCATATTTTTCCTTAAATTAAGAGTTTGCCTATCCAGTGTAGGTAACCGTTATTTGAAAAAATAACCGCCAGCGCCATAAAAAAAGAAGCTCCCTAAAATAGAGAGCTTCACAGAATTAAGACGTGATTTGTTCGTAATCGCGGTAACCTTGCCCTGCCATCATGGGAAGTAGCCGTGCTTCAAATTCCTCGGCTAAGTCTGGCCAATGAGGGAGCGGCATATCAAGGGCACGGTCATGTCCGGCTTGTTGCCGATGCACTGCCCAAGCACGCTCAATGCCGGCTATCGCCTCTGCTTCGGTATGCCCGATTGCAGAGAAACTAAATTGACGGGTGGCCAAAGTAGCTAATACCAAGGTGGGTGAAAGAGGCATGGCTTATGTATCCTTGTTAGTCAGTGTCTGCGCATCATACGTATCTGCCGTCGCGGCGGCAAACCCAAGCTCTCCATTCAAATAAAAGTCATATGTCTCCGGAAGGGCAAACACGCGATATAAATAAAGGGAGGACTCGTCTGCCGTATAAATCTCTTTGTTTTCAAATCTCTTCATTGATTCCAGGGATTCCCCGAGGGGCATCACGAAGATAGATAAGTTATTGGCGATATCGGGCAGCGTATCCTTCGCATATCGATTCATCAAGAGCATGGGTTTTCGGGCGGAGTGAACGCTGACGAGCGTCGGAGGTAGCTCTACCTGAACTGTTTCTACCAGCGTCGTCACGGTGATTTTCACGACGTCAACGTTTTGGGTGGTGATGCCATTCATGTCTGGGTAATTGGCGTCATAAGAATAGCGGCGTCCCTTTCCTTGAAGCAATCGCGTTAGCTGCTCCGGATTATCACGTAAATAGACGTCAGTGTGCTGACCGCCTGGTCCGTATTTCAATTCAAAGTGCCCAGAGCGGGTATCGTTGTCGCAGGTGATGAGCTCTCCTGTTGTTTTCAGGCGGAGGGCATAATTAACTGTTGTTGATTGTTGCATTTTTATTCCTTGTCAGTGAGGGTCCTTTTCTGTATAGGCATGTTGCCAATGTGCCTAGGCATAGTACGGCGAGCAGAGCGCCTACAAAGAAAAGTCCTGATAACAAAGTATCAGGACTTTTGGAATAAAAAACAAGGGCGGTAGAGACTATGCCGGCACATCGATTAAATCCAACAGGCACTTGTAGAGCCTTAAACGGGGGTGGCTGGATTATTTTTGATGAACTCGGTTAGCTGGGTCGCAATACGCATGCAAAGCGCTTCAATCGTCGGGCGTAAGGCTTCATCATTGACCTGGCAACCTACTCCTGCTCCAGAGGCATACGCGTCCAGCGCCAGGGCAAACGAGAAACTATTAGAGGCATGCTTATCCTGCGTATCGATGGTGATAAAGTCAGGGGAGAGGTGAATAGCTAAATTCATGATTTTCCTAAAGGAGCGGTGAACAATAAAAGGTCTTCTTGGTATAGCCATCGCTCTTTTACCTAAAACGTATGAAATGCCGTGCTACACTTTTCTTTGTCCTCTATTAACTTCTCTATGCCATTATCCTCCGCGGTGCCCGTATCACTAGGCCCAGTGCTACCTTTGAAACCAAAAGCAGCTCCTATCTTAAGTTTAGTGGCAGGACCTTTGTATGCATTGCAGACGGGCGACACGAAACAGGATGCCCAAGAAGGGCTTCCTCCGCATTTGCCGCCCTTTCAATTAGGGCGCATTATCCGGCAGATGGCCGCTCAGCTCCCGCCAACAACAGCGCAGCCAGGCCGCGCGCTATTAGCTCAGCTTACACGGGAATACCCTCGCCAATTCGATGCGCAACGGGCCGATGAGCTTATTCGTGCTGCTGTGCATCCCACCGTGTTGTGGGTGCAAGACACTTGGTACCGCCGCTAAGCAGAAAGCAATAGGCCTGCCGAATGCAGATACGCCCGGTTGGCCCACACACTAGCGAGTAGGGGCCTAGCCGTCATTCATCAATTTCAACAGGGGTCGTAGGCCAGTTACGGCGTTGTGTCCGCAATTCCACATCCGCGCCACATCGCGTGCACAACCCGTGTATGCGTGCGCATAGCTTGCACAACACGTTGGTGTTGGTAGAACCATACATTTGCTGTTCTTCACAGCAAGCGCAAGGTCGACGAGTCATTGCGGCACCTCCCAGAGCGGTCCGATAGAAACACGCTTTGCACAGCTGGGCCTCATGCCGTTGTTCATGCCGAACGTCGTGCGCGATATCTTGAGCTAATTTAGCGATGCTGTCGATAGCTCTGCGACTAGAAAGGGTAGCAGAGGTCAAGGCATAGGTGGTCCATGCCGCCGGTTTTTGGTCCATGGGTTGCTTTCAATTAAGGGGCTAAAAAGCGACAATCGCTAATGCTCTGTGGGGTATAGCAAAAGCTCTCTCGAACAGTAACACTAACCTTGTAGCATCGTACGCCCGAAGTCCTCCTCCACGTAAAAAAAACTGCCTCAAGAGGCAGTTTGAATCATGAATTGAGAGGCTAGGTGCGGGGCTATTTGCGTGAATGCAAATAAGCACGAATTTCAGTTAAGCTTGGCAAATAGAAAAAAGGATTACCTTCATTTAAATGGGCGCCTGTTTTTGTATCAAACAAGTCATAATAATTGTAACCGCCAATCATCGTGTCTTTTTCATACACACCTACCACTGAAACGGAAAGGTCTGGTGAGATAGTAAAGACGGCTACATCCGTGGTTCCTGTTGAGTTAGAACGGCCTATTTTTGCTTTCTCGGTGGATAAGGCCTTGGATAGCCAATGAACCTCGCTACCCCCTACTAATTCGCAATCGACGAATTCAGCGAGAATGGCGTTGTCGACAACTTCCCATACTCCCATGTCGACTTCGGTGCGTTGTTTCAATACGAATCGACCGCCTAGAAGGTCTCGTTGAATCATTAACGCGTATGAAAGAAGGTTTCCGTCGAATTCTTTCTGGGTTTCGGATACTCCCGTCAGCTCCTTCCACGAGTCGGCCCCCTTCACATGCTCCACATGGACCCCCACCAGATGCTCGAGAGGAGTGTCGCATTCCGCAGTAAATTCTGCTAATAATAAGTCAAAACTTTTTATTCCAAAAACCGCCGCCAATAGTTCCTGCGCTTGAGACAGGGTGGCTTTTGCATGACTTAGTTTTAACTTGCGGTGAAGGCGGTGGACTGCTTTCTTTAACGTTTCTTTGCTAGTGATTTTTTGCATAATGTCCTCTTTTGATGAATAGTGAAGAAGCTGTCTATGCTTTCATTGGCCTTAATAACAAATGAAAGTTGCTGGTGTGTGCCATTACAGTCGATGCTCTTAAGACATGCTTCTTCGTTAAAAAGAAGGTATGCTGAAAATTGACTTACTTGGGGTTCGCCATACCGGACAAGCCGGCGGCACACGACGCGCTAAAGTGAGTAGCGCAGAACTGCATGTAGTTCTGCGTAGTATAGTAATCGTGCGGCTTGACGAAAAAAAACCTTCTCTCGCAAGGAGAGAAGGTGCAATAAAAATAAATTTAGGTAGAACTGCGAGTCAGTTTATCAATCTCGGAAAATGCCTTGGTCACATCATTGAGTTCCATAATGATATTCACGCAGTCTTTCGCAATCTGCATTCGAGATGCACTTTGTGCTGTCCTGCAAATGATGCCGTTAAGTTCCTTCATTGATTTACGTTTGCTGACAAAATATGCCACTACTCGCGACATATTCGTGGCGAACATACGCACATCCGTTCTATCGGAAGAAGTATCAAAGGAAGACACACATCCAATACTGTCAACTGTCACCCCCATTCCCGTTTCTAAACTAATTTCCAGATGCAGACAAGACGAAAGCGCATACGATGACTTTTGAAAAGAGATACGGATTCTGTCAACCATATACGGCATAATGACTCCTTGTGGCGCAAATACCTGAACATACGGGTAAGGAAGTAACACCGAGGTGTCTTGCCCATTATCGGAGGGTAACATGGCCAAGGTAGGTAACATGGCCAAGGTAGATTCCCGGTTCTCATTTGCACGTGGCACAGGAACGATTGCAGGGGCCTCCTCGGCATACTTCTGCTGAGTGTCCATCACCACGACAAAGGATTCCTGGTTGAACTGTTCCTGGCCGCAATGAAGCTGTGTCGCTTTTCTTAATCCCTCTGGCACCCTTGCGTGGAATTCCGAGAGCCATTCTCCGTCGTCAGGTCGAACAATCACTCCTTGCGCATTGGCAAACACAGTAAGTAGCATAGCGTCAGCTGGGTCATTCGTGATGTGAGCACAAGGAACACCCTGATTAATTTCCAGTAAAACGTCCAACACAGGTTTTCCATCAAAATTGTCCAACGTCGTTCCTTCGGGCTTCATCAATATTCTAAACTGGCACCCAAAACTCTCAACAATTACGTCGTATTTTTGACGATGACTGGCAGGTAGGTCCACCATGCTGATATCGGGGTTTTCCGACAACTGCCAATCGACCGCTGACGAGCGATAGACAACATGCTCGGGACGTTCGAGTAAGCGACCAACGACCTCAATCTCCGCCTCCGTCAATTCAGTAGGGGCGCCAGAAGGCTTTTTCATCGCTGTTTCTGATATCGCCTTCATGGACCGGTAAGACTCGAATCCACACATATTGGAGACACATTCTAAAATCTCGCTATGTTTAGCGCTTCCTCCGTGTAACTGGACAAATTGCATGAGGCGTTGGGCGGCTGACTTGATATTTAACTGAACATTCATGTATTACTCCTAAGTGGTGTCGCACAAGGCAGACTATGTAACTAAGTTCCTCACATTACCTATGCTCCCGCCTTGTGCTAATGCACTAAGAAGAAAGAAAAGTGGTTTTATTCTGAAGATTCGCCATCCCGTCGTACGGGGTGAGGGGGAGGTTCTTCGATGACCTATGCTGTATAGGGACCGAAATATTTTTTTAAAAAAAACCGCGAGAGCTAAAGGAAGCTTCGCGGTTCGGAATAAATAAAGCATGTTGCGTAACTACGGGTGCCACGATAATGAACGGCTATCAGACCAACCTGGATTGGAGCAACGCATCCATTAGGCTGTCCAATGAATCCCGCGCGATGAATCGATTAAAATGCTGTTGCATGCGAGCAGCTTGTTGCACACCACCAGAATACAGCCCACACACGGTGATACCTCGTTGTTGAACCTCTCGTTTATCGATGGGCTCATCACATATCTCGCCATCCGTTTTTACAAAGACCATGTCCGCCTGTTGCAACTTGGACTGGTTTAACAAAATGGCAGCATTAAGGCCCTCAGCATCGCCAAATGCATGAATACGGGAGACAATCTCGCGTGTTACGGGAAAGTCAAATACTTCGCTGACCGCTTTATCCCCCACAACGGCCGAAAGAATCAAGCATCCGTGTATTTTCCCTAAACTGGCTAGATAACTTAGTGCCCACGTCAGCATTTTAGCGTCGTAAATTGGTTTCCCTGTCATTGACCCCGAACAGTCCACTACCAGGCATATACGCTTGATTATGGTTTGGACCGCAACTTTGCGTTGGTAGCATGGCCGTTCCAGTTCGAGATGCCTAGCCGAAATACGTGCAGAGGGTTCTTCTGTTCGTATCGTTACCTGCCGTGAGCCAAATAAAGCGAGAAATTTCGAGGCAAGCTGCTCGGCACGTTGGAAATTCACATCCTCAATACTTTTGCTTAATAGCTTACTTCGGCCTTTTGCGCTTAGCTTAATACTCGCTGGTTCTGCCGGTGAGGGCATACCCGGTAGAACGGTGCCTTCGTTAAACGTATCCCTGAAATGCGAATCTTGTTGCAATTGTTGGCTTGTTTGTAAGTCACCCGAGGGGGGCGCATCCGTTCCAAACCGTGTAACCCAATTCGCTAACAGGGGCAGTAGCCCTATGGAGGTTTCCGTCTGAATAGCTTGGTCATAAAACGCGACCACCTCTACCATTCTTTCTTCACGATGTTCATTTTCAAGTTGAATGAGCAAGAAAAATTCGTGTATTGGACTGCCATAGGCACCTACCGCAGGTACGCTAATGTTTTCATACTCGTTCCAGTTAAACTTTTTCCCCGAACGTTGCCGTTCCCGGTGTTCAATACGTGCGTCTTCAAACAGGTTCCATAAAGAAAAGGGGATACCGCTGGAAGCTAACAAGACGTTGATACGCGATAGGTCTTTGTCAGTCCAGCGCAAGTGACTCACTTCATGGGTTAAGAACGCCTGTAAGTACGCCAATACCATGGGTTTTTTAAGTCCTTTCTTGGCTCTGCCTAAACACTTTTCTCCAATATAAATTGTATGAGGGGGCAACCAGCTCCAGCATGCAGTGTTAAATTGCGGCTTCATACGGACAATAAAGGGTTCGGTGGGGTTGTCATCACCCAACAATAAATCTGTTGTCATCCCCCGAACCGCTATGCCCATTTCAACGGCGTTCACTTCCACACCTTGGCAATGGCTTTCGTCACCGCCTCCAGCTGCTCTTGGACCGGATTGCCTTCAACGTCACGGCCGACCCAAGTAAGGGCCTGCATGGTGATAGCAGCCTTCATGTCAGTTTCTTTATCTGACAAGTGCACCGCCCGAACCATGGTGCGTGGGTTCGGAATATCGGCAACGAGGCCATTCGGTTTCAAGGACTTCATCGCTTCATAAAACGCGACACAATTGTCCGCGACCTTGGTACTAAACCCTTTTTCCAACGAAATTTCGAGAACAGCAGCTTTGAGCACTGTGACATCAGCATATTTTCGGCGCAGTAAAAAACGCTCTTGTAATGCGGGGTCCATGGTATCGACTGCATACTGCGCTCCGATATTGGTGGTGCCAATCACATGTAGATTTGACACTAAACATGCAATTGTTTCTTCAGTACCAATTCCGGCTATTACCTCGGTCATTCGGCCTGTTGCTAAAAAATACTGCCCATCATAAGGACTTAAGGCCGATAACAGCACCGAGAGCTGACGTTGAGGTATGCGCAGCATCTCATCGATGTTTAAGCAGACTTTAGTGCCGGCTGCCGCTAACCGAAAGGCTTGTGATAGTCTTCCGTCTTTCCAGACCATATCATGGCCGTGTCGGACGGTATAGCCGGTCAGGTCTGCTGCTTCGACATTTTCATGTCCCTGAATTTCTATATATTTGGCGCCTAAGGTGTCCGCAAGCATACGTGCTTCCCGCGTTTTCCCCCAGCCCTTTTCCCCTTCGATAAGTACCGGCACTTTACTTAGTATTTTAGCAAGCGCAGTCTGTGGCAAGGAAACTTCGTTAGCTCCCGGCGTATCAAACAAAACCGCAAAATATCGTTCTTGTAAGTCATAGAGAATGTCGCTAACTTTACCCGATTTGAGATGGAGAAGCTGGTCGCAGTGCTTGCAGAGAGTCTGGTCCTTTTTGTAATTTTGCCAAAAATGACACCCGTCGCTCTTTTCGGCCCTGCCACGCAGTTCTTCCATTAAGGTTTCAGGCCGAGAGATGAGCACATCCATTCTGTTAGCCGCTTCGATAACGCGTGATTCGGCAGGTGGCTTTGTCGCGGAATTTTCACAAAAGTTGTCCCCACACCAGATAAAAAACTCATCGTCTCCATGGCAAGCTATCATGACGTTGTGGAGCTTACCTCCCATCCGTTCTTTCATCACGAAGATTGTCGCCATCGAAGGAAGTGACTCCAGCGAGTCGCCGTCCCAGAAAGGGTAGGCGCCTTGGATTTCATCGTCTAAGTAATAGTCTGACGTTTTCGCGTCATACTTCTTTTTTGCATTGCGGGTGTATTCCAATAATTCATCTGTATTCATGTAGTTCTCCCTAAATTTGATGTCCTACAGACGTCTAGCGAATGGCATCTAAGGTAAAGCGGAGCATCTGAAACTAAAATTAGCAGGTAAAAAAACCGACGGCCCAAGGGCAATCGGTTTGGAATAAGATTACTGAGTAAAGCTGCTCAATAACGGTACATCAACTACGTTTTCGAACACCTTCGGTCGAATACTCCGCGTGTTTTTCATTGTAGGCGTAGTTGCCTGCTAACTCATGAGCGAGGTCCTCGGCTTCTAGTGCATTGTTGGCGTGAACCGGGATAATTGCCATTCCGTATCCGCTACGGCATATCTCCACCTCATACATTCCGGGGGAATCCTCGATAACTTCCGCTAACTCGGGTAAAGAAGGCGGTGTAACCGATTCTTTTACTTGCGACAACGTCTCATGGAGCACTTGCCAATTTTTTTGACCTAAAGAAGCCGCCATCATTTCTAGCAGCGAACTGTGCGACATATTTACTCCTTGCGTAGTTAGCTTGGCTCCTAGATTTTTTGCAAATTGTTTAAAGGTGCTTGTGACGTTATCGGAGATATCGTCTATCTGTGGAATATTGTCATCCCTTGTAACCGGCAACAGCGTTTTCATCTCAAGAAAAGTTTCAAAGCTGATAGGCCTTGCCATTCCCGCGCTGATGTGCAGCTCTCCTCCGTTTGCATAGTAGCCGTTGTCTTCTTTGGGTGCGTCTCCTTCCCCGTAAAAGAACGAAGCGGCGGTATCTAAAAGAAGCTCGGCTCGCTCTTGTGAGTTGGCAACGAGTATTCGACTGACTTCCGTAACGTATTCGCCACAACGTACCTTTAATTTGCCTAAAAAATATTTTTGATTGGTGCTCATAGCCTAAATTCTCCAGTAATGAGGGGAAATTTTTTGAAAGATGCCTGCCTTGTCTACTCGTTTCCCCCAAAAAATGGGAAGGTAACGCGTTATTTCATAAAGCCAACTTCTCCGTGCCAAATGGCGCAGGCGGAAGGGGTTACTGCCCTGTCTAATGTGTAGCAACCAAGTTGCTGATAGAGTTGGTCCTATCCGATTCGGCAATGTAAAACTACGCTTAAACAAGTGCCTAGTGGTTGTATGTAGGCTCAATGCGCTAAAACGAGGCTCCAACCAAGTATTTCGTACACAACGCATATCGCTATACGAGTTACTTAGGACCCTAATTGGAGAAGTACATTATGACGACCACGTTTAACGAAAACCGTGCGCAGGACCGAAAATACATGGCAGAGACTATCTCGACGATTGCGGCGGACTGTGGCGCAACGGTGACGTGCGAGGCCGGCCCTCGAGAAATTAGCTTGGACGTAGCCACCCCTGACGGGTTGCAGGTTTGCGTGGAGTTTGACGGACGGTCCCTCCAGCCAAATATCTATGTTTTGTCTTGGCACATGGATTTTAAGTCCTCCAAGCGATTAAATCCGGACACGTTTGGCGGAAATGTCAATACCTGTCACTTTAAAAAAGCCACGTATGTGGCATACGGCTTTGAGGACCTGTGCGACCAATTCACTTTTGGGTTATTACTAGCGAAAGATGGACGGGCGTTTCTTCCCGAAGTTGAAAGATTAGCTGCTTGACCCTTTGTTGATTCAAAACGTCATTACTCTCGAGTGATGGCGTTTTTCTTTGACTTCATTTTAGAGTATTAAATCGCTTCGGAGGGTAGTGACTACACTATTCGTAGCAGCTTGTCGTGTGCGCCGGTAACGGTATGGTAGCTGTTTCACTTCCTTTCTAAAACCCGTATTCGCCAGTCGATGCGGAGCTTTATGCTAGGTAATGCACACCCCCTTAGGTCATTAAAAATAGGCTCCGCAGATTTCGGAGAATCATATGCACATTGAATTAACGTCTACCTCAGTCAATCAGATGGCTAATCGTATTACAGAGGCATTTCCTCAGCAGGGCAAACCCGCCGTACTTGAGATGCTGGCCTACGGACTAGGCTATCGTAATTTTGATACCCTGTCAGGTGTTCTAAAGAAAGAAAAAGCGGCGCGGAAACAAACACAAACAAACGGCGTGCCCCTCGGGCTACTAAGTACTCCGGTGGCACTGTGGCTGGAATGCTTTTCAGTAGATAAAGGAATGGACTCACCGCAATGGGTGGCGTATTCTTTGACAACAATGAACCTTACGTTCATTTTGGAGCAACAAGCTATTTGTATTGCAAAAGACTTGGATGCGGTGAAATTTAGTGAAGAGCCTACGTCGTACGACCAAGGTTTTTTTGTTGCTGATATTCCCAGCTGGAGCATGTTCGTTAGTAAAACGTCTTTTTGGTTTAGAGGCATTCCTAAGCATTGTGATTACGCGGTCGAGACCACCTTAATAGAGATTGCGCGTGTAATCACCTTATTGAAGGAGAGGACAGAAGGGACTAAAGACTTTCGCTGGATAGGTTCCCAGCTTTACCATGACGGACAAAATGCCGCTGCTCTTTGGGAAATGACTCATGCGGGGGATGTTGAGCCTGAGTTTTCTCAGTTAGAAAGTTGGGCTCAGTCTGTCTATGGCGTTGTTTTCGGTGACTGTTCCGCGAGCAATCAAGACGTGTATATTAAGGAGTATTTGGCGGTTTGCTTGCTTTCCGAAGACGACGTTGCTGAATGGGTAGGGTTGCACTATCACAAAAATTATCAAGCCGAGTCCGTAGCAGCGAAGGCTTGTTGGACTAAAAGATATGTCGATTGCCATGCCGAATAAGTCAAAGCACGACAGCTGACTATTGTTAATTCATTCAACACGTCAACCCTTTCTAGGTTTGACGTGTTTTTTAACGAACAAAGAGCGTAACGCCAGAAACAATACATCCTCGCGGGTCTTGGGCACCCCAAAATATTAGGCAAGTCGTCAAAAAAACGGGATGCCTCATTTTTTCTCACGGCGGTTATGACTTACGCATACGCGTCATTAGTTCCGTATAGACGGTTTTAGCAGCTTGGTTGGGCGCCGGCCCGCGTGGACTTCGGAAAGTTGGTGGGGGCCCCAACGGCGGAAACGCGTCCTCCCACGCGCTGCGTACCTTAGTAGCGAGTGCTGAGGCCGTCTCGAGTTTGGCTAACAAGGCCATTCTCTTTGCGTGTCTGTCTGCTGGCTGCGTCATGATAAAGTCCAGGATAATTGGGGTAATCGCCAAGGGAACGAAGGTAAGTTCTAAAATAAGGTTGTTAAGCCTAAAGCATACTTGACGGTGCTGTTTAGGTCAAGGCGCATTTAAACTCAAATCTAAATTATAGACTTTAAGGGCGACCGTGTTCAGCTATTCACGCTGTTCACGTAACGTGAACATGCGAAGGTCTGGGTCCAAATAAAAAAAACCAGCTAAAAGTCTAGCTGGTGGAATCAAGTTCATCTATTACGCTGACAGGTACTTAAGGGTTTTCAGGTGCCTGGCTCATTTTATCGGTGAGCTGGGCGAGCCATTGCGGGGTTAGCTCTGCAACTTTTCGACCGCCTAAAATCGTGCTATACCGAAACCACAATTGTGCCGGGCGGTGGTCATATTGGTATATTTCCAGATATACATTCGGATAAATGGCGTACTGATAAATGTATGTCAACAATTCGGGCACATTGTCTGGCTTGACATACAGGCTGAAAACGACGGGAGGAGTGACGTTTCCCGTTAGCTTTTGGTATGCCTTTTCAGCCAAGGCAGAAGGCACTCGTAGGGACATTTCCTTGTTGACGGATATTTCAAATGCGGTCAAATGTCGGCGATGAACCACTACATGCGCTAGCAGCGCTGTGAGCGCTCCTTCGTCCAAGGGTGTATCAGGCACTTCGTTAGGGCCTGGTGTATGGCTTGTGCTGCGCCCGGGGTAGAAAGGTAAAGAAGCGGCTGAGACAACAAGAGGGTGGATACTGTGCATATTAATTCCTTTTTTTAGATGGTCCTATCCGGTATAGGTAGTGCAGCACATGTCGCTTGGATAGGAGCAGCCACGAAAAAAACACGCGAGCAAGGTGCAAGCGTGTTTTGGAATTAAGCTAAATGTAGTTGACGATTTAGTAGCCTCGCCAAGCCTGCCTGGAACTCATGGTAATAGTACCGGCATACCGCTTCCTCTAAAGTGCGCTACTGCAGTGCGTCATCGCTTAATGCCGGCAGAGATACGGTCATCCGTTCTGATAACGAAAAAGAGGTGGCCTTATCAAATGTGCTCCAACCCGTCTTCGTACTCCAAAAACCGCATTATTTCTCAGGTAGGCCGACGTCTTCCGGAAAATTCCCAACCCAGTCAGTAAACGATGCCTTGCATTGGGAACACTGGTGCATCACCCCTTCGCCTTCCGCACCGTAATTACCCTCGTCTCCTATGTTCGCGCACGATACTGTGTCTGCTGGACGCAACGTACCTGGCCGACCACAATAAGGACAAAAGGCAGGGCATCCTCTCGCAAGTCGCACTTTAATCGCGCTAAAACTGGTGTATCCCTCTATGCCTGATAGCACGTGTAGTGCTTTAGCGTGGCTCATCTGCGTGTCCAGCCCTGCCAATACTTTTTGTAATGATGCAGCACGTTGCTTAAAGCATTTTTCGGAATAGCCCGTATCGAGCCAGCTTAGCTTGTTTGTTGCTTTCATGAATTTTCCTTGGGTTAGCGCAAAGCGCATCAATCGAACTTGCCTACCTGAGCCCGCGCACTCTGCTTGTTTCCAAACAAAATTCACAGGGAGTGTTGCCCTACCGGGATTTATCTGTGCTATCGCTAGCTGTAGGCGATAGGTTCTCGTGGACCTGTTCCGTATAGGCCCCTGGAGAATGTTCGTAGTTCGGCGCTATAAAGGGCAAGCTTTTTGCATAATACGTAGGGAAGGTAGCGTGGTTATCTATACGCCTTAGGACAACTAAGGAGAACCAATGAGTATCCAGCCAATAAAGTATCTAACGATTGATGAAGTGATTGTTTTATTAAACGCTTTCTTACGCAATACACGTAATGTTCATTCCCCTGTCTTATTGCAAAATTACGAGGGGAAAGATTTTTCGTTATGTCAGTTCGAGCTGGTATCCGCTAGCCAAAACAACATTTTTCGCGGTGTCAGTCGAGGAGGTCAACCTGTTGTCATCCTAGCGGCGACCTCAAAACCCGCCACGGTACTGACGATAGGTATGGCACTAGCACAATTGCACGCCTTTAAAGGGCAAACGGGTAGTGGCGAGATTCCCGTCCTGGCAGAATCAGCGCTGAAAGGGTTCTACCGTTTGTGTGATGTACAGGAAGCCAAGTCGGGTGTGAAAAGTGTGCTTAAACGAGTGCGAAAAGGGGGCGTGGGCGTTGTGATGGTTGCCTTTGGCGTGCCAATTAAGGTCACCTATGGCTACTAAACAGGTCACCCCGTTAATGGTGATAGACGTTCAGCCTGCCTACGCCTCTGCATTTGGGCTGCATTATGTGAAAAGCATCATTGAGGAAATGCGCAAGTCTCGTCACAGGAAGATTGTCGTGGTCTCCGTTGACGAAGAATTCAGCGGCGATTCCATGGAAGACATTCAGGTTTTCTGGGCGCGCCATGGAATGACAAAAGCATTGTTCAATCGTGTTCAGTTTGTGGAGAAGACCTATGGTTTTTTCCGAGGTTGGATGGACTGTGGTATCCGTGATGATGAGATTGTCAATACCGCTCGAGAGCTTCGATGTCACCAAAATTGGGATAGCCGAAACATGACCGTGGCGGCCCTAGAACGTGTGGCGCCTTCTGCTGTCGGGTTAGTCAATCCTCTGTATCTACCTTCTGAATTGGAGTCAAATCTAGTGTTTCGAGAACCAACGTGGAACTTGTGTGGAGGTGCCGCTCATGAGTGCTTAAAAGAAATGGAACTTTGGCTCCACTCGCTGCAGGCAAAAGTAACTACTCGCTCAGGGTTAGTGTACCTTTAATTTAATTCTAATCTCCGATTTTTTCGGAGATTTTTTTTTGCTTTAGAACGTATTGTAAGCGTAAAAAAGCAGCCTAGTAAACCTTGGCTGCTTGAATAAGGGACATCAGTTACTAACGGTGATTTAACCAATAGTGCGCAAACCCAGCAAGGTTCTGATGCACGCTATCTGCCGTGATTTTATGTTCCTGAGTATTGGGACTATCGTGATGGCCACATTCAATGAGTGCTTTATGAAGGCTCTGTTAGCGTTACGTATTGATTTGAGCTAAACTGAAACCTCCTACATAGGGGGCGCTCATGCGGATAGCTGAATTTAATCAGATGCTGAAAGATGTATCGATTTTAAGTACCAAGCAATTTGAGTTATTGTTGCG
>JAUSLJ010000015.1 GCA_030646715.1 Agitococcus sp.
CTGGGTGTCACACGATTCACGACCGTGACGTTAACTCCAGCAACAATATTCTCGCGGCTGGGCAAAGCCGTCACGCAGGTGGAATCCCCTTCCTTTCCGCTTAAGCGGCAGCCGGGAGGCTGAGGTGGGGGAGGAGGTCAAGTCGTGAGCATGGCATACCCTTCTTCGACCCACAGGTGGAGAGCTGGATGCAGGATTGTGCCGATATGGAAGCGTGGCACCTAAAACATGACTGCATTATTCTATTTCCCGTAAAGGGTGAGGCCTATGGCTTTGGTTCACTGGCGGAAGTCGGCTTTGTCATTCGAACTGAGATTGATAACACTGATTTTCGTTTTGTACTTATGTTCATCGAGCCAGCGGTATCTGCTGAATTAGTAGACCACTGCCCTGGACAAGCTGATGGGTCACGACGTGCCCGACAATTAGTATTGGCTCGCTTAAGTCAAGTTGATTTAAATGCCCGCCGCATACCCCTACTTTCCAGTAGCGGGTAAGGCGGGCGACTCTTGCTCTTGGATGTAACGAATAATAGTAGCAAGGTCCGCCGCCCCCACATTGAACGCGGCGTAGGCTCCCGACCAAAAAATCTTTTTCCAGAAGAACTTCTTCAAGTGCTGTGCGTGCGCAGCACGCATATAACGGGCACTGACCGTTTTTAGGTTACCTACCAGTCGGGACAGCGCCACGGTCGGGTGCCCCGTCACCAGTAAGTGCACATGGTCCGCTTCCCCGTTGAACTCGGTAAGCTCGCAGCGCCATCGCCCAGATACGTTCAACCGTATTGCAGGTGCCCCGGAAGCGACCGAAGCGGGTATCGATACGACGCAAGATTCTGGCAGGGGCTGCGCCTCTGCCGAACGTGGAAGGGGTGGGCAACCCCGGATTGTCTGTGGAGTCCGCCTAAGACGTCACGTCCTTGCCCTGCAGGTAGGGGTAAGTCCGCACGCAATGGACTATGAAGCAGAAACTGTTTCCTCGACGGAGGGAATGCCCCTACCTTGGCTTGCCAGGTAGTAGGAGGATGTCACTTGTCCGTATTCATTGGCGTTCATAAGGTCCTTAATGTTAGATGAGCCACACTGTCCTGTTTGGTATAGCAGCTAAGTCAAGGCCTTCTTGCTATGAAAAAAGCGCAACCGAACATCGGTCGCGCTTTTTAGTAATCCTCACAAATTATAGTTAATACCAAGGGTCCGCTAATTTAATGGGGAAACTTCGCGTAAGGACCACTCCGGTTATTGTCGCTGTGCTGTACGTTACGGTAACAGTAAGTGAAGCAGGGGCTACTCCCGTACCTTCCAGCATAAGTGCACTAGGCGTAACTACGCAACTCACTGTGTCACAAATCACGTCAGCGTTGTCAATGGGGACCGTGCCCCTGCCCGTATAGCTGTAAGTAACTCCGGTTACAGTCATATTGCTACTTGGTTGAGGAAACGAGATAACTATATCTTGTGCAAACGCTCCACGATTAATGCTCCAGCCATCCGGACTGTATTGCGCACTTGCAACGACCCAATCCGATGAAATAGCGGGGTCTATGGTCCCTGCTCCGAACCACTGCCCCGGCATCCACCCAAATCCGCTCGGACTATCGACGGCGCCAAATCCGTGTGACGTGACCGAAATATAGGGTGCAGCAACTAATCCCGTGCCACTCAATGCGAGGAGGGAGTGCGCACCGGCTGTCGTTACTAAATTAATAGCGAATCCAGAACCGGTATAAGTTTGTGCGGCTAATGGTGTAAATGCCACCGAAACCGTGCAAGTCTGGTCAGGCGCAAGACTTACGCCAGAACAGTCCTCGTAACTAATACTAAACGGAGACGGCACGGATACGCTGGCCAAGTCAACGGCGGCAGCTGTTGTATTTTTAAATTGTGCGGTACGAGTGCCAAGTACCAACCCCACCGGGGTATCGACAAATGTTAATAGCGAAACTGGTTGCCCTTGTCCGTCTACCGCAATAATTGCACCCCCTCCCGTCACCGGATTGGCGGGAGCCGTCACTGTCGGTGCTGCATCCGGGGCCACGAGCCAATCTGCGTTTGCCGTATCAGTAGGTGTTGGGGCGGTATTGATGGTGCCTAAGGCACCGGCGGAGGCAGGGTCTGCTGCAACGATGAGAAGTTCCGCGCCTGAGCTACTCGATACTATCGTCAGGTTGTTTAAGTCGTCGCCATAGCACTGGCTGTTTAAGGAGGCATGCACCGATTTCAGGATTCCTGCCTGACCATAGCTTTGTTGATTCAAACTACGGCATACGGATTCGGGGACCGGCGCCATCATAAAGACAGGATGCTCTGCCACTAGCATGACCCAGGGGGCACTCGTGCCGGCCGGAATGGCAGGCGCCACGTAGCCCGTCTGACGCATGCCTCCTTGGATACCCTGGTCCGACGAACGATACGACGCTTGTCTGAACTCGGAGGGTAGCTCGTTGTCGGCCTTTGCCGTTGGCACTGAAATGAGATAGCCTTTATCGACCATATCGGTCAACTTTGTGGGGTAGGCGCCAAAGTCTGTTTTATAGATTGCTGCGGCGCCCTGTAGCTGCTGAGACTGCGTAATGAACTTGGTGGCCGCTGCCTTGGCGACGCCAACGTTGAAGGCCGAACCTCCGAAGTACATCGTCGCTAAGGCCAGTGCCGCCACCAAAGCGATGGAGATAATGGTAATGATAAGGGAAAACATTAAAGTGAACTTTCTAATTAATAGTAGTTCTTAATATAGCAAGTACCTTGCTTAAAATTTATATCGGGGGAAGGCACGTCATTGGACTAACGTAACAAAGCGCCGGACGATGTAATTATTTGTTGCTAAAATGACATATTTGTATCAAATGCAACAAACGGTCGCATTTTAGGAATTTAGCTCGCTATAAGCAGTACGAAGCACATCGCCTTCGCTACCAAGGAGCTTTTAATGAAATACATTACCTTCACTATTCTTGCCTCAGTACTGTCTGCGGGCGCTTTTGCACAAACCAACTCCACCCCTAGTCCTTCGCCCGTAATTGCTACGGCGGCGATTCCGCCTAAACATGAAATGGCCGAACATCGTCAGTTACGCGAAGACATCCGTAACCCTCATTCTCAGTCTTTAGCGGAACATCGTGCAGCCTTTGCCAAGCACTTAACCGCACAACGGACGCTCGAAAACCGGCAACTTGCGTTAATGGATAAAACGATAGCAATGGAAAAGCAAGGCAAGCTTAGCCCTGCGCAGCGTACAGAGTTGCAAGCAGAAAAGACACAACTACATAACGAATTCGAGTCCCTCCATCACGCAGGACGTCAGATGCGCGAGCATCCGCATAATTAAGTAAGCGGGTCAATCGCTTCGTACCTTCGGAGCAACCAAGAACCGCCTAAGCCTCACCGGTAGACCTACTCTGCCAGCGAGGCTTAGTTATTAGGCATCCAAGCCCACCACTGTTCGTTGCCTCCTGGTGCGCTTGTTTTTGGCCAGTTTCACTTCCATTGAATAAGCGTGAATACTCCCGCGACTAAACGCTGCGCGCTGTAGTCGGAGGATGCGCGGCACAGTTGCTCAAATATCCAGGTCACCACGCCATTTTTCTTGCCGGACTGACTGCGTCGTTTGGCAACCCAGCGTTTAATTTCTTGGGGCGCTTTCATCGGTTCGTTCTCCTTCTTTGGTTTTTGGGGGGACCGTGTTAGCAGGAGACAAAATTCCGGAAGGACTCGACCAAGTAACAGCGCTGTAAGCCGAAAGTCCACTCATGAACAGCAAACCACCGCCTAGCACCAAGGAAGTTGCCTCAATTTCCGCCATGTAGATTTGCACTGCACCTCCAAACAATGCCAATAGCGAGTCAGTGCCCGACCATGCCTTGTCTCGATACCTCCGTCGGGCGAGATTGACGAAGGTTTGCGCTGCAGCGCCGATGAAGAACAGGGTGGCTAGTCGTACAAAGGGAGTGAGCTCAACCATGTTGGGTGCTCGAAGGGAACCACTCCGGGCCCAGCACTTCCGAAGCCATGGCAGGTTTTTCTCGAAAGAAGAGTTGTGCTTCCGGTGCTGCCGGCCCAAAGGCTAACGCCAGGCTGTCACAGAGACTAACGTTGGGATGTCCAACCCAAGACCCTAACGGTTTAAAGTCGCGGGGGTCAATGACTACTCCGGGAGCCACCACCATCACTTGCTTACCCCTCGCCAGTGCCATGCCCACTTCAACTAAGGCGCCTTTTAACGGAAAATCGCCGGGTTCTACATACAACACCAATCTATCCGCCATACGGATTTCGGACTCGATACGCGACCACAATTCTGTAAAATCAGTCGTATCTCCCGTTCCGGCTTCATCAATCCAGGTTGAGACAATGGCCGCCCCTCCCTTCCGAAGTGCTTTCCACATGGCAGGGCGCTCCGCTAGACTCGCGCGACTGGCAACGTAGACGCTTACGCTGATTACTGGCAATACTTCTGTCGTTTTTTCCATGTTCTTCTTTCAGCTTACATTATTGTATCGAGGCGGCACAAACGTTACCAGAGACTCTTTTTCAAAATTGCAGAGGGTGTCACCGATATAACCAAATCCCCGGGACGCTAGTGCCCTGCTCGCGTTGCTATGATGCCTTGCGGACTCCCAGTCGACTTTTGTCCATAGCCCGTTGTAGGCGGTAAACCGGTCTCCCACCCACAAATCTCCAAAAAATACGGGATTCTCCGCCTGTCCAGCACCCGGGCTTGGTTCGGAACCCGTCATAGAAGTACAACCGGCATCCTTACCCCCCGGAGCGTCATTCTCGCAAGCACTATCGTTAATACTCATGTTAGCTTTCGTTTTTCGTGATTAACTTACGCAAGCAAGGGCATGTGCCTGAGAACTAGCCCCGCTTTTACGCTCTGCGTGCAGGATTCCTTGTTGTCAGCGAATGCGCCGGGAGCGCCGGTGCCAACGCTTATCTGCATCCGCAGGCACTTCCAAAGCGACGTGGTCGGGGTTGTTGCGCAAGAGCTCCCGCAGCTTTTCATTGCCGTACACGCGGTTGGCGATTCCAGGTTTGCACGTAATGATGGAACGCCCTTTAATATTCGTGCCATAGAGCGAATACGACTGCATTGTCGTTCTCGGACGTAGTGCAAGAAAATACACCGTGCGCTCCACGACCTGTGCCGCTTCAATCGGCTTTATCCAAGCTTGTACCATATGTCCTCCCTGCAGAGCTCTACCGCGCAGTCAATTATCGGCACGGTTCCCTGTGTCATTGTTGTAGAATATAGCGACGGTTCGTATGCTAAAATTTAGACCGATAATAGATGGCCACTTACTATTGTTAGCTAATTGGGACTTGGCCTAGCAATACTAAACCGGGCCAATAAGTCCCTTAAAAAATAGGTTGTCCCGTCAGCTGCTCGAAGGCGGAGGCTAAGTCGGACTGGGCTTGAATAAGTGGCGCGCATGCGCTGTCGTTGTAGACCGCCTCGTCCAATGTTTGGAAAAAAGCTTGCAGCACCAGCACATGCTTTTTGCATTCGTTCGCTAAGGCTCCCCCTTGCGTTGGTGGCGCCAGAGTTTCCAGTTTTCGTTCCACCAAAGCTAACTCGGCTAACAGGGCTTTGTGCTGTTCTCTTGCCAGTTCGAGATTTAACTCGTTGATGCAAGCTTGCGCCGCTTCCGGAGAATCAAACAGCTCATTGTCATCGGCAAAGCCAAGCACATAGGGGTAGGACGGACAGTCGATAACGTAATGGTGCCCGGTGTTATCAAAAAATTGGCTGGACGACAGTACCGTCGCAAGGTGCATCTCAGGACGTGATGCTGAACGCACGAACCACACCCCCGTGCCATTCGCAATAGTGGGGAAAACTTCAGGGGTGGCTGTCGCACCCGTAACAAGCATCTGGGACATGGTTGGTTTTCTCGATTGTTGAATTATTACTTACTATAAAGTATCTCCATGATACTTTGCAAGCAATTTACTAAATAGTTCTGATTTGCCTTCCCGTTCGATTAACACCCGAGCAATGAGTTGCCGTGCCGTTCTGTCATTAATGACCTGGGCTCCTGTCGCCATACGTTTGATGCTTATTTCGGACAAGCCGAGCTCATCCGCTAGTCCCGCATGGGTTTGCGCAAGCTCATTTTCAAGCGCGCAAAATGTTTTAATATCCAACGTATCCTCCTGTTTAATCCGTACTTATGCTTGAACACTTGAACGACGAATCACGAAGCTACCCCGTAGCTTCCTCTTTGACGCCGTCATCTTGCACTCTCCCAAGCGCATGTTACCGTATCTTGTTGATACTGTAAAGCGTGAGGGCAGTCGCTAGGCTACTTTTTGCCAGAAACGCGCGTTGTATAAAGTTTAAGCAGAGCCCTTGCTATATTAAAGACTACCCTTTAAATAGAAAGTTCCCGTTAATGTTCTCCCTCATCATTACCATTATCTCCATCGCTCTGGTCGCCGCCCTAGCTTTGGCCACGCTATACTTTGGCGGAAACGCCTTTAATGTTGGCGTCGCCAAGTCCGCCGCTACCAAGTTTATTACCCAGTCCCAGCAGCTTCAGGGCGCTGCCGAAGTCTATAAAACCGACTTTGGTTCCTATCCGGCTACGATGAATGATATGGTGTCGCACGGCTATCTCATATCTGTGCCGACTGCTCAAGCCGATAGCGCGCTTCCTTCCGAATTTAGACAAGCGTCTTACCTTCCCTCGTCTTCCGCCGACGGAACTGCCATGCTCCGTACTGGGTATGTTGCTCCTGCCCTTCCTGCGGGAACAAGTGCTCCTTGGGTCATGCTGGTGGCGGAGCATCCTGTCTTTATGATGGCGCCCGTATCGGAAGCTATCTGCCGCAGTCTGAATCAACAAAGCTATGGCCAGGCCGGCATTCTAAAGTCTGTCCATGCTGCGCTAAATAGCCAGTGCTACGGCAATGACTTAAATAACCTGACTATCGTGTCGAGCAGCTCCGGTGCTGAACTCCTTATTGTCGCAGCGGACCCCGCGTCCGCTGGCGCCTTAGGCACCATCAATACCACCCCTGTGCCTACTGACACCGCTAATGCCGACTGGCTCGTGGCTCCTGATGCGGCAACGGCCACTGCTACCGCTCCCTCAAGCTCCCTCATTGCCGTAGATACCTCAGGCACACCGCTTGCTAGCGTTACGTTTCCCTTGAGCACCATAGGCGTCGCCTCGGATACTATCACTGTCCAGTTTAAGAATAGCGGAACCAGCACTCTCGATGTCCTCAGTGCCACCATTTCAGCACCCTACTCCATCGTGTCGAACAAATGCGCCTCCAGAACTCTGGCAAGCAATGAGCAATGCGCTGTTTCTATTAACTTTACGCCTACTGACTCAATTACGTATGCGGGTCCCGGATTTGTACTTGATGTTGTGGATGCAATCGGTGGACATGCTCGCGTCTCCCTGACGGGGGCTGGCGCCGTGGCGGGTACGGGAGTGCTGGGAATTCAAGTTCCTCTGGATGGCTACGTTATTGAAATAGGACAAACGTCAACCATACACGTCACCGGAAATGGGTTTTTAGGCAAAAGCATTACCGCAACAGGCATTTATGCCGGCTACCCTCTCGGCGTGGACGTTGCAACACTGTCCGACAGCGTACTCGCCGTCACTATCCATGGTGAAGACGCCATTGATTCCAGTGGGGCATTAATGGCGACGCCCTTCCAGGTTAAATTTACCGAAGGACTTGCTCCGTTTAACGAAGTGTTTGTTCCGGTGTTCCCTTCTTATGGCGCATCTGTCGGCGGTAGCTTCGTTAATTTTGCCTACCCTACTAGCCTGTCCGCTTATCAAGATAATGCACGCTTTGCACTGTCTGACGGCGATGCAGTCTATGTTAACGTCGTCGGTCCTATTCCCACAGGCATTCAAGTGGTTGAATATCAAGACTTTGCGAACCTGACGCCAAACCCAATTCCGTTCTCCATTATTAATAATGGGTCTCATGCGAGTTATATTAAAGTGGAGATGCACGGGAACTGCCTGCCATTTGCTATTTCGTCTAACACGCCATCGATATTCAATTTCAGAGGAATTGATAGACTCACCTTTGACGTAGAGTGTGGGTTCAATGGGAACGGAGATAGAGTATTAGTGGCCCATCCGGGGATTCCACGAGCCACCCCTGACTTAAGTCCCACGTTTTAAGGTCGTTGCCTTAACCTAAAAAGCCGGTAGCGCCACATGCTACCGGCTTTTTTCATGGCATTTATCCCACCGTTAGCACAGAGCGACGGAATCCTGCTTAAGATATCTTTCGAAAATTAGTTCGAAAAAGTGGACAGAAACAAATTGTACGATTAAACTGAACATATAGTATCTAAAAAGTTATTCGTTGAATAAGTCATTTGCTCGTCCCCGAGCATGTCACCCTATCACCCTTAAGGAACTCTACCATGTTTAAAAATGCTATCGCTTATCGAATTCGTGGCCCTTGGAACGCACCAAGTGTATCTGCCCTTGACGTAATCCTGGACCGATTTAAATTTGTACCCTGTGCCCCCACCGAAGAAATTTCAGCGGGGTGGGCATCCCCGCGCTCTGCCGACCATTCTCCGCTTAGCGAACAAATTTCAGGTCAGCTCATCTTAAAGTTGGCCGTAGAACGAAAAGCGGTGCCCGGTTCCGCAGTAAATGTTGAGCTGGAGCGTCGTTGTAAGCGAATTGAAGAAGAACGGGGTACCCGTCCACAACGTAAAGAAAAGAAAGCGATGAAAGAGGAAATTATCCGCGATTTCCTTCCGCGTGCGTTTAGCAAACGAGCTGCCCATTTCATTTGGATTGACACGGCCAATCATATTTTGGTGGTTGACACCGGTAGCCGTACTACCGCGGATTTGGTCGCCGAGAATGTGCTTCACTTGATGAAGAGCACAGACCATCCTATTAGTCTCGCGCCGTTGAACACCCACCTCTCTCCCGCCGTTGCCATGTCTCACTGGCTAACTACGAAGGAAGCGCCTGCCGGGTTCACGGTGGACCGGGACTTGGTACTGCAGCAACCTGATAACGAAAAAGCCTGTGTGAGATATTCCAGAAACAGTTTGGATATTGATGAAGTCGCGCAGCATATCGCGGAAGGCAAGATGCCGGTAAGTTTGGCGTTGACCTGGGAAAGTAATGTTTCGTTTATACTCACTGCTGACATGGCACTAAAAAAAGTTACATTGTTGGACGACGTGTTTAAAGACGCTGACGAAGAAGGGGGCTTCGATGGGGATGTGGCCTTGTCTACCGGTCAGCTCGCACTTCTCATCCCGGATTTATTGTTAGCGTTGGGTGGTGAGGTTCCTCCCGAAGAAACGACAAATAATGCCCAATAAGAGCAAGCCGCCTAGGTAGCATAAAGAGGGTAACTGTGTCATAGCGCACGGTGGCCCTCTTTTTGTACGTAGAAATTGAGCAACTGTGCCGCGCATTCTCCGACTACAGCACGCAGCGTTTAATCGCGGGAGTATTCACGAATATACGTCCAAAGGTTCCTCCGTACCATAGAAAACGCCCTCACACACAATGAGGGCGTTGTTAACTGAATTAAAAAAAAAATGAACATTACACGAGGCTATTTCTGCCCTTATTCTTGTTCAAAAATTGCCTGCGTTTTTGCGAACCACATTTTCGCGTCTTTGACACTGTCCCCTGGAATTTTAACCAAGGGAAAAGCCACATCACGTAGCTGAAATGTTACTACTTTGTCGAGCCAGCTATTAGTCACCAGCAATGAGCGTAAGAAAGCCTAGGGCCTGCCGGGTGCTCGTGAATTTTGGTCATCCTCCTGCTAGCTGCGTCGGGGCGTAATAAGCAAATATTTCTGTTTTCCTGCTTTTGCTAATGCGCGAGGAATCTCTCCGTCGCACTCGACCTGATTGCTGGCATATTCTTCCGGGCTATCAATCGCGTTATGCCGCAAGTCCACCTCCGCAATTTTTTGTTTGAGTAAAGGTATCCATACGCGCTGTACATCGCTGGACAAGTTTGCTTTTAATGTTGCTTTATCTCCATAGAGAATTTGAGTACCGTAGTGCTCTCGCATTGCATATTCCAAATAGCGTGCAGCATCGACTAAGGTCTCCTGATTGGCATACACATGACGTAATTCATGCGCCGCAATCTTATTGAAAGCACAGGACCCGCGCGGAAACTCGCGACCAATGTCCACATGTTGAGGGCCCACCTCTAATGTGAGTTGGATGGCCGGTCGAGTGCACGCGGGTCCCTCTGGATATGCAAGTACGTCTCCGCCCCACGTAATTGTATGTCGTAATGTCGCCGTTGTTAGCCCCACCACGCTCTGATGCAGCTCCCGCTGTCGCACCCCTTTTTGACTAAGGACGTCCGAAGAATAGGTAAAGTCATACAAGACTTGACTGGGCAGGACAATGGCGTCAATTTTTGTTGGCCCCAGTTGTTGCCGACATTCCTCTTGAAATTCTGCCGTCACGGTGGCAGCAAAAGAAGATAACGCGGCGCAACCCAGTAGAAAACTCAATATGGCATGGCGTATCAGAGTAAAAGAAGAGAAGGACATAGGGCATTTTTGAGTTAATACCTTAGTGTAGAACTTCGTCTTATCGCTTCTTTTTTAAACAAACAGCCTTGTCTAACTCGACCAATTATTGAATTGTTGGTGAAACTTTCCGGCGGACCGCTCGCCTCTCCCTGCGCAAGCGCAGGGAGAGGCGTAAGGGGAAGGTTACTAGGTAAGGATGTCGTGGTTACTAGATAAGCCCTTATCTAGTAACCTAACCATAGGAATGCATAACTTCGAAGTCCACAGAAATTGACCCGGCGCGTCTACGCAAAAAAACCCTCTGAAACATGTTTCAGAGGGCTATAAATCATCGTGACAGTGATTCCCTGACTAACTCAGGGGGTAAGGAGCCTGTTGGTCCAAGTTTGATAGCTAATATCCCTCAAGTGCCAGGTCAAGCACGTCTGCCGGTACCGCCATGCGAGTTAGTCTAGCCTCTAATTCGGCGTAGGTGACCAAGCAGCCCATAGACGCCATTCCTTTATTTTGTAGGGCATGAAACGCTTCATATGCCCCCTCATGCTCTGTAATTTCTACGTTGCCATTGACGCTGACTAGCGAAATCACCGGATTAAAAGGAACGCTAGAAACCGGTAATGCGTCGGCCGGTTGCTTACGATAAAAAATACCCGTTACCACACCCTCTTGCTCGAAAAAAGAGTAATACGTTTGTATTGCTTTTTTCCATGGTGTATCAGCGGGCGCTTCTCGACAAGCATCTGAAATAGCCGTGCGTCCGTTTACCGGAAAGTTTTTTGCTTCCAATGCCAAGCAATCCGCCGCTAGTTGGAGCGCGGCTATTTTTTCCGCTGCATCGTCATGATATGAATAATGCTCCACGTGTTTTCCGCGCCAGTACACATAGCCTTCATGGTCCTGAGTGAGATGCGTTATTCCGTGAAACCAATGCGGGTGCCCTGCATACTCGCCGGAGATGACTTCTTGATGCAAAGCGTACAACGCACACTCGCCTTCTTCACTCAAGGGACCGTTAATCGCTAATTGCGTCAACGCCAAATGAAGGGGCGTAAGCCCGTTCCCATCATTCGTTCCTGCCAAGATTTCAGTTACTACTGTCGTTATTGTCATATTTATCCTAAAAAGATTTCCAGCATATGAAGGTAGTGTTCCTTCTATGTATAGCAACACCTTCTGCCACAAATACTACTTACGCTAACGCCAATCTCTAGCATTTTAGAAAGCATCTTACCTAAATTTAGCGTGAATTGCCCTTAGCTATACATCAAGAACCATCGCTAGCCGCGTCCTGATGCCCCTACTAATTTATTATCATTCACCCTCTAATCCTATGCTCTCCTTATTTAATAATGCCTATACCAAAGCAACGATAATTAGCCATGGCCTGTTTCTATTGGGCGGCTTTAGCTTAATAAGCTTATCGGACCTCTCTGCCTACCGTCTAGGCTTACTTACGTTGGGTGTAGGGGTGATGGGCATTGGCACAGAAATATACACGATTATAAAGAGCTACCCCACCCTACGCCCCAACGTCGAGGTGGAGACCTCAATTAGTACCACGCTCTATTTGAGTATCGCGGTACTAGGCCTGTCAGTTGTCATACTAAGTGACAGCAATGTGGGAATGACTCTAGGAGGACTATTTACCTTACTCGCGCTTGTGTCGAGTTTGAGCGGATTGCTCCATTCTTGGTTCTTGCGCCCGTCTTCCCCGAAAAAATAAGGGTAGTACAACTCGGCAAGATTATCCGTTCGGACTGCCCGTGGTTATGGCGAAGCTGATTAGCTACACATAGTAGAAGGCCCTTTTTTCACAGGCACACCATGGCCTTTTTACAGACCCCTTTTATTACAGGACCTAATCACCATGAAGATTCACCCTATTTTTGCCAAATCAGAAGACAGCATTAACGGTTATTCCGACACCAACGCCGCCAACAAGCAGAAATTCCACCAAGAAGGTAAGAAACTGCTTAAACAGCTCGCTATTCGGCTAGACCTGTCTGACGCGGATATTCGCAGTAACATGGGAGGTATCGCCGTCCCTGGTGAAGTTACCTTACATGCAGAACACTTATACATACAATTGCACATGGCCAGCTTTTCTGGCGATGGCGCCCGATTGTTGTACCGCTCTTGCAAGCACAATAAAGATTACTCGGGAGGCACCAATCATTACTTCCCTGTCAGCAAACTGACGGACGAACAGCAACTCGCCACTCTTGTATCTCGTTGTCAGGCGCTTGCTGCCGCTGCTTGCCCCGCTTAATGTAACAAGCAAAGCTTTCGAGGTATACTTATAATGTGAACAACCCTAAAAGGACACCATGCCAACCTTAGCAGAATATGAAGCACGCGGTATCGATGTAACACGTATGTCATCGGAGCAACTTCAAGCCGAAGGATATATTACGCCGCTTAATGAGCTACCCATTATCATTGACGCCCCCGGTGACTACCGTACCCGCAATGGCCGTCGGATATCCATTTCTACCATCGCGCCAACGCTAACCCTCTCCACTTCTGCGTTCCACGCCAAAGGGAGTGTTTGGAAAACGGAAACTCAGTTAGGGATTAATCCAGAATATGGCATTTGGCATATCAGCGGTCGAGACAAAGCCGTCGGAGAGAGTGCCAGGGATATTGTAGCCAAATGGTAACAGTGCGCTACTTTCTATTGACCCTTACCGGCTAATTTTTTCACCTTTCTTGATTCAAAGTGCTCGTGCTATCTTTTGATAGACCGAGCATTTTTTTGCACGGGCACTTCGCGAGTCCGACCGTCCCCCTCGGAATAAAAAAAAGACACCGGAAAGGTGCCTTTTGAATGAAAAGAAGAAAATAATCAGGCGGATTTGCCTCTAACGTAACATATCGTCTTTGGGTCACTTCGCTCTTAAACGGAGCATGGCCGTAATGCCTAACGGGGCCTGGAGCTGAACTAAGCGTAGCCTCGGTGTACTCCGCGGGATACTGCGTAAGGAACCACAGCGTATCGGGGAAACTAAAAGGGTCAAGGTTGAGCGTTTCCGCAAAAATTGGCATTTCTGCCCATTCTTCCATAGCGCATTTCAATGTGTTGAGCTCGGTTACTCTATCCGTGTCCGAACTATCTACAACGATGGTCACTTTGTGCCCTAGTTGTGCAATCGCCTGTGCCGCCATAAAGCTTGCCGACGAGGCACCTACAATGACAACCACTGCTGGTCGGGCAATAGCTTGCTTTTGTTCCTGTCGTTCCTCCATTGCCAATTCCCGCCGAGAAGAGGAACTGTCCAAGTCGGGGCTCTCCAAAGAATCAAGGCCATGCACGACTATCGTTTGCTTCGTAAGTATGGGATGCGTCATTTTTATCCTTACTAAATAGGGGCCTTTTCTAAATTTTTGAGAAATTCTTCCTGCATTGAGGACAACAATACACAATAGTGTTCGTGCCGGTTGGGTTGAAATGTGCAAACTGACAAGGTTTATCGTGATTCCACTGTCTAACCAAGCCTATCGAGGCATACTGGCAATGGGGGCAAGTTATCATTGGTTACTCCTAGGTTGACCTGGTATTACTTTCTGAGCATCGCGCTTGTTCCTCATTTTCAAGCCTGGGCTTGCCTTCAAGTGTAGCCAAGATGCGTTGGACAACGCCTGGGCTGGCGCGTGCTGCGACGGCGATATCCGTTGTGGAACTATCCGTAACTGTCCATCGTTGCCAAACAAAAGCAGTTAATTCTTCACGAGAAGAAAATCTTCCCGATGAGGGTTTGCGGCCGGGCGTTTTCATGGCTGTCCTTTCATTTATATAAGTTCTACTCTTTAGGTATAGAACTAGATTGACGCAAAGGGCCACGGACGTACCCCCCCTATACTTCCAATGCCTCGATTTTGGACCTGCTTGCCTCGTATAAGGCTGCCATTTGCTGAAATTGCTCCCTGACAGCCTGCGTTAATAGGAGGTACCGTGCAGTCTCAGTCTTGTCCGACCGGGTGGCTATCCATACATGGCCAACTCGTACAAATACCAAGGTGATAGCGGCCGCACCCGCCATAGGGCACAGCACCTCTACGCAATTTTTACTAACAGACTTCGCAGAACACGCCGTCAAGAGTCGCTCGGCATTATCCCTGTCCTGAACTTGTGCACTCAGCGTCAGGATAGGAGGATGCTCATTGAAGGCGGCCGTCGGAGCGAGCTGTTCCAGCACCCCTCTAAAAATGCCTAAAAAAGTTGGGCGATGACGCAACACCTGCTCCAAGTGCACTTGTGCATCCAGCCGCGCTTCTAACACAGAACCTGCCGCAGAAATTAGGATGTAGTGCCCCCCGTCAAAGCAATCTTCAAATAGAACGCTGTAAAATGGTTTTTCCATATTGCATATCACTTTTCTAAAGAACTGTATAGCTAGGCCAAATACTTTAAAATTGAAAGTAGCCCCTCCGACCTCAAAAGAATAGCGCCCAGAAAAAACCCGCAAAGCAAAGCTTCACGGGTTGAAATTTGAGCAACTATGCCGTGCATCCTCCGGCTACAGAGCGTAGCGTTTAGTCGCGGGAGTACTCATCCACTAACTAAAACTAAAGTCGTAGGCACCAAAGAAATGTCCTTCAGGGTCCCTATAGCCCCCCTTTGTCGCGCGGTTTGCGTCTTCTATACATCCATGTGCTTGATGGTATACAGCTTGTTCCCTAGGACAAGAAATTACTTCATTTCGCTTTCGGGCAGCCATGCAGAAAAATCTGTCCAACATGACGCTATCCGCGAATTCGGTTAGTAATGCCACCCCCGGTTGTGTTAGCCATGCTTGCCACGCCGCGAACGAGATTAAGCCATGCTCGGGATAAGCACGAAATTGAAATCGTCCCTCGGACAGCAAGCCCACATGCATCGATTCGACGGTTCCCGTTACAAAGTCGGTCCGCTTGCAGTAATAATTCATACTCATGGTATGTTCTCCTAAGTTTTGTCCTTTTACGTATAGCACATAGGAATAGTCCTTCTTGTTGACCAAATTAAGGCCCGCATTCCTCGACCGGCCGGAGGCGGTCAAGCGCACTTTTGTTGACGAAAGACAAGACAAAGGTCAACGAATACTATCTTAAGCCACTATTTAGGTACTAATCTGCTCAAGTAGCGGATTAAGCAACGGCTATTTAGGCACTAAAGTGGCCTAAATACAACTAAGAACCAGTTTCTGGATGTTTACCGTAGTAGCAAAAAGCTTCGAAAAAAGGTTGAATAATGGGGTGTCGCGGAAGGTTTAGCGGTTCCACAAAGGAGCTGGCAGACAGATATGACTACCGAAGGTTTGATTGCCGACTCCTTGCCTCTTATGCAGGGAGTCTTTTTTTGGAAAAGCGTAACGGCTTTTGCTCTATCGGTCGCCAGGATATATAACGCGTCCCCCTCGCTTTAAAAATTTAGATTTTCTCGCTCAGCCCTTTCGCTATACCTGATAGGCCACTTATTTTAGACCCCTATATGTCCTTACGGACTTAGAAAACATCATGCTAAAAATTGAAATAGACGCCATTGCGCGCACAACCAATGTATTTGTGAACATTGGGTTACTCACGGTTAAACAAGGCCGTGTTGTGGCACATCGACTAACCATAGGACTAACCGAAAAGCCTCAAATCGAGTATTTGGTTCACTGGTTTGGACAAGGCGACCGTAAGACTCCCGAAGAATGGTTCCCCCCTAGAGACGTACACCTCGCTGCCGACGCCGCCTTTAACCTTCTGACAGGAGCAACATGATAACGACCCTTCATTCAAGTGCCCGCGCCTTACCGTTCGTGAGCGAGCATACGAACACCCCCGCCGAAGATTGGACGTTGACCCCGCCTCTTGAGTTAGCTTCCTTGGAAAGTCAGGGCCTGGTCAGTAAGTACTCCTTCACGCACACAGATGGTCGCAAAGCAATCGCATGCCAATACAGCTGGAGCGGACCTTACATTGTAACGGTGGACGAAAAATGAAAAATTCTGCCAATCGACGAGTGCAGCAACGCTTAGCAAAATCGGCGCACCGCTTATTAACGCTAGCCACCCAGCGAAGCCCGTTGTCCCCTTCTGAAAAAGTGGAATTAATCGCCCTGCGCCATTACACCAAGAAATTGAGTAATGCCAGTATTCGATTTGAACGCCGCTATTGCGGTCGAACCGGGATTCCAAAAAGTCCCTCCCTCTGCCGGATGCAATTTAGTTTGATGACAAAAATGAAGCGCGTCCAGAAAGCACAAGGAAGCGCTCAGGCAATCACGTTTGTTATGAACGTACTTATCCCAAAGGAATAAAAATGATGCAATCTTGCCAAATTAAGAAAGGCCTCGTCCTGCCTGAAGAAAACTATGTTGATACATTGGAGGACCCGGCGCAATTAGCCAAGTGGTTCCTCCAAGGACATTTTTATTTTCACAGCATGTACTTGCCGCCGGATGGGCGCGAACTTACGGTCGTAGAGTTTTGTGTGCGACAGGACATCGATATTGATGATGTGGCGTTTGACCTGCCTACCGGTTTTTGGATACTGTCTCCGGAGGAAGTACTCACGCTCCATCCTGAGAAACCCATGCCCTTTTCGCCTTTACACGGCACTAGAAATAGCAGTGTTTTCCAGCATAGCCATTTTGAAAGCCTGCACCGCGAGATGTTTCCGGGTCCTCGTCATGCTTATGTGTGGAAGTTTAATCCATGGACAGGAGAGCCTCGCTCTGCACTCGCTATGGCAAAAGACCCACAATGCACCAGTGGTGAACGTCAAACCAGAGAGAATGAAACGGCCGAAAAATTGGCGCGGGCTAAACTTATTGAGACAGAGTTACCTTTGCTGTATTCGCCGACCACCGGAGAAAAAGATGACCCGGTCTATAAAACAAAGTTTACCCCCAGTGCCTATCGCGAAATGTACCCTAAGCAAGTTTGGGCATACAACCCGTGGACCGGAAAAAAACGGCCACTCCCCGATGTGCAATTGGACCCCCAGTGTACGCAAGAGAGCCACAGTCCCCTAGTCAAGAAGGAATATTTCGCATGAGTCTGACAGAACAAGAGTTTTTAGCCGAAGTCGCCCATCATCAAATGACCATAGTTCAAGATACCGGCATCCATCGTCATCTGCGGTTTAGAAATCCCGCGGACAGCGAAGCCCATTTTGAGCTTATTACTTGGCCAGGCTATTTATGCTACACCGGTGATATGGGCACATTCGTATTTCAACGTGTCACCGACATGTTCGAATTCTTCAAATCGGCCAGGCAACGCGCTAATCGTACGGGCAATCCTATTTCGTTTGACTACCGTTACTGGGCGGAAAAACTGGAAGCGGGTAAATCCGAGTCGAAAGCGTACAGCGTTGGTAAGTTTAAAAATATCGTCAACGAGTACATGACTGAGGCCTCGTTTAGCGCGGCCGCACGCCAGGAAGTGGAGGACACTGTTTTTGAAGAAGCTGAAATGGGTCAAGAGCTCGCCATGCGGGCCCTCTCAGAATTTAGCTTCGAAGGAGCAAAGTTTAACGAGGTCGATGACCTAGACCCTAGGGAATTTACTCATCACTTCGTCTGGTGCTGTTTTGCCCTTGCGTGGAGTATTGAAAAATACACGCAATCTAAAGAGTACCGGGAATCTATAGGACTGGACACTCAGGTTACCCCTCATTAGTCACACACCTATTTTGTGTTCACGATTTAAGGAAAAGCATGTCCATAATAAAAAGTACACTTAACGCAGCTGATTTCGGCATGGTTGAAGTAACGAAAGAGGTCTTCTTTCAGTTTGTCGGCCCAAGAGATATTGTTTGTTCAGCACAGGGTGGCGGTACGAACCCCCATGGAACTTATTGCAATTTTGAAACGCGGAATCGTCTATTAGTAGGTAAAGTTTTCGGAAGCCCTCCAAACAGCATTTTTATGCTGAAACCCGCATACGTTAGCTAGCCCTTAAAGGACCCTATGATACAAACACAGGTTTTACGAGAAGGTCCCCCTAGACTCACTGGATGGGGTTCTGCGCGAGCACCTGCCCTATCGCTCACGTCCGAGAAAATCAGTGCTGGCTTAGCCCAGCGTTTGGCCGGATATGCCCTCCGATTGCTCGCCGAAAGCGGGTTTGCGGAAGTAGTACCTACCTGGAACAGGGTTGTCTATACGATGGACGCCAACGAAAAACCTAGCGAACGCAGCTATAACGTCAAGTACACCAACCTGGCGGGCGGCTACATCGAAGTAACAGGAATACTTACCCACAACGGCTGGCCACATGTAGCACATGGCTTAGCCATAGGAATGGACTAATATGACAAGTAATCAAAAGGCGCCAAAAATAAAGACAGCAACGATTCGTGTCTATCCTTTTTTTGGAACCCGCCACATGGGAGGCAGCGTGCTATATCGCGGACGTGGCCCCCACATCGATTATGTGCCCACAAAGCATATCGCGATGGAAACGTTGCAACAGCTGGCAAAACGATGCGGTTTTACACATTACCGCCTCGATGGAAACATGAAACGATTCGGTATTGACCAAATGCCGTCTCATCAGGAACTCGCTGCAAGTATCACTTGATTTTAAAGTCTTATCCTCCGGGGTAAGACTTTTTGTTTTTCGCGTTGAAGGACGTTATTGGCGGTATGTTTTTGCACCCATTAGCCCGCCACATTGGCCGTTCTTGCTTGTTGTGCGTGTTGACATGCCGCAATCCTGAAAAAAGGAAGTGACGGCACGGGCAGACTAAGGTTGACTTGCCAAATGTAGCCATGGCGCGAGAACTGGCCGACTATCGACGTCTTTCTGTATTTTTTAGCTGGTGCCTATACAGAGTAGGCCCACTTAAGAAAGTATTTATGAAAAACGCACAATACGGTTACTTCCCTTCAAAACGTATCATCACTTTTGAAAACCTGATGAAATGCACGGTCACCGCGATAATACTCGCGTTAAATATGTACCTCGTAATTAATTTAATTTAAATTGATTAACTACTCAACATGTCTCGGATATGTTGAGTTTTTTTGTGGCTGCATGCACATAAGCCGAAAATCAAGAGTATCATAGAGATACTTAAAAGCACCCTACTTCCGGACCAACAATACCATGACGACGCTTTGGACTCAGTTTTGTGCCTATCGCTCCCACACGGACCTACGCCGCGTCCGCTTGAGCACTGTCCCTTCTGAGCTTCACAGCGTAGTGCAAGCGTATCAGACCGCGTTATCCAAGCAGCTCATCGACCCTGACAACGATAGCTGGGATAGCTTAGGCCCCAACGAGGTCCAAAATGCCCTGCAAGAAGTAAGCCTCCAATTTAACCGCCCAACTTACGTTCGCGTCCCGGGAAATTGCCCTCGTTGCGCGGGGCTAGGCATCATTCCGGCTTTTCGACACATTCACGGCGGCCGGTGCCTCGCCTGCGACGGCAACCGCAATACAACGTAGACGACGGAGGGGAAGCGAATACCGTTATTCAGGTTGACCCTCTTCTCCACCAACGACGCTTTTACTTTATTTCTGTCCGTTGCGCATGGCATTCTCGCGAATACCGATGTCCTGCTACACTCCGGCTATACTGTCGTCACGTAGTATTAGAAGTTCCTGTTGTCGAGGCGGCGGAGTAAAGACAAGCATTGCCTATCGAACAAACCGGCTACCCTTGAAGGACTACATATGACTAACATCACGGATATTCCGCCACTGCTAACCCCCGAAGCCTTGCTGGCGTCGTATGGCATTGACATTGGCGCACCTGAAACAGCACCCTCGATTAGAACTCTTCGCGTGGTGCCGTCCTCCGGCAAGGCTGGCTCGGTGGGTCCGTCGTACGCGATGGGTTCAAAGCCAGCATCGCCCCGTTCAGGCTACATGACGCTTTGCTCGAACGTGCCCTCGGCACCATCCCTCGCATTAAACCTTCAGGTAGTAGCACCAATGACAACCACCGGTAGCCTTTCATTACAGTATGCCGGACGTGCTAGCGATTTCAGCCTGTCAACGACCCCCTCTCCCAACGAACTGCTAAACAATTTTGGGCTTGGCATTTCGGAAATTGACGAAATGACAGCACATTTGGCGCAATGCACGGATATGTACCTATTTAACAGAATGACCCCACTGTTACCCGCAACTGTATTGAGCCGATTTGGCATCATGCTTGACGAGGACGGCAGAAAAATGCACCCCGTTCTCCCCTTGACCCCTGAAAATATTTTGCGTCAATTAATAACGGATGTCGCCTTTGGCTTGACCCTCGTCAACGAAGGCCAAATACAAAACGCTCGGTCGGTAGCATGTATGGTGCGAATATGGAATGCAATTCTCGCCGATGGATTGGAGCACTCTGAAGGAAGCCTACTCAGCGTTTTGTCTGTTACGGCAACGAAGTACGGCTTTGACCAGCTGCCCGAAATATTTCCATAACTGGAGGGAGCCGCACCTCTCTTGAACTCCCTCAGCGCCAGGGCTAAACACACTCGCTAGACCTTCTCACAGCGTTACTTTTTACAAGACAGCAAAACTGAGTTTTCGGATTTCCCGAAGAACAGTGCTGTCTTGGAGAAAATAATGGCTTTATCTACATCCCTTCCTCTTATCCTCATTTCAGAAGGTCAACGTTACCACGGCATCCGGTTACCTCGCGCCTTTGTCTGGGTCCCCGTTCCTGAACCAAAAGACAAACTTCTTTCATTGCCGTCGTCCGTTGCGGCTTCCCTCCGGGGTTTGCCTCCAGAATTTTAAGTCGGACCGCGCTGACTATACCTAAGCGAGTGCCTTGCTATTATTGCTTACCACGTAGCCGTCCCTGGTCTCATCAAGAGACGGCACCCCTTCCTTATCGAAAGTACCACCATGCCCCTTCTTTTAAAAATAATCGGAATGCTCATTCTCGTGGTGTCACCTATGTACCTTTTTTACCTGGTGCTTCAGGCATGCACGTCAAAAAAGCGTCGTGTGGACTCGGCGAGTGCGACGGCCCAATCCATGGTAGCCGATGTCACAGCTCAGTCGGACAGTGCTGCTTTTATTTGGCTACGCACCGCCGGATGGGCGGTAGCACCTTTTGCTCTTCCTGTGGGGGCTGCTGCCATCGTTGCCGGTTATTTGGCCAATGCAACCCAACGAGGAATCAACGCTAGGCGCCAGCCTATGCCTGAACACTGGTACGCCCAGGTAATAGAAGAATCCACAGAGGAAGGTAAGTTGTTTCTTGGTAAAATACTTAGCCGTAAGGGTTTTGTCACGGTCGCACAAGCGGCACAATGGATGGAAATTGAATCGAGACAACGCCCGAATATTGAGTCGGACGCTAAACAACAGCTATGCAACTTGCATATGGCCCAACCGGGCCTGCTACAGCGAATGCGGAAAAAGCTGACTCCCTTCTGATAACCTGTGGACCCCTGTCATATGGCTGACGAGCATACTGTTCTCTTTAGGGGGAATTGCTATACCAGACAGAACCTTTATTTTTGACAGAGAGACCCCTATGATTCATTATGAACAATCAAGGCGATTGACGGATATTGCCATGGCCAAGAACCTGCTAGATAGCTTAGAGAACTACTACCCTGGCTTCCAGTACTGGTTCACGAATAAGTGCGTGCCCGGTATTTTGCTTGGTCCTGACGTTCTTATTGTGGCCAAGGAACACGACCAAGTGGTGGGCGTTGTTTTGGGTAAAAAACGGGATGCCGAAATCAAGCTTCGCTGCATCCGCGTCGTCCCTTCTCACCAAAACCGGGGCACTGGCCTCCATTTGATTGACCGTATGCTGCGTGCCCTTGACGAAGCTAAGCCCCACTGCACTGTAAGTGAAGAAATGTTACATCTCTACAGCCGAGCGTTTATTAACCATTATCAGTTTGGCTTGGCGCATGTGGACAAAGGGCTTTATCGGCCAGGAAAGCTCGAATACGTGTTTAACACCACCCCTTCCCATATAATCCATTAATTTAATAACGCACCTTTTCTTTTCGGTGCGTTATTTTTTGTTAGAGGGATTCATCTGGAAGTTCTGCAAAAACATGCGGTATAATAATGCTGTAAGGCAACTATGCTTCCTTTTTATATCTTAAAACGTTGGTTATGCTCCCCCATCCAAATGACCCTGAATTTCCCAGTGCTTTAAAAACGCGCCGAATGCTGCGCGGAATGAGCAGTGCCGAACTCGCTTTTGAAGCAAATATTCATAGCTCTATGCCCCGCCGCTATGAAGACCCTAACTGTAACGCCCCTGCAAAGCCGTCTCCCGAGGTTTGGTTCGCTCTTAATAAAGTCTTGGGTTATGCGGTGCCAACTGACATCAACCTCGATACCTGGCTGATGGTAGGGGCGACACCCCCGCCAGAAACAAAGGCGCGCACCGCCCTCGAAGAGCTCAATCCTTCGATTGAAGATATCCTCGACTTTTTAGAGCGTAAAAACTACGAGGTATCTATTTATGCCTTGCCTCCTAAAACTCCCCCGCCATCTGACTACATTCAGTTTGCTCATGCGTCTCCATCTGCAAAAGAACTGTGGTTTGATACGGAAATAGCTAAACTGCGCGCTCGGATGCAAAATAGCAGCACAACGGTGTATGCGTTTTATTCGCATAGCTTGAAAGAACTAAAAGTAGCACAAAAGAAATATTTAGCCAAAAATGCTACTCGTTCCGGCGACCCAGTTAGTGAGCCGCCACCTTTGCTGCTCACCTTTGAATAACGCGGCTTAACTCCGTTACCCATGGAAAAGCCCTTGTCACTAAAAGTGATAAGGGCTTTTGAATTAAAGAAACGTTAGCGACTAGGCCGTAGCTCTTGCTGCATAGGCTAAAATTCCTCTTCGCAATACGTCATGGCCGGAGCTTTTGACCAAGTAATACTCGTCCTTAGTTTGCCTGGCTGTACTCTTCAGTCGTGCCAACCCTGCGTGCTGTTCTTCCACACTAAAAAAATCAAAGATGGTTGAACTTCGCGTGGCACTGACTAGTTCAACCGAAAAAGTATCAAAGTGCACACTCGGCGGATGCCCCGTGATAAATTCCCAGGCGCTTCGAGCATAGGTAAATTCCAACGGGCATTCGTGCTCAATGCGTGCTAACGCATGGGCAATATCATCAGCATGGCGCGCACTGACGGCATACTGTGCAAAAATAGCCAATGCTGCTTGATTACGAACTAACCGCCGTGTGGACATGGGTTTGTGCATGCGAATTCCTTTAAAAAAATTTAAGCTAAATATTATTTGTTGCCAACTCAGTCGAGCCTGTCCTCCTGTAAGTGTAGCGAGCGCGGACACAAAAAAAAGTCCGAACCTCGTTAGAGCTCGAACCAATTAAATCAGGGAATACTTTTATGCAATGATTTTGGCAAAAGTGAGTCCAAGGTCACGTACTTGCTGCATCGTAGCGGTTAAGCCGTGCATGCCCTTAGCACAACGCACTTCAGAGGGTGGCACGGGTGCGCCTGGATGAAACGTCCACACTATTTCATGCTCTGGCTCGGTACCGCCCGCTCCACCCAAAATGATGACAGTGTAGTTCACCTCTATACCTAATACGCCCGCTACCGTGCAAGACACAAATCCTGTACCTTTCACATCGTCAAGCGTCAGTAGCCTGTCTTCAGCTAAAAATTGTAAAGGGAGAAGTCCTTCACGCCCTACAATACATGTAGTTTTGAACGCTGTGCAACCTTCCGCAATGCTGGGATGGCTATAAGGTTCCCAGCTACAAGTGCGCAAGGTGTCTTCCAGCTGTTCCGGTGTCTCGTGCCCGCTGACCTGACTTCCCGCGCCACCTGGAAGACGTTGTGCCAAGGTGCGTGCCCAGTAAGTAGGGTCGATGCTCTTGAGATGGCTGATAGCAGCGGAGATGCGTTCTGTGATAGCGAGTGTCATACAGTTCCTTGTTTTATGAAAAATGGTCTGCTTGGTATAGAGACCTCCTGGTGAGCAGCAACGATGGTAGCTAGGTGCGGCTGTCGTTTTGAGCAATTATGCAGCGCTTCCTAAAACTACAGTGCGCAGCGTTTAGTCGCGAGAGTATTCACCCAGGAGTCGTGGTTGCTATACCTGAGAGACACTTTTTAAGTTTACAGGACCATTATGAAAATCATCTACCAATCCCCGGAGTACACTGTAGTGGCTTTTAAGCAAGTATCAGCTATTGTTCTAATACTTACCCGAGAAGCAGATAACGCCGAAATTACACTCTCTGGAGCGAAAGCCAACGCCTACTTAACTTCACTGTACAAGCAGATTAGCACCTCTTCCATTGACGAACTACTTGACACCAGTTTCTCTGGCCCGGCACATCAGCTAACCTCCGAAGAAGCGCTTCGTCCCCTCCTGGCCTTAGTTCAGCATGCCATTCGTATGCCCGGTTTTGACGGTTATCCTGATGGCATTTGCTTTACACAGCCGGCAGGTCTAAGGACCAGCCTTGAACAGCACCTAACCCTCAAAGACATCGGGGGCGTCCGTTACTCATGCCGCTTACTTAACGAAGGCACCTCCGGTGCTCCCGCTATTTATTCGGATATGCGAGCGTTTATTGGCATACGGGTGGCAACGGAGATGATGCGTAGCTGGATACAATTGGCTCAGTCCCCTACTTCTAAGGATACGTTATCTCGTTGGCCTGCACCCTTCGAAGTTCCGACCCCCCTAGAGGCATAAGCACTATTCATTCAAGGCCAACCTCGTGTTGGCCTTTTTTATGAAAAAGCTACAGTCCACACCAGCCACCTCTCTACATTGCTTATTTACAAATGAGTTCCTCTGATTTTAGGTTTTAAGCTCGTTGATGACCCCCTTCCTTTCCGCTTAAGCGGCAGCCGTGAGGCTAAGGTGGGGGAGTATGTCAGTGCTTGTACTTCCCTTTGTTGTTACGGCAGGATTTCTCGCGGTTACCTGTTTGCTATGGGTTGGCCCGCTTTCCAAACAGCGGCAGGAATTGTCATTAGAGGAGCGCCGGAGCTTACAGCGGTACTCTCTTCGCACTGCCGCGGGCACCGAGTACTTACGTTCTGTGCTTGAACACGGGCCTATCCTTTATCGAGCACAAGTAACCATTCAACGACACTTGCGCGAGTACCTGCACGAGGCTAACCTCCTCCGTCAAGAACAAGCCCTGGTAGGTGTGGAGCGAGAAATCGTGCATCCCTGTAACGCTCCGCTGTCCAGCCCTATGGGCAACTAACCAACTCCCCTCCACCAGAAAGCGGAGGAACCCTCAGGGGCATCGAATTGCGGCACCTAGTTACCTATACGGTAATAGGACACCTTTCGATTTACCCCTAGGAGATTTATCATGAAAAAAACTTTCGCTTTTATATTGCTCACCATCGCTTCTTCATTCAGCTTTGCTGAAGCACCTGCTAGCTCAGAAATCAAAGCAGAGTCACTCGAGGCTGCAAGGCTGTTTGCTGCACCGACTTCCCTGTCAACCACCGCAGTTGTTTCTGCTCCCACAGAAATAGCCACGGTAGCTACTGTGACCGTCGCTGCTGACACCGCACCCGTGACACCTTCGACACCATCCGTTCTGGAGAAAGGTGCCATGAAATTGGGCTCGATGTTTGGCTCTTTAGTGAAAGCACCTATGGCCTTAGGTAAAGCATTTGTGCAAGGAGTTTCCAGTGCTTCCCAGCCTGCCTCTTCTAACACCATTGCTCAAGCTGAAAAAAGTGCAAAACCGGCTGCTCTCCCAAGCGGTCCTGCTGCCCTTTTTAGTAAATTTCTTAACCGTGCCAAAGGCACACCTGCTGCCCCTGTTGAAGATAAGTCTGTAGACAGACTGGCATCAAATTAAGTTTCAATCTTTATTTTAAACCCGAGCTTTGCTTGGGTTTTTTTGTCTAAAGGCGACGCGCAGTTTAGAACAATAAGCTCCTTTTCATCCGCTATACCACCTACGAATTGCTTTTGCGTGAATGACCCCTACCCTCTTGCTCATCCCGATTTATCATGAAAAAAATATTAGACCAGTGCTCCCTCCCTCGCGCTCCAATAGGTTATAACGCAATCTTCCGTGTGGCCTTCCTAACAGAAGTTGCGAGCACGAGCATGGTAATGGAGCACTGTTTTAGAGTTGAGCAAAAGAGTTCCCTCACAGTTATGCGCTGACACACGCGCCAGTCCCTATACGTAAGCAGACCCTCAGTTAGTATACATGAGCCTTAGGGCGGTGAACGCATATCGTTTAAGGCTACCCCGGTACTCAATGACGTGCAAGCCGTCCCTAGAACTGGAATAGCGCCGTCCATAACATATTTTTGAACAGGAACTATATGAAATATAAGCAATCAGGCACCCTCCTTCTCGTGTGCACGCTCAGTTTCTTGTTAGGTACTTCTGCCCTGTTTATCACCTTGGTACTGTATCCAAGGGATAGCAAGCAAGAACTTACCGCTTCGCAATATCTCGCCCTTTACCGTTTGGCAGAAAAGCATCCGACTGCATCGGCATACTTAGTAGCCAGAATACAAACTGGGCCAATCTTAGGGCGTGACAAGGACGAAATCGAAAGCACTATCACAACCGCAGTAGAAAAAGGACAGCTCGTGGATATCAAGAAACGCATTATTAAACTAGGCACAGCGAACCAACCATAGCTGTGCCACTAGCCTCCCAAAATGGAAACGTTAACTAAGGCTGTCATCAAGCCGCCTTAAACTGCTTGCGTGAACGTGATAACAGCATTAATGGTAGCACCATAAAAATGGTGACAACTTGCAAAAACGACGTTAAATTTACGCTACTTATTCATATTCCCTGGCACTAAAGTGCTAGGGGATTTTTTATGCCTAGAGGCCCTGTTGAGGTACGCCTCCTCTCGAGTAAATAATTACCTTACCTTCAACAGACGTCCAAGCAAGCACTATACCCAGGAAAAGAAAAAGCCACTCGAAAGTGACTTTTACGCTCAGATTCCGCAGGTTAGTGCATTGGATTGAGGTCGATGGGTGGACGTTGCTTGATGTCCGCACCGCCGGATACTGCTGCTTGTTGAACGGGAGTTAATTTAGTCATGATAATGTCTCACAGTTAGCTAAGTAATGCGACAAGCTAAGCACTAAGGCTGCTTGCGCTAACGTTCTCAAAATGAGAATGTCATATTGTGTAGCGAATGACATTTTATTTTTACTAGCCGTCAACTGTCAGTGCTGCAAAGCAAAAAAACCGTTCGAGAAAGGATGGAATCCGGAAGCGTATAACGCGAGGAGACTTCATACTAATTTCAGGAAGTCCTGCATACCACTGGACATTCCGTGAAGGTTAGCCCATCTTAAGTGAATACTCCCGCGACTAACCGCTGCGCGCTTTAGTTGGAGGACGCGCGGCACAGTTGCTCAAGCTTGGTGATGCGACCCCCTATTATTATTTGGGGCGGTGTTGCATAACAAATCTAAAAGGCGAGAATCCCCCTACCCCTGAGTGGCTGTTACACAGCCACCTTCATCGTGGACGTAGCTGTGGCGTTAAGCACCTTCACGCGTAGTCGTACTTCGACGACTTGACGGTCCAT
>JAUSLJ010000018.1 GCA_030646715.1 Agitococcus sp.
TCCCTGCTTCAGCTTGTTTGAGAATAGCCATGATTTGGCTGTCACTAAATTTCGATGTTTTCATGCAAAATCTCCTGCGTTTATCTTACGAGAAAATTCTACTTTTCAAAGAGGTTATTTATAGGGACGATTACCCATCATCGCGATATAAATTACGCGAAAACTGATCTAAGACAATAATTTCGGCTAAACGTCCATGAGCGTCAACTCGCCAATGCGCTAATTCACCGCGAATGGCTTGTTGATGTGTTTCGCCAAAGCGGGTACGAATCAGTTCATCAAACGTTGTGTCTTTTTTCCACCATAAGGCGGAGTCGATTTCGGTAAACCAGAAGTGAATGACATCTTGTGCGTTCATATTTAATAAACTTATGAATAAGCAGTTCTTGTAGTCTGTGTGCTAACACAGGGTTTATTGAAAAGTAAAGGCAACAGAATGTTGTTTAGGTGAACGATTTTTCCCTATTTCATCTTGGCCTCGTTTGCTTTATTAAGCATGATAAACCTCATTTAAGTGCCAAATTTTTTTTGATATTTGGCGATACAATTCTAATCTATCCGTAATATCTACAACTTTCATATCTGTGTGAGGTTTAAAAGGTAAATTATGCAAACTAACTAATTTATTGAAGTTTGGATTGTTTGCATAAGTTAGTTCATGTAATGACTTAACCAGCAGATTTTCTTTAATGTAATGAGGTAGTTTTTCAACGTAAGCTTTATCGTTATAAGATTGATTTGTACCTCTAGGTAGTAATACTAAAGCACCAATGCTATTACGTTGATTATTAAAGTCATTTATTTGGTCAAACTCATCTTTATGAGAATCGAAGTTGTTCGCCCAAAGGTGTTCAATTTCGAAAGGTTTACCATGGGAGGAGTGATGGTAAGTGGTAAAATTAGTATTTTCACCTGCAAGTTCATCAACATAACCTGAAATACGCGATAAAAAGTATTTTACAAAGCCTCTATTTTGCCCATGTAAACGGAAGTCTTTAAGACCATCCCAAGACTCTTCCATTTCATCAAGTTTACAGACAAAAATCGACATTAACTCTGTTAGGTCTTTATTACGAATTTCTTTAACCAAATTATACATCGTGTAACGAATAGAGCTTGCTGAAAAATTGCGGAAGTTAATCGAACGCCTTACGCAAAAAATGTCAATATAGTGGGCGACTAAGTTTATTTTTTGATCAGCAATATTTTGAGAGTCGGTGACTTTTAGAGGGGCGAGCATCAGGGGGTAACTTAATGAGTTAGCAATTCCCCATTGACGTATATAATGAACGGAGTCCAAAGAGGATAATAAGTTGTCCTCAGCATTGCGTATTCGTTTAAAAGCAGTACAGTAGTATTTAAATTCACTATTGATAAAAGTGTCAAATTGAGTCTCGCCACCTTTACCTAAACCAATTTTATCAAGATTATCTCGTACCCAATTGTGAAATCGAGTGCCAATTTTTTCAAAGTCTTCATTCAGCGAACCTGCCTTACTTTGCCTTATCGTCTCTGCATATTTTGCTCTGAGCCAAGCCTGAATAAATCGTTGATCTTCTTCTTTATCGATAGTGTTTAGTTCAAGAATAGTACGCTTCCAAAACTCATTAGCTTTTTTTCGCTTTTCATTATCTTGATATTTAGATAGTAAAAATCCCTTAAGCATTTCTGTTGGAGTTAAATTAAGCCCTCGGTCGTTCATTGTTTCAAAAATTGTATAAGCGTTTTCGTCTGAATAAGCAATAATTTCAACCAGAATAACTCGTTCTTTTAACCAATCCATAAAAAATGGCAGTACTGTTTTATTTATTTCTTTAGGAAAAGACTGCTCAATGTCGTCATAACGAGAAACCATGTTTTTGGTCGATGTATCATCATCATCCTTTGCGTGGTAGTGAGCATTTTCAAATAAGGCTTGTAAACAATCTATGCGTTCTGGCACATCGATATTAAAAGATTTTGACCCAAATTTTTCAGAAAAAATCATTGATGCGATAGGTTCGTTCAATTCAAATTTTTTCTGTAAGTTATTCAAATAAATCAAAAACAAAGTTAGTGAAGTAAGCCTTTGTTGACCATCAATAATACTTCGTTTACTGCCTTTATTGCTTAGTACAAATGGCCCTAGATAATAGCAATTATAGTTTTCAACTTCTGTTCGATGATGACTTGGTTGGTATTCTTGCAAGAATGAAGATGATAAGTCAGTTATTAACTGTTCTATATGATTTTGTTGCCAACTATACTCACGTTGGTAGTAATCAACGGTATATTTTTTATTATCTAATACATCATGTACCGAACGATCCTTTGCTTCTATTTTACTCTCTAAGCTACCCATAATAGTTTTATCCTTGTTATTTGATTGGTTTAGCTTATTTGCTATTTGTGACATCTATTTTGCCTCTCGCATCAGCATAAATAAAGGCTTTTTGTTACTTTGTACTAACAAGTTTTTGTTCAGCTCAATACTTCACAATCCCCTGTTGCGCCGCCCACTGCGCCACATCCTGCTTATTCAACGCCGCCGCCATTAAGTCAGGAAATAAATCAGGCGTACACGCAAACGTCGGTGAACCCATTGCTGTAAAATTAGCGGCATTACGCGCATCAAAACACGGTGCGCCATCATCTGCTAACGCCAATAAGCTAATCATTTGCACGCCGCTGCCTAAAATTTTCGCCGTGCGTTTTAACAATTCGTCGTTATTGCCGCCTTCGTATAAATCACTAATTAACACAATAATCGTGTCGTCAGGACGACGGATTAAACCTTGGCAATAAGTTAAGGCTTTATTGATATCGGTGCCGCCGCCTAATTGTGTGCCAAATAATACATCAACAGGATCATCGAGCATCGGTGTTAAATCAACGACGGCGGTATCAAACACCACTAACTGCGTACTCACTGCTTTAATCGAGGCCAATACGGCCGCAAATAAACTGGCATACACCACTGAACTGGCCATTGAGCCGCTTTGGTCTACACATAAAATAATGTCTTTTAAGGATTGTTGTTGTCGACCATAACCGATTAAATTTTGTGGGATGATGGTTTGATATTCGGGTAAATAATGCTGCAAATTGGCGCGAATGGTGCGTCCCCAATCAATATCTTGCACGCGCTTTGGCCGATGCGTACGACTGGCACGATTCAAGCTCCCAACCACCGCTTGCTGCATACGACTAGCGAGTCTTTTCTCCAATTCATCGACGACTTTACGCACCACTAAACGCGCAGTTTCTTTGGTTTTGGCGGGCATTAAATGGTTAAGACTAATTAAGGTGCTGACTAAATGGACATCGGCTTCAACGGCTTGCAGTAATTCGGGTTCGAGTAACATTTGCTCTAGGTTGAGGCGTTCATAAGCATCTTTTTGTAAGACGCGCACCACCGAAGAGGGAAAGTATTGGCGAATATCACCCAACCAACGACTGACTTTAGGCGCGGAACTGCCTAAACCGCCTTGCCCTGATTTTGATTTTCGACCATTGCCAATATTGTCGCCTTCTTCACCGTCGGCTTGGTTGTAAAGCGCGGCGAGGGCGGCATCCATACCCATATCGGTAGCGGATAGTTCTGGCGTGAGGTTGGCGGTGTTGCCGAGCAGTAAACGCCAACGGCGCGAGCGTTCGATTGTGTTCATGGTAAATTTCCTGAATTAATCTCCTCCCCCTGCTTTTTCAGGGGGAGGTTGGGAGGGGGTTCATCGTTATGACACCAAACCCCACCCTAACCCTCCCCTTTATTAAGGGGAGGGGATTTATTTATAAAATAGTTAAAATTTGACTCAATATCGGCAATACCAAATTAGCGCGCTGTTCATCCACACCTTGATGGTTTTTAGTATGTTGCTGTTGTCCACCGACTTTGGCCGCAATTTGTTGACGTTCTGGCAAGCTAAAGGTGGAAATAGTGCGTCGTAACAATGGCAGTAGTTGCACAAAATGTTCTTCGGATAAGTATTGCAACCAATTATCAACCAATGCCCATAAATCATCATCATGGAGTAGAGTTAAGCCTTGTCCCGTTAAAAAACCTGCAAACCAATTGGCCGCTTGTTCGGGACTGTTGGCTTGAGATAAGGCTAAGGCAAAACGCTCGGCGGCGGCTTCGGCACTGAGTAAGTCATGGTCTTGTGCTAAACGACAACACCAGCCTGCCAACAAGCCGTGTAAGCCTTGTTGTTGGCACAATTTCAGTAATACCTCATGCCATTGTTGTTGCAACGAGGATTCTTCTAAACGCACTAACACGCGGTCGATGATTTTTAATTCGTCTAAACGCTGTTGCGCGGCATCATCATTCAAACTACTACACGCTGACGGTAAGCCAATACAAATACGAGTGATAAAACTACTGACCACATGCGCTAAAGCATCGGTATTGGTTTGCCGAACATCGCTATAACGCCATGTATTGGCTAAGGGTTCTAAGGCGGTAATTAAGGTGCTAATTTCGCTACTGTGCGCCGATAACGCCATAATACGCTCAATCAGCGCGGGCATGGTTTGGCTTAAATTGGCTAATAAAACCGATTCCATTAACTGGGCAATGGCACGAATACTTTGCTGTTGTTGCAATTGTTGTTGCAGATAGTTGTGTGTGGCTTCGTTGACGCTTTGCCCCCAAATAGCCGCTTCTAACAGTTTGAGACTGAGTTCAGGCTGCCAGTTGAGCGACCATGTTTCTTTAAAACTCCCGCGACCGCCGCCACTGGCGTATTGTCCCCATGCAATGCCCAATAAATTTAAGCGATGCAAAAATTGGCTGCGCGCTAAGTCGTTTTCTTTACGCAAATCCAATTCTAAGGCTTTGCTATCGGCTTCGGGTTTTAGGCGAAGGCTTTTGCATTGTTTGTTAAAATCTTGTTGAATCGGTAAGGTCGGCACATCGTCTGGCACTTCTCCTAAGACATCACCGACTAACATTTTTTGGCTGAGTTGCAGTGGTAAGTCATTACCATGATGCAAGACGCTAATAATGGCTTCGCTTAAATCGTCTAAATCGGGTAATTCACGACCACGCAATGCGGCGAGTGTGGAGATTAACCGAGTTGCATCAATCAGTTGTGCGCTGGAGGCATCTAAACCTTGTAAACGAAGTTCTTGCGCGACTTTGGCTAACCAACTAATGGTTACCGTTTCGTGGTTGAGCGTGTCGCTTTGATAATGCGCCCATAAATGTTGATACCACGCAGGCGATTCGATACCTGCACCATAGCCACTAGAGGACAATAAACGGCTATGTGTCCACGGAATCCATGCCGCTTGGGTTTTGATTTTGTTTAAGGTTTTTAGTAATGCGGTGTCGTCTTTTTTGGTCTTTTTCAGTTCGGTTAATGCGGGTGTATGCCATGCGCCACAAATCACAGCGATACGTTCAAAACCTTCTTTTTCCGCGTTGCGTAAGCATTGGCGCATATAGGCTTCACGGCAGTTTTCACGTTGTTGGCATGGACTGTCATCGTCAGGTACTTCACTACGCACGGCAGACATGCCTTCGTGGATGGCGGTAAAGACTTCGCCTGCATGAGGGCGTTGTTCGACTAAATGCTCCCAAAAGCGTTCACTGTCGTAATAGCCTGCGGCTTGGGCGAGTAGGCCAATGGGGTCGATGGCTTTGTTTTTTTCGCCCTCACCCCAGCCCTCTCCCTCGGGGAGAGGGGGTTGTTTAGTGGTGGATTCAGGCGTTTGCCAGTTATCCGCTAAATTATAAGCTTGGGGTAAATCAATAAAACGTACAGGTAAGTCTTGTTGTAACCCATATTGTATTGCTTGCCATTCAGGAGAAAATTCGGCAAAGGGAAAGAAAGCCGCACGCGGTTCGGTTTCTTCGGCCACTGAGCCATAGACCAAAACGGCAACGGGCGGTTTCATGGCAGGATTCGCGGCAAACGGCAAAATCGCTTCGGCTTCAACAGGCCCTTCGAGCAAAATAATATCGGGTTGCAGATTAGTTAACGCACTCAATACGCTCCGCGCTGAACCCGGCCCATGATGGCGAATACCAAACAGGTGAATCATGTTGATTTTCCTTGCCAAAATGTAAATTCTGTTAAGTTAAATAAATTAGGGTTTAATTATGAGTACTTTGAATGATCATAGGCAATAGAGTGTGGCTTTATGTGCGTCACTATTTGTCGTTCTTTTTAGCGTCTATTTTACGTGTTAGAATAACAGCGCCTAATTTTATTTCGTGCTTGTTTCATAAGGACTCTTATATGAAAAATGTTGATGGGATCAAACTTTATTCTTTTACGCTAATGACTTTAATTTCATTAAGTGGATGTGGTGGTAACAGTGGAGATAATAGTACGACATCTACCAACGTATCAGCTTCAAAGTCTTATTCCATCACTGACGGTAGTTTTCAGAAAGGGCCTTTTGTAGCGGGCACCACAGTTACTGTACAAGAGTTAGATGATAATTTGATGCCAACAGGAGCATCCTACACGACCACAACTAACTCCATTGGTTATTTTAGTGTTCCTCAATTGATTAAAAGCCGTTTTGTTGAAGTATTTGCCAATGGTTTCTATTATGATGAATTAAGCTTCAAAAACTCTACTGCTCCAATAACCTTACGCGGTATTGTAGATTTAAGTAAAAACGATAAATTACCGTCAATTAACATTCTGACTACACTTCAAACCAACAGATTGCGGACATTAAAAAGTCAAGGATTATCCTTTGAACAAGCGCAGTCTTCCTCTAAAAATGCTGTATTAGATGTGTTTGCTATTCCTAGCGGTGTTGTCAATAGTTTCAATGAAGTTAGTCTAGTTGGTGATACCCTGTCCGATAGTGAGTTTTTGCGTGCAACAATAGCAATGTTGAAAGTTGCACAAGCACAAGGTATTTCCGTAGAAGCTAATTTGACTTCACAAATGGGATTATTAGCTGAGGATTTGAATGATGATGGCCAAGTGAATGGATTAGCAAAACAATATTTACCATTGTTAATTAAAGAAAAAAATGCCATAGATCCCTCTTATATTCAAAATAACTTAAAGAACTATATCTTTGACAAGAATCAAAATCCAGATAATGAGATTTTGTATAAATTTGAAGAGACTAAAGGTACATTAGCCAAAAATGAAATAGTAGGAAAATGGGATGCAACGATATTTAATGCCGTCAGAGCTAAAGGGAGAGTTGGCAACGGTATTGATTTTTCTGTAGCGAAAGATGGCTATTTGGCAATAGATGTCCTAACTAATAATATGAATAATAATAATAAATTATTAATTTCAGATGATAAAATCAGCATTAGCACATGGATAAAGCTTAGTTCATTGGATTTAACTAAGACTTATCAAATAATGGCCGATGGTCCTGGCGGGTTACAAAGTTTTAAGTTGGCATTAAAAGAGGGTAAATTAGACTTTACTTTAGTAGGTTATAACCCAGTATCCATTATTACTAGTAAAGCTCAACTATCTACTGATAAATGGTATCATATAGCTGTTACATATGATGGTTCAGAAGCCATATTTTATATTGATGGCGAGGTAGATAATACGCGGAGTATTATCCATCCTATTGATAATGTTTATAATGATATTTATATTGGTGGTGACGGCGATGGCTATTATGGTACAGATGATAGCCTTCCTGGAATGTTAGATGAGTTTCGCTTTGCTACCACAATAAAAACAGCAAGTGAGATTAAAGAGTTCTACATCGCAGGAAAGTAGCTTTGTATATGTGGTAGTTGCGGTAATAACATCAAATTGAAATGCTCAATCTGAAAGCTTTTACCGTCATAGGCAGTTGTTGCAAAGTCTGCAACAACTGCGACACGCTCTAATTCGTCTTCGGCAAAGATATTGCGAATATGCCGTGAAATAACGGATTTATCGCGTTGAAACAATACGCCTAGCTGATTGTGATTCAGCCAAATACTGTCTTGTTGAACCATTTTAATTTTGGAAACGGTTGCTGTTGGCTCTATCAGTATTTGGTTTATGTTGTTGCTTTCGGCAATATTACTCATCACTTTCTCCCTTTGTTATGATTTACGCGGTTATTGCTTATTTGCTCACATTTCAGCCGCTTTAGGCGGCTTTATGTTCGCAAAACGCGCTAATCGCGGTGCGTAAGTCCTAAGTTATCAATCCAACTCCCGACACGCCCGATATAAATCCTTCCAACCATCACGTTCTTTCATCACCGTTTCCACATATTCTTGCCATGGAATACGGTCTTGTACAGGGTCTTTTAAGACTGCGCCTAGTACACCTGCGGCAATATCATCTGCCGTCAATAAACCATCACCAAAATGCGAAGCCAATGCCCAACCATTACTCATCACCGAAATGGCTTCCGCCGTACTTAATGTGCCACTGGGTACTTTGAGTTGCGCTTTACGGTCTTCGGTCATGCCTGTCCGTAACTCTCTAAAAATGGTCACGACACGACGAATTTGCTCTAGCGCAGGTGGGCTATCAGGCAGTTCTAACACTTTTCCCAATGAAGCCACGCGACTTTGAACAATACTAATTTCTTCATTGAGGGTATTAGGAACAGGCAAAATCACGGTATTAAAACGGCGTTTTAACGCGGAGGATAGTTCGTTAACCCCTTTGTCTCGATTGTTGGCGGTGGCAATGACGTTAAAGCCTTTGATGGCTTGAAAGTCCGTGCCTAATTCGGGGACGGGCAAGGTTTTTTCCGACAACATGGTAATTAAGGTGTCTTGAACATCGGCAGGAATCCGCGTTAATTCCTCAACACGGGCAATTTTGCCGTCTTTCATGGCGTTAAGCATGGGGCTAGGCACTAAAGCGTCAAGGCTTGGGCCTTTGGCTAACAATAACGCGTAATTCCAGCCATAACGTAACGATTCTTCGCTCGTGCCTGCCGTGCCTTGAATCAACAAACTGCTATCGCCACTAATGGCTGCTGCTAAATGTTCAGATACCCATGATTTTGCTGTCCCTGGAACGCCTAATAATAATAACGAACGGTCTGTCGCGAGCGTAGCCACAGCAATTTCCATCAATCGACGATTACCAATGTATTTGGCCGAAATTTCCACGCCATTATCGAGTTTGCCACCTAATAAATAGGTGATAACCGCTTGTGGAGACAGTTTCCATTGTGGTGGTTTAAGGCGGCTATCTTGGGCGGCTAAAGCGGCGAGTTCTTCTTGAAATTGGTGTTCGGCACGTTGGCGCAGGACGTTAGTCATGTTGGGGTATTCCTTACGGTTTATTTGCGTTGATTATGTGGTTTGGGAAAGAATTTTAATAGATGGAGAAATGTTGGCAGCGACGGTTTTTGTCGTTTTACGGGTTTAATGGAAAACGATATGGGGCTTTTGGAAATGTGATGAGGATGGGTTTTATTTGGTGATTAATTTTGTTATTGATAGCCCAATGTGCCTTTTACCATGATGGTGAGTGCTATGGTGTGAAGGTGATATTTGGTTTTTTTTGCCGCGTGTAAAGGACGTTCTATGCTCGACATCGTGTTCCGTGCTCATGCTCTGACCAAAACATACCAGATGGGGGAGCAGAAAATTCATGCCTTACGGGGGGTGGATATGGAACTGTATCGTGGTGAGTTGGTGGTGTTGTTGGGTGCATCGGGTTCGGGAAAGTCCACTTTGCTTAATATTTTGGGCGGGCTAGATACCGCGACTTCGGGTGAAGTTACCTATTGTGGCCAAGATTTAACCCGAGCGAGTGAGCGTGAACTCACCGAGTATCGTCGCCATCATGTCGGTTTTGTCTTTCAGTTTTACAATCTTATTGCGAGTCTCACTGCCCGTGAAAATATTGAGGTGGTGACAGAAATTGCCGAAAATCCGATGACTCCCGACGAAGCACTCCGTTTAGTGGGTTTAAGTGATCGTGCCGACCATTTTCCCGCGCAGCTTTCTGGCGGCCAACAACAGCGAGTCGCGATTGCGCGTGCCATTGCCAAACAGCCGCAAGTCTTATTATGCGACGAACCAACAGGCGCACTGGATTCAGAAACGGGTCAGATTGTGCTTGAAGCCTTACAAAGGGTGAATCGCCAGCTCGGTACAACAACTGCCGTGATTACCCATAACGCCGCCATTGCCGATATGGCTGATCGGGTGATGTTGCTGTCGGATGGTCGTATTAGCGAGGTGCGTATTAACGCTACGCCAAAATCACCTAAAGATATTCGGTGGTAGCCATGCGCGTATTGCACCGAAAATTATTGCGCGAACTGTGGCAAATGCGAGGCCAAGCGTTGGCTATTTTACTGGTGATTGTCGCGGGCGTGGGTGTTTGCGTCATGAGTGTTTCGACCTATGACTCGCTGCAACAGACGCGTGATAGTTTTTATCGTGAGACGCATTTTGCCCACTTATTTGCCAGCTTAACCCGTGCGCCCGAAGCAGTTGCTGCACCAATCGCTTTATGGCCTGAAGTGGCGGAGGTAGAAACACGTATTACCGCCCCCGTGAGTCTGACGGTGGCAGGATTTAGCGACCCCGTGACCGGACAACTGGTATCTTTGCCAGATAATGGCCGACAACAACTTAATAGGCTGCAACTCATCCAAGGACAGATGCCAAGCAGTTGGCAAGAAAACGAAGTGCTGATTAGTGATGCGTTTGCTGAGGCGCATCATTTACAACGAGGTTCAACAGTGACCGCTGTCTTAAATGGGCGGCAGCGGTTATTACATGTCACAGGAATTGCTATTTCGCCAGAATTTGTCTATCAAATTGCGGCGGGTGCGATGATGCCCGACTATAAACACTATGGCGTGTTGTGGATGGCGCGCAAACCCTTAGCTAAAGCGTTTAATTTGGATGGTGCTTTTAATGGTTTAGTTGTGCAGTTGCAGCCCAATGCATCGCAAGCCTTAGTCATTCAACGTTTAGATTTGCTGTTAGCACGTTGGGGCGGTACAGGAGTCATTGGTCGTAATGAACAACTGTCGAATACCTTTCTTACCGAAGAGTTTGCACAGTTACAGACGATGGCGTGGTTATTTCCCGTCATTTTTTTATCGGTGGCCTCTTTTTTGCTCAATGTCGTGGTCACAAGGATGGTGAGTCATCAGCGACCCATTATCGCGCTGCTAAAAGCATTTGGTTATAGCAATCGTGATGTGGCACTCCATTACGCGCAGTCGATTTTAGTCATCACGACGTTGGGAATTGTCGGTGGTTTTGCCCTTGGTATGTGGCTTGGCCACAGCATGACGGAGATGTACACCCAGTATTATCGGTTTCCGACCTTAATCTACAACATCAATACCCCGTGGTTAGTACCTGTTGCCTTGTTGACGCTATTAGTCACCATGGCGGGAACAGCCCGTGCGGTATTGTCGGCGGCGACCATGCCGCCTGCTGAGTCAATGCGTCCTGAACCCCCCGAAAATTATCGTCTGACATGGCTAGAAAACATCGGTTTTCGGCGGTGGTTGGGTGCGCCCGAACGTATGATTTTACGTCATTGGTCACGCAAACCTGCACGGGCATTATTGGCGGTTACGGGTATGGCCTTAGCGGTGGCGATTATGATGGTTGGTAATTTTCAACAAGATGCGGTTAAACAAATGATGTTTATCCAGTTTCAAAAAACCATGCGCCAAGATGTAGAAATCGTATTCAATCAAACACAGCCCGAACGCGCCTTATCGAGCTTACGCGCTATGTCAGGCGTGTTGTATGCAGAAGGGCAGCGCAGCGTCGCGGTAAAATTACGTTTTGGTCATCATCATTACCGCACCAGTTTACAGGGCTTGCCCGATCAACGACGATTGCAACAGGTATTAGATTTACAGCTAAAACCGTTAACCTTGCCAGAAGATGGTTTGTTAGTGAATGAACATTTGGCGCGTAAACTCGGTGTGGGTATTGGTGATACGCTGAGCGTCGAAGTATTAGAAGGCGCGAGACCCATCCGCGAAATACGAGTTGCCGCCTTGTCACAACAATACATGGGAATGGGCGTTTATTTACGTCAAGAGGCACTGAATCGCTTGATGCGTCAAGGCTCAGCCATTAATCGTGCATTACTGGCTATTGATGAACAGCAGGCAACCACCATTTACCAAAAACTGCGAGACATGCCCGCAGTGGCAGCGGTTAACCTACGTCACACTCTTATCGACAGTTTTAACGAAACCATGCAACGGGTATTGCTCACGTTTACCTTGATTAACGCCATCCTCGGCGCAGTGATTGCTTTCGGCGTAGTCTATAACACCGTCCGTATGGCCTTGACTGAGCGTAGTCGTGAACTCGCCAGTCTGCGGGTGTTGGGTTATACCCGAAATGAAGCCGCTTATATTTTATTGGGTGAGTTAGCGACACTGACGCTGTTTTCGTTGCCATTAGGTGTCCTCTTTGGGCTGGGCTTGTGTCAATTTATGTCGAGCAGTTTAGAAACGGATTTATACCGAATCCCGTTAATCGTGAGTGCATATAACATTGCTTTTTCGACGGGCATTGTGCTGTTGTCAGCGATGGTATCAGGTGCTGTGGCGTGGTGGAAAATTGGCGCATTAGATATGGTGGGAGTATTAAAAAGTGCATAGTCAACAGCAGATAGCAGGCCTTTTTTTACAGGGAAAAGTGGGCAGTTTGAGGAGTGGTTATGAATATGCCTAAATCACCGCGTTTTTTTATTTGGACGGCGATTGTCTTGTTTTTGGCCGTCATACTGGTGTGGAGTTTAATTCCTGCGCCCGTGCGCGTTGAAACGGCTAAAGTCGAAGTCGCTCCGTTGTTGGTGACTTTGGAGGAAGAGGCTCGTGCCCGCGTCCGTGATCGTTTTGTGTTGTCTGCACCCATTTCTGGTTATCTACGGCGAGTCACTGCGCGAGTAGGTGATGCCGTGACAACGGAACAAGTGCTAGCAACATTAGAACCTCTGCGTGTCGAAGCACTTGATGACCGTCGCCGTGCTGAAGCGCAAGCGCGTGTCGAGGCCGCCAGCGCAGGGCTTTCTGTGGCCGCAGAAAACATTAATTCTGCCCGGAGCGATGCCACACTGGCTAAAAACGACTTAGACCGTTTGCAAAAACTGGTTGCTTCTGGCGCAGTCACTTCGCAACAACTGGCGATTGCCAAAGCCGCGAATCTCCGTGCGGATGCCACCTTACGCTCAGCGCATTTTGCGGAGGATGTTGCCCGTCATGAACTGCAAGCCGCACGTACTACGCTGCAATTTTCTGGTAATCGTGGCGCGTTATCTCAGGCGGCATTGTCACTGAAGTCTCCTGCCACAGGTTCTATTCTTCGGGTGTTGCGTGATAGTGAAGGGGTGATTGTTGCAGGTTCACCCGTGTTGGAAGTGGGCGATCCTGCGGCATTAGAAGTGGTGGTTGATGTGCTGAGTTCGGATGCGGTGCAATTACAACCGAGTATGAAGGTGTTGCTTGAACGTTGGGGTGGAGAAACGCTTAACGGCGTGATTCGGCGCATTGAACCTGTGGGTTTTACCCGTGTGTCGGCATTGGGTGTGGACGAGCAGCGCGTGACGGTGGTAGTAGACATTACGTCCCCTACCGAAGCATGGACACGGCTAGGTGATGGCTATCGTTTGGAGGCTCGATTTTTACTTTGGCAAAACGATAAGGTTTTACAAACCTCTGCCGCCAGTCTATTTCGACAAGCCAATCACTGGTCTGTATTTGTCGTTAAAGACGGTAAAGCGGTATTGCGTCAAGTAAAATTAGGACATCGTAATGGTGTTCAAGCCGAGATTGTCGAGGGTTTAGCGGCGGGTGAAGTGGTCATTGTTCAGCCTGATGGTCGGGTATCTGATAACGTGCGCGTTAGAGAGGATTAATGAACTGTACTGACACGAATATGCACCGTTTTCTCACAAACAGCATAGACCTTGCCTTGCAGATCACATAGCTCAACACGATACACCCGATCAAATTTAGATTGCGTCATTAACAAGCTCCGAATCGCCGTTAACTCAGCATCATCCACCTTAAAGCGCGCATACAACTGTGTACGCGCTGGCCGCTGAAAATGAATAAGCACCTCTCCGTTTACAGATCGTCAGGGTTGTCATCCGCGTCAAGCAGTCGATCACCCAGCGGACGAAAGAGCGTGGGCTTGAATAACTCTTTAACCGCAAAAATATCAAATTCGCGGGTATCTTCAGGCAGTCTAATCAGCATAGGTAATAATGAAAGACCTTCCTCACCCCTAGGTAGAGCGTAGTGACGCACGCTTTCATCGACGCTAATGAGTCCTTCAAACTCTAAGTAAATAGTGATTTTGGGGTAACGTTTAGGAATGTTGACAATAGCCTGATAGCCTTCTTGAAGTGCTTGCTCAAGGGATTGTTGAACTTCTTTAGGCTCAAGCCGTTTTCGGCTTAAAAAAGTATCCCATGATTTCTGTGCTGGGGTACGCTCGGCATCCTGACGCTTTGCTTCTAGTAAGGTGGTTTTAAGATTTTGAATAATGGGTATGGTCTTATTGACTGTCTGGATCAGCTCATCCATTGGCTTACGATAGTTAACTTGATCCCCCATCGCTAATACCGCTTCACTATCGCTATTAAAAACGCTGCTTTTACGCTTTTCGAGTAGTCGTATATAAGCAATCACTTTAAATTCGAGTTCTTGGCTTTTACTGCTCCAGCGCGTAGGACTCTGATAATAAAAATCGTGTATATCACTTAATGACTCAATCAAAAATGACTTCAGGCTAACAAACAAAAACTCATAATCATCGGCGGATTTTGCTTTTTCTTTCAGACATCGAGTGACTTTGTTGAGTACCATTAGGCACAGATTACGTTCGTAATCACGTAAGCGATCTTCTATGACAGTTTGCAAGCCTGCACCTTCCGCTTCTAGAGGCTTCATCAGTAACGGTAATAAATGTGACACCTGAGTATGTTCTAAACGATCAACTAACTGGATAATCTCGCTATTGATTTGCCGTTGCGGGGTGGCCATGTTGGAGATGTCCACGTGTATTTTTTCTTGGTAGTGCGTGCTGGTCAGTTCGGTGCGATCAACCGCAATCACATTAAAATAAGCCGCCCGTCCGCCCATGGACGTGTCTTCTGTTAAAAAGCGTCGAACGGAATAAGGGTCTAAGTTTGCTTTAGGGTTTTCGGCTATGAAAAAGAAATAGCGCTCTGTGTCTATAATGCTGAGACGATGCGTTTTGGCCGCCTCAAAAAGCTCGGTTTTAACAAATGGATTGCGGTCTTTTTTTAACGCACGTAAAGGGAGAGGACTAAAGCCATAGTTGAGGATTTTTTGTTTAATATAGACTTCAATAATATAGGTTTTGATGATGTCTGGCGTCAGGCCACGCCGATTTTCAGGGACATCAAAATCGTGTTGCCGTAGTGCTGCCGCGAAGTCATATAAAAATGACTCTGTTAACAGGATTTTTTCCTTTTGTTGAACCAAGTTGTCTTTGCTGTCGATGTCATTAATCTGCTTGAATCCTGCTTCAAGAGCGTCGCAAATCAGTAAAATATTGCGTGTTTTACCGATGGCGTTGACGACACGCAGCAATTCGTCGGTCAAGGTATTGAGAGGCCGAGACGTTATCGTTTTTTTGGCATTAGTGAGATTGCGTTGGCTAGTAAAGATAAATTTACCCGTACTCGTCAAACTTATGCCTTTAGGCGCAAGAATGTTCTTATAGCAAAGGCGACGCGTGCCTTCATCAAGTTGCTTTAATAGGCGTGGAACACTTTCCATCCAATCATGATTAAGGACGGGATGGATATTCTTTAATGCGCGTATCAACTCTAATGTTGTCGATGACTCTTCGTCTTCATGAGTAATCTCAGGCTCTGGGGCAGGAGCCGCTTTAACGGTGGCAACTACTGGCGCATCATTTACCATCCCTGTTTTTTGCCTGATGGTTTCTAAAAAATCGACATCCAATTCAAAGTCAAAGCTGGACGCAGTAGTAGGGACAGGTTGCGCCGCTGAGTTTCGTGCAGTGTTAGCCGTTCGCGGCTTGGTATTGCTATTAATGACGTTGATGGCCGCTTGGTAGGCTTCAATGACTTCCGTCATGTTGTTATAGCGGCGATTGGCATCGGGATTAATACAGGTATCTATAAATTTGGTCAGTGATTGCGGTAGTTTTATCGTGGGGTCAATTTTATTAGTTTGCTTGGCGGCAGGTGTGCAAGTGACGGAGTATTGACACAAAATTGGCGGAAAGTCTTCGCATAGGGTCATTAACTCAAAGGTAATAATACCCAAGGCATAAATGTCAGCACGACAGTCACCCGCCAAACCAGCATATTGTTCGGGTGCCATATACGATGATGTTTGGTCAGTGTTTTCAAGGTTGGCAATGCCAAAGTTGGTTATTTTGACGGTGTCATCTTCTGAAATAATGATGTTGGTGGATTTAAGATTGCGATGGACAATACCTTGTTGATGAGCATAGGCCAATCCCTCACAAATGCCCAAGAAAAAATCGGTGATACATTCCAGCGGCAGGGGGGTGAGTGACTTTACTAGGCGGTCAAGCTCATAACCTTTGACATACTCCATGACAATATATAAAAGGTCTAATTCCTGCCCAGCCTCATAAATATCAACAATGTTTTCATGGTGTCGGCGTGTGGCCGCGTTCGCATCTGCCTTCAGACGCCTGCCCAGTTCTGCGCCTGCCTTGTTCGCTAAAAGATGGGGATGAATGGCTTTGATGGCGACAGTGCGCTGAGTCACTTCATCAGTGGCTTTATAGACAATACCCATTGTCCCACGACCTAGAATGCTATCAATATGATATTTGCCAATGCGTTCTATCATTCTTTACCTCTTTTATTTTATTTATTTGATCTGTCGCTATCAATACGGACACCTGACTATGCGAATTTTTGCTGTTTTTCGACGTCAGCAGGACTTAGAAATAGTTCGTATAATATAGTGTGTTTTATTGCTCAGACAATTATTTAAGTGACTTCAGGTGGTATTTTTTCTTCTACAGAGGATTGTCACTATACACTGCTAAATAACGAAAATATGCCCCTTCTTTCTTGATTCATAATTCATGTCAACTATCCTGATAAAAGGCGAGAGAATGGTGTTTCTCGTGTTAAAGGAAGTGTGTGATGGGCTGGATTATTTTTGCGTTGGTCGTTTTGGCTGTTTCGGGGGCAATTTTTTCTTGGTGGCGGCAGCATGCTCATACGACTAGCCAAAAGCATCATCCTGTCAAAAAACATCCCGTTGCCCCAACTCACGGCAAATACCATTGTGTGACTGTGCAGGGTGATAATAAAGTTTGTGCGGGGATTCAACAGTTATTGGACAAAAGCTTATTACCGCACGAAGCCCCGACATTACCGTTGGCAACGTGCGATATGCAACCTTGTAAGTGTCATTATATTCACCATGAAGATCGACGTTTACGCACTCGTCGTGAGCCGTTTGGCGAATTGAATGGGGCAACACTGGCCGCTACCGATCGTCCATTACGTGCGAGGGTAGATCGAAGGAAAGCCGTAAAACCAAGCTAAGATATTAAAAATTAATGAGTCTTCAACTCTTTCCCAAAGTGCTCAACCAAACTCCGCTCCGCAGGGTCAGGCAACAATCTCACGCCACGAATAATACTTCTCACTGCAACTTTTGCCGCTAACGTTTGTGCTTCCGAAGGCTCGCGTAAATTCAGTTGTGTGCGTAATTCGGGGTCGATTAAGGCATAAAATAAACCTTCACCCCATGCTTGTAAGGGTTTGGGATACCAATATTCTGCCCATTCCTGAGCGAGTGCGGCAATCACCATTGTAGCGGCAGGCGTCGGGCTAAAATGACGACGTTCATAGTCAATCATCCATGCTAAAAACGCATCTTGGCTGGCGGGAATCTCTTTAATGCCCATTAACTCGCCAACACGTCGCCATAATTGAAATTGCGACTCTAATTCATCTTTCGTTAAACCGTGTTCACCCGCAAAGCGATCGGAAATACGTCGTGGTAAACAAGCCAAAGTCGATAAGGTGTATAAAAACAAATCGTTACTGATGTTAAAGTGTTTGTGAATATTGCTCATTTTGGCAATAATTTTTTGACCTTCGGCATCATCACCATGCTTATAAATCAAACCAAAAAACACTAAGGTTTCAAAATTACGTTGGCGCGTATGTTTAATAATGGTGCCTGAACCATCACGATACAGCACGGCCGCAATTTTGGGGTCGCCCATGTTAAAGGCAAAGGCGGCGGAAAACAGTGCGTGAATAAACATCGGTTGGCCAAAACGGGTTTCAAAAGTGATTTGTGCATAGCGACGGGCATCGCGCACGGGGTCTAAGGTGGCTAATTCTTTTCTCGCCCAAAATAAATCGCGCATAGTGATGGCTCGTTCAGTTTAGGACTTACGCGGTTATCGCTTATTTGTTCGCATTTCAGCCGCTTTAGGCGGCTTTATGCTCACAAAACGCGCAAATCGCGGTGCGACGTGTAAGTCCTGAGTTTTTAAATCCGTAAAACCACTATAATGCGATTAATTACTCACATTCAACTCGCATTTTTGAGAAAAATTTCATGCGTAAAATTCCCAAGCAAGAGCGTTCTCGTTTATTGGTCGAAAGCATTATAGATGCGACGGCGATCGTCATTGCTAAACACGGATTGGCGGCGGCAACGACGGCACGTATTACTGATGAAGTCGGCATTAGTATCGGTTCGTTGTACCAATATTTTGATAATAAAGAAGATTTATATGAAGCGGTGCTTGAGCGTATCGTTGAAAAACTCATCACTTTAGTGGAGAAACAATCGCTGACGAAAGAGCCTTTTACCTTGTCGGTATGGGTGACGACGTTATTGAATGATGTTTGGGATTTTTTGGAGGCAGATAACGGTTTGTATTTGCAGGTGGTGCGTAATTGGTCGCAATTGGATTTTGTCAGTGGCATGGATGTTTTAGAGCAAAAAATGCTGTCGGTGTTGAGTGTTTATTTATTACAACAACCGACTCGCATTAGCCCTAACACGGGTGATCTGCCTGCGCGGCTTTATATTCTCACCAATAGTATTTTGTTTACCTTACTGCGTTATATCAGCAAGCCTTCGCCGCTAGTCAGTCGGCAAACATTAATTGCGGAGTTTGCGAATATGGTGGAACGGTCTTTGTTGTGAAATCTCCCCTAGCCCCTCTTTACTAAAGAGGGGAATGTAACTCCCCCTTTAGTGAAAGGGGGTGGGGGGATTTAAGCCTAAGTCTTAACGATTGCGCGTATTAAACTCTTTTTTCCGCTGCTTTTTGCTTAACTCTTGCAGGGCTAGTTTTTCTTCGCGTAGCTGCTGGACAATAATCATTTCCCGTTCAATATCTTCGGGTGTTTCCATGCTGATTCTGCCAATGACGATATTTCTAAATTCTTGCAAGACGATATTAGCAATTTTATGAAAATCGACATGGCCGCCGCCGCCTAGACAGCCTCGTTGTTTACCGACAATATCTAAAAACTCGACTTCGGTTTCAGGCAAAACATCTAATTTAAAGCGTTGTTTTAACAGTTCAGGATAGGTTTTTAGAAAGTAACCGACGGCAAAAACAGCGACATCTTCATTATTCATAGCCGTTTCTTTGATTGCTCCTGTAGCAGCGAGGCGATAGCCGCTTTGTACGTTTTCAATTTTTGGCCACAAAATGCCGGGTGTATCGTAGAGCAACAAGCCATTGTGTAAGTTAATACACTGTTGACCTTTGGTAATAGCGGGTTCGTTACCTGTTTTGGCAATCATTTTGCCCGCTAAGATATTGATAATCGTCGATTTACCGACGTTGGGAATACCTGTAATCATGGCGGTGAGATTGCCTAACGCGTTTTCTTTGCCATGTAAAATATTTTTACATAAACCGACTAAGGCTTTAATTTGCTCAGGCCGTTGCGAGGTCACAGCAATCGCTTTTACGCCTTGCTGTTGTTGCCAATAGGCTAGCCATTGTTCGGTGACAACAGGGTCTGCAAGGTCACTTTTATTCAGTAGTTTGATGCACGGTTTATTGCCGCGAAATGCTTCAATAACAGGATTAGCACTGCTAAACGGAATGCGCGCATCGACCACTTCAATAATAATATCGACTTTCGGCAACAGTTCTTTGATCTCGCGGATGGCCTTATTCATGTGACCGGGAAACCAATTGATACTCATAGACAGTGCCTTAGCTAGATAACGGGTGAAGGGCACTATTGTAACCTGATTTTGAGGGGAAGATGTTTGATTGACTTAAAAGCAGAAATGATAGCGGGGCAAATAATCGTTTGTTTTTATTAGGGTCTGTTGACGTTTTAATGGCGGTCGCTAAAAAGTTGAAGTTCCCCTCTTTGATAAAGAGGGGTTAGGGGAGATGTGATGCCGATAAAATCCCCTCAATCCCCCTTTGCCAAAGGGGGATGCTTCAAGCCACGCTGTTTATTTAGCAACAGGTGCAGCAATCGGTGTTTCACGCATTTTCTGATAATCGGCTTCGGAATTGAGCATTTTTTGTTTGCTGTTTTCCACTTGGCGGCGACCATCTTCCATCATTTGTTCGCCTTTGGCTTGATCACTTTTGCCACTATCAATCAGGGTTTGACCTTTTTGGATCATTTTGTCACCTTTAGCGGCATCTTCGTTGCTGTTGTTCCATTGTTTGCCAATGGAACTGGCTTGGTCGCCACGGGTATTCAATTGGTCGCCAAAGGTTTTTGGTTGATTGGCGCAGCCCGCAAACATTAAAGCGGCGACAACAGGTATTAAAATAAGTGTTTTCATGGTTTTTTCTCTATTTATAACAAGTAACGGGCGTGTCTTCGACAGAATTATCGAAGACACATCAGGTTGTTACTTAGGTTTTTTGGCGTAGTTGATGATGATATTGACGCGACGATTTTCCTGCTGCCCCTCGGCCGTGGCGTTGTAAGCCGTGCGTCGAGTACGACCAAAACCTTCGGCAGTCAAACGAGAACGGGCAATACCATGATTATCAACTAGATAATTGACAACATTTTCGGCACGACGTTGCGATATCGCCATGGCTATCTCAGGCGTTGCTTGCACATTACCTGTATGACCTTCGACTGTGGCCGTGGTGGTGGGATTGGCTCTGAGGAAGTTAGCTACTTTACGCAGTTCACTAGCAAACTCAGGTTTGACCTCATCCTTATTGACATCAAACTCCATGTTCATGGCCATGGTCACTCGGGTGGGAGCAACGGTTAGACCTTCAATGTCGGTGGCGCAAGCAATCACGGCATTAATGCGACGATTCATGCGTTTGCCGTCTTCACTTTGATTGTCAGATAACGGACGGGTATCGCCATAACCCACTGCGCTGAGTCGGTTAGGGGCGATACGAACGGTATCAACAAGGTAAGCAACGACACTTTGTGCGCGGCGTAACGACAACTGCATGTTGTATTGACTATCACCGACGTTGTCACTGTGTCCTTCAATGACAGCGGTAGTTTCAGGATATTTCGTTAAGAAAGTGCCTAGGGTGTTAATCCGCTCTTTTTCTTCGCGCTGAATGGTGTCTTTGTCAATTTCAAACTCCATATCAAGAACACTACAGTATTCCTGTGTTGCTTGAACCTCGGGCACAACAACAACCGCAGGTACCACTTCTGGTTCTACGACAACAGGAGCTTGCTTTGGTTCCTGAACGGGTGCTGCTTTGTTAAAGCGATACACCAAGCCCAGTGAGATTAAATCGACATCACCACGATTGTTCAGTGTATCGTTTACGCGATAACGCTCGGCTTCGGCACGCATACTCAATGACTGAGTAAAGGCGTACTCTAAGCCGACACCGACTTTATAGTTGATGTCGCGTTCGTTATGGTTGGGGTCTAGTACATTGACTAAACCTGTACCATTAAAAGAACTATTGGCTTTGGCTGCGTTTAAGCCCGCACGAGCAAAGGCAGAAAACTTTTCCGTCAGCGGTAAAATACCAACGACATCAAGATTCAACCCTTTGAAGCGCACATTGCCATTGAGCGTGCCAGCGGGCAGGGTAGTGGCGGTAAAACCATATTCCCCTAAGTCAAAGTAACCCCCTTCAAAAGCAAGGTTCTTATTGACTTGATAACCCGCAAACAACTTCCAACCGTTATCTTTAGCGTCATCTGCTATTTGTGCTTGAGTAAAGCCTTGAGAGAGCAGGTCATTGACAATACGTTCATCGTCAATAGTGGCATTCGACTTACCCAAATTAAAGCCACCGTACCAGCCTGGCTCACTAGCAGACACCTGCGTACAAGAGAGGATGGCAAGAGCGATAAGTCCTTGCGTACCTAATTTCATGATTTTCATACTATTCTCCAAGCCTTATGGCGCAGGTACGTTAATGACGGTGTTAGTCATGGTTACAGAAGCATTAAGGCCAGCCGCTCTACCGTTTAATGTCACAATCGCAACATTGCCCGCTGTAGAGAAGGAGACCCCTGAACTCGCGAGAATCGTACCGACCATCGTGCCACCACCTGCGGCATTAATCGTCGCTGATGTACCGATATGCCAGAAGATGTTTTTAGGTTGAGCGCCATTGATGAGAATAATGCTGCGCGGCGCACCAGGCCCACCCACAGTTAACGTCGAGGCTGTTTGGAAAACCCAAACGGCATTGGCATCACCTTGAGCATCCAAAGTTAGATCAGAACCATTAATTTGGAATGATCCACCTGCTGCTTGATAAATACCTGGAGCTAAAGTCAGACCACCTAATTGACCTGCACCTGGATCTGTACCACCAGGCATTAAACCTGGAGCAAGCTTGTTAAACGCAGTAACCGCGTCCGCTTTTGCTTGTGTAGCAACACTACATGCCACAGGATTAACAGCAGCAGCCGTTGGCCCTGTAGTAGAAACGGTACAGGTGTAGATTTTGCCGTTGACAAAACCTTGGTTCGAACCCGTTTCGGTGTAGATGTCATTAGCGGTATCGTGGAAACCTGTCACTGCGGAAGCAGAAACCGCGGTACTACCCAAATCACCACCGATAACCGTTAATGTGCCTTGGTTAGTAGTGCCAGCACCGCCACCTAAATTACCAAAAGGTGCGGCTGTACCCAGATCAACCACTTGCGCACAGGCTTGAGTGCCCGTGGTAAAAGTCCAAACCTTGTTAGTAGCCAGAGCATTGTTAGCAAGGTCTTTAACAGCGGTGGTGATGGTTGCGGTGTAACTGGTGTTAGGCAACAAATCACTAGACGGTGTTAAAGTAGTGACGTTGTTAAGCACGTCATACGTTACTGAGCCGTTGGTCGCAACACCACCACTGGTTTTTAACTGCACGGAGGCTGTTGACAAAGTGAGTGGATCAATCGCTTCACTAAATGTTGCATTGATGGTTTTTTGCAAACAAACACCACTGGCAAAATTTAATGGATTCACACTGACTACTGTTGGAGGAGTTACATCTGGGCCTGCGCCTGTTGTAAACGTCCAAACGGTATTTTTCAGCAAGGAATTACCCGCTAAGTCTTTGGCACTGGTGGTTACTGTTGCGGTGTACAAGGTATTCGCCGCTAAAGTTGCAGGTGTCGTTGGTGTAAATGTCGCTGTTTTTGCGCCCACTGCATAACTCACTGTACCGATGATGGCGTTGGCACCAGGACCTTGTAACAGGACACTGTTGTCATCAACCGTCAATGGATCCATATTTTCACTAAAAGTCACAATCACTTTTGAGTTTAGTGGCACGGCAACAGCATTGGCCGCAGGCACTTTCAAGGTGATTGTTGGTCTAGTAGTATCAGGGGCTGCACTGGTAGTGAATGTCCAAACGGCACTACTTGCGGCGGGTAAAGTAGCAATATTACCTGCTAAAGCATTGCCCGCTAAGTCTTGAGCACCTGTTGTCACCGTAGCGGTAAACAAGGTACTAGCAGCAAGATTACTGTTTGGTGTGAAGGTAATCGTCCGTGCACCAACTGCGTAGGCAACACTACCCGCAACAGCAACACCACCTGAACCTTTGACGGTAAAGTTGGCAGCAACCATGGTGGCAGGATCCATATCTTCACTAAACGTCGCAATCACTTGTTGGTTAAAGGCAACACCTGTTGCACCATCCGCAGGGGCTTTGAGGGTCACTGTTGGACGTGTGGTATCGGGCGTAGCACCTGTAGAGAATGTCCACACCGCATTATTGGTTAAGGCATTACCTGCTAAATCCTTCGCACCTGTGGTGACAATAACGGTAAATAAATTACCTGTCGGTAAAGGTGATGCTGGATTAAACGTCGCGGTTTGCGCGCCTACAGAGTAAGTCACGGTACCTGCAATAATGGATGAACCTGGACCTTGAACGATAACCGTATTATTAGTAATCGTTAATGGATCCATATCTTCACTAAAGGTTGCAACAACATTTGCGTTGGTAGCGACATTGATCGCATTGGCAGCAGGCACTTTATTAGTGACTGTTGGTGGAGTGATATCAGGTGTCGCGCCTGTCGTAAATGTCCATGCGGTATTAGCGACTGCATTAGCAGCCAAATCTTTTGCGCCTGTGGTAATAGTCGCTGTATATAAGGTACTGGCTGCTAATGTTGCGGGTGAGGTGGGGGTAAAGGTTGCTGTTCTTGCACCAACGGCATAAGTCACTGTACCAACAACGTTGGTTACACCTGCTTTGAGAGTGAATGTTGAACCATCCAATGTTGCGGGATCCATATCTTCACTAAACGTGGCGGTGACGATGGTGTTAAAAGCAACACCAGTGGCAGCTGAGGCTGGCACTTTTAATGTTACTGTCGGAGCAGTGGTATCAGGCGTGGCTATGGTAGAAAAAGTCCAAGTTGCATTGTTCGTTAACGCATTACCCGCTAAATCTTTAGCACCTGTAGTGACAACCACGGTATATAAACTACCTGTTGCCAATGTCGCAGGAGCAGTCGGATTAAAGGTCACAGTTTTTGCGCCAACGGCGTAAGTCACAGTGCCTGTGATGATGGAAGAATCAGAACCTTGAACAATGATGGTGTTACTGTTAATCGTCAATGGATCCATATCTTCACTAAAGGTCGCAATAATATTGGCATTAGGAGCCACATTTACTGCACCTGCGGCAGGAACTTTGAGAGTCACTGTCGGTGGTGTAATGTCTGGAGCGGCACCTGTCGTAAAAGTCCATGACGCATTAGCGGCCACAGTAGGTGTTGCTAAGTTTCCTGCTAAAGGATTACCCGCCAAATCACGCGCACCTGTGGTCAATGTCGCGGTATAAACCGTATTGAAGTCTAAGGTTGTCGGTGTGGTAGGAATGAAAATGGCAGTTCTAGCACCAACGGCATAGCTGACAATGCCAGTCACCGATGTTGCACCATTTTTTAAAGTGAATGTACTTTCTCTAATAAAGAGAGGATCCATATCTTCACTAAACGTTGCCGTAATCATGGAGTTTACGCTAACACCTGTTAAACCCGCAGCAGGCACTTTGAGTGTTACTGTCGGTAAGGTGGTGTCAGGAGTTAAGCCTGTGGTAAACGTCCAAACGGCATCACTTGCAGCAGGTAAAAGAGCAACATCACCCGCTAAGGCATTGCCCGCTAAATCTTTAGCACCCGTATTCACCGTCACCGTCAACAACGTTGTTGGTGGCAGTGTTGATGGGGTGGAGGGAATAAAAGTCGCTGTTTTTGCGCCTACAGCATAAGTGACTGTACCTGCGATATCCGCGCCTGCATTTTTTACCAAAATGTTGGCGGTGGTCATTGTCGTCGGATCCATGCTCTCACTAAACGTGATTAACACTTTCGAGTTAATGGCGACATTAGTTTCACCTGCATCAGGTGTTTTTAGCGTCACGGTTGGGCGAGTAACGTCTGGTGCTACGCTAGTGGTAAACGTCCAAACATTATTACTTGCCAGTGTATTACCTGCTAAGTCTTTTACGCCAGTCGTTGCCGTTGCGGTATATAAAGTGCTTGCCGCTAAAGGTGTCGTTGGGCTAAAAGTTGCCGTTCTCGAACCCGCCGCATACGTCACTGTGCCCGTGATAATACTTGCACCAGGACCCTGTAACAGCAAAGTGTTGGTATTGATGCTGGCAGCATCCATATCTTCACTAAATGTCGCGGTCAACTGAGCATTAAAAGCCACATTCACCGCACCTGCCGCAGGCACTTTTAAGGTGATTGTTGGCCGTGTAACATCAGGAGCAGCACCGGTCATAAATGTCCAAATAAATGGATTGACCAAGCTCAGACCTGTGGTGTCTTTTACCGTTGTTGCGATGGTTGCCGTACAAATAGTATTGGCAGGAAGGGGAGCTGTAGGTGCAAAACTAGCTACCCGACTACCCGCGACATAACTAACAGTACCCGCAATCGCGTTGCCTGCGGGACAAGCAATGGTAAAGCTGGTGTTGTTGACGGTTGCAGGCGCAATTTCTTTGCTAAATGTCGCGGTGACTTTACTGTTAATGGCCACATCGGTGGCCATAGGGGTTGTTGCAAGTGGGGTGGTCGCGGTGACGGTGGGCGCTAATGAAGCTAGCTTACCACTACCGCCAAAGATAGGATCTTGACCTCCGCACCCTGCGGCTAACACGCTAAACATGAGAATCATGAGTCGCGAGATAAATCCGAATTGAATATCTAATTTGTTCATATTGAACATCCTGTGTAAGTTTTTTTATGATAAAAAACGCAATATTGAGAGTGAAATTGCGCTTTTTACGTCAGTCTTGAATTGGCAGTTATCACCCCTGTTAAAGTAAAAGCCGTCAATGGTTGATCAAAACTGGCATTACGAATGGCAGCGAACTTTCTACGCCGTGTGGCACTAGAAATTTTTAAGGTCTTACAGCCGCCGACCTTGAATAACGCGGATGAGAATCATGATCACAGCGATGACTAACAGCAGATGAATAAAACCACCCAGTGTGTATGAAGTGACATAACCTAATATCCATAAAATCACCAAAACGATGGCTAAGGTTTCAAGCATTTCCGTTCTCCTTCTGTGAGTATGAGCAAGCCAACCAATGACTGACGGGCTTACTCATGTTGAGCGAATGACTAGCTTTTGAATTTAGACATCGCATCAGTGACAGCGGTTTTTAAAGAAGTCCAAGCGGACTCCACACCGTGTTTCACGGATTCCCAAGCTTCTTCACTGGCTTCAGCAAGTTCAGTGATTTTTGCTTGACCTTCTTCGATGTTGGCTTCTAACACTTCAAATTGCTTTTGCATGGCAATTTGTGCGTCAGCCGCTTCAGCGGTTGCTTTTGCTTTCAATTTAGCAATATCTGCTTTCCAGCCATCTAATTGAGCTTGCAGTTTTTGCTTGTGCAGTTCTTTGGTATCCATAACATTCATCCTGTGGTTTGTAGAACGCTCATGTTTTTTCAATGAGCCGAGTGGTGGTTTGAATTAATTATTCTTAGAAGAAGTTGTATTGAAGGTTGACCGACAACGAATCAATATCGGTTTTGTCCATCATGAAGCGTTCGTATTCGGTACGAACTGTTAAGTGATCGCCAACCGCAAAACGCAAACCTAGACCACCCGTCACATCAGTACCATCTTGATTCATGCTGATGCCATTAAAGCGATTATCGGTTTCCCAAAATAAAGCACCGACTTTGGCATAAGGGGCAATAGGTGCATTTTTGAAGAAATCAAGCACCACACCCGCTGTCCAACCTGTGGCTTGAATACGGTCACTATTTCGGTTTGCTGCGCCAAAATCTAAATATTGTGCTTCCATCGCCAATGAGTCGTTCAGTTTTGCGCCAACAATGGCTTTCCAAGCGGTTTTACTTTTGGATAAATCACCATTGGTATTGGTAAAGTCTTCACCGTTCATGCGGCTATAGCCGATACCACCACCTAGATAGAAAGAGCTTTTATTCATATATGCTTGGTCAGCAGCAACACTGTTTTGAGCAAGAATGGGCAAAGCACATAACATCATTAAGGGAATGGCGCGTTTGAAATTATTCATAAAAACCTCAGTGTCAGTATTAGGTTTTTGCTAATAAGCGATTAGCAAAAATGTTCCATCTTCAACGCTAAAACAGCGCGCTCTTAGTCAGAAGAGCTTTGTTGATGTGTGTTTTCGTCATTTACAAAGTGCCCTGATTGGCGCGTAGGGTCTGTGCAGTAACGTACACAGCGATTAATAATTTTTTTATTGAGGGTTTGGAGGTCGCGGAGCTAACAAGAAAAAGTAGCGTAGAGCGGTTGTATGTGGTTTAGCGAACAGACAGAGCGAATAAATCAGTAAAAACTTCAATAACAACCCACTATTTTTGTAGTGCCGCTGACAGTTGCCTCTTTAAAGAAGAGGGATGGTGCATACTGTCAATTTGCTTTGTCATGTCACTTTTTTGCCGTTCACCTCCGTGGATAGGTTGGTATCCGTGTGATAACAGCAGAAGCTCTCATTTAAGGTGTGGCCATGATGATTTGTGAGGCTTATGAAACTTCTTCATAAAACAATGATTTCGCTGATCGGCGCAATTTTACTGATTGTGATTGGTTTAATCGTGCTGTTTTCTTTTTTTGGGCAAATCGAAAAAGAAGCCGATTATCGTCGCCAACAGCAGAGGGTTATTCATGATGCCAATGCGTTAATGTCGGCACTCACAGATGCAGAAACGAGCGAACGAGGCTATTTGTTGACAGGAGACGAGACTTTTCTTCAGCCTTATCTTGCCGTACATGGTGAGATCAATGGCCGTATCAATATCTTGCGTCGTTACAGCACTCATCGTACGGCCAATGAAAAATTGGATCTACTCGCGCCGTTGATCGCTGCCAAGTTAGTGGACATGGCGGATGTGATTGAGTTACGCCGCCATGGTGATATGACGGTGGCAGAAGCGAGTGTGCGTAGTGGTCAAGGTAAACAGCTGATGGATGATATTCGTTTGCAGATGAACCATTTTGTGGCGATAGAAGAAACGCTGCTAAAACAAAGCGAGACCAAGTTTAGCTCTGATATGCGCCGACTTTTTATCATTATTTTAACGACAAGCTTGTTTGCGCTACTGCTGTCATTTTTATACTTGTACTTAGTTTATTTACAAAATCAGCAACAGCTCAAAAATGCCATTCATACCGAAACCCAGCGGTTATTGGCGGTGCAGGAAGAAGCTAATCAACAACTGCGTAAAGCCAATGAAGCATGGGCGTTACAACGTGCTATTTTTGAAAGTGCTTATTTCTCCAGTATTGCCACCGACGAAAAAGGCGTAATTCAAATTTTTAATGTCGGGGCAGAGCGAATGCTCGGTTATGCCGCCGCCGATGTCGTCAATCAAATCACCCCTGCTGATATTTCTGACCCTCAAGAAGTGATTAGCCGTGCCGAAGCTCTCAGTGCCGAACTGTCAACAGCCATTCAACCGGGTTTTGAAGCCTTAGCATTTAAAGCCTCACGCGGTATTGAAGATATTTATGAGCTAACGTATATCCGTAAAGATGGCGGTCGTTTTCCTGCCATTGTCTCCGTGACGGCATTACGTGCCGCCGATAATCACATCATTGGTTATATGTTAATTAGTACGGATAATACCGCGCGTAAACAGGTGGAAGAAGAGCAGAAAAAACTGGATCAACGCTTACGCGACCAACAGTTTTATACCCGCTCGCTGATTGAATCGAATATTGACGCACTGATGACCACAGACCCGTCGGGCATCATCACCGATGTCAACAAACAAATGGAAGCGTTGACCGAATGTAGCCGTGACGAACTGATTGGCGCGCCCTTTAAGAGTTTCTTTACCAGCCCAGAACTCGCCGAAAAAGCCATCAAACAAGTATTAAGCGAGAAAAAAGTCACTGATTACGAATTGACAGTCTGCGCCCGTGACGGCAAAAAAACGGTCGTTTCTTACAATGCCACCACTTTCTTTGACCGTGACCGCAAGCTGCAAGGTGTCTTTGCAGCGGCGCGTGATGTCACCGAACGTAAACGTCTAGACGACGTACTGCACGAAAAAAATATTGAGTTGCAGAACGCCAAATCTATTGCTGAAAAAGCCAATCTCGCCAAATCCGATTTTTTGTCGAGCATGAGCCACGAACTACGCACACCGCTCAACGCGATCTTAGGCTTTACCCAACTGATGGATGGCGGTTCACCGCCGCCCACTGCCACGCAAAAACGCAGCATTGACCAAATCCTGAAAGCAGGTTGGTATTTATTGGAGTTGATTAACGAAATTCTTGACCTCGCGTTAATTGAGTCGGGCAAATTATCGCTGTCGATGGAGCCTGTTTCTCTCGCAGAAGTGATGCACGAATGCTGGCTGATGGTTGAGCCACAAACCACCAAACGGGGTATTCAAGTCACTTTCCCTCAATTTATAACCCCTCATTTTGTGCAAGCGGATCGTACGCGCCTCAAGCAGGTGCTCATTAACCTGCTATCGAATGCCATTAAATATAATCGAGACGGCGGCCGTGTTACCGTCAGTTCTCACATCAACCATCTAGACCATGTTCGGGTGAGTGTCGAAGATACGGGTGACGGCTTATCGGCTGAAAAAATTAGCCAGTTGTTTCAGCCGTTTAATCGCTTGGGGCAAGAAGCGTACAATGAAGAAGGGACAGGCATTGGTCTGGTGGTGTGTAAGCAGCTAGTCGAGTTGATGGGCGGTATTGTTGGTGTTAACAGTATCGTCGGCGTAGGCAGTGTCTTTTGGTTTGAATTGAGCCTGACCCGTCAGCCACAACTTAATTTGAGCGCAGCCGAAACCGTCGCCGAAGCGACTCCCGCAACTCAAGACGATACCCTGTTATATACCTTACTGTATGTTGAAGATAATCCCGCCAACTTAATGCTAGTTGAAGACATTATCGCACGGCGGCCAGAGATTCGGTTATTGAGCGCAATGGATGGCATCAGTGGTATTAAAATCGCCCATACCATGCAGCCTGATATTGTTCTCATGGATATTAATTTGCCAGGAATGAGCGGTTTAAGAGCCTTACAAATACTGGCAGAGAGTTCCGCCACCGCCCATATTCCCGTCATTGCCTTGAGTGCCAATGCCATGCCTCGGGATATTGAAAAAGGCTTGGAGGCAGGATTTTTTCGCTATCTCACCAAGCCGATTAAGGTCAACGAGTTTATGACAACGCTGGATATCGCCTTGAAGCAAGCAAAAATAACAACACCGTCTATACCTGTGGCCACTTCGGAGGAAAAAACATGATGACTGTTAATCATACCGACATTCTTCATGCGCGTATTTTGATTGTTGACGATCAAGAGTCGAATGTCTATTTGCTGGAGCAATTACTCGAAGATGCAGGGTATAACCACGTGACTACGACGATGAATCCGCAACAGGTTTGCGAGCTGCATCAACAACATCATTATGATTTGATTCTGCTCGACCTACAAATGCCGATTATGGACGGCTTTCAAGTGATGGAAAAACTAGCCATCAATGGAATGGATAGTTATCTTCCTGTCATTGTTTTGACGGCTCAGCCCGCCCATAAGTTGCGCGCTTTACAAGCAGGGGCAAAAGATTTTATTAGTAAACCCTTTGATTTAATTGAAGTTAAAACCCGTATTTACAATATGTTAGAAGTGCGGCTGTTATACAAAAAATTGGAAAGTTATAACCAAATACTAGAGCAAACCGTACTGGAACGCACAGCCGAACTACGGGAAAGCGAAGCGCGTTTTCGTCGGCTAACCGAACTAGCCGCCGACTGGTATTGGGAGCAAGACGAACAGGGACGATTCACTAAAGGTTCGGTACAGGCTCAACAAATGTTGGGTATTCAGGGTGATAACACGCCAGCTGAAGGCAGTGATGGGCAAGCAGGATGGAACGAAGCTGAACGTGAGGTGTTAAGAGCAACGATTGCCGCTCGCCAACCGTTTCTTGATTATATCGTCAGTCGAGTAAACGCCGACAACTCGCAGCAAAAATTTCGTATCAGTGGCGAACCGATGTTTAATCAAAGCTCACGCTTCATTGGTTATCGCGGTATTGGTGTCGAATGTACGGACAACTAACATTAATAATCAGTATGAATAGCCATCATGAATAATCAACAAAGGATTTGCCATGTTATCGCCCCATAGTCCAAGCCAAAATCATTTATTGGCGGCATTGCCACGAGCCGACTTTGAGCGTTTAGCGGCTGCTTTAGAGCTGGTTGTCATGCCTTTGGGTGAGATGATTTATGAGCCAAATTTACCGTTACGTTATGCCTACTTTCCGACAACGTCGATAGTCTCGCTGCACTATGTCATGGAGTCTGGCGCATCGGCAGAAGCGGCGGGCGTAGGCAATGAAGGCGTTGTTGGCGTGTCGTTATTTATGGGCAGCAATACCAGCATTAGTTCAGCCGTTGTGCAAACCGCAGGTTATGCTTACCGTTTAGAGGCGAGTGTGTTGCTGGCTGAGTTTAAACGTGCAGAGTTTATGCAACGGGTATTACTGCGTTATAGCCAAGCGTTAATGACCCAAATGATGCAAACGGCGGTCTGTAATCGTCATCACTCCATAGAGCAGCAATTATGTCGCTGGTTACTGTTGACGCTTGACCGTATTCCTTCCAGCGAATTAGTGATGACGCAAGAGTTAATCGCCAATATGTTGGGTGTGCGTAGAGAAGGCATTACCGAAGCCGCAGGCAAGCTACAACAAGCGGGTTATATTCGTTATCGTCGTGGCCACATTGCGGTATTGAATCGTGCTGGGCTACAAACGCGAAGTTGTGAGTGTTACGCCGTCGTCAAAAAAGAATGGCACCGTTTATTGTCCGATGTCCGATAACGAGATTTAAGCTCCCCATCGTCTGATATTGCCAGAATCAACATGCACAAAATCGGATTGAGGATAATAACCGACACCGCCCATTTTCATCGCCAACGCGTGTTGATGTAATACCGCGAGTGGCACTTTTGGCAGGCGAATATCAATAGCGCGGCCTTCCAAATGCATACTATGTTTGGCGACACCCTTAGAGTTAGCTTGAAGCATCTTATTGGTTTCGGGCGAGCGAAAAGCCGAAATAATTTGAAACTCACAAGGCACATTTAAGCGTGTTTGTAATAGCGTTAATTGGTCGAGTAGCGCGGTATCAATCGCCGATGTTTTATTGTTGCGAAAGTCACGCAGCAAATGATTAATCTCCGCTAAGGAGTCAGGCAAATAACGACCTTCTGCCCAATAAGTCACAATCCTTTTTTCACCCGTATGTAAATGGTGGAGCGACAAACTACGCTCAGGCAATAATAATAACGACGAAGCCGTCGCCCAGCGTGGCAATAATAACGTGCTCACGGCCACGGCAGACAGCGTTTGCAAACATTGACGACGGTTCATAATTCACCTTTTTACAGTGGTTTAGCGGGTGTGGGTGCTGCAACGAGCAAAGTCACATCAACAGGTACGCCACTTGCGGCTTTGAGTGCGCTATCTGCGCGTGTCCAATCTATTTTTGCGGTGACGTTTTGGGCATCAGTCAATTGTTGTAGTGCTTTTCTGCCATTGACATGACGAAGATAAATATCAGGGTGTACCTCTATCACTATATGCCCATTTGTTTGAATTTCAAGCAATATCGGCCAATAATTGTTCGATCCCGTCGTGCTTGTGTCAACTTGCGTAAAGAGCTCGGCAATGGCCTCGGGATGTAAACGAATACAACCATGTGTTTGAAAGCGGTTAATACTGGCAGGCGCGATAGTGCCATGAATACCATAGCCACTTAAACTCAGTCCTAACCAATAACGCCCCAAGGGATTGTTTGCTCCTGGTGCCACGCGGGTTTTGACGACTTTGCCTTCACGCGCCATTTCCTCTTGAATGGATTTAGGCACAATCCACGTTTTATTTTCTTTTTTATTGGCGATTGTCCATGCACCGATGGGCGTAGGCCATGACGGACGACCCAAACCTAGCGCGTAAATACCCGTATTAACCCCTGCTTTTTGCAAAAATAATAATCGTTGCGGCAGATTGATGGTGATGCCATCAGGCAAATCACTCGGGATTAAATGCGCATATTTTACGTTGATAATTTGCCCGATTTTTAAACGGCTAGTGGGCTTGATGGCGTTAAAGGTAGCGATGTCATTCGGCGTTGTTGCATAGCGTCCGCCAATACTTAACAGCGTATCGCCTTTTTTAACCGTCACCGCTACCGTACCGTGCCACCAGCCTTTGGCTAAATGGGCAAAAGGTTCTGTACTTGGGGTGATGGTAGATGCGGCAATGACAGTACCACTGTTCAGTATGACGGCTAATGACATCATCACGGAAGAAAAACGCATAAAAATAACTCATCAATATAAGGTTAGGTGACTCAGTATCATCAACAGAATGTACAGACAAAAAAACGGTAGTACCCATTGTTAGCCTACTCGCAATGGTTTGATGGTTCTGTACGGTAGCTCACTTAATGGCATTTAGTCACGTTATCCTAAGCGTGTTAACGCACCGACCATCAGTAGCTTCTCCGTTCATACTAAGTTCGATGAAGAACGACAAGCTCAGTGCGAACGGAAAGTACAAACAAACTTTCACGTGAGTACTTTATACGATTAATACGAAAGGTTTAACTTTGTAGTGTTGTGAATTTGATGATGGCCTGAGACGATAATCGTGTATTTATAGAGATGCATTACCCTTATAAGGCAGTTATTATGAAGCGTTTAGGACAAATGATATTAACCGTCGTGATGATAAATGGAGCGATGGATGCTATGGCAGTCGAAGAAACAGCTTACAATGTCGTCAAGAAAGACCAACACTTTGAAATCCGTGATTACGCACCTCATGTCCTTGCGGAAACCATTGCCGATGGTGATATGGGGCAGGCGGGAAACAGTTCGTTTGGCGTATTGTTTCGCTATATTTCTGGCCGTAATCAATCACAAACTAAAGTCGCCATGACTGCACCTGTCTCCCAACAACCGATGGGTGAAAAAATCAGCATGACTGCCCCCGTGAGTCAGCAACGTATGCAAGATAAATGGGTAGTCAGCTTTGCCATGCCCGCTGCTTATACGCTGGAAACGGCGCCTAAACCCACTGATGCGCGAGTAGCATTACGTCAAATTCCTGCTCGTCGCATAGCGTCCGTCACCTACTCAGGTCTTTGGACGGAAAAAAACTATTTACAGCACAAGCAGGAGTTAGAAGCATGGATTCGCAAAAATGGCTATAGTGCGTCAGGCGAGCCTGTTTTAGCGCGTTATAATCCGCCGTTTACCCCGTGGTTTTTGCGTCGTAATGAAGTGCTGATTCCTATCAGTACCACACATTAATACAGCGTAGGGGCGATTCATGAATCGCCCCTACAGATTCAAACAATGAGGGAGAATGATTATTCGCCCCTACAATGTTGGCGGATTCAATGCTGCCCTCATTTCCAACTTAAACTTCCAAGAAATCAATACCACTGTCGGATATTGATTCGGCTGCAAGCTCAAACGGGCATCACCCCAAACCGCTAAGTTATCCAGTAATTGTGGTAATAACCGCCGTTCCACTTCATAAGACTGGCTGTTTTGTAATTGGGGATGTTGATAAATACTCATCGCTATCAACGTAAAATCACGCGACCATTGCCATGCGCTGAGTTCGCGTAAAGCCGTTGCTAATACTGTTAGTTGCTCGGTGGAGTTTTTCGCTTTTTTAAGCGCATTTAATAGCCATTGTTCACGGATAGTTGGACTTAGTGCATTCTGTAAATCGACTCGGCGCAGGGCGATTTTATTGCTGTCAACGGTTAATAATGCCTGTAACCACGTTTGCTGTTGTTGACGAATAGCAGCAATAGTTAAACCTGCAATTAACGCTTCTTCCCATTCAGTTTTAAGTATTTGTGTGACGAAACTCTGTGCATCTATCCCGTAATGTTGATTCAACCAATCCAAAGAGACAAAAGAAATAATATCGCGTAACCATTGCGCTTTTGCACCTAAGCCTTGCACCGTGGCGGCCTTGGCATTAAAACCATCGCGCTCTAGTTCAGGACTGATACTTTCTAAGGGAACAACATCTAAGGACTTACGGACGATGCCTGTTTTTAACAACAGTATTTGGCTTAATTGCTGTTGCATCCGTTGCACAAATAACGATTCGGGCAAACGCGCTAATAAATCAATCGCCACTTCTTTAACGACTTTGCTGCGGTCATCCAAACAGCTTTCTAAAAAATCATGGTCGGACATCGACAAATGGATACTGAGTTTTTCTAACAATAGTTTGCGAACATTCGCGCTTTCGTTTGGCCAAATGGTCATGACAACCGCTAATGCAGGTTCAGGTTGTTCAAGCCGTAACCGTTCAAATAACACCTCTCGACAGGCTAAAGAAGCCGTTTGCCAATAGCTGTCTAGTTCCGAGCTGTTTAAGTCAAATTGTGCGGCCACTAACCATGCCCAATCGGGGTTTTGTTGTCCTAACCATGCACCCCGTTTACCCGCAATTTGACCAATCGCTAAGCGCCATTTTTTATTGTTTTCAGCGAGGCGTAAAAAAGCGGGCAATAAGGTGCGCGGTAAAATGGCATTTTCGGCGGCTACTAAATTTAACCAATCTTCAAGATAAACTTGGCCTTCATTCGTCAATATAAACTGAGCGTGCTTCTGTGCAGCAGGTGAGATATAAGCCTGTGTTTCGACTTTGGCGGTGGTGGCGGCGGCCAAACTTGTTGATTGTTGCCCTGCGCGTTGATAAACCGCCATTAACGCTAATTGTGACAATAACAAGGGATTATCTTGGGGTAATTGTTTGGCAACCGCTTGCAGTTCTGTCGTTGGCCATTGGCTAATTGCAGATGATTTTTGACTGCCTAATAAAGCGGCGACTTCACATTCCCGCCACGCGTTTTTGCTACTGCTCATAAGGCTAATACCTCTTGTCCTTGCCATGCACTTAACGCCGAGAGCTGTTGGCCGTCCCATTCACCAAAAACAGTGACAGGATTACCGCCCGATAATGCTAATAACGGCCAAATTTCACCTTGAACAATGAAGGGGATCGCTTGGTTTTGGCTGTCACGTAACCACCATTGTCCGTGTTCGTGTTGAGGGACAACGTCATTTAATAGCCAAGGTAATAAGGTGAGAAAGGGATTTTTGGCTAAGGCTTCGGATTGTTGTTGTAGTGCTTCAGCGATAGTGGCAAAGCCGACATGAGGTAATTGTTCGACGCGCTTAAATAGCGATTGTTCTTTAATAATCATTCGTTGAGGCCATGCACTTGGATACCAAGCGACAACAGCTGTACCCATCACGCCTAAGGAATAAGCAGGGGGAAGGCTTTGAAAACCCGCAGCAAACACTAAACTAAGCGCGGGTTTTTGGCTATTCATGCCCCATAACCATTGCCGCCGATAACGCACATTATTATCGGTTTCTAGATCTTTATGGCCTAATACTAGCCAATCTTCGGCAGGGCTGGCGTTGGCTAGGACCTGTTCTTGAGGTGTGTTCCAACCAATTAAAGTACGAATATCGGCTTGCAGTGGCTCGGGTAGCGTAGCGAGTTTGCTATAGGCAGAAAGCAATAATTGAATACGTCCCACTTGTGCAGCCGCAAGCTGTTGCCAATCTCGATGCGCTAAAGCACTTTGTAAGGTATCAACCATGGTCGCTAACCCCGTTGCTTGAGCATCAACAAGGCGTTGTTGCATTCGCTGAAAGTGGTTATGGCCTAGGTTTTTAGCATGCGCTAAACCACTACGTATTAAATCATTGAGCCATAATTGAAGTTCGGTAATCCCTGCTTCAACCTTTTTTTCGCGTGCTGCACTGCGTTTGGCTTGTGCCACTTCATCGACGACTTTGGTAGGTTGTGCCGCTTTTTCGGCTTTTTTTGCCGCCGCGTCGCTCTGTTTGGTCAGATGTTTATCAACCCAAGCAGGTATTTCATGGGTTGCGGTAAAAGCAGTGCAGGTATTGGCATAACAGACTAACAAAGCAATCCCATGTTTACAGGGTTTTTTAAAGCTCGGACAGTCACAGGCGAAGTTAAACGGTTCGGACAAAATAATTGATGCTTGATACAGACTACTACCGCGAATCTCACCCCAAATCAGCGTTTTGCCTTCGGAGGTCGCGTGTTGTTGTAAGCTTTGCCAATGATTGATAGCCGCGAGTTTTTTCGCGGCTTTCACAGAGCTGTCGTCGGGTGCGTATTGCAAAGCTTGCTCTGGGCTAATCTGTGGTATGTCCACCGCGTAAGTCCTGTAATGTATTGTAGGTTTGACTTGATTTATAGGGCAAACGATAGCATAAAACAAAGTAAGCTAATGCGTGTAGATACGCGTTGAGCGACATACTCTGTCGCAATTCATGGTTTTTGAGAGGTAATAAAGATGAGCAGCAAAAGACTATCCCGTTCTCGTCAACACAATATCATTGCTGGCGTCATGGGTGGCATCGCCGATTATTTGGGCTGGAGTCCATTCAAAGTCCGTTTATTATTCGTCATTGTCTCGTGCGCGAGTGTTGCTGTACCAGGAATTCTCGTGTATTTGATTTTGTGGTTTTTAATGCCTATGGCCGAAGAGTAAACGATTTAATGAAAACTTTAAGTACCTTATGTTTGCTGTCGGTGTCGATGTTGAGCTACGCCGATGCCAGTTTTAACGAAGTGCGTGATGTTATTTTTACGCCACCTTCGCACGCGCTCAATGCCATTGAAGAACAAGAAATGGCGGTTTATCAAAACAATCAATTGCCTCATTATGAAGTGAAAGTCGCTAATTTTTTTAAAGATGGACTGAATTTACTTAAACAAGATGCCGAACGCACCTTATCGGAAAAAAATGACTATTACCCGCGTCTAGAAAAGCATCTGCACAGCAATGGTATTTGTCTGACGGGTAATTGGCAAATCACGGCCGATACGCCCTACAGTGGTTATTTTAAAAAAGGTAGCCAAGCCTTATTTATTGGCCGTGCCTCGACCGCGCTCACCGAAACGGAACAAGGTGAACCACGCGCCTTTGGTTTTGCAGGTAAATTATTCCCCACGTTAAAACCCACACAAAAAGTGCCAACCGCCAATTTTTTTACCGTTGATGTCTTGGCGGGTACAGACCGTGACCATTATTTAGATGTAAAAATGACTAACGAGCCAAAAACAGGTTTTCGCTTCGGCGTTATTCCCCTTGCGTTTCAAGTTGGGCGCGTGTTTCGCAATGCCGACGACAATCCGGGTTATCGACCTGTCAATAACATCGCCGCATTGGGTGTAAAAGCAGGGGAAACCGTCAAAGCCCCGCGTTTCCTGATGGTGCAAGCTATGCCAAAAACACCTCGCAACGACAGTAAAGATTTTAGAGATGAGTTGAATATCGAAAAGCAACATTTGCCGATGTTAGCGATGCAAATTTTTGTTTCCGACAGCTCAGGAGACCAAGATAGCAAGGACTGGAAAGCGATTGGTCAAATCTCATTAACTGAAAGTAAAGTATCTTATGGCTGTGACCGTCAACTGCATTTTGCTCATCCGAAAATTAAGAAATAAAGAGGATGATACTGTCCCCTTGGCAAACCTATCATCAGCCCCATGTCCGTAACTTGGCATGGGTTTTATCCTCACCTGCATTATTATCGTACCTACCTAATTTTCATCAACCTTTAACAGTTTTAGATGATCATTTTTGGCAACAGCACTATCAAGCCTATATCCCCAAACTTCAAGCCTTAGACCTTAATCCACAACCCATTAACGACTTTTTGGCACATAATAAAAACCATCGTCTAGGCTATTATTTTGAGTATTTATTACTGTTTTGGCTGCTAGATAAAGACTTTCATCCCTTTGAATTAATTAAACATCGCGCGACGTTATTTGAAGGAAAAACCACCATTGGTGAGTTAGATTTTCTTATTAAAAATCTAGAAACGGGCAAAATTGAACATTGGGAAGTCGCGATTAAATTTTATCTTGGTCATCCCCCGTTAACCGATGCATTATGTTGGTTAGGAGCAAATGATAACGACTCTTTTGGCCGAAAACTGGAGCATCTTGCCCAAAAACAGTTCCGTTATGCGTGTTATAAAGATTATGAAATAGAGCAGCGTTGTTTAGTCTTAAAAGGCCGATTGTTTTATCCGAGTAGTGATAAAACCTTGTTAAAAGCGGCTTATGGCGAAACCTTAGATTGTCTCTCGGCACAACATTTACAAGGCAACTGGTGGCGGTGGGATGAATTTGTTCACAGTCCAGAATCGGCTCAATTAAACTGGCGGCACGTTGACCGTGATGAATGGTTAGCTGATCAGCAAATTAATAAATGCTTACCTTTAGTTTCGGTGCGTCAATTACCGCCATTAGCAACGACTCGTGCCGAGTTGTTTATTGGCTTTGATGAAAATGAGCAAGAACAAGCAAGGTGTTTTGTTCGGCCTTAATATCATTCCTTCATTTTATGACTGTCGGTCATTCATATTTTGACGCATCCATATTGTTTGTTATTTTCTATTTTGATTATCTATCTGATTTAAAAGGCTTTTATTTTATTATACATGCTGGCACACGCCTTGCTATTTAGTTTTTACCTTAATAACTAAAACCGCAAGGATTCCGCCATGATGTTATCAATCCAAAAACTTTCTGCTATTGCCGCTATTGCTTATGTACTCACAAGCGCAGGGTGCAGCAGCGCACCGACTAGCAAAAGCATCGTCAAAGAACAATTACACATCGAAAAACAACGCCGCGAAGTCGCGCAACAACAAGCCGAAAAAACCATAGACGCTATGCCTTCGTGGGCAGCAAATGTGCCTCGCCCTGACGGAACAGGTGTTTATGCACTCGGTATAGCCGAAAGTGACAAAGTTCAAATCGCGTTGAAAAAGGCGCAACTCCAAGCGGAATATGGACTCGCTAAACTCTACAACCAAGAATTATCAGGTAGCGAACAAGCGATGCAGCAAGATGCAGGCGCGAGTTCTTCCAGCAATTATCAAAGTCTGATTCAGTCCTTAGTCAATTATGTCTCGGTGGTGGGTTTTGAAGTCGTTAAGCAGGATGTTAAAGCCGTTAATGGCGAGTTTCAGGCGTATATCTTGCTCAAATTACCGTATGCCGAATTCAACAAAGCCTTACAAAGTAAAAGAAACCAAGCGCAAACCGTGGAAATGAAGCAGGCATTTACCGAGTTAGAGCAACGCTTGCAACGACGTCAATATCAAAAACAAGCGCAAGCGGCTATTTCTATTCAATAATCATTAGGTCAACACCCAATGAATACTCACTTAACATGGGGCATTTGTGCTTGGCTTTGTGTGTTGGCAACACAAAGCTGGGCTTGGTCGAAGGATTATCAAACTCAATATGTGTTGGGTGATAATGACAGTCGGCTCAGTGCCAAGCAAAATGCTTTAGCACAAATACAATTACAAGCAGCGCAAGAAGCAGGAACATATATTCAAGGTAGTACCCGCCTCGTCAATGACCAATTAGAAGAGCAGATTCATCAAGAAAGCGCGGCAGTTGTCACGTTGACGGTGTTATCGGAACGCTTTGAGTTGGCAACAAATGGCCAGCAAAAATTATACTTAGCAGCAAAAGCCAATGTTGATGAATCTATTCTGCAACAACGAGTGCGTGCCTTACAACTGCAAGCATTTAAAGCAGAGGAAATGCAAAAAATAGTGCAGGATAACGGTCAAATGCGTCAGCAATTAGAAGCGATTGTGCAGCAACGGCAAAGCCAACAGCCGCTATTGTCGGTGATTGAGGCGCAGCAAAAAAAGTTAGCAGAGGATAATCAAAGACTCCGCGAGCAGTTACAAACTTTAGCACAACAACGCATTGTTTCAACTGCAAATACGCCAGTTACTACAGTCGTAAATTCACCTACTCCTACTGCTGATAATATCGAATTATGGCTTGGTGGGTTGTTTCAACAATGGCAACAAACATCGATTCAAACTAAGGTAGTCGCTAAACAACCCAGTAGTGATGGCCAGTTTTATGATGTAGCGGTGCAAGTTGATTGGCAATTAAGTTTAGCGGCTGGTGGTCCATTGGCCGAACTGTGTCAGCGTTGGACGTGTGAGTTGGGTTATGCCTATAAATCGTCGTTTAATGATGCCAATTTAACGCTACTGCATCAGAAATTGTTTAGACCTTTGAGTCGTTTGGCACACATGGATGATAAATATGTTAATCACTGGCAGTTATTGACGGTACAGGCTTACCCTCCGAGTAGTTTAAGCGCGAGTGAGCAGCAAAATATGGCTCAATTTTTTACTCATCATCGGTTATCGGTGAGTGCTACGGTGGCTTCTCAATTAATTGAGCTGCCGTTAGTGCAATACGATGCCGAGCAGGGGGCGTTGATTATTCGTATCAAAGGCGCGATGAGTTCCGCCAATACCTCCGCCTACGATAGTACAACACGCACAGGGAGTTTTATCTGTGCGATGGCCTATAGCAAACGGCCTTGCGTGGGCGCTGAGTTATCACAGTTGGTATTGCGTAAGATACGGGTAGATGCGCTGCAACAGCCATTGGCGTTGAAAGGGACAGTGGTAGCTTTTTAATCAATGTGGGGCTTTTGACCCACCATAATCACGTTATAACTGTTGCCATCCCATTCTTTGAGCATGGTGTAATCGCGCTCTAAAATCGTCACATTAAAACCAGCTCTACTCATTAAGGTTTGCATCTGTGCGATGGTGATGGCGGTCATCGGGTGATAATCCTGCCAATTCTGTACATTCAAAGCCTCTTCACGTTGAATAGCGACTTGTAACTCCATGCTTTCGCCTCTGCCGCTATAACGCCAGCCTGAACGAAAGGTAAACTTTGCTTTGTCTTGCTCCAGTTGAGTGACTACATCACGCTCGGCAATGCCATTTTTATCGACCATATCAAAAATCAAAACACCGCCCGACTTCAATGCCGAAAATGCACGTTGCAGCGTTTCGCTTAATGCAGAAATGGGATGACTGTAGTGTATTGAATACAAAAAACAGCTAATCAAATCAAAACGCGCATCAACATCAAAAGAAGCAAGGTCACATAACATCAAGGCCGCAGACGGGCAGCGTAGAGCCGTGGCATCAAGCATGTGTTGGCTGTTATCTAGCCCTGTCACGCTAAAACCTTTTTTGTGCATGAGGCTCAGGTGTTGACCTGTTCCACAAGCGAGGTCAAGGTAATGGTTGCCATCGGATTCGGCAAAACAATCAAAAGCTCGTTTGGTGAAGTCGCATTGCTCGGCATAGTTTACGTCGTGACAAAAGCCGTCGTAGTAGTGCGAAAGGTCAGCGTAAAGATTGCCTGTTTGGGCTACGTTTTGCATATTTTAACCGATGTGTGAGTGCTAATAAATGATTGGCGGAGGCAAGTTTCTCGTAAAAATACGCTCAGAGGAAGTGAAAGCAAGACAGTATCTATGCTTGCTTATCAATGTTCAATAGAGCCTATTATGTGTTGTTATTTTTGCTTAGATTTTGACTTGATACTATACCCATCCGAGTATAGTATCAAAAGAGATGGTGATCTAAATAAATATAACTAAGAGGGTAGGCTAATGACTCATATTGTCGTAGTTGGTGCTGGATTGGGTGGCATGGCTGGAGCTTACGAACTGCGTGACCAGCTGCATAAGGACATCAAGATTACGGTCGTTAACGAGCGAGACCATTATCAGTTTGTCCCCTCAAACCCTTGGATTGCCGTTGGCTGGCGTAAGCGAGACGATATTAGTTTTCCTGCTGCGCCATATCTGGCAAAGAAAAATATAGATTTTATCGCCCAACGTGTTGAACGTATTGATGCAGTCGCTAATGCCTTGCATTTAGCGAATGGGGAGCTACTGAGCTATGACTATTTAGTTATTGCCACTGGGCCGAAGTTGGCTTTTGAAGAGGTAGTAGGGGCAGGGCCTCACGGTGGATATACCCAGTCAGTTTGCACCTTAGATCATGCCGAAGCAGCGCATAACGATTTTCAAAAGCTGTTAAAAAATACAGGGCCAGTGATTGTTGGCGCGTTCCAAGGGGCGAGTTGTTTTGGCCCTGCTTACGAATACTCGTTCATTTTAGAAACGGCTTTACGCCGACATAAAGTGAGAGATCGTGTGCCAATGACTTACGTTACCAGTGAGCCTTATATCGGCCATCTTGGTTTAGGTGGCGTTGGTGATTCAAAATCTATGCTGGAGTCTGAGTTTCGAAATCGTCATATTAAATGGATTACCAACGCCCGTGTCACCCGAATTGAAGAAGGCAAAATGTTTATTGACGAGTTGAATGATAAAGGTGAACTGTTTCGTCAGCATGAATTACCGTTTGTTCATTCAATGATGTTGCCCGCATTTAAAGGTGTGGACGCTGTCGCTGGTGTGGAAGGATTGTGCAATCCTAGAGGTTTTGTGATTGTGGATAAACATCAGCGCAGTCCAAGGTATAAAAACATCTTTTCGGCTGGTGTTTGTGTGGCTATTCCTCCTGTTGAACAGACACCTGTACCCACAGGCACGCCAAAGACAGGATATATGATTGAGTCGATGTGGACAGCAATTTGCCACAATATTGCTGCCGATTTGAATGGTGAGATTGGTGATGCTGTTGGTACGTGGAATGCGCTGTGTTTGGCCGATATGGGGGATACGGGAGCGGCGTTTTTAGCCATGCCACAGATTCCGCCGCGCAATGTCACGTGGTTTCGTAAGGGGCGTTGGGTTCATTGGGCTAAAGTTGGTTTTGAGAAATATTTTCTGTATAAAATGAAAAATGGTTCATCAGAACCGTTTTATGAGAAATACATTCTCAAGTTAGTCGGTATGAATCGCTTAAAAGACACGCCATCAGATTCTTAAAGTAGCTGTGTGCTGCTTGGAAGTCGTTTATACATGGTTCTATTTGTGAGCTATATTTTTTGTAGAGGCGGTTTCAACTGTCGTATTTGTGGGCGAATAAATTCGCCACTACAGATGTGTAGCACACAAAATGAACATGGCTATAGAAAAAAGGGAGCTAGGAAGTGAATAGTGGGTTAATAAAAATCCTACATGCAGTATTAGCACTATCATCGGGGGTGGTTTAGCCTGTCTATCCATGCAGGAGAAATCTCCGATAAAAGACTTACACGCCATAAATAACAAGGCGCGTAAGTCTAATAAATAGCAAGTGATCAGCTAACAGCCATGCCGCGAATCATAAAAAACAAAATAGCAGACATGAGTGCGGTCGCTGGAACGGTAATCACCCAAGCGGCGGCAATTCGCATGAGTTGAGAACGTTTCACCAATTGTGTGCGATACACTTTTTTCAGGGCATTACGCTCGGCTTTGGAAAACCGTGCAGGATCCATTTGACGTTTGGCTTGTGCTTTTAACTCTGCCAGCATCTTTCCTTTGTCATCGACAGAGGCTTTGTTAAATTTAGCTAAAAAGGCATCAATAGCGGCTTGGTCGCCTTCAGGGTGGTGGGCTTTAATTGTCGCCACCATACGATCATGGTTGTATTTTAGGTATTCACGTAAAAAACCGACACCAAAAACGCCACCCACGGCAATATGTGTTGAGCTGACGGGCAAACCCATTTGACTGGCAATAATCACCGTAACGGTCGCTGACATCGCAATACAATAAGCACGGGTTTGGTCAAGCTCGGTAATTTCTGTGCCAACGGTACGAATCACCTTTGGGCCATACAATGCCAAGCCCAGCGAAATACCAATTGCACCAATCAGCATCACCCACATGGGAATAGGCGCGGAGGTGGCAATTTGGCCATTATTAGAGGAGTAAACATCCACAATCGCCGCTAACGGGCCAACGGCATTAGCAACATCGTTAGAGCCATGAGCAAAACTGAGTAAAGCGGCAGCAAAAATCAAGGGGATGGTAAAGAGCTGATTGACACTGTCTTTGTTGTTATTCATCTGTGTACTTAAACGCGCTAGACGATATTTAGCAAACACAAAAAAGATAATGGCTAATACAGTACCTGCAAAACTGGCCTGTATAAAGCTCACTTTCCACACATGATTTAAACCTTTGAGCATGATATAAGTGCCAAACGTCCAGCCCATAAAAGCGACCAACCACGGCACTATTGTTTGTGCGGCAGTCACCATATCGGTTTGGTAAATAATGCTGCGCTTAATCAAATATAATAGACCTGCTGCAACCAAGCCTCCCAAAATCGGAGAAATAACCCAACTCGCCGCAATTTGTCCCATTTTGCCCCAATTGACAATATCCATACCGCTCGCTGCAATACCTCCACCGACAATCGCACCCACAATCGCATGAGTGGTGGATACAGGCGCGCCAATCGCGGTGGCGACATTGAGCCATAAGGCGGCAGCCAAGAGCGCGGCCATCATAATCCAAACAAAGGTGTTGGCATCTGGAATTAAATTCGGATTAATAATGCCATTACGGATAGTGCCAACCACTTCACCTCCTGCAATGATTGCCCCTGCCGCTTCAAAAATGGCCGCAATCGCTAACGCGCCAAACAAGGTCAAGGCTTTAGAACCAACAGCAGGGCCGACATTATTGGCAACATCATTGGCACCAATATTCATCGCCATATAACCACCAATACTGGCGGCAATGACGAGCATTAGTGTGCCATGACCACCTGCCCCTTGTGTGGAGGCATATAACATCACGCCAACCATAAAAATGAGACCAATGCCTAGTCGAAATAACTCTAAGCGGCCTTTATGTGTGGCGCGTTCAATTTTATCAAGGTCTTTCAAATTCACGACGAATAATCTCAGATGAAAAATCGCGCGAATTATGACAGAAATATGACAGTCCTTCTAAAGAGTCTGTTGTTTTTCTCTGCCACTGAATCCGCCCTGTACCACAAGCCTTCTGCTGATTATACTACGGCTCTTTTTTACACCAAATTTTTGATAACAATGAACAGCAATGCCATTCCTCAAGCCATTAACACCTTTCAAGGGTTAATTTTGGCCTTACAAAATTATTGGGCGCAGCAAGGCTGTGTCATTCTGCAACCGTATGATATGGAAATGGGCGCAGGCACGTTTCATACCGCGACTTTCCTTCGCGCTTTAGGGCCAGAAACGTGGAATGCCGCTTATGTGCAGCCGTCACGCCGTCCTGCCGATGGTCGTTATGGCGAAAATCCAAATCGCTTGCAGCACTATTACCAGTTTCAAGTGGTGTTAAAACCCAATCCTGACAACATCCAAGAGTTATATCTCAACTCCTTAAAACACATTGGCATTGACCCAACGGTGCATGACATTCGTTTTGTCGAAGACAACTGGGAGTCACCGTCATTGGGCGCGTGGGGCTTGGGTTGGGAAGTGTGGCTTAACGGCATGGAAGTGACGCAGTTTACCTATTTTCAACAAGTGGGCGGTATTGAGTGTTATCCCGTCACGGGCGAAATCACCTACGGTTTAGAACGTCTAGCGATGTATTTGCAAGGCGTTGATTCGGTTTACGATTTAACATGGACAGATGGCCAATTTGGTAAAGTCACTTATGGCGATGTGTTTCATCAAAATGAAGTCGAAATGTCCACCTTCAACTTTGAACACGCCAACGTCCCCGAACTGTTCAAATTATTCGACTTTTACGAAAGTGAAGCGCAACGCTTAATGGCTTTAGAGAAGCCGTTGCCGTTACCTGCCTATGAAATGGTGATTAAAGCCTCGCACAGTTTCAACTTACTGGATGCGCGTCGTGCCATTTCGGTCACTGAACGTCAGCGTTATATTTTACGCGTCCGTCAATTGGCACGTTCGGTGGCGCAAAGTTATTTACAATCCCGCGCGGCCTTAGGATTCCCTATGGCGACACCCGCATTACGCGATGAAGTTTTGGCCAAATTAGCGGCGGAGAGCAAATAATGACGACTCAACCTTTTTTAGTCGAATTAGGCTGCGAAGAATTACCGCCAAAATCGTTAAAAATCTTAGCGGAAAGCTTTTTGGCAGGCATTGAAGCAGGCTTAAAACAAGCAGGTTTAGCTTACGAAGGTGCGCGTTATTATGCCGCGCCTCGTCGTTTAGCGGTGCATATTGATAGCCTTGCCTTACAACAGCCTGACCGCGTATTGACCGTTGATGGCCCTCCTGTCAAAGCGGCGTTTGATGCCAATGGCAACCCCACACAAGCGGCTTTAGGTTTTGCCAAAAAGAACGGTATTGATATTAGCGAAGTGGATCGTAGCGGTGAAAAATTACGTTACAGCCGCCAAGTGAAGGGTGAAAGTGCGACCGCATTAATTACGACGATTATCAATCAATCTTTAGCCCAATTACCGATAGCAAAACGGATGCGTTGGGGTGCAAACAAAGTAGAGTTTGTGCGTCCTGTGCAATGGTTGGTGATGTTGTTGGGTAGCGATATTGTTGACGGTGAAGTGTTAGGTTTTAAAGCAGGGCGCGTCAGTCGTGGTCATCGTTTTCATGCCCCTGCGCCGATTACCTTAAATCACGCCAATGATTATCTTACTGCCTTAAAAGAGGCTTATGTCATTGCCGACTTTGCCGAGCGTCAAGCATCTATTTTGCAACAAGTGACTGATTTAGCAACGAAAGAAAACGGCAAAGCCTTAATTCCTGCGGCGTTATTAGATGAAGTGACAGGCTTGGTGGAATATCCCGTGCCCTTAGTGTGTAGCTTTGAAGAGCGTTTTTTACACGTTCCGCAAGAAGCGTTAATTTCAACCATGCAAGACAACCAAAAGTATTTTTGCTTGGTGGATGCGAAGGGCAAATTGCTACCGCGCTTTATTACCGTCGCCAATATTCAAAGTTCAAACCCGAAGTTTATTGTTGAAGGCAACGAGAAAGTGGTGCGTCCACGTTTAACCGATGCCGAGTTCTTCTTTAAACAAGATCAAAAAACCAAGCTCGAAACACGCAACGAACGCCTCAAAACCGTTGTTTTCCAAGCACAATTGGGGACGGTTTATGAAAAGGCAGAACGGATTAGCGAATTAGCCGCGTTTATTGCTGCCCAAATTGGTGGCGATGTTGCGTTGGCTCAACGAGCAGGTATTTTGTCTAAGTGCGATTTAGCGACAGAAATGGTCGGTGAGTTTCCTGAATTACAAGGTATTGCAGGCTATTACTACGCTCAACATGATGGCGAGCAGGGCGATGTGGCCTTAGCGTTAAATGAGCAGTATTTACCTAAGTTTTCGGGTGATGTGTTGCCGAGTACTGCGACAGGTTTAGCGGTGGCGATTGCCGATAAACTGGATACCTTGGTTGGTATTTTTGGCATCAATCAACCACCGACAGGTTCTAAAGATCCGTTTGGCTTACGCCGTGCGGCCATTGGTTTATTGCGCATCATCATCGAAAAAGAATTGACCTTAGATATTACCGTGTTAAGTCAACAAGCGGTCAACGCCTATGGTAGCAAGTTAAGCAACGCCAATACTGTCAACGATGTGTTTGAATTCTTACTTGGCCGTTATCGCGCCATGTATGAAGAGCAAAACATTGGTGTAGATGTGATTCAAGCGGTACAAACGCTCAAACCTACGCAGCCTTTAGATTTTGACCGACGCATTAAAGCCGTTGCTAACTTCCGTAACTTAGCCGAAGCCGAAGCCTTAGCCGCCGCCAACAAACGTGTGGCCAATATTTTGAGCAAAGACGGCGTAACGGTGACAGGCGCAGTCGATAACAGTTTGTTAAGCGAAGCAGCTGAGCAAACTTTAGCCGCACAAGTAGCCAAGCTACAAGCTGAGCTAACACCACTATTTGCCGCAGGCGATTACACGCCTGCTTTAACGGCATTAGCGGCATTACGCGCCCCGATTGATAGCTTTTTTGATACGGTAATGGTCAATGCTGATGATTTAGCGATTCGTCAAAATCGGTTAAATCTGTTGGCCAGTTTACGGGCGTTGTTTTTAGCGGTGGCGGATATTTCGCAGTTGCAATAAATAAAAAAGGGCAGATTTTCTGCCCATTTTTATGGGTGTGATATTTTGCCCGTTAGACTATTGAGTAAGCGTAGCCCCGTATGGAATACGGGACAAAAATAAGAAAAAAACAATAAGTTATCGCTTAACTCTGCCATAAATCCCGTGTTCCACACGGGCTACGGGTACTAAGGAAATATTCAAATGTTGCCTAATAAAAAAATAAAAGAGCGTTATTTAAAAATCGGTAAATATACTATTAAAATCGGCAATGATAATACCTCACGAGAAAAGCCATAAGTTTTTTAAGTATATGTATTATCGCTCAGATTGTTATAGGTATCTTTGTTAGCTTTTTTTATATTTTTGATATGTTATTCAATAAATAAGGAAGTTTTTATGCGTACCACACACCATTATTGACTAGATTTAAATCCTTTCATTTTTCCCTTCATCTAGTCTATATTTACCTCACAACCTGAGCCGAATCCTTCATTTATTCGGCTCATTGAGGTAACTATGACCGAAGAAAGCGTTCAAAAATGGATATGGCAACAATCCGATTGGCCACATTTCTCTTGGCAAGAAGCGCAAGTGCAGCCTTTATTACGGCAAGTTCGTCTAACGCTAGGCATTCTCTTGGGTAAAGCAGGTAGTTTGTCAGCCAATTTATCTCCCCAAACCACCCTTGATACGTTATTACAAAATATCATCAGCTCATCGGCCATTGAAGGCGAAACCTTAAATGTGCAGTCGTTGCGCTCGTCCTTGGCTAGACGCCTTAGTGTCAGCGAAGAGACTCCTTATCCCGTTTCGGAGCGTTCCGAAGGTTTAAGCAACATCATGTTAGATGTCATTAGTAATATAAATAGTCCGTTAACCGTAGAGCGTTTGTTTGGCTGGCATCGTTGGTTGTTTCCCATCACCGATACCGTATGGCAACGCATTCGTGTGGGACAATTAAGGGGTGAAGAGCCAATGCAAGTGGTATCTGGACGGCTTGATAAACCGACAGTTCACTTTGAAGCGCCGCCACGAGCGATATTGGATAATGAACTCAGTGTGTTTATTGACTGGTTTGAACAAAGTCAGCATAACCCATCGCTTGACCCCTTATTACGAGCAGCTATTTGTCATTTTTGGTTTATCACCTTACATCCTTTTGATGATGGTAATGGTCGTTTGACGCGTGCGCTGACCGATTTGGCGTTGGCACAATTAGACCAACAAAGTATTCGTATCTATGCCGTATCGGTCACGATTTTAGAGCAGCGTAGCGATTATTATCGAATTTTGGAACAAAGCCAACGAGGCGATACCGATATTACGGCTTGGTTAGTTTGGTTCTTACAAACATTGGCGACGACTTTGCAACAGGCATTAGCCTATATTGACAGTACTTTGTTTAAAACGCGATTTTGGCAATCTTGTTACCATATTGGGCTATTGCCAGAACAAATTAAAGTGCTTAATCGTTTGTTGGATGGTGGTGATAAAGGCTTTGAATTAGGCATCAGTGCTTCGCAATATCAAAAAGTTGCCAAAGTCAGTAAAGCGACTGCCTCACGTCACTTAGGTGATTTACTTGCAAAAGGCTGTTTAGTTAAATTAGAGGGTGGTGGACGTAATACCCGTTATCAAATAAATACATTTTGAGATTTACGCTTGTCTTTTGACGACTCTCCTTTTTACTGGAGACAACCAACAGCCGCATTTTAGGAATTTCTATGCCTTCTGTTCAAGCATTAACGCTACATCGCCTCATTCTTGCTGTCGTCATCAGCTTGTTGCTGATTTTAGGTTATTACGTCCTAGCAATATTTATTAGCCCCATGGCGTGGGCAGGTATTTTGGCCTATATGACGTGGCCGATGTATGAGCATTTAAATCGGCGTTTAGGTAATCGGCCAAATTTGTCGGCTGCATTGATGACTGTTGCCTTGACCTTGTTAATTGCCCTCCCAATATTATTTTTTGTTTTTATGCTGCGTATTGAGGCGATGGATGTTTACAATATTGTCGCCGAAAAAATCAGCCAAAACACCTTAATTTTACCGCCGTTTCTTCAGCGTTTACCCTTCGCCCATGAGCTACAACAGTTTTTAGATAGCATCACCCAAAATCCGTTAATTTTTAAAGCCCAAGTGCAAGAGTGGTTTCAACAAGGGTTTGGCGCGGCGGCACAAGTGGCGGGTAGTATCAGTAAAAGTGTCGGTGAAATGGGTGTGGTGTTTTTTACCTTATTTTTCTTTTATCGTGATGGTTTGGCTATTCTGGCACAAATTCAACAAGCACTCAGTTTGCTCATAGGTGAGCACGTTCACAGTTATGTTAAAGCCATTGGCGATACCACGCGGGCAGTGGTTTACGGTATTGGTTTAGCGGCATTGGCGCAGGGATTTTTAGCAGGTATTGGTTATGCGGTGGCTGGGGTGGGTAGCCCTATTTTTTTAGGAGCATTAACGACTTTGGTGGCGATGATTCCTTTTGGAACGCCCTTTGCGTGGGGCAGTGTCGCGGTTTGGTTGTTGGTGCAAGGGCATACTGTTGAAGCGATTGGTTTGGCGATATGGGGAACAGTAGTGATTAGTTCCATTGATAATGTCATTCGTCCTTTAGTGATTTCTAGTTCCTCCGAAATTCCTTTTTTATTGGTGATGTTTGGCGTCTTGGGTGGATTGAGTGCCTTTGGCATGGTCGGTTTATTTTTAGGCCCAGTTATCTTGGCGGTGTTGATGGCGGTATGGCGACAATGGCTTGCCAGTGAACAAATGCTGAACAAAATCATCATCGAAAATGGCCGTGAATAGACAGCGCAAAAAATATTGGTAATAGGGCGAGTGATTGCGTTATGCTCGCCAACAACCTGTAACTTAAACAGAGTTTTTACTCTAAATAAAACAACGCTAATTCATTGAAATAAAAACAAAAATTAGAGCTTTTGCACCAGTTGTGTACAGAAAACAATCCAGTTACACTGCCGATACAAACGCTCAGAGGGAGCCACCATGAGAAAATTATTTTGGGGTATCAGCACATTATCTACCGTCGCGGTAGTTTCTGTTGCGGTACACTTTGCCACGTTGCCGCCTGCACCACCCGAAGTGCCGCCAGTGCCTGCTAAAATTGTCAATCCAATCGTGCCTGCTTTAACGCCATACGATATGCCTACGGGTCATGTGTTGGTTTCTGACGAGCCTTATCGTTCCACCAATCGTAGCGTTGGTTTAGCCGACTTGGTTGACCGTAACTTAACAACTGGTGTCTATACGGGCACACCGTATTGGAAGCAACGAGCTAATTGGTTTGAAGCCCATTTTTATGACACTTTAGCGGCTCGTAAAGTGTGGCATAAAGGCACATCTCTTGAAGGTACGCATACACGCGGTGGCCCTGTCACATGGGATTATCAACCCATTCCCCAATATATTCCTCCTCCCTGCGACCAACCGCAACCGACAGGTTATGATGCCGAAGGTTGCCGTTATGTGAATGGTTTATTCACCGATGTTGCCGCGAAAGACCCTGCCAAAGCACAAAAAATGCGGGAGCAAGCGCGTCGTGGCCGTGATGTCTGGTTTAAAGGCACGTTTGGTAATCAAGACGAAAATACCATGTTGCAAGCGCGTGTCGTTGGCAAAGAAAACATGAATTATCCGTGGTTAGACACGCGTACTCGCTATGCGCGTTTCACCAAATGGGGCTTAATTAACGATCCTGATTGCGTACAAGGTGATGCGTCAACCAATTGGTATGATAAATGCCAAGACCCGCATTCATCGGGTGTTTTAGGTTATCGTAAATACTATGCCGACCCGATTAAAGACAAAACAGGCAAAGTCATTTACGACCCACAAACTGCGCCTTACGAAGCCACTGAAATCAAAGAAAACAAGCGTTATGTTATTGGCCATCCGTGTGTGCAATGTCACGTTGGTTTTGATCCCACCAATCCGCCTGAAAACCCGAATCAACCCAAGTGGTCTAATTTAAGCGCGACGATTGGTAATCAGCATATTCGTCAACCATTAGCGTTTTTCCAAGGCGTGCCAACGAGCCATTTGGCTAATCAAGTGGTGTTAGCGGGGCGTTTAGGCACGATTGATACCTCAGTGGTCGCCTCCGATTGGCAACATAATCCAGGTACACAAAACAATATTATGGACTTTCATAACAAGCGTCTGTTTGAGCATGAAATGAAAGACCCTGTCACAGGCGAAATCAAAAAAGCGATGACCCGTCATGTGCTAAAAGGTGCAGAAGATACGGTTGGTGAGCATTTAGCGTTGATTCGTGTTTATGTCAATATTGGTATGTGTACCGAAGAATGTTGGACACCGAATTTCCCTCATCCCGGTCAATTCTTTGGTCGTGGCACCAAACAAAGCCCAATGCGGATTATGCAATGTGCCAATAAGTGCGATGCGTGGAACTATGCCGATAGTAAAATGGATGATTTAACGGCGTTCTTATTAACGGGCGGTCCTACCTATTTGATGGCAGCAAAAGACAAAGACAACTCCGTAGGCAATCAATACATTGATACAAAAGTGGTTGCTCAAGGTCACGATGTGTTTGCCCGTGAATGTGCCAGTTGCCATAGCTCGAAAGTCGCGCCTGAAAATATTCGTGCCGACAAAAATGCGTTGGCGAAGTTTTACGAAGGTCATGTCTTTGGCAAAGAAGATTACTGGAAGCATGAATTTTCTGCCGCCAAGCTTAAAGACTTCACGTTTATGGGTAAATATTTTGCTAAAGATGCCAAAGGCCAATTACGTCCTAAGCAGTTTGTTGATAAAGGCATTTTTGGTCAGGATTGGTTAGGCAATGACGAGCGGACTCCGTTTAATATTGTCGGCACGAATATGTGTCGTGCGCTCCATGACAACCATAATCAAGGCCATATTTGGGAGGAGTTTTCGTCCGAAACCTATAAAAATGCCCCATCAGTGGGTAGTGTTAAGCAGGTATTTAACCGTTTGATTCCTTTGATTGGTGGTTTACCGTTTGGTGAGCGTAAAATCGAAGGTGGGCCGGGTTATATGCGTAATATCTCGTTATTGTCGGTTTGGGCAACTGCACCGTTTATGCACAATAACGCCATTGGTGAAGTCACTTTCTTGCCTGATGGTGCGCCTGATTACACGTTGAGTGGCCGTATTAAACAGTTTGAAAACTCCTATGATGAGTTAATGACGTCTGATAACCCGAAAGTGTCACCGCATCGTCCAGAAAAAATTACGGGTCTGACTGAAGATATCAAAATTTCAGGTCGTGAAGATGCACAAGGTCCCGCATTGTTACCTGTTAAAAAAGGCACACCTGTCGCCCATGTGATTTCATCTGATCCGCACCGTCCATTGTTTATGAAATGTGATGATCTCGTTGAAAACAAAGGCCATCAGTTTGGTGTTGATTTAACACCACAAGATAAACGTGCTTTGCGTGAATTCTTGAAAATGATGTAAGACGACGCAGAGGTACAGTAGGGGCGATTCACGAATCGCCCCTATTCTTTGGAATAAAACGATGACTAAACGCAATATAATAATATTAGGAGGATTACTGTTTGTCCTCATTGGTTTAGCACTAGGGTTGATGAGCCATCAAAGTACGCCGCCTATTGCCGAATTAGCTAAAAATAGCCAGCCAATTAAAAAATACTTTTCGCAACAAGTTATTCCTGAGACTGATTTACCGCCCGAAGGGACACGTTCGTTATTCGATCATTTAATTGTTCAAAATAATGGTTTACCTTACCCATTTAGTAAATTGATTCATTTGTTAAAAGAGCAAAATCCTACAGGTCAAGAGCCTGTCGCCTTGTTAATTCCGAATGGCCGCTCATTGTTAAAAGGCCAAGCGGATAACGCCCATCCGCGCATTGTTGTCGCTGCGGATTTTGAGGGTAATAATCCTGCGGTTGGTTTGGGTTTAGCGGCGCGAGGACAGTTATTTTTAGGCTTTGTCGAAAACGCCAATGAAATAGAAGTGTTAAGTTATAACGAAGCGGCGGGGCGTTTTGAGTTTCAACTGGTACAAAACTATTGTGAAGGTTGTGTGCCGCGTATTGTCTATGCCCGCCGAGCCATTTGTACTACCTGTCATCAAAACGGCGGTGCGCCAATTTTCTCGCAACGGCCTTGGAATGAAACGAACGGCCAACAAGCCACTACAGAAGCCATTACTTTAGCGCGGGGCAATAAACCGTATCACGGCGTTGCGGTACAGCAACCGTTATCGCAATCCGAACGTTTTGACCAGTTAACCGATATTGGCAATTTTTATCAAGCCACACAGCGTTTATGGTTGGATGGTTGCGGCGAAAAAGGCAATGCCTGTCGTCGGCAAATGTTATCGCTGGCGTTTCAGTACGCCGATAATGCAGGTGGCTTTAATCCCGAAAGTGCGGAAGCCAAACAATTACGCCAATTACAAGCAGCGACTTTTCCCAAAGAAGGCATTACCGTCGCCGAGTCTGATTTATTAAACCGCGACCCCATTGGCGAAAAACAAGGCTTTAAAGGCTGGCTACGTTCTTTAGTGACGCGTGATATTCATTTTGGTGAAGGCGCAAAAGACAACGAAGATTTATCTGCCTTTGATAAATTACCGCCTTTACGTAAAGAGCTAGACCCACTAACCATTCGTGCACCGAAAAAGACCTTGTACGCTCAAGATATTGATGGTGTATATGGTGTTGCCAGCTTTTTTACCGAAGCCGATTTAACCACATTAGCCGAACAACACGGCAATGACGTAAAAAAACTACAAGCCAAAGTCAACGCATTACCTGATGATGTCTTTGCCGCTAAGCCGTTTTCCCGTGTCGCTATGATGCAAGCCTTATTGGGCAAACCCCGTGAATACTGTTGTTTAAAAACCGATGAAATGTCACCGCCTGTCGTCTCAGGAGTGCCGCCCTTAACCATTAAACAATTTCCTGAATTACAGCACTTTGCAGACAGTTGTTTTGCTTGTCATCGCGGTAATCCTGCTCAACGATTGAATTTTATGGCGGGCGATAACGAGCAAGCGGTACTCGACAACATCAAAGCGAAAAAAGAAATTCGTGATGCGCTCGATTGGGAGCGTTATGAAGGTACGGATAAAGCCAGTAAATTAATGCCGCCGCGTGATTCGGTGCAGTATCATCGTCTCAAAGAAAAAGGTGCGACAGGCGATGCCCAACGGCAAAAAATGCGCGACACTGTGCCGAGTTTGTTTGATTTTTAGCCGCGAGAGGAAAATAATAATGCGCTTTACTTCATTGATTTTATCATCGTTATTTTTTCTGTTGCAGGCGATTCCTGCCCAAGCAATGCCTGCCTATGCTCACCTCTATAAACAACAATATGGCTATATGCCGTCTTGTCATGCTTGCCATACTGAAGGCGGTGGCACGCCCCTCAATAATTTTGGCAAAGCCTTTAAAGAAAACGGTAAAAATGCCGCAGCACTGAGCAAAATAGCCGCGCTGGATAGTGATGGAGATGGTTTTACCAATGCCATTGAAGCGCAAGCCAAAGCGAATTCAGGCGATAAAAACTCAACACCCAGTAAAGCAGGGGATTGGTTAGACTTAGCCAGTTTGATTCCCAAAGAGGTTCAGGCATTATTTCCCACCATTCGCAGTTGGTTGCCTAAAGATGCCACCTTAACATCTGCCGATATTGCCGCCGCCAAAGCAATGGGCGCAACCTTGAGTGTTGCCGACGAAAACACCATTTATATTCCTGTTGAAAATCAACGTCCTGCGGGTACAGCGTTAATTTTCCCTGCCGTCTTTCAAGGTAAAACGTTCTTTTTATTAATGACCACGGATAAACAATTAAAAATCAGTAAAGTTCAGGTGATGAACGCCAAAAATGTACCAGCTGCCAAAACCAGTAAAGCCTATGCTCGTTTGGTGGGCGTGGCTGCACAAAGCGTTCCTGCGGCCACAGGCGCAGATATTGATGCAGCCATTACCCAAGCCGTTAAAAATGCAGGGGCGTTATTGTATTTACGCCTGAAAGGAGCCTAAGCATGAAGCGATTTTTCGGTTGGTTTGCGCTACTCATGGCGTTATCTGCTGTCGTTTGGGGCGCAGAGCCTGATATTAATTTTTTTAGCAACCAACCGATTCCCGAAGCGGCATTAGTGCATACGCCTGAACCTAAACCCGATTGGTTGTTATATGGCGCACCTGCGGCACTGTTAGCCTTTTTCTTTTTCTTTTGTTTTGTTGTGAAATGGCTGATTCCGTTTAAAGAAACGGATATGCACTTTGATTTGCACGATTTACCTGTTGCCGCGCAACGCGGTATTGGTATCGCGGTGGTGTTGTTTGGTATTGCCTTTTGTTTTGGCGGTTTAGAAGCGCATTATCAAATGGGTTTACATGGCAGTGCCGAAGCCTATTTTCAACAAATGGGAGTCGGTAAGTTAATAGCGTTTACCCATGCCCATTTATTTGGTTTTACCACTAGCTTTTTTATTATAGGCATTCCATTTTCGCTGCATTTTAATCGCCTAAAACCGTATCAGTGGATATTTCCTTTAGGATTGGCCGCTTCTTGCACCGATGTCATTTCGTGGTGGGGCATTAAATATATATCTCCGCATTTTGAATATGTGACGTGGTGGTGTGGTTTAGTGTTTAGTGTCTGTTATTTATGGATGTTGGTGGGTTTAGTTCGGGTATTATTTTTTCCACGGGTAAAATGGTTTCCTGATTTTATCAATGAAGATAGACAAAAAAAGTGGGATGAAGAGCGGCGAGGCAAGTAGAATGCGCTTCTTTTATCTCGAGTTATTTTCCCCATGAAAATCATTCTCGCGCCCATGGAGGGGCTTACTGATGTCTATATGCGTGATGTTTTAACACGCATCGCAGGTCAAAACAGCTTTGATTGGTGTGTCACCGAGTTTATTCGGGTCACGAATCATCTTTTACCTGCCCATACCTTTTATCAATATTGTCCCGAACTTTTGAATAATGGCAGAACGCTGGCAGGTACACCTGTCCATATTCAATTATTAGGCAGTGAACCCTTACTATTGGCTGAAAATGCGGCTCGTGCTGCTGACTTAGGTGCGGTGGCGATTGATTTGAATTTTGGTTGTCCTGCTAAAACGGTGAACTCTCATCGGGGTGGGGCAATACTGCTCGAAGAACCTGAAACCGTTCATGCCATTATTGCCGAAGTCAGAAAAGCTGTTCCTCGTGATATTCCCGTTAGTGCGAAAATGCGCTTAGGCGTAAATGACCATTCACGGATGTTGGATAATGCTCATGCGGTTGAAAGTGCAGGAGCCAATTGGCTGACCGTTCATGCCCGTACCAAGGCCGATGGTTATCGTCCGCCTGCACATTGGCACGTTTTATCCCAAATTCGCCAACATATCAAAATACCGATTTTTGCCAATGGCGATATTTGTAATCTTAATGACGCTGCTAAATGTCGACTTGACTCACAGTGTGATGACTTGATGATTGGCCGAGGCGCAGTCATTCGCCCTGATTTTATTCGCCAATTACGCGGTGAAAGCATTGAGCTCACATGGGCTGAATTATTGAAATGGCAATTGGTTTTTTTAGACGGCATGCGCGGTATTGAAGATAATCCTTATCATATTGATGGTAAAAGTGTTTTGAAGTGGTCAGAGCAGGGCGTGGTTGGCCGCTACAAACAATGGTTGGCAATGTTGACGCAAGGTTGGCCAGAAGCAAAATTATTATTTGAGCAAATCAAAAAAGAGCGGCAATGTGAGGAAATTAGACGGATTATTACAGAGCAATAACTCAGCCTAAATCCGAGTAGCAAAGTAGGCTGGAGTCCATCTCAGCATATAGCTAACAGTCATACCTCTCTGTTTTTGGTGCTTTATTTCCGTCTAAACGATCACATCTTCACTCAAATCCCTCTCTAGTACAAAGAATTGCTTCTGTAGTATAATGGCGGCAATTGTGTATAAATCTTGTCGATTCCAGTCATACACAAACTGAATTTCCCGATGATTTGTCAATGCTAGGAGTCCCCAGCATGTCCCCTGTTGATGCAATGGCGCATAACTGGTCTTTTGCTGTTTATATTTTCGGCATTGTCTTTATTTGCGCGTTTATGCTTGGTATTCCTGTGTGGATGGGTGGTCGCACCTCTGGCCGCGCCAAAAACGAACCGTTTGAATCAGGCATCGTGCCTGCTGGCGGCGCAAGATTGCGTTTCTCCGCCAAATTTTATCTCATCGCTATGTTTTTCGTTATTTTTGATATTGAAGCTCTTTTCCTTTACGCGTGGGCAGTGTCCGTGCGCGAAAGTGGTTGGGCGGGGTTTATCGAAGTCTTTATTTTTATTACTGTTTTGTTGGTGGGCTTAATCTACATTTGGCGTTTAGGGGCTTTAGATTGGTCGCCTGAAGCGCGCCGCCGTAGAATTAAAGATCATAAACAACAAGCATCTTGAGGTTTAACTGATGGACTACACCCTGACGCGTATTGATCCGAATAATCCGCAAAAGCGTTATCCCGAACAAAGCCGTGAAACTGTTGGCGATCCATTAGAAGACCAAGTCCATAAAAATATTTATATGGGCAAACTCGAAGATATGTTGCATGGCGCGGTGAATTGGGGGCGTAAAAACTCCTTATGGCCTTATAACTTTGGTTTGTCATGTTGCTATGTTGAAATGGCCACCGCTTTTACAGCCCCTCACGATTTAGCGCGTTTTGGTGCGGAAGTGATTCGTGCATCACCACGTCAAGCTGACTTGATGGTGGTTGCAGGTACGTGTTTCATCAAAATGGCACCTGTTGTTCAGCGTTTATATGAGCAAATGCTAGAGCCAAAGTGGGTGATTTCGATGGGTGCTTGTGCCAACTCCGGCGGTATGTACGATATTTATTCAGTGGTACAAGGTGTAGATAAGTTCTTACCTGTTGATTTATATATTCCTGGTTGTCCTCCTCGTCCCGAAGCCTTCTTACAAGGTTTAATGTTATTACAAGAGTCGATTGGCAAAGAGCGTCGGCCTTTAACTTGGGTGGGCGGCGATCAAGGTGTGTATCGGCCTGTTATGCCTGCGGAGCGTGACGTGAAGCAAGCTGAGCGTATTCAAGTCACCAACTTACGCACACCTGACCAAGTTTAAGCGATAACGCTGTCTGTGGTAGCCCATATAAAATACGGGATGGACTGGCAGCGACAACTATCCGAACAATTTACTTTTAATGATGAGTCGATAGATGACCGATCATGCAACCCCAAACACTGCCTTGCCTGAGGTAGTGCGAGAACTATATGCCCAATTTGGCGAGCAGACTTTTGTCTTGCAGCCAACGAAAGACGACGTGCCAACGTTATGGGTGACGCGCGATAAAATTGTCGAAGTGCTACGCTTTTTGCGTCACGTTTCTCGTCCCTACTCCATGCTGTATGACTTGAGTGCGATGGATGAGCGTTTACGTACCCATCGTCAGGGCTTGCCTGCGTCCGACTTCACCGTGTTTTATCATTTGTTGTCGATTGAGCGAAACAGTGATATTCGCTTAAAAGTGGCGTTGTCTGGCGATAGTCTCAGCTTGCCTAGCGTGATTGCTATTTGGCCAAATGCCAATTGGTACGAGCGTGAAGTGTGGGATTTGTTTGGTATTGTTTTTGATGGTCATCCTTTATTAGTGCGCATTATGTTGCCACGAACATGGACAGGTCATCCGCTGCGTAAAGATTATCCTGCCCGTGCTACCGAATTCGACCCCTTTATGCTCGATGCCGCGAAGCAAGATGCCGAGCAAGAAGCCTTGCGTTTTAACCCTGAGGAGTGGGGTATGAAACGTGGTACGGCTGACGAAGATTTTATGTTCCTCAATTTGGGACCTAACCATCCTTCCGCGCACGGTGCGTTTCGTATTGTCTTGCAGTTAGATGGCGAAGAAATTGTCGATTGTGTGCCCGATATTGGTTATCACCATCGTGGTGCCGAAAAAATGGCCGAACGCCAATCATGGCATAGTTATATTCCCTACACCGACCGTATTGATTACCTCGGTGGCGTGATGAATAACTTGCCTTACGTGTTGGCAGTCGAAAAATTAGCAGGCATAACTGTGCCTGATCGTGTGAAAACGATTCGCGTGATGATGGCGGAATTCTTCCGTATCACCAGTCATTTGCTGTTTTTGGGTACCTACATTCAGGATGTCGGCGGGATGACCCCGATTTTCTTTATGTTTACTGACCGTATGAAAGCTTACGATGTCATCGAAGCCATCACAGGTGGTCGTATGCACCCTGCATGGTTCCGTATCGGTGGCGTTGCCCACGATTTACCACGCGGCTGGGAAAAGTTAGTTAAAGACTTTATCGACTGGATGCCTAAGCGTTTAGATGAGTACGTCAAAGCAGCTATTCAAAACAGCATTCTCAAGGCGCGGACCATCGGTGTTGCTCAATACAATGCCGATGAAGCGATTGCTTGGGGTGTGACAGGGCCGGGTTTACGTGCGACTGGTATCGACTTTGATTTGCGTAAAGCGCGCCCGTACTCAGGCTATGAAAACTTCGATTTTGATGTGCCCTTAGCGCAAAACGGCGATGCGTATGACCGTTGTATCGTTCGTATCGAAGAAATGCGCCAAAGTTTACGTATTATTAAGCAATGTTTAGAACATATGCCCGCAGGTTCTTATAAGGCTGACCATCCGTTGACGTGTCCGCCGCCGAAAGAAAAAACGCTGCAAGATATTGAAACCCTGATCACGCATTTCTTGAGCGTGTCGTGGGGGCCGATTATGCCAGCAGGTGAAGCGAGTCAAATGATTGAAGCCACCAAAGGCATCAACAGTTATTACTTGACCAGTGATAAAGCGACGATGAGCTATAGAACGCGTATTCGTACGCCAAGTTTCCCCCATTTGCAGCAAATTCCCGCAGTGATTCGTGGCAGCATGATTCCTGATTTGATTGCGTATTTGGCCAGTATCGACTTTGTGATGGCTGACGTTGACCGCTAATTGGGGACTTTAAGAAATGATTATTTGTACCGACCGCCGTCCAAAAATTAATGACGGTTATGTAATGTCAGAGCAAGAACGCCATGATATTGAGCATGCTTTAGACCATTACGAAGACTCACGCGCCGTCACGATTGATGCCTTAAAAATCGTGCAAAAACAACACGGTTGGGTGCCTGACAGTGCGATTCACGCCATTGCAGGGATTTTGAAAATTCCAGCAACCGATGTTGATGGTGTTGCGACCTTTTATAATAAGATTTTCCGTAAGCCTGTTGGCCGCCATGTCATTATGGTGTGCGACAGCGTGGGCTGTTTTTTAACAGGTTATGAAGATTTAATCGCCGCCATCAAAGTACAGTTAGGCATTGATTACGGTCAAACGACGGCCGATAACCGTTTTACCTTACTGCCGATTTGCTGCTTAGGCAACTGCGACAAAGGCCCGACTTTAATGATTGATGAGGACACACACGGTCCCGTCACGATTGACCAGATTTCTTCTTTATTGGAGCAGTACCCATGACCGTGGTTTCTGCCGATACTCGGCCATTAACGTGGCGGCTTCAACATGGCGACGCGATTACTGATATTAAGACTTACGAGTCTTTGGAAGGCTATGCCGCAGTGCGCAAAGTTGTCAAAGAGATGTCGCCCTTAGATGTACAAAAAGTGGTGAAAGATGCCAATTTACGCGGACGTGGCGGCGCAGGCTTTCCGACGGGCGTAAAATGGAGTTTGATTCCGATGGGTGCAGATGCAGGGGTTAAATACCTTGTCTGTAACGCCGACGAAATGGAACCGGGCACGTTCAAAGACCGTTTGTTGATGGAAAAACTACCCCATCAATTAGTCGAGTCGATGATTGTCGCAGGTTATGCCATTCAAGCTACTCGCGCCTATATCTTCTTACGTGGCGAATATATTTTAGCGGCTGAACGCCTAAACGATGCCATCAAAGAAGCCAAAGCCGCAGGCTACTTGGGCGAGAATATTTTAGGTTCGGGCTGGAGTATGGACTTATACGTTCATACTGGTGCAGGCCGTTATATTTGTGGCGAAGAAACCGCATTAATTAACTCGCTTGAAGGTCGTCGTGCTAATCCACGCGCCAAGCCACCGTTCCCGCAAATTGCAGGGGCATGGGGCAAACCGACTATCGTTAATAATGTCGAAACACTTTGCAACGTGCCACCGATTGTTATGCGCGGTGCTGACTGGTTTAAAGGTTTATCCGAAGGCAAAAGTCCCGATTCAGGCACTAAATTGTATGGCGTGTCGGGCAAAGCCAAACGGACTGGCGTATGGGAATTACCAATTGGTACCACAGCCCGTGAGTTATTAGAAGTTCACGCGGGTGGTATGCAAGACGGTTTAGAGCTGAAATGCTGGTTGCCGGGTGGCGCATCCACTGACTTTTTATTACCCGAACATCTTGATTTAGCGATGGACTACGACACCATCAGTAAAGCTGGTAGCCGTATGGGTACAGGCTTGATTATGGTGGTTGACCACAAACAAAACATGATTTCGCTGTTACGTAATCTTGAAGAGTTTTTTGCCCGTGAATCGTGTGGCTGGTGTACCCCATGCCGTGATGGTTTACCGTGGGGAGTGAAAATTCTGCGTGCTTTAGAGCGTGGTGAAGGCCGAGCTGAAGATATCGAGCAGTTAAGTAAACTGACTCGTGACTTGTGGATTGGTAAAACCTTCTGCGCCCACGCACCGGGTGCGATGGAACCTCTCATGAGTGCGTTAAAATATTTCCGCTCCGAATTTGAACAAGGCATCGCTCCTGCGACCGCCGTAGTAAACGGGTAAACAGGCATGGCAACGATTTTTGTCGATGGCAAACAGTTCGAAGTGAATGGTGCTGATAACCTGCTTAGTGCCTGTTTGTCCTTAGGTTTAGATATTCCTTATTTTTGCTGGCATCCTGCGCTCGGTAGCGTCGGTGCCTGCCGTCAATGTGCGGTCAAACAATACGCCAATGCCGAAGACAAGCGTGGCCGTATTGTTATGTCATGCATGACACCCTCTACGGATAACACGTTTATTTCCATTGATGACCAAGAAGCAACGGATTTCCGCGCCAGTGTCGTAGAATGGTTAATGACCAATCATCCCCATGATTGCCCAGTCTGTGAAGAAGGCGGCCATTGCCATTTACAAGACATGACGGTAATGACTGGCCATGACACTCGTCGTTATCGCTTTACTAAACGTACCCATCTAAACCAAGATTTAGGGCCGTTTATCAGCCACGAGATGAACCGTTGTATCGCCTGCTACCGTTGTGTACGTTATTACAAAGATTATGCAGGTGGTGAAGATTTAGGCGTTTATGGTGCACACGATAACGTCTATTTTGGTCGTACTGAAAGCGGCGCTTTAGAAAGCGAATTCTCGGGTAATTTAACCGAAGTCTGTCCGACAGGCGTATTTACCGACAAAACCCATTCTGAGCGTTATAACCGTAAATGGGATATGCAGTTTGCGCCAAGCATCTGCCAACAATGCTCGGTCGGTTGTAATACCAGTCCGGGCGAGCGTTATGGCGAAATTCGTCGTATCGAAAACCGTTATAACGGTTCGGTAAATCATTATTTCCTGTGTGATCGTGGCCGTTTTGGTTACGGTTATGTCAACCGTGATGACCGTCCGCGTCAGCCTTTGATTCGTCAAGCTGAGCAATTAACCATTACCACGGTTGATAATGCTTTAGACAGCGCGATTGCGGCATTAACGGGCAAAAAAGTTTTAGGTATTGGTTCGCCTCGCGCCAGTATCGAAACGAACTTTGCTTTGCGTGAATTGGTGGGTGCAGAGAATTTCTCTACAGGTGTCACCGCCGCCGAACAAGCACGCGTCGCTTTAGTAACGAAAATCCTGCAAACCGAAGCCATCGAAACGCCATCGTTACGCGATATTGAAAGCAAAGACGCGGTATTGGTCTTAGGCGAAGATGTTACTCAAACTGCCCCGCGTATTGCTTTGGCTTTACGTCAAAGTGCCAAAAACAAAGCTGAACAACTCGCGGCACAACGTAAAACCAGTGATTGGCAACAATTAGCGGTACAAAATATCGCTCAACACGCGTTATCGCCTGTTTACATCACCAGTTTTAGCGGCACACGTTTAGATGATATTGCCAAAGAAGTGTGCATGGCCAACGTCGCCGACCAAGCGCGTTTAGGTTTTGCTATTGCTCATGAAATTGACCCGAACTCACCAGCCGTACCTAATCTCAGTTTAGATGCTTTTGTCTGGGTAAAAAGTGTGGCTGCGGATTTATTAGCGGCTGAACAGCCGTTAGTAGTGGCAGGGACTTCTGCGGCCAGCGAAGAGTTATTACAAGCTGCGGCCAATATTGTTCAAGCTTTGCTCATTCGTGGGAAAAAAGCAGCCATTACTTTAGTTGTGCCAGAAGTCAATAGCTTAGGTGTCAGCTTATTAGGTGGCCAAGATTTAGATGCTTCGTTAAATGCCCTGAAAAATGGTGCGTATGATGCCGTTGTCATTGCTGAAAATGATTTATATCGTCGTTTACCAGCGGGTGTTGTCGATGCCGCATTACAGGCAGCAAAACATATTATCGTTTTAGACCATCAACACACGGCAACGGTAGAAAAAGCGCATATCGTGTTATCGGCAGCCAGTTTTGCCGAAGGTGATGGTACTGCGGTTAACAACGAAGGCCGCGCTCAGCGTTTCTTCCAAGTTTATGATGCCTCTTATTACAAGCCTGAATTTAATATTAAAGAAGGTTGGCGTTGGTTGCACGCGGTACATACTGGCATGAGCAGTACCGATATTAACTGGACGCAACTCGATGAAGTGATTGCCGCCGTTGCTGAAGCTGCGCCTGTGTTAGCAGGCATTACTGCTGCTGCACCGAATGCGTTATTCCGTATTAAAGGCTTAAAACTAGCGCGTGAACCACGTCGTTATAGTGGTCGTACCGCCATGCGCGCCGATATTAGCGTCCATGAACCCCGTCAACCGCACGACCAAGACAGTGCCTTGGCGTATTCTATGGAAGGTTATGTCGGTGTAGATAACGATGCCGCGTTAACCTCGTTTGCATGGGCGCCAGGTTGGAATTCACCATCAGCTTGGAATAAATTCCAAGATGAAGTCGGTGGTCACTCACGCAAAGGTGATGCAGGCGTGCGTTTGTTTGATAGCTTGCCGCGTCATGCTGGCGGTTATCACAGCAAAATCCCTGCGCCATTTACGCCTATTGCTGATAAGTTTTTTGTGCAACCGATTCATCATATTTTTGGTAGCGATGAATTATCTGCCCGCGCACCTGTGATGGAAAGTCGTATTCCAACGGCTTATGTGTCGTTATCGGAACGTGATGCCAAACGATTACGTATTGCTGATGAGCAAACGGTCATTGTTGGCCTAAACATGAAATTGTTAAAGCTGACGGCGCGTATCGACGCGACTCAACCCGAAGGCACTTTAGGTGTTCCTGTGGGTTTAGCAGGTGTACCCGTGGTGCAAGGCAATGAATGGGCGACCGTGGTAGGGGAGGGTGCGTAATGTTTGATTGGCTCACTCCAGACGTGATCACCATTATCTACACCATCTTTCAGGCGGTGGTGATTTTATTAGTGACAGTGATTGCCGCGGCGTTACTCAGTTTTATTGAGCGTCGTTTGTTGGCATGGTGGCAAGATCGTTACGGCCCTAATCGTGTTGGGCCAAACGGCATGTTTCAAATCGTCGCTGATATGCTGAAAATGTTCTTTAAAGAAGATTGGACGCCACCGTTCGCTGATGTCTTTACCTTTAGATTAGCCCCTGCGATTGCTATGGGTACATTGTTACTGTCAATGGCGGTTGTACCGATTACTCCAACGTGGGGGGTAATCGACTTAAATGTTGGTTTGTTATTTTTCTTTGGTATGGCAGGTTTAGCGGTTTATTCCGTGATGTTTGCCGCATGGTCTTCCAATAACAAATATGCCTTATTGGGTGGCTTACGTGCTGCTGCTCAAACCTTAAGTTATGAAGTGTTTATGGGTTTATCGCTGATGGGTGTGGTTGCTCAAGCTGGCTCATTTAATTTGCGCGACATTGTTGAAGCGCAAAGCACGGTTTGGAACGTTATTCCTCAATTTTTTGGCTTTTGTACCTTTATGATTGCAGGCATTGCCATTACCCACCGTCATCCCTTTGACCAACCCGAAGCCGAACAAGAATTAGCCGATGGTTATCATATTGAATATTCGGGTATGAAATGGGGTATGTTCTTTGTTGCTGAATATATTGGTGTTGTTGTGGTTTCCGCACTTATTGTCAGTTTGTTCTTTGGTGGCTGGAAACCGTTGCCATACCTTGATTTTATTCCTGCGTTCTTTTGGTTTGCAGGTAAAACCGCTTTCTTCATTATGATGTTTGTCTTGGTTCGTGGTTCGTTGATGCGTCCGCGTTATGACCAAGTGATGAAATTTAGCTGGTTAGTGTGTTTGCCACTGACATTGATTAACTTATTAGTCACTGCCGCCGTTATTTTGTATGTAGGGCAATAACATGATTAAAGATATTATTTCCTTAGTAAAAGGTGCGGGCACACAACTCCGTAGCATGTATATGGTGTTTAGCCACGGCTTTCGTAAGCGTGACACCATTCAATATCCTGAAGAAAAAGTGTATTTACCACCGCGTTATCGTGGCCGTATTGTCTTAACGCGTGATCCTGATGGCGAAGAGCGTTGTGTGGCCTGTAATTTGTGTGCCGTTGCTTGTCCTGTCGGTTGTATTTCGCTGCAAAAAGCGGAAACCGAAGATGGCCGTTGGTATCCTGAGTTTTTCCGTATTAACTTCTCGCGTTGTATTTTTTGCGGTATGTGTGAAGAAGCCTGTCCGACAACAGCGATTCAACTCACGCCTGATTTTGAAATGGCTGAATTTAACCGTCAAAATTTGGTCTATGAAAAAGAACATTTGTTGATTGCAGGTTCAGGTAAAAATCCCGACTACAACTTCTATCGAGTGTCGGGTATGGCGATTGCGGGTAAAGCGAAAGGCGAAGCCCAAAACGAAGCCGCTCCGATTGATGTTAAGAGCTTGATGCCCTAATTTTGCGAGGTTGATGATGGAAATAGCGTTTTATCTCGCGGCGGCGATAGCCATTTATGCCACAGTGCGGGTCATTACCAATACCAATCCTGTTCATGCGTTATTGAGCTTGATTGTGTCGTTATTAGCCGTGGCGATGATTTTCTTTATGTTGGGCGCACCGTTTGCTGGCGCGCTAGAAGTGATTGTTTATGCTGGCGCAATCATGGTGCTGTTTGTTTTTGTGGTGATGATGTTGAACATGGGTTCGACGGTTATTGCCCAAGAAAAACAATGGATGCAGCCAAAATCATGGCTAGGCCCGAGTGTTTTGGCTGCCGTGTTGATGGGCGAAATGATTTATTTGTTATCTCTAGGTGCGTGGCACCCTGCTGGCCATACCATGGTAGATGCTAAACAAGTGGGTGTTGCCTTGTTTGGCCCATATTTGTTGGTGGTCGAGTTGGCTTCGTTGTTATTGCTGGCCGCATTGGTGGCCGCTTATCACTTAGGTAAACGCGCAGACGAGTAATGTAGTGCTGAGACAAAATGTTCCCTCCCCTGAATCAGGGGAGGGTTAGGGTGGGGTTTATCGTTATGGCAACGACCCCCCTCCCTGCCTCCCCCTAAATTAGGGGGAGGTGTATGAAAGCTTTCAAAATGGTAGGGCGCAGTGCGCCAAGCAAAAAAGGCGATACGGGTATGATAGCAATACCGATGGAGCAAGGGCTGGCAGTCGCTGCCGTGCTCTTTGTACTAGGGTTAATCGGCGTGATGGTTCGCCGCAATATCTTATTTGTACTGATGTGCATCGAAGTGATGATGAATGCAGCGGCGTTGGCATTTGTGGTTGCGGGCAGTCGTTGGGGACAACCTGATGGCCAAGTGATGTTTATTTTGATTCTGACCTTGGCTGCTGCTGAAGCCAGCATTGGTTTAGCTATTGTGTTGCAATTTTATCGTCGTCACCATTCGCTGGATATTGATGCAGCAAGCGAGATGCACGGATGAATTTACTGTATTTAACTTTTATTTTTCCTTTAGTCGGCTTTTTACTGCTGGCTACTCTGCGTACTCGTTTGTCTGAGAATACGGCTGCTGTCATTGGCGTTGGCTCAATGGGTTTATCGGCATTAACGGCATTGTATGTCGGCATCGACTTTATGCAAAACATTCCTCAAGGTGGCGCGTATGTGCAAACCTTATGGACGTGGATGCAAGTCGGTGACTTCACCGCAAATTTTGCCTTACATTTAGATGGCTTATCGTTGACGATGCTCGGCGTCGTTACAGGTGTTGGCTTCTTTATTCATTTGTTTGCCTCGTGGTATATGCGCGGCGAAGCAGGTTATGAACGTTTCTTCTCCTATATGAACTTATTCGTCGCCAGTATGTTGCTGCTGGTATTAGGCGATAACCTCGGTTTGTTATATTTAGGCTGGGAAGGCGTGGGTTTATGTAGTTATTTGCTCATTGGTTTTTATTATTCGGATAAAGCCAACGGTGAGGCCGCGATTAAAGCCTTTACCGTCACTCGTGTGGGTGATGTGTTTATGGCGATTGGCTTGTTTATCTTGTTCCAACAATTAGGCACTTTAGATATTCAACAAATTTTGACCCTTGCCCCCCAACATTGGCAAGTGGGTGACCCGATGGTGGTTGCCGCTACTTTAATGTTGTTAGGCGGTGCCGTCGGTAAATCAGCACAATTACCGTTACAAACATGGTTGGCTGACGCAATGGCAGGCCCAACACCAGTTTCCGCGTTAATTCACGCGGCAACGATGGTGACAGCAGGTGTGTATTTAATTGCGCGTACGCATGGTTTGTTCTTATTAGCGCCTGATGTGTTGTATTTGGTCGGTATTGTTGGCGCAGTCACACTCGTGTTAGCAGGCTTCTCCGCTTTAGTACAAACCGACATCAAACGTGTTTTAGCGTATTCAACGATGAGTCAAATTGGTTATATGTTCTTGGCTTTGGGTGTGGGTGCATGGCATGCGGCTATTTTCCATTTAATGACGCATGCGTTCTTTAAAGCTTTACTGTTCTTATCGGCAGGTGCGGTGATCGTTGCCTGTCATCACGAGCAAAATATCTTCAAAATGGGCGGCTTACGGAAAAAAATCCCCTTTGTCTATGCTTGTTTCTTAATCGGTGGCGGTGCGTTAGCGGCATTCCCGTTCTTAACGGTAGGTTTCTACAGTAAAGATGCAATTTTGTGGCAAGCCTTTGCCAGTGGTCATACGGAGTTATTTTGGGCGGGTTTATTAGGCGCGTTCTTTACTTCTATTTATACCTTCCGTCTCATCTTTATTGTTTTCCACGGTGAAGAAAAAACTCACGCTCATGAAATTCATGGTGTGTCCTATTGGTTACCTTTAGGTGTGCTGTTGGTGTTATCAACTGCTGTTGGTGCCTTGATTCATCAACCTTTAGAGGGCGTATTACCCGCGTTTGTTGACACAGGCAGTGAAGAAGCGAAGCATTGGGTCGAAATGTTGGCAATTGGCACAGGCTTAGTTGGTTTAGCGTTATCGGCGTTCTTATTCTTGGGTGAACGTCGTTTAGCAACTGCTGTCGCCAATAGCGCGATCGGCCAATTATTGTCCCGTTTATGGTTGAATGGTTGGGGCTTTGATTGGCTCTATAACCTGTTATTTGTCAAACCTTATTTATTGCTTGTCCATATCAATCGTCACGATGCGATTGATAAAACATGGGGTTTAATACCACGATTGGCGAAAATGGGACACGATAGCTTGAGTGTTTCTGAAAATGGCCGCATTCGTTGGTACACCTCCAGCATTGCCCTTGGTGCAGTGTTGGTATTGGGCGCAGTGCTACTTTTGCAAATTAGAGGATAAGCCACACCATGATTCTTTCGGCACTCATCCTAATCCCGTTTATTGGTGGCCTGTTATGTTGGCTCGGTGAACGCTTAGGTGTCGGCATCCCACGGTGGATTGCCTTAATTAGTATGCTTGCGGTGTTTGGCTTAGGCCTGCTGTTATGGGCGCAAGGTGATTACTCACTCGCCAATCAAGTGGTTGGCTCTACTCCTCGTTGGCAGCTTGAAGAGCGTTATACATGGATTCCGCATTTAGGCGTGAGCATTCATTTAGCGATTGATGGCTTGTCATTAATGATGGTGTTATTGACGGGTTTGCTCGGCATTTTGGCAATTGGTTGTTCATGGAGTGAAATCCAGCGTCATGTCGGCTTTTTCCATCTCAATTTGTTGTGGAGTTTAGGGGGCGTTATTGGCGTGTTCCTTGCGCTGGATATGTTCCTCTTTTTCTTCTTTTGGGAAATGATGCTTGTACCTGTCTATTTCTTGATTGCCTTATGGGGTCATGCAGGCTCAGACGGAAAATCTCGTATCTATGCCGCGACCAAGTTTTTTATCTATACCCAAGTCGGTGGTTTGCTGTTGTTAGTCGGTATTTTGGCGTTAGTGTTAGTCAACTTCCAAGCAACAGGAACATTGAGTTTTGATTACGATGCTCTTTTAGGCGCGCATAAATATATGCGTCCTGAGTTAGAAATGGCGTTGATGCTGTGTTTCTTTACGGCCTTTGCCGTTAAGTTACCAATTGTGCCGTTTCATTCATGGTTACCTGATGCTCATGCCCAAGCACCTACTGCGGGTAGTGTCGATTTAGCAGGGATTTTATTAAAAACAGCTGCTTATGGTATGTTGCGTTTTGCCTTGCCGTTATTTCCCAATGCTTCGCATGAGTTTGCGCCTATTGCCATGGGCTTAGGGGTATTTGGTATTTTCTACGGCGCATTTTTGGCTTTTGCCCAAACCGATATTAAACGCTTGATCGCTTATACCAGTGTTTCACACATGGGTTTTGTCTTGATTGGTATTTATGCAGGTAACTTCCTGACGCTACAAGGTTTGGTCATTCAAATGTTGGCGCATGGATTATGTGCGAGTGGCTTGTTTATTCTCAGTGGCCAGTTGTATGAGCGTCTGCATACCCGTGATTTACGCGAAATGGGCGGTTTGTGGGCAAGGTTCACGTATCTACCACCGTTACTGATGTTTTTTGCCGCGGCCTTATTGGGCATACCTGGTACAGCAAATTTTGTTGGTGAATTTTTGATTCTGTTAGGCGCATTCAAAGTTGTGCCTGTCATCACCATTATTGCGACTTCAAGTTTAGTGTTGGGTGGTGTTTATTCTCTCATCATGATTCACCGCGCCTTATTTGGTCAGCCCAAATCGACTGAAAAATTGGCCGATTTATCAGGTCGCGAATTAACCATTCTGCTGAGTTTAGTGGCGGCGTTATTGTTTTTGGGACTGTACCCACAACCTGTATTAAATGTGTCCGCAGGTGCTATGTCAGTTATCCAGCAGTCTTATGCGCCAGTTGCGGTCTCCGTACCGTTGCTTGCTCCTTGAGGTCATTATGAATCTGACATTTGACACATTTTTACCGTTATTATCATTAGGTGTTATTAGCATCACTACCGTTGTGGTGATGTTGGCCATTGCGTTTTTCCGCAATCATTGGTGGAACGCGACGTTGACCGTTGTTGGTTTAAATATTGCCTTAATCACCACGATTTATTTAGCGATAGAGCAAAAAACAGGGGCAGTGACAGGCTTGCTGATTGTTGACCAATATGCTTATTTTTATTCCATCGTCATTTTGGTGGCGGCTTTAGCGTGCTGCACCTTGACCCACGCTTTTATGGAAAGCTACAAAAACAATAAAGAAGAAATCTATTTGTTGTTACTAATGGCGACCGCAGGGGCATTGGTGTTGGTTTATAGCCATCACATGGCCTCGTTCTTTATTGGTTTAGAGTTATTGTCTGTGCCTGTGTATGGCATGGTTGCCTATACCCATGAACGTGGTCGTTCTTTAGAAGCGGGTATTAAATATTTAGTATTATCAGCGACAGCATCAGCTTTTATGTTGTTTGGAATGGCCTTGATGTACGCACAAACAGGGACATTGGCCTTTGCCAGTGTCGGCGAGCAAATGGCGGAAACGACAGGTCATTTAGCGACCTTTGGTGTGGCGATGATTATTATTGCCGTCCTGTTTAAATTATCTCTTGCCCCTTTCCATTTATGGACTCCCGATGTCTATCAAGGTGCACCTGCGCCTGTGGGAGCATTTTTAGCCACTGTCAGCAAAGTCGCCGTGTTTGCCGTGTTGGTGCGTTTTTTAATCGAAACGCCGATTCAATATACCCAGCCTTTGCAGAAGATTTTTGCAGTTGTGGCGGTGTTGTCGATTATTTTTGGTAATTTATTGGCGTTAACGCAAACGAATATCAAACGATTACTGGCTTATTCTTCTATCGCCCATTTTGGTTATTTATTGGTGGCGTTGGCGGCAGGTGGCGGTACGGCCTTAGAAACCATTCATGTTTATTTGCTGACTTATGTTTTAACAACACTGGGAGCTTTCGGTGTAATTACTCTTATGTCTACTGCGGGTGATAGTGAAGATGCCGATAGCTTGCAGCATTATCGTGGCTTGTTTTGGCGGCGGCCGTATTTAACCGCAGTGATGACGGTGATGATGTTGTCTTTGGCAGGCATTCCGTTAACCGCAGGTTTTATTGGTAAGTTTTACGTGATGCTAACGGGTGTTAATACGGGTAGTTGGGATTTGTTAGCGGCGGTGATTATTGGTAGCGGTATTGGTTTGTATTACTACTTGCGCGTCATGGTGACCTTATATATGGCAACTCCGGGGATGCAACGACACGATGCCGATGCCCATTGGGGTGAACGTGCAGGTGGTTTGATGGTTGTTGGTGTTGCGGGTTTAGTGTTACTAGTGGGTATGTATCCGCAGCCTGTTTTAGAATGGATTCGTTTAGCAAAACCGTTGTTTTTGCATTGAGTTGAATTATGGACTTACGCATCGAGCCTCGATTAGCGCGTTTTGCGAACATAAAGCCGCCTAAAGCGGCTGAAATGTGAGTAAATAAGCGATAACCGCGTAAGTCATAAACAGAGTAAAAAGCCCCGTTCTTTGAAAGAAGACGGGGCTTTTTTATGGTTTTTTGAGTAGTAACAGTTGCTATTTCTGTGACGACATCACTCTTTATACTTAAACGGAATAGGGCTGTCGCTGGCAGCGCATTTGGCAATAACACGTTGCCGACCCAGCATATTTGCGTAGGGCGCACGGCGCTGGGCATAGTTGATGAGCCAAGTCGGCATGCCATCGCCACCTGGATCGGCATAGCCCTCTAGGTTTTCTTCGACTTTATCAGCTCCCAGTGGTGTAAGCTTAGTACTGGTTTCATAGGCGGGCATACGTACAACGCCTGGTTTGGCTGGGATGAAGTCAGGCTTAGAGCTGTAAGTAATGCCTAAAAAGCCAGTTTTGGTCGAATAGGGCTGTATATTGGCATGCACTACCACGTCGCGCTGCGGTACGCCAAGCGGCATTTTCAGGCGGAAATAAAAATAGTATTCGGTGTCGCTGACCCGCTTTAAGAGCTTTGATTCAACTGAATTCATATACCATGCCGTTAGGTTCTCAACATCAAACTGACAGCGGGCGGCGGCTTCCAGCGAGCCATTCAAAATGCCTTGCACCTTGAATGAGCGATAGCGGCGGTTGTCTTCTTGCTTGGAATAGGTTTTGATCTGATGCCGTTGATCATCCTTGATGAGTGACCATTCCTTGGCCAATTTGACGTTGTAGGGGAGGAATTCGGTTTTGTCCTCATCGTCGTCATTCTTGGCTGCATGGCTAGTGGTGGCATTCAATGCCAAAACCAAACATAGCAGGCTTGTTTGCAACACGTTTTTATGGTTATTCATTGTTTTTACTCTTACTTTTAATAGGCGCACCGTATGAAGAGGTGGATATTGGCTCTTGATTGGCCTTATGGTACTAGTTCTAATTTAGCATAGCTTAGGATGAGCGGATACGATGGTTTGAAGAGTTATTGGGGTGTAGTATTTTTGTGTGCGAAGATACGGTTGAGTCGCTAATCATCATTCAAAACAGCACTTAGTTGGCGCAGATAGACTACGCTTACAATGGTAATCATCCCTTTTTTAACCGAAGTTAAAAGTAGAGGTTAGGCTATTAGAGCCAGCTTTTGCTTTGGTGGTATCCCACCATTAGCTTTGTTCGGTCGTTCATGGTTGTAAAACCATAGCCATTCTGTCGCATGTTC
>JAUSLJ010000032.1 GCA_030646715.1 Agitococcus sp.
ACGGGCGTGCTGCGCAGTTGCGAGCCATTGACCGGAATATGCACGACATAGGTCTGGGCCAGTGCGGGGGCGAGAAGCAGGCTGCAACCGGCCAGAACACTGGCAAGCTTGGATAGCACGTTGAGAAATTTCATTGGATAGGCCCGGTTGAGTAGTCCTTACGTATAGCGAGTGGAACAAGACATTAAAAAACAATAACGCCCTCCTACCTTTCAGTAAAAGAGCGTTAGCTGCACGAGCCAGCGATTAATTCGCCAACTGCGTTCCAGGGGCCTTACAGGTTGGACCGGGGCTGTTCTCAATCCAGGTTTGTCGATAGGTTGCGCCGTCGGCACCCACCCCTGACGACTTGTAATTGACGATAGGTGTTCCATTGGACAAGAATGACCAGATGCCGCTGGCACCCGCCCCAATAATGGTCGTCGTGCCTACCGCTTTACCCGTGGGCTGATAGTATTGCCCCGGGTTGCTGCCTGCCCCCGTCCAGTAGGCTAAGGTCGCACCAACTTGCTGGCCATTGACATAGTTTTGGTACACGCCCATCCATGTCGCACCATTCCAACGCTGTACTTGAGGCAACACATTAAAACCCGTTGACCCACGAATAACCTGCGTGACCGGCATCGATGTTCCTTTCCATGTTTTGTTGGCACCCAGCACTTGGACCGGGCTGTTAAAATACCCCGTGTTTTGTGTGGTCCAACCATCAAACAAAGCAGCGTCCATCCATCGGTTACTGGTATATCCTGCTCCGTTATCGCACGTTTTAGCGCCCGTACTAAACGAACCACAACCTAAAAATTTTCCCTGCGTGGCCACACTAAACATGCACAGCTTCTCTCTAGGAACAGGGGCTAACGCGGTATCCATCCGAGTAAAATTATTGGAAGCAACAGGGTCCACTGCACTTGTCGTAAGTAACGTTATCGCCGTTTCCAGTCGAACCTGACCCGCTGCAGCCCCCGTAGTGAATGGCACGCGAATGGTAATCATTGCTCCTGCCGGCAATGTCAGTGTAGTTCCAGTGCAGTACGTCCCTAGGGTGCCGTTTAGACATATCGGTGCGCCTAACGAGAGCGAGGCACCATTCGACACGGACGTGGCAGCATAATCAAATCGAGCTTGCACAGGACTTGACGCTAACGCCCCTGTACTGTTATTTCGAACCACAATATCGCTGTAACCAGCAATACTGACGTCTTGCGTACTTAGGGCTCCCGCCGTGACGCTTAACTCCGCTTGTGGCTTCACGATATCCGTCGCGTTTGTGGCCGAATTATTGGCAGGGTTACTGTCGGTCGCGCCGTCAATAGTCAGAGCGGCTACGAGGCCATATGTCCCCGTCGTTTGTGCATAGGTGCGCGGGACGCTAAGCGTGGCCACGCCATAGGCAGGTAACGACAGAACAACGCTCGTTGCTCCTACTACCCCACAAGTGCCGGTGGGCGCGCTGCAAGTAATCGCACCGCGTGCAGCAACTAACCCGCTCCCTCCCGAGTCGGATAGCGCTACTGTCACTTTCGCGGCGCGGGCTTGGTTGGACACTTTCACCAAAAATGTGGACGTGCCCCCACTTAGCACAGCAACTTGGCCATCGTCGACGGTGACCGCAACGTCCGTGGCAGCGAGAACATTAGCAGCTATCACACCATCGAGCGCACCGCCTGGCAGGGCAAAGTGCAGTGTTCCGTTGTAGGCCACCGACGTAGTGGGAGCATAGCTGCTTGTCACCAGGCATGAAGCCCCCGGCGCGAGTATCGCACCGCAGGTGGTCGATATAAGTAAGTGTCCCGTACCAGACACCACTGGCAAGCCCAAGGCTACCGAACCCATCCCTTGATTCGAAACGGTGTGCGTTGCCGTACTCTTTGCACCTACCGTTGTTTGAGGCAACAAGCCCATCGTTAGAACTACCTTAACTGGCACAGACGTTACCGACAAACGAATACTTCCCTGAACACCTTGCTGCACCACGCTAAACGCCTGGGCGTTGATTACTTGCGGATATCCTCCCAGAACTTGCAACGTACTGGTGGAAGTAACAGCACCGGACTGGCCAGTAAAGCTCACCTTGACGAGGCAACTCGAACCCACTTGTCCCCCCGCCGCCAGACTTGCGCATGAAGTTGGCGTTTCCACTCTAAACAACGACGAGCTGCTTGTTACCGTCTTCGTCGTGAGAGGATACGGTGCTTGATTAGTCAAGCGGTAGCTTACCGTTCGTATGTCGTTAGCTTGCACATCGCCAAAAGCTGTGACAGCTTCAAGCAACACACCTTGTGTTGCCATGCCGGATATCCACGTTACATCCCCAGCCGTAGTGTTGATGCGCTGTGTGCCTCTATAAGAGGAAGAGGGCGCCCCAGTCACGAGAGTTTCTAACACAAGGCACGTCCCACCCTCTGGTATTACCCGTCCAGGCGCGCAGTGATTAGCCTTTGCAGGGTCCGCAAAAAGGAGCCAGTCCGGTCCCGCTGGATATAGAGCATTAATGCTAACAGGCCCCGCCCCTTTATTGACGATGCGGAACCAATTTCCCGACCGGGACCACCCGCCTACCGTGGTATTGAGCGGTCCCCCGTTTTCCACACTAACCGCCGGCACAACACCTTCGCACGATAAAAAGCTGATGCTGGCAGCACCATTGACGGTTGCAGAAATGGTTCCCTGCATGACCTTTGCCGAAGTTCGCACGCATTGCGTAGTGACTGTACAACTAGCTCCCGGGGCCAACCCTGCACTGCACGTGGAAGATGAGGCAGACAAAGGTAATGGCCCCACGCTAATCACTGGCGCGCTTACTGCCGCCAGACCCTTGTTCGTCAATACTTGTACTTTTAAGTCAGTGGCGCCGACTGGCAAACGAGCATGCTTAATTACTGTCCACTGTATGTTTGGGCCCAACGCACTGAAAGTGATGGGCTGCTCCAGTAGACCTGCATTTGACAACACTCGCACCGTATTAGAGAACGAGCCCACTTTTTGGGGCACCAATAACGCGGTCACTGTACAAGAGCTGCCGGGCGCCATGCTGGAGGGGCAATTAAAGGAGACTGTGGCAGAATATCCCACTATGCTCATGCCAAACGTAGGGCTAGCGACCATTAATGGCAAGGCCCCTGTTGACCGGAGGGTAAGCGTACATGTCACCGTTTGACCCAATTGCACCGGAGTATTACACACAGGTTGAGACAATGTGCCCGCCGCAACGGGGGCGGGCTGCCCTATACCTAATAGCGGCACGGTTATTAGCTTGCTCGTTCCGTTATGAGCCACCGATAACGAGGCGCTGTAGGCCCGCACCTGTGCCGGCGTAAACACTAACGTCAACGTGCACGTCGCACCGGGGGCAACGACGGTTAAACATCGATTATTGCTTATGCTAAAAGCACTTGCATCTAGGCTGGCCACCCTGCTCGCAGACAAAATACTCGCGGGGGCCGTGCCGCTGTTCGTAAAGGTAAGGTCGAGCGATTTTGCGGAACCTAGCGCAATACCCCCAAAATTCAACGGGGTAGGCGTCGCCACGAAGTCCCCTTGGGTTCCTGTCATCTGCACGTGTGCTCGTGCTTGTTCCCCCGTAGCAGTACTCGAAATCAGCAACTGAGCTGCAATGACATTAGTCATCGAAGGCGCTCCCTTCACCGTAATTGCACACGAAGCACTAGGTGCCAACGTTGTTAAGCAATTTTTGGCATCAGCACTAAACTGGCCCGCTTGCAGCCCCGCCATCGTTACGGCTGAGAGTGTGATAGCGGAGCTGGCCATATTGGTTACCGTGAGGGTGCCCGTGGCGCGTAACCCCACGGGTATATTGCCCAGATTTAACGGATTGGGCGACAACCGAAGTTGCGTACTAGTAGGTGCGGCAGCTAAGCCCGAACATCCCAGTACGGCGCGGGCACTGGCACCTTCGCCATTGACCGTTAGTGTTCCTGAGAATACCCCCGCCGTAACGGGAACACACTTACTTACGATGCTACAACTGGTGCCTGCCACTAGCGTTGCGGGACAATTGTGCGAGCTTACCGCGAACACCGTGCCTGCTACATTGCGCAAAACGGGCGGTAACGTAAGGGGTATGCTAAAGATACCCGGATTAGATAAACGATGGATAACTGACGCTGCGTTACCCACCATGACCGTTCCATGTAACGGTGCGGTCAATGTTAAGACAGGGGCTTTAAACTCCACCGAGGCCAGTTGCGTCTGCATGCCGGCGCCCGTTGCCATCTGCACGGTTGTTGTAGCGATGAGCGCCTGGGATGCGCTGGCTGTCACCGTCACGACACAGGACGCACCAATGGCTAATATAGAGCCACAAGTTGACACGGGGGCCGTGAACTGGCTGCCCGTGCGCATCGCACCGGACACGGTCAACGGCACCGCCCCCGTATTTCGCAAGGTTGCCGCACAAGTGGCGACAGTGCCAATTCTCGAGGGAGAGGTGCAAACAAAAGCAGCTAAATTGGCACTTGGCAAAATAGGTGCCGCACCCCCACCCTGCAGTCCCAATGCAAGCGCCGGATTGACGCCGTCATTGCCCAGGGTTGCCGTTGCCCCCTGCGCGCCTACCACAGTTGGACCATAGGTAACTGAGACCAAACAAGTCGATAAGGGTGCTAAGGTTATGCCCGTGCAGCCTTGTACCTTATACGCCACGATATCGGGTCCCGTCAGGCTCCAGGCACCTACCACCACTGCAGTCGCGCCTGTATTGGTCAGCAAGGTAGTAAGAATTTTGGATGTCCCTGCTGCTAACGTGCCAAAGTCCAACGGAGTTTGTGCCAGCGTCAACGCACCTTGCGCGCCGCGGACCGTCAAGGGCACGGCAGGAACAAAAAGGGGACTCACTATAGCAAGGCTTGCTGTTCGTACCCCTACCGAACCAGGGGTAGCACTTACTTGTATGCTACAGCTATGGCCAGGAGCGAGTGTTCCTACGCATGCCGTTGGATTTTGTATTTTAAAGTCGGCTGCATTCGTGCCGGCCAACATATAGGCGGACACCACCATTGGCGCGGTGCCTATCGATTTCAGCACCAAAGATAAGCTTGCTGGCGCACCTAGCTTTTGTACTCCAAAATCGAGGAATAAAGGGTCCACTAGCAATAGAGGCACCGCTTGCAAAGGTCGGGCATAGAGCGGAACACGGGTCAAGGTAGCAGAAGTTCCCGTTGCTTGTAGCGTTAACTGAGATGTGCGAACCAGCCCGTCCTGCGGCTTGACGGTAACCGACACCACACACGTTCGCAGAGTAGCCAAGACACTTGGACACGTACTGTTCACAATAGAAAAGGCAGCATCTCCATTAAGAGTTAGCGCACTGATAGTCAATGGCCCTGCTCCTGTATTTTTCAAGGTAATTGCCTGTGCAGGAGCAGTTACGCCCCAGGCCACGTCAATAAAGCTGGCCGAACCAACTTGCCACTCTGGCATACCCTGCACAGCAGACCCTGCAAGCTTACCCACGAATACTTGCAAGCCGTTATCCAACGTGACTTTTAGCCGACTCTGTGCCTCACCCAAGAACAAAGGGGTATAGCTAAGTTGGACAGTGCATGAACTACCCGAAGCGAGAATGCCCGTGCAAGTTGTACTGTCGATAGCAAACATCGTGGCATTCTCCGCGATAGCGACCTCCGCCAAATTAATGGCTTGCGCGCCTGAATTGGTCAGGGCCATGGATTTAAGGGTGGACGTGGTATTAAGTGGTTGTAGCAAGAAAGACACCGTACTCGATGTGGTTACGAAAACAGTTCCGGCATTGACTCCGTTTGCTTTCAAGGTGTAGGTGTTCGGCGCCATCGTATCGGACCGGGCAACCGAGACCGTTCCAACATTAGGGATGGCCGTTACAGCAGCCATTCCTAATGTCAACGAGCAACTATCCCCTATCGCAAGTGCCCCAACACAGGTATGCGTAACCAATCGGGCCGCGCCTGCTACAGCAACAGCGCCCCAGGTAATGGAATGGGTCTCTTTGTTGGTAAAAGTGAACGTTGTTTGTGGGGTGCTTCCCGCTAATACATAGCCAAAGTCATGGACCACCGCCACAGGGATAGCAGGCACATCCGTCACGTTAATAGTGAGCGTTTGCGCAGACACCCCCGCAGCTAACGCTAGGCTAGCCAGCCCTAAACCGAGTGCACGAGAGAATGAACGGAGCATTGAGAACCTTTTTGAAGACAAGTGAATGTTTCGTATAGGTATCAGCCCATCTAGCTTTATCTCTTGGAGTGTAACTGCCCCCTAGCCACACTTCCTTAAAATAAAGTCCCCTCACTAACCTTGTTTCTACCTTGCAGAGCTCTCTACGTTCTAAAATTCTGAACGACATGCTAAAAATAGCTCCTTGAGCCATAAACGTGTACTTGCTATACGAAGTAGGCCCGCTATTTTATTATTATTCTACAAAGGAACTCCATGCCTACCTACCGCGCTTTTTTTGAACGTTTAAACTTCGGAGTATCACCCCCCTTGAAACAAACCGCCGACGTCATCTTTCATACCGATATTTCGGATGAAGACGCCACCTGCGAAGCATTTGACGCAGTAATTTGGGCAGCGATGTGGGAACAAAACTCCCATTGGACAAATCCAGCCGGACCGGCATGCCTTACTACCGGATGGTCTAGCGTCATGCTTAGAGGCAAAGTCGAATGTATTGATGCTGATGCCTTAGCCTCCCTTGCCTGGCACACCAAATTGCAAGGTTGGTTAATCGCAGATGGTGCTACCGTCACGGACGACCCTGACCTTGCCTATCACTACTCCCCTACGGAGCTTATTGCACTAGAAGCAAATAAACCTGTTGGGCAGCGCTCTGTAATCCAGTCCAAACTTATCTCCGAAATATACGGGAAACATGGTGACAACGACTCTCGCATCACGCTTCAATTGATACAGGACACCTTTATCCGTTGGGGTTACGGACCAGAAGAGTTGAGCATAGTACACGTTGACCGGGCGTCCTCTGAATGTGCAGGGCACACCCTTCACTTTCACTTACCTCCCGCCTCCGACGGTCCCGCCGGGCTTCCCCCCGCTCAAGAATACGAACGCAGGGTCAGTTGGGCATGGCGATTCGTTCACGAATGTGGAGGCAGTTGGACACTCGCCGAAAGCGAAGAAGAGGCCTTATCTGCCGCAAGAAAAGAGGCTGTTGAAACGATGAAAAGCTCAGGACATCGTCACTGCGCCACGTTTTTTGCCTGCAAAAGAGGCCCTACCAGGATAGCAGCCACTGCTCTATAATTGATTTTGACAACGCTATTTTTAGCGTTGTTTTTTTATTGGAGGGCAGTATCCTCGTTACGCGCTAGCATCAGTTGCACATTGTCAAAAGCAGAGTCTACCGCACCTTTTCCCAAGTTATCCATACTGCAGATGACAAGGCATCCGCCCTCTTGGTGAATTCTCACCGACCTAAAGGACGGTGCTTCTAACTTCGCAGTTATCAATTTTCTGTTTCGACGCAGCGTGCGTTCCCGGAGCATGGTGCTCCAGGCCCGACTTATCCTGCCGCTCCACAGACATACCGGAGCATCCCGCCCCTGGCTGACTTGTTCGCCTTATCGCGATGCGCTTCCTGGGTTTCACGACGACGACACCGGCGCGCAGTTGCGCTATCCCCCGCGCGCGTAAGACGCGCGAAGCATTGGTGTCGGCATGGGTGGTGAACCCGCAGCGTTGGCAAACGAACAGGGCCTGTGTGGC
>JAUSLJ010000044.1 GCA_030646715.1 Agitococcus sp.
ATGGACCGTCAAGTCGTCGAAGTACGACTACGCGTGAAGGTGCTTAACGCCACAGCTACGTCCACGATGAAGGTGGCTGTGTAACAGCCACTCAGGGGTAGGGGGATTCTCGCCTTTTAGATTTGTTATGCAACACCGCCCTATTTAGGCCCGACATCGCTATACCAGACAGGTCAATTATTTAAGGGTTCTCATGAACTATTCCCATACACGTTTTACTGCACTCGGGCAGTATTTCGGCTTTCCCCCGTGTTGCGTTGCTGAATTTTTGGCAACCAATTGTCAGTCCACCAAAGTCGCGTATCCCCGCGGCATTTGGTGGGGTACGGGTTACGTCCCATGCTTGTGTTGTGCAAAGACCATTGAAGCACAAGGCTTCGACCAGTTCATCCAGGATGTTATCGAACCTGCTCGCGAATGTGCGCTATTGTTTCCCGACGATACCGTATGCCCCAAGCATGAACAACAGAAGGAGGTCGACTTTATAATTGCTTGTGCGGTGAGTAAGAAGCCTCGGCTCCAGCAGATTCAGTATGCTATCCAGAAAATTTTCTATGATTTTCAAGTAGCATTTTTCTAACTTAATTTTTTTTGATTCTAAAGCCTAAGATTTTTTTAGGCTTTTTCTTTGGCTGTACGTTACGTGAATTCCCCTCTACCTAGAGAAAGGTGCGTCTACCTTCGTCATTAACCCCTTTTTTCGTCGACGCTGTGCTTCATAGCATAACAAAACGTTAAAAAACATCTACCCCGCCGAGCCGATGCAGCGTTCACGACAAGTGCCTTACTGGCACATCTTCCAGCCACCATCACCGCCAACAGGGTGTCATTATGCAACACCGCCGCAGGTCGCTATACGAGGAGAGGTCCCCTTTTTTATTTTTTACAGGAATTAATTATGTCAGACAATACAAACAAACGTACATTTTCTGTTAGCCCCCATATCATTTTTAGTCTCATTGCCTCGCAAGCAGGTTCTCTAGGCAAAGCCGTACTTGAGTGCATCATGAATAGTATTGATGCCGGCGCAAGCTGCCTGGACATTACAGTCACGGCGAAAGCTCTGGTCATTTTTGATAATGGTCGGGGGTTCCAAACCAAAGAAGAAATTGAAAAATTCTTTGAAGTGTTCGGCTTTGACCATAAAGACGAACAACGGGTCTTCGGACAATTTGGTATAGGCCGGGCACAACTATGGAACTTCTGTCCCAATGTGTGGAGAACAAACACGTTTTCTATGGACGTCGATATCAAAAACAAAGGTTTAGACTATGTTCTAAAAGAGGAACTGCCTCAGCAAGATGGCCTACTCATCACGGGTCGCTTTTATGAACCGTTAAAGCCTTCTGAATTGCTGGCGTTTGAAAGGGAACTGACAGAGCTAGCCAGATATGCCCAGGTGCCCGTAACCTTAAATGGGGTGGTGATTAATAAAGACCCCGCTTCTGAGTCGTGGACACATGAAACAGCAGACGCATGGATTCGGCTTCGTGCCACAGGAGAACTGACTGTCTACAATTTGGGGGTGAAAGTTCGCAACTTCCCTGCCTACGTTGTTGGCTCGGGCGGCGTCGTGGTGACAAAACCGGGGGTGCGATTAGCACTTAACATGGCGAGAAACGACATTGTCACTACAGAATGTAAGGTGTGGAAACGCATTAAACCCTTGTTACAAGCTAAGTCCGATGACCGTATTAAGAAAAGTACTGCGCGCTTATCCGAAGATGAGATGCAAAACATAGTTACCCGCGTATTGTCCTTAGACCTACCGTTTATCAATATTAGCGATAAAAAGCTCATTACGGATATTCAAGGAAAACATCACACCCTCAATGCGTTTTTGACGGCTATGCATCGAGGTTCAGGATGTACCGTCGCAGAAAAGGGAACCAAAAAAGCGGAATTAGCACATCAACTCGAGTATGCCTTTGTTATTACGCCCGCGACGTTAGTTCGTTTTAATGTCGAGAACATGAGTGAGCTAAGAACGAAGCTTCATGCGTTGTTTACCGGCACCAATAATTATCTGAAGGCGTTCACGGAAAATAAGGCCAAATTCGGAGATGACTACAATAAGTTCTGTACCTCATTAAGCGACCTTTGTCTTGAACTTCCGGATAAAGAGCAAACACCTGACGAAGTGGCTATTTTGGCCGCTCTGCGCAAACCCATCGGGCTCCTTGCACAGGCATTAAGGAGAAGTGGCGCAGAAGTGGGCATGTTTAAAAATAGAACGCTTACTATTGGCGTATCCGATGTGGCGTCAGGTTGGACAGATGGAGTCAATCGTATTGTGCTTAACCGTACCTTGCTAGCCAAGGCACGAACCGGTTTTCCGGGTGTGCTCTCGATTTGTGCAACGTTATTGCACGAATATCTCCATGACAGCAGCGACCAAGTCACTCATGACCATGACGTTGCCTTTTATGAGCGATTTGAATCGGTTGTCCGCCAAAGCCAGGAATCGTATGGCACATATTGCATGAAAGTGTATCAAGAGTATTTAGTGCAATTGAAGCAACGCAAGCTAAAAATTCTACAAGTGCAGGTCCTTCATGCAGATTTATTGGACGAAAGCTTGAACGCAATAGAGCCAACGAACCCTTTACAGCTTCTAGCTGCTTAACTAGCATACAAGGTCAATATGAACAAAATTCAAGCAGCGGAGGTTCTTGCACAATATCCGCCACGCACCAAGGTGGCAGATATCTACCATGAAGACCCTCAGGTTGGAGAGGCGCTGAGTACGTTGATGCCCAATTTTGAGTATCCTGACGTGTCATACAAAACAGTAAAACAACTGCAATACTACATTGCCCAAACGCAATCCCATCAACAGGGCTCAACGCGTTAAGCTAAGAACCTATTAATTCTAAGCCGCTATTCGTCTTCGACGTCTAGCGGTTTTTTTGGCTACTCCGAGAGTTTCGCACAAGTGCCGAACCAACCTTTGAGGATTCGAGATACGCCAGCGTAGCTTAGCTTGTTTAAACTGCAGCACCTTATAACTCAGGTCATTGACGTAGTTCCAGACGAAGTTCACCTCACCGGCCATCGCGCGCAGGAACTTGGCGTGTTTGTCCTTTAAGCGTAACCGGAGCACCCGCGTGGTCAAGCCGGCGGCCGCTTTCGCGATAGCACGTTCTTTGGGGAAAGACGTTTGGGTTTAGCGAGTCCGGCTACTTCTGTCACAAGGAGGTCTCCAGGGTAAGTAAAAATGCAGCTTAAACAACTGGTTTAAAAGGGCTCTGTTAGCGTTACGTATTGATAATCTGTTTTCCGAGTCCAGAAATCACGAAATGCTCAGGACGTAACTCGTTCTTAAACCACTCCTGCACCCGCATCCATGCAAGATAGTGAGGTAAGTATTTCGTGGCGACGCCGC
>JAUSLJ010000045.1 GCA_030646715.1 Agitococcus sp.
GCGGCGTCGCCACGAAATACTTACCTCACTATCTTGCATGGATGCGGGTGCAGGAGTGGTTTAAGAACGAGTTACGTCCTGAGCATTTCGTGATTTCTGGACTCGGAAAACAGATTATCAATACGTAACGCTAACAGAGCCACAAATGTCCAGTACTCTTCAATCCGGTGTCCGCTTTCCTGCCTCTCCCACCCCGGAGCAGGCCGTAGCCTTGTCACGCTGGATAGGTAGCCAGCGCTTCATTTATAACGGCAAGGTCAACGAAGACAAGCTACATGCGGCGCAGCGCCGCATGGCACTTAAACAACCGTCCGAATCATCCGTCGACACGATTAACGTTCCTATCGACAGCAGCTATACCCAATTTAGAACCGCCGAATTGAGTCCTTGGCTTGCCGAGATTCCCTCCCAGGTCTTGCGTCAGGGCGTCGGACGATATCGCGCGGCCAAGCAGCGCCAGCTGGTCGGGCTCGCTTGCATGCCGCGGTCTCGCAACCGGAGCAACTTTACCAGCGTCGTGCTCGACAAGGACATGTTTGCGTTTCACCCTAAGGTGGATGCCGTGACCGGCACGGTCACGCAGGAGCTGCATCTAGGTGGAAAGGGTAAATTTAGCATCGGCGTTCTAAAATTTAAGGCACATCGCCCGTTCGGCATTCCGAACATGCTTGTTATCCGGCGCACAGGTAGGGGGTGGTTCGTCAGTTTTAGTTATGCCCACGACAGTCCTGTTCTCCTGCGCGAGAGCCATGAGCTAGCGTATGAGCTGGACGGTCTCGATGATGCCGCCTTGTCTGCTGCGGTCCTTGGGTTCGACCGCAACATCAAGCACAATGCTTTTGCCGGTTCGGACGGGCGCTTCTACATGCTCGAAGAGAAAGTGCTGGCGCGCATCGAGCGTAAGCGGGTCGCGACGAAACGCTACCAGCAACGCTATGCCCGCTGCAAAAAGGGCTCAAAGAACCAGTCCAAGGCACGCTTGCGCGTGGCTATCTCGCGCCAGTATGAAACAAACGCCTTGCGCGACTTCGCGCACCAGACCAGCCACCATATTGTGTCTGACCCGGGCATTCTTGCCATCGCGTTGGAAGCGTTAAAACTCGCTAACATGGTGAGGAAACCTAAAACAAAGTTCGATGAAACGACAGGAAAATGGCTCAAGAACGGTGCCCGCGCGAAAGCGGGACTGAACCGGAAGTTACTGAGTCGTGCCTTAGGCACGACGGTGTCCTTTATTCAGTACAAGGCGGTGCGTGCCAATAAACTCGTGGTGACGGTGTCCCCTTACAATTCTTCTAATGAGTGTTCCGAATGCGGGCACACTCACCCAGAGAACCGGCATCAACAACGGTTTCTCTGTCAACGCTGTTGCTTTAGTGCCCATGCGGATACGAATGCGGGATTAGTGGTGAAGAAACGCGCCATCGCCCAGATACGTTCAACCGTATTGCAGGCGCCCAGGAAGCGACCGAAGCGGGTATCGATACGACGCAAGGTTCTGGCAGGGGCTGCGCCTCTGCCGAACGTGGAAGGGGTGGACAACCCCGGATTGTCTGTGGAGTCCGTCTAAGACGTCACGTCCTTGCCCTGCAGGTAGGGGTAAGTCCGCACGCAATGGACTATGAAGCAGAAACTGTTTCCTCGACGGAGGGGATGCCCCTACCTTGGCTTGCCAGGTAGTGGGAGGATGTCACATCGCCTGCAGTCCTTAAGCGTTATTGCGTTCCGGAGTACCGGCACGGCAAAGATATCAGAATATCTTCTACGTCTTTAAGTAATTCTCTTTCTTTTTTAGAGCAAGAGCGTAAAAGCCGGAAACAAGGACATCCCCCAAAGTGAGTGCGCTTTTGCGTATATAAAGGAAATATATGTTTCGTAGTGTTAACCCAAAAAATCAAGTGGCTTTAATCGAAGCCTTCGTTAAAACATCGGGAGGAACAGCAGCCCACACTAAAGTGCTGGAGCTGGTCGCGCAGCTAAATGGTGCAGCTAACTGGAACGCAATCCATCGTGAGCTAGCACTGTCCACAACGCGAAAGGCAATGTCAGCAAAAGCCAAGGAGTTCATCGAGCCCTTGGCGTATCGTTGGGGCACGCTTGACGCGTTACGTCAGTTACCACCGGTGAGAGCCCGGCAATCGAATGTATCTGTCATGGAGAGCTTGTACCACTGTTTGGCTAGTGTGCAGGAAAACGGTGTATTGGGAAACCCTGTAGGGCTGATGCATGAACGTATCACCTTACTAAAAAAATCAGTGGATATGCTGGAACAAGATATATCTTCGGCATATGGCCTTCGCAAAATGGCCGACATCTCTCCAGATGAAGTAAGCAAAGAACTCGTACTAACTTCTTCGCTTTATTTGGTCGATTCGGATAGAGAGTGGTTGCTTGAAACGGGGGAAACTGCCTTGCTGGTGCCTGACGAACTTTTAGGACGATTGGTCGCCCAAGGAATAGTAACGGGCGCGGCAATAACGTACGCCAACGGACAAAAGTATGGGGTGCCTGACGCAGCTACCGACACAGGCGGCATGGCGTGGATGTGGGCGCACGGCTTTACAGTAAGCTCGCAGTTCTTAATGGAATGTGAGGATACGCGTGATGATGCGGCGGCAGTGATGTCACTGCGAATTTTGGTGCCGATGGACCTCGCCGCGATGGTAGACCTTTTTATTGCGGAAGAGGACGCGGCACAGGAAACTGGCGTTCTCATCTTGTCGAGCGACATATCGCTCGAGGAAGAAGGGGACTGGGCAAAGTTTGACGGCTTGAACGATGTTGCGCTGTCTCAGGAAGCGCTGGACCTAGTTAAAGCGCATGGCATGATTATAAAAGGAGTCAGCAACTACCCTAACGCGATGAAATATGGCGTACCGGACATTGCGGTTGGCGGCATGTTTAGGCATTTACTCCAAGAAGAAGGACTTAGTATATCGCCTGGCGGTGTGTTTAGTGCTCGAGATACGCGTGACGATTCGGCAGCGTACGGGGTGATTAGTGTTCGACTTCCACGTGATGTTTTGAAATCGATTAATGACTTATTAGCCTAATTCAGACACCTTCTCTCTTTACGAGAGAAGGTTTTTTTACATAAGGATAAGGTGAAACATTATTAGTCAGGTGCGTCCATTTTGGACCCGTCTTTAAAAATAATGGTGGACACTTCGAAGGTTGATTTCAGTTTGTCAAAATCAGTAATGTACAACTTCATCTGTTCATCTATAAATTGGTTGATATCAACCCCCGTATTTTTTTCGGTCGCATTTTGTTTTGCCATAATGCCTTTATCAAAAGACCACCGGATATTCATGATTTTGTCCCCGAATATGTCGGTAATTCTCAACATTCCTTTTACGCCCTGGATGTCTCGGTCGCTTTTATTGTCGTAGGCCACCTCTAGCCCTACCCATCTTTTACCGTACTCCCCCATGCTGCTTTTTTTATTGACCAAGGCCACGGTCAGTAGTTTGGAAAATTCATCTTGTTTTTGTTTTCGGGCGGCTTCCACTTTTTTCTTCAATTCGGCGGCCACTACTGCTTCTTCTTGTTGCTTAATCACCCACGCATCTTGTTGCTTGAGTGCTTGCGCTACCGTCACACCTTCCACCGAAGCTTTATCTGATAGTGCGCTTCGAAGCGTCCAGCTTGCCAATTTTTGGCCTTCTTCAGAGGTCAACTTCTGGCCGAGCTCTTTGCTCTGTGCTTCGGTCAGTTTGGTGACGGGGTAGTTCCTAGGGTCGGAGCATCCGGCCAAGGCCCAAAAACAAGCTAAAACGAAAAAAATACTTTTTAGTGAGCAAGAACCCGCAAATGACTGTGTAGTTTTCAATTTAAATTCCTCTTTTAGTAAAATGTGAGGGCTTTAAGACCTGCTCCTATTTTAAATCGCAGGCCATCCCGTCTAAATTTTTAAAATGTAACGATGTAACTATACACAATTATTGTCTCAAAGGCTATGAACGAATTATAGTTGTCGACGGTAATCCGGGTGGGGCGGGATAACTTGAATTTAAGCATGGCTAAAGAGGAAGCGACCGCGCATCACCGTAGCCCTGTGCTGAAAGCGGACCCCTTGTGGACCCGCTATGAAAACGTATCGTGGTGGCAAAATAGGTGGGAAGATTTTCACCGAATTTTTAAAAAAAGGCTAAAACATATAAAACACCTCACTATGCTATAACGTATTAACTGTTTGAGCTTAATTTACAACACTAATTTTTAAAAGTGCTTGCAATCTAAATTTTGGCAGTCTATAATCGCTTTACTGCTAAACGGTTCTTTAAGCCGCGTAGCGAGCAACCAACCTCTTACTTACTTTTTGTATCGGAATAACATCGTGAAAACGCTTTTTAACCTCTCAGCAGTACAGCCAGCGCTCAAGCGCGGCGGTAGCGTGCATGCGTCCAGAACGCAGAGCGGTTCGATAGCCACGTCATTATTTCAACCAAGTTCTATTTGCCGCAGTTACGGGTATTGTGGAAATTGGAATAACCAACCGAAGTAACGCCTGACAGACTCTTGGTCTCGACGGTAAAACCGGACGGGACAGCAAGCAAGAGTCGATATCAAACTACCTTTCAGGTAGGACTCCCTAAAAAGCTCAACCCGCTCTGGTAAGTCTTAAGATTTACACGGAGATTTTTTGTCTCCAAGGCGAAACGCCTAGTCGCATCGGCGACACTTTAGGGGCAACTCTAAATGTTCTTTAACAATTTAATTAGCTGCACAGGTCTGAACCCTGATTGAGCTTGACTCAACCAGTGGAAAACGGAAGTGTGTCACTTTGCTGCCCAATTGGCTGCCCCTTCCCTTGACGGGGAATGAACCAGTAGATAGCGGTGAGGACTGAGTGCGGCTTGATTTTAAAGTATATGTCTAGGCCCAGTTCGCTTTAAGCCGAACACGAGGCAGGCTGATGCCTAGACAGGTACTCTTAAAATAGAGCGTATGCCACGAGTGTGACAACTTGTGTGCAGTACGCTGGCTTGGCCCTAAAAAGGTAAGCCGAAGTGTTCTCTTAGGAGGATGCTTCCAAGAATGTATCCTAAAATGGCGACGCGCAGTGCACTCTTTTAAAGAAGGGGCGCAAGCCGCTCCACCTATCCGGGGAAGAAGGTCTCGCTGTGCCGCACCACAGTGAGTTGCCCTCGAAAGAGTGGCGTAAAAAGGGATAGGACGTTCTTGTAAGCAAAGGGGTTTAGCAAACCCCTGCACAGTAGTCATAGTGAGGGTGATGCCCTTGCAAAAAATGCGGGAATAGCTCAGTGGTAGAGCGCAACCTTGCCAAGGTTGAGGTCGAGAGTTCGAGACTCTTTTCCCGCTCCAGAACATGGAAGAGTGCCGGAGCCTGGCTTAACGGGGCCGCCTGCTAAGCGGTATGCTCCTTCGGGGGTGCAGGAGTTCGAATCTCCTCTCTTCCTCCAATTTTTGTAAAGCTCTTTTGTGGCAGTTCATTGTTAAATGCATGGAGAGGTGCCAGAGAGGCTTAATGGCACTGCTTGGAAAGCAGCTGGCTTCATGTGAATGAGGCACCAGGGTTCGAATCCCTGTCTCTCCTCCAATATGGTGGACCTTTTAGCACAATTTGCGGGTCCCTTGAGAAATTGCCAGAGCGCGAATTATTTATTGTTGGATAACTCGCTTTTGCACTGTAAATAAGGTGCTAAAGCCTTCACTACCCTTTTGCCAGTTTAGCTCAGTGGACAGAGTCCTTGTTTACGAAACAAGTGGTCACAGGTTCGACTCCTGTAACTGGCTCCATACAAAGACAGCACGTTCTTGCACGATAGAATAGGTTGCCGATTTTTTAGCAGTAGACAGATTTACGGAAGATGGCGCAACGGCCGCGAAACGGACTTGAACCCCGTGCCACTTAGCAATAGGTGATTGTTCGACTCAATCATCTTCCTCCAGTTTTACGGGTTGTGAGCGGCATTGGTGACTGCAGCGGACTGTAAATCCGCCGTCTCAGACATACGGGGTTCGACTCCCTGACAACCCACCATCTTGTGGTAAGTGATAGGAAATGGCGATAGGCTCGCTAGTCGTGTTTTTATGGAAAATGCGCACCCCTTTTTGTTGTTCAGTTTTTTCGGAGTGTAGCGCAGTCTGGTAGCGTATATGTCTGGGGGACATAGGGTCGTCGGTTCAAATCCGGCCACTCCGACCAATAGCAATAGCCGGGCCTCGATGGTGAAACTGGTAGACACATCGGACTTAAAATCCGCTGCATCTGTGAAAAGAGCGTGCCGGTTCGAATCCGGCTCGAGGCACCAATCCAAAGTAACGAAAGTTAGAATCACTACATAAGCAACCGTGTTTTTGTAGTTGTTTTAATTGACTATTCCTCAGTAACTCAGTTGGTAGAGTAGCGGACTGTTAATCCGTTTGTCCCTGGTTCGAGTCCAGGTTGAGGAGCCATTTTTAGATGTAATTGAAGTCAGAATACTTTGTGGATATGCTGAGCATTGGTTGAGCTCAAGTGCCTGTAAACCACCCGCACAAAAATAAGTCTGTGTTGGTTCGATTCCAACCGTATCCACAAAGTATTTTGCCCTTGTAGCTCAGTGGTAGAGCGCTCCCTTGATAAGGGAGGGGTCACGTGTTCAATCCACGTCGAGGGTACCATGTTCAGTTTTTTGGGAGTGTAATCGAGATGGTCCTGATACGTGACTTTGACTCACGGTACCGTAGGTTCGAGTCCTACCGCTCCTGCCATTTTTAGATGCCGCCCTTCACACAAGAAGCGCACGCATCACAACTTTTTCTTTCGCTAACCATGCTCTAGGAGTGTCTTATGTCTCATATTGCTATTGTCACCAATCGCTTATTCGGTCCGCATTCGTTGCGGGTCTCCAACCTTAAATTTACCCCCGGAAGTAACCGGGAAATAACAGCGGAGCAGGTAGCCGAAGAATTAACGAAGAGTCTTGCGCGCATAGAGGCGGGGGACTTTGAAGTAAGTATTGAGGATTAAGCCTCTTTTAGTTTATCGCCCAGATAGTTCAGTCGGTAGAACACCAGTTTGAAGAACTGGGTGTCGGTGGTTCAACTCCACCTCTGGGCACCATATTTTTGGTTATGCGGTCCCTTTAGCTCAGGTGGTTAGAGCGCTCAACTCATAATTGAGAGGTCGCTGGTTCGAAACCAGCAAGGGGCACCATTCTAAGAAACCATAATGGAGGAGTAACTCAGTTGGTTAGAGAGCTGTGTTGATAACGCGAGGGTCCTTGGCGCTTACTACAGGTTATATCAAAGGCAAATGCTAAGGTCATGATACCTTATGCTAAAGCGTTTTTAGGCGCAGGCGAATAGTACTATACATCAATAGGAATGCAGGTTATGTCTCGGTTTGGTGCGTTAGGCTATTCATGCATGTCAATCGTAGGCAGCCATGATTTAAAGAGGGTGACGCGTAGGGGGGCCTTTCCCTCACGATGTTTGATTTTGTGGTTTTAAAGGAGCGGTAAGGACTAACTGTTTATATTGCGAAGGACGGACAGACCGCCCGGCAATTTCTTCTTGCAAAGCAATGACGAATCACGTCATCCCGGATTTAGCTCAACGCATCGTTGCAGCCATTGAATGGGACTTTAGTGTCAGGGGAGGCATTTCGCAGGAATGGGAGCAAATTGACAAAGAGCTTCAGCAGGAAATTCGTGATAAATGGGCCGATGTCATTCGTTTAGAGCTTAAAAAGCCCGAATAGAAAAATGCAAATGGGCTTATATAGATACTAACCGCTTATTTTAAGGTAGCGTAATAAATATTTTTGAGGTATGCTTATTTTTTCAAAAAAATTGTATATCAATGCAGGTTCCACGAGCCTCTATCGATATGCAGCACGGCTACCCGTAGCCTGTCGTCTTCACCCGCGAGGGTATGGTTAAAACGGGTGAGTAACTTCGATGTCTGTTGGCAACCCTCGCCAGACTTTGAGAATGAAGACTCCAAAACGGTGTGAGCCGACGTCTGGTCATTGGATGGACCCAACAGAATGAAAACTGAAACTGAATTGAAAACAAGAGCGAAACGCCTTCGTACAGCGATAGCGGCCATGCTGGGTGTGTCGGTCACTTCCGCCCAAGCATTGGAGCTGATTGCAAAAGAAGAGAACTATCCGACTTGGGATGCTGCTACGGCATGCTACCGGGATACTACCATATGCACGCAGGGGCTATCCGAAAATAGGGATGTGGCTTCGTTGGCGATGCTAGGGTATGAAAAAATGTTTGGGCTGTATGTGCTTGGGCCCGCCGGAGCAGGAAAACATCTTCAAGTCGTAAACGCAATTTTAAACAATTTGAAACTCGGCAAAAATGTGTTCGTATTTGACAATGGTAAGTCTTATCGGAAGGTTGCACAGGCCCTAGGCGGCACTGAAGTGTTACTGCAACCTTCTGGAGCCTATACAGAACAGCGGTATGGCTCGGCATCGCTTACCGTTTTTGACTTTGCTGACCTCGCCGAGGACCCTTGGTCTGGCCGATTGCCGCTAATTCTAGATGACCTGAATGCCGCAAGCTTTATTGTCATGGACGAAACGCACTACATTCGACGTGCATACCCCGCGATTCACGCAAAGTTTCAGCAGTGGGTCCGCCAAGATGCCTCGTTCTGCATAACGGGGCAGACGGAGGAGGATATCGCGCCGTTTAAAGATGTTCCGGGGCCTACTATAACAATGCGTCTTGCACGGAGTAGGCTAGGGTAGCAAGACTTAACAAATAATGGAGATTTGGCCGAGTGGTCGAAGGCACTTCCCTGCTAAGGAAGCATAGAGGCTTAAACCCTTTATCGTGAGTTCGACTCTCACAATCTCCGCCATTATCGATGGGTGAGCAGTATGCGAAATAAGGAAAGCAGCATGACGCACCAACCGCCAGGTAATAGTGAATCCAATGCAACGGTGTGGTATTTCCCCGTGGCCGGCCCTACGATATTTGGGGTCTATGAAAAATGGATGATAGTAAAGACTGAAATGCAACGCCGCAAAGTGCGTTTTCTTCCTAAACAGGTAATCCGCCGTGTTCTGGCTGCACATGAAAGGCAATAATGCATACGCGTAGTTCAACTGGCAGAATAGTGGTCTCCAAAACCGAAGGTTGGGGGTTCAAGTCCCTCCGCGTATGCATTATTGCTTTAAATTATTTGTTTTCCCCATTAAGTAATCATTAAAAGGTAAGTCTCATGAATACGGTCATCAAAGAAATTGAACTTGAACGCAATCGCCAGGTGTCACAACTAGGTTGGACGCAAGCGCACGACGTGCAGGACCATAGCGATGGTGTACTGGCCAAGGCGGCCGCAATCTATGCGGACCCCCGTCCCGCTATGCATGAGGATAACACGCCGGTGGGTTGGCCTAAAGATTGGGCTTACAAACCAAAATCGAGGCGCAAAGATTTAATTCGCGCGGCAGCGTTGATTGTGGCGGAAGTTGAACGGTTGGATAGCCTCCCAAAATTTAGCAAAGAGGAATCCTTGGGGTCCCGCTCTTCTACCGAAATCGTGGCCTATTTGGAGGCAATCGAAAACCCGGAGGACGCCGCTGACTTTAGGGCTAGCGCAGTGGAACCGTCGGTAGCGTGGTTAGAAACAAAATATCGTGCGGAATGCCCAAATTGTTTTGCGGATAATGAAGTAGATGAAAGCGCGTGTAATTCAGGACAGGAAAGCCAAGCCTTTTGTAGCGTCTGTTATAAAAGCTTTTTTTTTCGTAGGGGGTAAGTGCTAGGAAATACAACCCCGGCTGTGTAGCGTTGAGCCGCGGTACTGCGGCCCGCAATTAGTCGCGGGAGTAATCACTTGTACGTGATTCCATTTGCTATTAAGAGTCATAGGGATTCATCAAGATGCATGACGTTGTTATTTGGTTTGAAGACTGTACCCGAATCCCGCACCGGGCATGCAACGAAAGCGGTGTTGCTTCGCGAGGCATGCAAGAGTCCGCGTTAGCCTCCTTGTTGCAGCAGGTATCGGTAACAGAAAAACGATATGTGGAGCCGGGGTTGCTTTCTGCCATTCGTTTATGCTACCCCGCCGACCTGATACCGGAGGATTTCGAAAAAGAGCTGAAATGCTTGGCTCAAGAGATGGGCACAAATCCTTGGATTCGAAATGCGGGTGAACCGGATTACTTGGCATTTTGGAATTCACGAAAACTATTGTTTTGATAGTTGTGTTGCACATTACGACGTAGAAGTGTGCGCTGCGAGGACAAGTTCATGGTGTAAGCCCCGCAATCCTTGCTCGGTTTAACTGTCGTTGCGCGATTAGCTCAGGGGAAGAGCGGCGCCCTTACAAGGCGAAGGTCGAGATTTCAAAATTCTCATTGCGCACCATTTTTCATTAGCTACTATTACGCTCAATTAATATAAAGAGAGGGTCTATACAGCTAACCAATCTCGATGACACTTCGGCTGTGAATGGGCGTGTTCCCTGCACCGTTGGGGTTAGCCCGGATAACGTCACCGGGGCAGTGGATGAAGAAGGACCTTATTGAATGTAAGCTAGCTTAAAGAAGGCGACCGAAAAGAGAGCGAGGGTGCGAATCCCAAGCGATGCCAACACTGTCCATGAGGCAGAAAAGCAGCTGGTTCATGACTGGCAAGCTGGGAGTGTGAATCTCTCGCTTACAACCAATAGTGTCTTTAGGAGAAATACGGGGGTATAGCTCAGTTGGTAGAGCGGCTGCTTTGCAAGCAGTAGGTCATCGGTTCGAACCCGGTTACCTCCACCATTTTTGTGTTGTGAAGAATTGCCGGTTTAGCTCATTTGGTAGAGCACCTGACTTGTAATCAGGGGGTGGCAGGTTCAAGTCCTGCAATCGGCACCATAGTTTTTTCGGAGTGTAGCGCAGTCCGGTAGCGCACCTGGTTTGGGACCAGGGGGTCCAAGGTTCGAATCCTTGTACTCCGACCATATTAGGGGGAGTAGTTCTCTCTCGGTGGCGTTCTTATGTTAATTTTTCATCCTGCGGCCAATTGAGCGGCCAAGCGTTAAATAACATCCACTTGACCGCTATCTACGGCAAAAAGAACTAAGCATAGTGAGAAGGGCGGACGTTCGTGCAGCGACTCTTTTATGCTCAAGCAGGTGTAAGGCCGGCCCCTTTTTTTGTAGTGTGCTGGACGACTCAGGCACTATAGTTACCAGTTTGGGAGCGCTGCAACAGTGGTTCGTGCAAGGTCTATACGGCCTACTCATGACGAGAGCAACACGACTCCCTCACCGGGGGAGATTCCTGCGAGAGTGGGACGTGCAAAACGCGAGTACGAAGCGCGCAGGACGCTCTCATCTTTTTTAAGCGAACTACCCCTTGAAACGATGCCGCGGGGGGGAGTCGGGCAACCGACTTCCCAACGTCAGTGGGTATATATTGCAGTTAGCGGATTTCTAAAAGAGTTTATCGTGCAGAAAATAAAGCTTAAATTAATCGCGTGGCACGTACTTAGGTTCATTACGGGTATCGTCATGATAGGTGGACTCCTCTATGCTATTGTCCATCGAACGGAGTACCCTTGGTACGTTCTTCCTTTAAGTCTCAGCATAGGGGTTCCTCTAATTGCAATGTTGGAGGATGCCGAAGCGGCACGGGTGGGGGATTACTGCACGGGTGCGGAGTCCGCAATCATGGTGTTGCTGGCTTGGGCTATTGCATTCGCTATGACTTTTGGGCACTTTCTCTGAACCGGGTTAACCCCCGGGGTTTGGTCCATTTAACGTGGCTTCGATTTTTAGCGTTTCTGCTAGTTTAATTTTGAAGAAAAATATGACTCTGCATCTATTTGCGCAATCCTTTGAACACGACGACGCTTTTATCGTTGGCACTCGGGAATCCCTGGAAATGTTGCGTGACTCCATTAATATTGCCTTATCCAATCAGACGGTAGGGCGCTCGTCAGACAGTATTAGCGCGCATTTCACCTCGGATAGAGAAGGCTACGATATAACTGTAAAAGTTATCCCTATGTCCGTTGAAATCAATTTGGAATTACCGTACGCGGACAGTATTGGCCGAGAATTGGGCCGGCAGACCGTCTGTCGATTTACGGTGCCTACCGAATAGCTAACGCATCGCGACAAACCTTGGATAAGTTTCTAGGGAAGGTAAAACAGGCGCCTACTCAATATCCATTATCTAGAAAGAATTGTATGCAAAACGACGGCACTCATAAGCAAGTTCTTGTTTTACGAAAAGACCTTAAAATGCCCAAAGGAAAATTGGTCGCACAAGGGGCACATGCAAGTTTGGGCGCGGTTTTGTCGGTTGGTCGGGAAGACCCCCGCGTGGCACCCTGGCTAGCATCGCGGTTCACCAAAATTTGCCTTGCTGTGAACTCGGAAGCGGAACTGTTGGCCTTACATGAAACGGCAAAGGCACAGGGCTTAATTACGTGTTTGGTGCAAGATTCAGGCTTTACCGTTTTTAACGGAGTGCCAACCTATACGGCTCTGGGTATTGGGCCAGATACCTTGGACAACATTAATAGAGTGACTGCGGCACTGTCGCTACTTTAACGCATAACCACATGGAGATGTGCCAGAGAGGCTTAATGGCACTGTTTCGAAAACAGATGGCTCCTTACCGGGCACCGGGGTTCGAATCCCTGCATCTCCGCCACTATCGAGTCGCAATACCTTGCCATGTGCTGATGCTATGCGTGGTTAATTCCGTCTAAACATGAGGATACGCATATTGTTGAGTGCAGGAGCTCGAACTTTTTTTAACGATATAAAGAGGGTGGCTTAACTAGCATAAAGGGAAGGTGTTACTTCCTTAAAAACAACGTATTACTCTCATCTGGCGGATTGGCAGAAAGGTTATGTACTGGATTGCAAATCCAGCAATATCGGTTCGATTCCGGTATCCGTCTCCATATTTTCAGTATTTATTTTAACCTACCACGCGGGCGTAGCTTAATGGTAGAGCTGTAGCCTTCCAAGCTTCAGACACGGGTTCGATTCCCGTCGCCCGCTCCAATTTTCTCTTTTACCTACGGAGTTTTTATGAAACGAAAGACCCAGGCCTCGGGGCCTAAAACTAAAGTACGAAAACGCTAGGGCGCGTAACTCAACTGGCAGAGTAACCGGCTTTTAACCGGTAGGTTGTGAGTTCAAATCTCACCGCGCCCACCAAGAGAGCACAAGTAAAAAAGCAGGCAAACGTGCTTTTTTATTTGTGTTTTTTAATCCTCTTTTAGTAAAGGACCTTAAATGAAAATCAACGGCATAACCGCAACGGAAAAACGTAGCCGAGAAGAACAACGTGCACTCTATGCCCCACGTAAGTCCATTAAAATTGTGGTCCTTCCCGACAGCAAAGAACACACTGCTTTAAAAAAATTGACGGCTGAAGTGCTGGAGCAGTTAAAACTGCCAAGTGCGATTCCGAGCCGGGTTATTCTTGCCGCATTGGTGAAGGCAAGGGCTTTTTAATAATTGCTGTCCTCGGTTGAACAGAGCTGCAGTTTTTTGTAATAATGCGCGCGTGGCGAAATTGGCAGACGCACTGGTTTTAGGTACCAGCGACAGAGATGTTATGGGAGTTCGAGTCTCCCCGCGCGCACCATCCTTTTCCCAAGAGTGCTTTCTGGGGTGGCCATAGCTCAGCTGGTTAGAGTGTTGGATTGTGATTCCGAAGGTCGTCGGTTCGACCCCGACTGGTCACCCCAGAGCGCATTTTTGTTCGCAAACCCTGCCATGTTGGCAAATCTATTATTACCTTTTGGCTAGGAGGCCATCATGCTGTTAAAGCAAATTCAAGACGCGGCCCTGTCCGCACGTAAAGCACGCGATACTGTTCGTGCTACCTTGCTCGTTACTGTGTTTGCAGAAGCCGCACGCATCGGTAAAGATGCGGGAAACCGGGAGTCCACCGATGACGAGGTGCTGAAAACACTCAAGAAATTTGTTACGGGCGTGGAAGAAACCATGGCCCAGCTGGAGCAACTTGTCGCCAATGCGACCGACGTGCAACGCGCGCAGGCAGTCTTGACACGTGATACGCGCACTGCAGAACTGACGCTCGAGCGAATCATCCTCGCCGAGTTTTTGCCTGTTCCAACGTCTACCGCAGAGTTGACGGCATTCATCGAAGAAAAGGTCGCCTTGCTACCAGAAAAAACGCCGAAACAGATGGGCGTTTTAATGAAACTACTCAAAGAACGATTTGGGGTCAATTATGACGCGACACTTGCCAGCATCTTGGTGAAGGCAGCGTTAGCCGCCTAGACCGTGCTATGTGGACACACGCGTATAAAGTCAGTTCGCTATGCGTAGTATGGTTAGTGACTGCGATATCACGAAACTACCGGCATACGATTCAACTGGCCAGCCGTGCCTAGTTTCTAACCATAGATAATTTAGTCCCTGACTGCCTTTGCATGTGAGGGACTCTTTTTTCTTCAAGGGATAGTGCACCTTCTTGAGAATTAGGCACAGCACCGGCTAGCCTTATAGGCGAAATACCCTCGCCGTGCCTAATTCTGAGAGTGGTCGAGACAGTTCTGTTGTACCTGGTAAGTGGGGAAGACGTGGAACGCATCGAAGGGGAAAAGATTTACGTGTTTAGGACCGCGTAAATGCCTTCGAATGTGCTGAGCATCCACCTTGGCGTGTAGCTTCTTAATATATTCGGTGAATCCCTACCACTTTCTTCATCTGTCTGTTTTTTCTGAAGGTTCCTTCAGAAGTAGTGCCCTTATAGCTCAGTTGGTAGAGCGCACGATTCGTAATCGTGAGGCCTCGTGTTCGATTCGCGATGAGGGCACCATTTTTATCTTTTGCTGCCTTTAGCTCAACTGGATAGAGCAGTGTCCTTCTACGGCATAGGTTGCTGGTTCGACTCCGGCAAGGCAGGCCAATTTATATTCGCCCTACTCTGGCTTAAGCGTTTCGCGCGCTAGTGTGGGTCCCCTTAATTTTGTCTTGGAGCTATCATGGAAATGAAGGTACTTGCTGTTGACCCAGCTTGGACACCGGATAGGTGGCTCGACTGGGATGAAGTGATTAATGCGCATAACAGAGGCTTGGTCCATTACCCCATTGGGGAGACTTGCAGGGTATTGCGCGGCGGTGTCAATGCAAAAACGGGTCAATTAACTACGCTGGAAGTGGGTTCCATCCTTGTGTTAGATACCCGTGGGCACATGGCGCCGTACAGCTGGGTCCCTCCTGTAACACGTCGGTTGCTGGTCGCACGGGACCGACATACCTGCGCCTATTGCTTGCAAAAATTTCGAGAAAAAGACCTGACCACGGAACACATTCACCCCGCGTCGAGAGGGGGCCTGCTGGTGTGGACGAATGTGGTGGCGGCCTGCGCTCCCTGTAACTCCCGTAAAGCAGACAGGCGACCGGAAGAAGCAGGAATGGAACTGGGCTTCTTGCCCTATAACCCTAACCGGAATGAAATGATGATTATGTCCAACAAATTCATTCTGGCAGACCAAATGGAGTTTTTATCGGCAAAGCTGCCTAAACATAGTCGCTTGCGACATTAAGCCGCCCTAAAAAGGTGGCTTTTTTCTTTTAGGGTATGTCGGATGGCGACACCTACCAACTTCAGGAGATAGTTTTGGATTCCAAACACCTACACCCAGAGAACAATTGTACAAAAGAACTGTGCACCCAAGCAGGTATTGCAGATAGGCGCCATCGTCGTAGGACGGCACGGCTATTTGCATGGGTAGGTTTCATTGTCTTCGTGCTAGCCTTCGAGTCAAGTCAGGGGGTGAAACATGATGGCATTGGTTTGGACACCCTAATTCTTGGCGCAATCGAAGGAGTGTGCGTGGCCGTCTTCTATTACAAGATAACGGGGACCTCTTGGCCCGTACGTTCTTCGTGGCGGGAAGCTGCCCAAGAGAATCAAGCCGTACTGCTCGATATACCGAAAGACTGAGAGGGCACGCACTGCAGTGGGCTCGATGTAGCCGAGGCGACGCCAAAGCGCCCTAAAAGTGTGTTATTTAGTTTTAAGAGTAAACTTCATATTCTAAAATAATTTAGACTAAAGGCTCGACAAGTGCTTTTTGCTGGGCTACACTGTTTCCATGCGGCAATTGTCGTAGTAATTTAGGCAGTCAAAAATAGACCTAAAATGGCTTTTATGATTTAGCTGGACTAATCTTTCAAGAGGCAGTGATGCTAAAAACTAACTATTCGAAATTTCGCCTTCAATCCGTGCTCATGGCCGGCATGTGGGTATCCGCTTTAGGGTTGGCTGGATGCGGCGGAACTGCGGTACCGGAGGCTCCAGGTAGAGTAAGTGTTGCTGCGCCTGACCCTCTGTTGGTCGCCACCATACCAATTAATCCTCAATTTCATATGGAGCCTGCTGTTCTGGCGGAGCCGCAAGATAGTGATAGGGAGGGGACGGGTGCCACTGCGATGACCGCACCTGTATCTGTGGTTATTTCTCCTGAATTAGCGGATTTGGAGACGGCAAGGCTTACAGTGGAAACACTAGCGGTAGAGAAACGAAAGCGTTTTGGTCGAATTAATCCCATGGCCACGACGGCACCGGTTGTCGTTTACACGCCTGCTCAGATACGTGCGGCCTACTTGATGCCTGGTTTGCCCACTGTCGCGGCTATATCCAAAGGGCTCACGCCTACGGTCGCTGCCTCCTTAGGGGCGGGTCAGACCATCTATATTATAAATGCCTATGACAACCCGAATGCTTTGACGGACCTAAATACGTTTAGTCAGAAGTTTGGACTGCCTGGATGTTCCTTCATGCCGTTGGCCGTAAGCACCGCATTACCGCTGGCTAAGGCTAATCCTGCAAATGGATGCACGTTCTCGGTGGCCTATAGCACGGCCACAGGAGGAAAATTGGCAACAATGGCACCTGCTTACAATGCAGGATGGGCAGGCGAGATAGCACTGGATGTTCAATGGGCGCACGCCACTGCACCCTTGGCTCGCATTGTTCTCGTTGAAGCCACCGGTGCTCAGGTCGGCAGCTTAGGCAGCGCTATACAGTTGGCTAACTCCATGGGGTCGGGCACGGTATCAATGAGTTTTGGGGCGCTGGAAGGCCCATGGACAGCGGGAGTGGAGTCCCTGTTTCAGGCCGCAGGCATGACGTATCTTGCCGCAACAGGAGACTCGGGCAGCCAAGTCAACTGGCCTGCAGTTTCTTCCAAGGTGCTCGCGGTTGGGGGCACAACTTTAACGTACAGTGGTTCAGGGGCTCGCTCGGAAGTGGCGTGGGCGAATACAGGAGGAGGTGTCAGTGCATACACCCCTATCCCTAGTTATCAGTCAGTCTTGTCGATGGCCAGCGTTCTAAAAACACCTTTTATTTCTAAAATGCGTGGCGTGGCCGATGTAGCATTTAACGCTGACCCCCGAACTGGGCAGTATGTCGTTATTACCGCCCCTGGGGCTAAAGTCGCAAATTGGTTTAGTTATGGAGGAACCAGTGTTTCGGCGCCGCAATGGGCAGGGCTCGTTGCAGTCATTCAAGCTTCGCGAGCTGTACTCAATAAAGCAGCGCTCCCTTCTTTACATACCGCTTTGTACTTAAATACCGCGAGCGTGCCGGGTAGCTATGCAGGCGCGTTTGCGGATGTGCAATCCGGGACCAATGGCACATGTAGCACCTGTAAGGCAGTTGTCGGGTATGACTTACTTACCGGGCTTGGCACCCCTAAGGTTAGTACCTTGCAGAAAGTACTCACGGGTATCTAGCCCCTAGTCATCCTTTTTTCTTTCTTATATGGTTGGTGCTCATGTTTTTAACGCATACTCTTCATGTAAATATTTATGCGGCCGACGGTACAGGCCGTACGACCTTAGCCGAAGCATTGTCATCTCAGCTGCGGCGTAGGGGCGTGCGGACGGAGCTCGTGCCTGATTATGTGAAGGAGCTTCATTATGATGGCGTCCTATGGTCCACGGAACAATTTTTGATTACCGCGGAGCAGCTTCGTAGAGAGTCCCGAACCCGCGGGGATGTATCTGTGGTGATGGTTGACGCACCCCTTCCGTTGGGATTGCTATCCGCGAATGAGGAGTGCCGGCCTGCGCTTTCTACGCTATTGCAGCATCTGACGAAACACTGGCCGAAGTTTAATATTTTACTCGAACGAGGTGTTCCTTTGACAGAAACACTTAGCGACAAAGATGCGCTGGTAAGGGTGGTGGACCCTCAAGCGTTGGTTCGTCGGACCCTTGTGGAGTGGGCAGGAGCCCCGGATGCGACATTGGAGGGGGATGACTACGTTCTTGATGGTGTCATCACTCAGATATTAGCGAGAGTGGCTGAACTACGACAAGAGGCCGGAATCTACGAGACAGGCGTTAGCGAAGCTGGAGCTACCATTGTCGGAAAGCAGCAAAGTTAGCCTAGTTTTTTCGTTTCTAGGTGCGTCACCTTCGGGTTGTAAGTCGCTGATGTATCACCATTTTCGGTAGAAAAGGCATAAGTGCTAGTTAATACCGAAAACAAGGTTAATCGCTCCGTGAATACTCCCGCGACTAAACGCTGCACGCTGTAGTCGGAGGATGCGCGACACAGTTGCTCAATGGCACTAGTTCTCATGCCCGCATGGTGGGAAAGAAGGCCTAGGGCGCCCATCGTAGCCGCCACCTTCGTTATATCAGGCCACTGGCCTTGCAACAATGTTTGTAATGACAGGGGGGCCGCAGGACTACGAGGCATACTTGGTGCCGCTTAAGTCGAGCCGGCACATACCATTTCAGTATTACTCCCTAGCACCCTAGCAACGAAAAGCGTGACGCCTTGTCGTCTTAATTTAGTGGCAAGGATGAGCATTCCTTAGGGTAGTCCGTGATTTCAGGGGGAGCTAGCTCGTATATAGACTACGGGTAAAAAACACAAAGGGTCTTTGTAAACCAGAATGTCATGTAGGGCTATGCGCCTCCGTCCATTCCCGAAGGTGCTTACGAAAGGCTCTACTAGGTAACTGGGCATAGGCGTTCTTGACACGAATATGTTCTCCTATTGATTCTTGGAGACCTTGCTCAATGGGGCAGTTATCGTCTAGTTCACGTATAGCAGCGGAAAGTTGTTTAGCAGGGCAGGACCGCCAAGCCTCAAAAAAGTAGTCGTATACCCTGCTGTCATCAAATATGCTTGGTTCCGCTGTCAATTGTGCCTTGTCGCTCAGGTTCCCTTCTTGGCACGTATCCAGTAGATGGTCTACTTGCTCGTGGAGTTCATCGCAGACTGCTTGGGTCTGTGAGGGGGTGCCATGAAAGGAGATTTCGCTTAACAACGTGTGAATGAGTTCTCCCAGCGTTAAGCCCGCGTATGTTACGCGGGCTAGTTCTGCACCGTACTGCTGTGCGTCGAGGTCATTTTCGCATAAAGGAATAACCGCTCGGAGGGTGATAGGCAGGTTCAACAATTCACGGACGGGAGTCAGCGTCAAACCCCACGTGATACGGTCTCCCTGTTTGTGCACAATATGCCCATGCTCTTCGATATTTTCGGCGAGAAGAGGGCCAAGCCCATGCAGGTACAGCTGACCTACTCCTTCATATTCGCGAGTGCCAGTATGCACCGACCAAACGCGGTATAGCTCGATGGTTTCGATACGTTCCCATGGTTCGCCCGGTCGCTCTTTTAGCCCTTTTTGAGCTTCCACGCACAGCTCCATTGCGTAGTCTTGTCGAAATACAGTCAGTAGTACCGGGCTTACGGAAAGTAAGGTGAAGACATCGGCAAAGGTGACTCCAGAGCGGATGGTGAGCCCTGCAAACAAAAATTCTCCGGCGCGCGCTGATACATCCCGATGTGCCCATACACCCGTTCCTAGAGTGTCGTCATAGACCCAATAGTTGTGAATAAGTTTTCCGCCAGGATGAAGTTCGAGGGGTGTCATAGCGTTGCGCTTTCAGAAGAGAGTGAAAATAGATACAAGGGGTTGGCTTTATTTTCGGCGCGTTTTTTTTCTTCGGCTAGCCAACGGGGGATATCGACCTGTTCAATGACCTGGGTGCTATCGATGCACCTAAAGGGTCCACCACGTGACTTATGAGCGATAGTAAAAAAAACGCGTGTTCCTAATTCTTGGAACACCTCGAGCTGCCTGTTCTGGAAGGGCATTGATTCCCCTAAAGATGATGGACAGTAATGTTTAGGTACGGGTGCTTCCATCGGATTTTCCGAAATGGCAACGACTTGCACACCGAACAATTGGTCAAGCCGGTGACTCTCGTGTTCGGCCGCGTCAATGGCGGCGACCAAGTCGGTAGTGGCGAGGACCAAATGCTGTGCGCCGTTGGTCCAGCCTGATTTGTAGGCGGTAGTAATAAATATGGTCATGAAGGTATGCTCATCGAAAGATTCTATAGTATAATAACATATGCTATATTAAAATGCACATACAGAATTTAGTAACTTTAACCTACGCATCTACCTCCTATAGGTAGAGGGCAGTCGATTAACCTTTTATGGAGCGCAACGTCAAAACCGTTGTGAGTTTATGTCTTCTCTTTTCCGACAAGAAGCAATGCAGGCGGAACACACCCCCTTGTATGCTAACCCCTTAGCAGTGCGCACCGTTACTGCAACGCGTGTCATGGCCGTACTGCTGCTAATGGTCGCAGGTCTAGTGGCCTTTGCTGCTTTTGCTCAATTTAACAAAAAAGAACATGTCGCAGGGTTCTTGACGACGGAGCTGGGCGATGCTGCCGTGGTAGCCCCGTTGACAGGCACCCTCACTGAACTATTTGTGGCCGAAGACGCCATAGTAAAAAAAGGGGACCCGCTCTTCTCTGTGTCCACGGAGGTGGGTGCGGGCAAAGGAGAAACGGAAGTGCAGCTTGACAACCAACTGCAACGGAAGAAAGAAACGCTAGAAGCAGAAATAGAAAACTTACGCACTACGGGACAAGTTGAAAAAGGGCAACTACAAAGTCGGTTGGCGTTACTCGATAGCACTCTGTTGCAAGGCCAAGCAGACCAGACCCGACTGCGAGCGATAGGCGCTTTGTCACAGAAAACGCTCGATAAGCAGCAAGAGTTGGTATCGCGCGGGTACGTGTCAGAGCTTAGCCTGATAGATAAGCAACGCGACAAGCTAGAAGTGGAAGGCCGGCTGGCTGCGGTGGAGCAGGCCACAATGGCATTGCAGCGCGAAAGAGCTCAATTGGTGTTTGACCTGACAACGACAGAGCGCCGTCTGGCGGCAACCATTGCCCCTCGGGAGCGGGAAGCCTTGTCCCTTGCACAGTCCAAAACCGAACTGTTGGCATCTCGGGTTCGTAAGGTGCTAGCACCGCGTGATGGAACGGTATCGGGGCTAACGGCCACGTCAGGGGCTGCAGTGAGTGCCGGGGAAGTGTTGCTACGCTTGACTCCGGAGGGCGCAGCCTTAGTGGCGAAATTACGCATTTCCCCTCACGCACGAGGAATGGTCAACATAGGCCAGCCCGTACTGTTGCAATACGCGTCGTATCCTTATCGCGACTACGGACAGGCTCAGGCCATTCTGTCCAAAATTGCGGAGTCTCCAGTCGACAACCCCGACCAAGAAAAGCCAAGCCAAGGAAAAGCGCCGGTGTATTCGGTAACGGCGGTGTTGGCGTCTCAGACAGTCATATCCCGCAAGGGCGAAGTCTTTCGCTTAAAGCCAGGCATGTCGTTTGAAGCCGATATTGTTATTGAGCGCCGCAGTCTGCTGGCGTGGCTTTTTTCTCCTTTATTTGACGCACGGAGCGGTTCATGAGTGTCCCCTTTTCATTAAACACTTCCTTACTGCCCAAGCGTGCAGTACCTGTTATTCTGCAACGTGAAGCGACCGAATGTGGTCTAGCCTGCCTTGCTATGTTGGCGGGTTATTTTGGCTATGACATTGACCTGCTTATTTTACGGCAGAAGTACCCCGCGTCGTCAAGGGGAATGACACTGGCTGATATTGGTGTCGTTGGCGAAAAGCTGGGGCTCTCCATGCGCGCGCTGAAAGGTGAAATTGCGGACTTGCCGGAAGTGACCTTGCCCGCGTTAATGCATTGGAACATGAACCACTTTGTGGTGTTAGTTAAACTTGATAAGGGCCGGGCATTTATTCATGACCCAGGTGCGGGTCCCCGCTGGGTCGAGGCTGCAGAGTTCTCCACGTCATTTACCGGTATCGTAGCTGAATTTACGCCGACCGAAAAGTTTGAAATTAAAAAAGAAAAAGCCCACTTCAGCATCTTTAGCCTGATGAAGGGTACACCCGGCTATGGGCGTACCCTCGCTAAAATTATTTTATTGTCGGTCGTTTTGGAGGGAGTGGCCATTGTTTCGCCGATGTATTTGCAAACAATGGTCGATACCGTGGTGCCTACCGCGGACAAAGAATTTCTAGTGACATTAGCGATGGGCTTCGGGTTGCTCGCCTGTATCGAAGGCACGCTTGGCTTGCTGAAAGGGTGGCTGACCATGCACTTGTCCGCGGTCCTATCCATTAACATGAAGACCAAACTATTTCGCCATTTGGTTGCGTTGCCTCTGTCTTTTTTTGAAAAACGGCACATGGGCGATATCATGACCCGGTTCCTCAGCGCCAATACCATTCGTGATATGCTGGCCGATGGTGTTGCCTCGGCCTTAATCGATGGTGTGATGGGTCTAATCATGCTAGGGGTTATGTTGTTTTATGCCCCTACCTTGGCATTGATTTCAGTGGCCACCACGGTCCTGACCGTGATTATTACGGTCTTCACGTTTCGAGCATTTAAGGATGCCAATCGCGCGCGCATCGACGCCGACATTAAAGAGTCGTCTCTATTCCTCGAAACTATTCGCGGGATACAAGCGCTTAAGCTGTTTGGTCGTGAGCGGGAGCGGGTGGGGGTATGGCAAGCTGCCATGGGTAACAGTATCAATAAGTCAGTGGTCATTTCACGTCTAAATTTGTGGCGCATTCAAGGGCTGACCTTTATCAGCCATCTGGAGAATGTCTTAGTAGTCGCTTTCGGTGCGTGGCTCGCCATTAAAGGGGAACTATCAGTAGGTATGTTGTTCGCGTTCTACTCCTATAAAACGCAATTTGCATCGAGAGTGGGGTCATTCATTCAAAATCTAATGTCCTTTAAGCTGTTATCGGTGCATAGCGACAATCTGGCGGATATCGCATTGAGCGACGTGGAGATGCAGGAAGGCAAACCATGGGTGGACAGCAAAGATAGCCAGCACGCTCGTGTTGAGTTTAAAGACGTGGCGTTTCAATATAACGAGTCGGCACCTATGCTATTTACCAACTTTAACTTGATTGTGGAGCCTGGGGAAATCGTGGCATTAACAGGGCCGTCCGGCTGCGGAAAAAGTACTTTGGTTAAACTGGTATTGGGCGTGCTGGAACCAACTGCGGGCCAAATATTGATTAATGGTCAAGACTTAGCGTTGATGGCACCAAGCACCTATCGTCGGCATATCGCCACTGTCATGCAAGATGATGTCCTGTTTTCGGGGTCAATGCTCGATAACATTACGTTGTTAGACCCTCATCCTGAATTGGAGCGCGCGATGGAATGTGCCCAACGGGCAGGGATTGGGGCAGATATCGAGGCGATGCCTATGGGATATTATTCCATGGTAGGCGAATCTTTGCAGGCGTTATCAGGGGGGCAAAAGCAACGTTTATTTATTGCACGTGCCTTGTATAAGCGTGCCAGTGTATTGCTGATGGACGAAGCAACAAGCCATCTGGATAAAGCAAAAGAAATTGAAATTAGCGAAGCCGTTCGAAAGCTAGGGCTGACAACGTTAATTGTGGCACACCGGCAAGAGACGTTGGCTAGTGCGGATAGAGTTATTCATATGGGGCATCCGGGAGGGGAGGACGCTAGTTTAGTGTCAGCACCTCCTTTAAGACAATAATTAGGGAGTTTTTTAAGGATAACTTCCTATACATAGTACATAGCACGTTTGCTGTGAACCTTTAAAGGAGCTTTATCATGAAACAAATTTCTAACCAAGAGGCAAAGCGTGTGGGCGGCGGATTTTTCTTCGTTCTGTTGGCATTTGACGTTGCAATCTGGGGTTATAACGCATACCGCATCAGCCGCTAGTTGTCAATTTGAAACTAAAGCCTAAAAGAGCCCTCGGGCTCTTTTTTCACTAAGAGATGGGTCGTACCAAACGCGACACTTCAAGGTTACCGGGCTAACCCGTCAATAATCGGACTTTATTACAGCCTTTTATACGTTGAACAGTGCCGCTCGCTCGTAACGTTAGGGGGTGGCAATATCTCCAAAGTATATATCCCCTGCTGTTATCTGTATCACGGACTCCGCAGGCACTTGCCTAATTATTTGATAGCAGACGAGAATGTCTGCCCCTGCTCCTAGAATATTAAGTAGTACGGAGGGGAGCAATGTCCCAATAACCTCTGGGAAAAAAGGCAAGAGTGCCAAGGGGAGTATGCCTAGTATGAAAAATGGTGCTAGTCCTCCTAAAATAGCTCTTGCCTTCGACATCGGGTATCCACACCAAGCGTAGAGCAACCCTACGGATGGCAGAACTCCAATGACGTTTCTGTCGCCGAAAAATGGATGGGGAAGCACGAGTAAATGCATCAGCTCATGCAGGAACAATGTAAAAAGTAACGAGCCTATAAATACTAAAGGTGGTTGATGAGCTAAAGTGTAGGTGAGTTGGGTAAGCACTAATTGCCACATTCCTCCTGTTGCTATGACTATCGCAAGCGCTCCCACGGCGATGCCGTACAGGGACATTTTGCCTAAGGAGTGAAAGGTGAGAGCGAGGGGTGCGTTAATTTCAAGGTTGATGGCAGGAGGGGGTCCGTATCTGAATTTCATGGTGGCTCCATAAGGATAAGCGGGAATATGTAAGGTGACTCATTATAGAGAATTACTCGCGAAAACGCCAGTGGGTTAAAATTCAATGGATTCAATAAGATTAGTTTAAAATAGCATATTATGTGCTATAATTGTTACATTCTTTTTTTCTTTAATTTTTAGGCTGGAATTCATGCGCCAACTTCATAAATTTGTACTTTCTTTTACCATTCCGGTCGTCATTTTGGCCTGTGTGGCCAGTGCGCCTGTTGTTGCGTATCAAGGGCCGGCAATCCCCGGGGCATTTAAAGAGTGTCCTCAGTTTTTCGTCAATGGCGCTGTTCCTATTGTTTCCAGTGATAGCCCCGGTTTGCAGAGGGCGCTGTGCTTTGACGCTTTCGCCATTTTGCATTCAGGGCAGTCTAAAACGCCTGTGTATGTAGTGGAGAAGCTCAATCGTGCAAATTTAGCTGAGGCGAAAGGACGAGAGCGGACCAATCGCTTTTACGAGGAAGCACGCCTACCTTTCGCGGAACGGGCGCAGTTGGCCGACTATAAATCAACGGATTCATTGGACCAGCACTACGACCGAGGGCACCAGTCCCCTGCTGCTGACCAACCGACGATGCAAGCAATGGTACAGTCGTTCAGCCTCGCGAATATGGCGCCGCAAGCACCAGAAAATAACAGGGGAATTTGGGCTAAATCAGTTGAAAAACCAACCCGTCAGTATGTCGCGCGCGCCCAAGGAGACGTTTACGTGTTTACTGGCCCGCATTTTGTGCAGCCTATCGACACGCTGGGCCCTGGGAAAGTGTGGATACCACGTCAGCTATTTAAATTGGTCTATGACGCCACAACACACAGAGCCTGGGCATATTGGGCCGAAAATACCAATGACGCAAAAATGTCCCGGCCTATCTCCTATCGTGAGTTGGTGGCGCGCACGGGAATTGAATTTTTACCGGGTGTGGCAGTTTTGCCGTAACAGCACTGTCTTTAGATTGAGTATCCTAGCTGCCCCTCTGAGTAGGGGCAGCTTTTCGTAGAGAGGCAACCGTATGATAACGGCACCAACGATGAATGTATTAATGGTAGGCGGTTACTTTGACGAGAGCGGCGGGCGGGCTTCGGGGTATTTTAAAAAACTAGCGGATGCGTTTCAACTCGTGCTTCCACGGATGTCATGTAGGATACTCAATGGCGGGTCGCTAACCGACCTTAATGAAATAGCTCAAGACTTGAGTGCCGTGACGCATTTAGTCTGGTTCGCCGATGTTCCCAATGCCTTTGTCAACCTATTACCGGCGCTTACTGCAAGATATCCGGGGCTGGTGCTGGTATCGTCAAAAAACAACCGCAAAAATCTGTACAGCCATGCGGCCTTATTCGCCCGCATGCGAAAGAGTCGGAGTGAATTATTACTGGAATTTCGTGAGTCTTTGGAGGGCGCGTTGGCGTCCTCCGTGTTGACTGTGCAAGGCGACGTCTTGCTCGACAACTCCACCGACATTGTATCCGTTGCGGCATGTAGGGGGCGATATTGGCAGCAGTTGCAATCCCTCGTTTTTCCGTTATGTAAACAGCCATTTCTTACGCAAGAGAGCCACTCCTATATCCAGCTTTTAATCGTGATACGGAAATCCCCTTGGGTGGCCATCTTGGCGCATTTGGGGTGGCGCGCAAGCATCACTATCATGAAGGCGTTGACCTGTATGGGATGCCTGGCGATGACGTGTTGGCGATGGAATCCGGAATTGTCGTCGCCCGACAAGCGTTCACGGGGGCAAGCGCACAATCCCCTTGGTGGAATGAGACGCAATGTCTAATGATTGAAGGGGCAAGCGGAGTACTCAATTATGGTGAAATACATTGCGCATTCCCGCTGGAACAAGGCGCCGCGGTGCATGCGGGACAAGTGATTGGGCAGTTGGTGCGGGTACTACAGGTTGATAAGGGCCGTCCATGCACGATGTTGCACTTGGAGCGGTATGTTCGTGGCACCCTTGTTCCTATCGTTAGCTGGCCGTTGCCGGACCCGCAACCCGAACAGTTATGTGATGTGTCGGCACTATTGCTGCAATCAATTAAAGGAGCTACGCCATGCTAACACAACCATTAATTCGTAAGATTTGTGTCATAGGCGAGCGTGGGGTGGTAAGCCAACGGTTGCAGAATAAATTGGCAACGGTGGACTTCTGTGAGGTTTCGGTCTTGCGTACGGCGGACGTGTTAGCGATGGACGACTGTTCTGCGCTAGCTGCTTACGATGTTATTGTCCTGGCGACGTTGGAATATGCAAGCCCGAGCATCGTTAGCAAGTTGCCGTTGTCCGTACGAGTACTCGATGTGAGTCCTGCTTTTAGAGTGGACCCCCATTGGGTCTATGGACTAGCCGAGTTGCCCGGTGCGAAACAACGGATTACGGCGGCTTCCCGGGTGGCGAACCCAGGCTGCTTTGCTACTGCCGCCATATTGCTGCTGGCTCCGCTTATTCAAGCCAAGTTACTTTCACCGGGGGCCCCTGTCTACCTGGATGCCGCCGGCGGCTTCTCAACGGGAGGCAGTGTGATGGCCAAACGCGAGGCAGAAGGGCTCCTTCATTCAGAGGCAGTGTATAGCTTGACACGTGAACATCTGCATATTGCGGAGATTAAGCAAGCCTGCGGGTTGACCGGACTAGTTTGGTTTACACCTAAAATAGTGCATACGGTTAGAGGTATCCGGATGCAAGTGCCTTTGTTCGGGCTGGACAAAGAAGAGGTATTAGCCACATATGCGAGAGCATACGAAAATACTTTGATTGAAGTTGTTGGCAACGTTTTTTCGAGGATTGCGGTGGACTTCTGGTCCAATAGGCCCGGTGCCTGCTTGCATGTCATTGAACAGATTAAGGCGCGCATTCCTCGTCCTTCAGGGCGAGGTCAAGCGTCCTTTTGTTAACGAAAGACAAGACAACGCTAACACCCCCCGCTATACTCGGTTCAATGTCCTCCTACTCGACCGGCGTACGCTTCGCCCTTTATC
>JAUSLJ010000048.1 GCA_030646715.1 Agitococcus sp.
GAACATGCGACAGAATGGCTATGGTTTTACAACCATGAACGACCGAACAAAGCTAATGGTGGGATACCACCAAAGCAAAAGCTGGCTCTAATAGCCTAACCTCTACTTTTAACTTCGGTTAAAAAAGGGATGATTACCATACCTTTCTATCTATATTCGGGCAAAATACTGCAAACACACCAGGCTGGACTTGGCCAAGGAATCTTCATCAAGGATCCTACTGGTGAGGATGAGTTAAAAAACGTGCGGTTGGTATCTAACTGGGATAGTGACCATGATATTCTCAACACTATGAGCTCAGGGCAGATATCAGCCGTTGTTATTGCTCTTACACTTGCACTGCATCGTGTCTATTCCACAAAATTTTCTAGTATTTTAATCGATGACCCAGTTCAGACAATGGACGACATCAATATGTCTTCATTGGTAGAGGTGCTCCGTAATGACTTCAGGGAAAAACAGATTATCCTATCTACGCATGAAGACAAAGTTACTAGGTACTTCACTTACAAGTACTTAAAACACAATGAAGGCGTCAAAATAATCAACATCATGCAAAGAAAGGAGTATACCCCAAGCAACAAATATCTCTACGGATCATGAAGTCTGAACGAGATGCAAGCAGCAACTTGAATGATAGGCGTGGGATTGTTACTAGCTCTACTTGCGCAGTAAATCAATAAACAAAAAATTCAATATCATTAAGAGCTTATGGCTATAATTGAAAATGAGGTGAGCGCGCATCACCTCAATCTAATGACACAAAACCCAAGGCTTTTTGTCACAGATAAATGAGGACAGCAAATAACACAAAGGATCTGTTTATGAGCAGCAAAGTGACCTTTCACTTATTTGGCAAACCATTCATTATATTTATCTTGGGCGCACTATCCGCACTAATTGTTGGACGAATAGCACCCACAGGCAGCATCATTGATGTCAGCCCAATTATTCAATATCTTAGTCTCATTATATTTTTGCTGATGAGTACGATGAGCCTTGTCTGGTTTATACACAGTGGCTATTTATACTGGGGATACCATTCAGGTAACGGGCAAGCATGTAAGCATTGTGGCCACATAGTTAGTAGCCTTTCCCATCAGTGTTTACACTGCCATAAACATCAATGGTATTAAAATTAGGCTCAACGAAGCCATACCATAAACTGGATCACTAAGAAGCCATGACGGTAGATAAGGTAAATCACCCCCTCCCCACCTTCCAACTCCCCTGACTAAAACTAGCACCAGGCAGGCTATTAATAATGCCCGCCACATAACTGTTAAGGGCAGTAATCGTCGCTATCCGTTGTTTGGTGTTTTGGTCATAGGATAATAAATCGTTTTGGAAGGCTGTCAGGTATTGCGTGACAAACTCAGGGCGAACCACTTTCACTTCTTTTCCCGTCCAGCCCGCGTTAGCCGCAACATAGATGGCACGCCCCATCCGAATGGCCATATCTTCAGCAATGATTTCTGAGGCATCAAACGCTACTTTTCTGACAGCGGCAGGGTCACGCTGAACTTTGCGGAGGTAAGCCAAAAAAGGAATATCGGTATTATTGAGAAACTTGATTTCAGTATTGTCTAGTGTTTCGCCATGTTGAATTTTATAAACAATACCGCTTGTCAGTGCAGAACTGATATCAATCGCTCCCGCCTGATCAATACCAAAGAGCGTTTTATTGACATATTTAGACGTACCACCAAAAAACGATGACAGTTTTTTATCTGTCATTTCTTGGCAGCCCAGCTCTTCCTCTGCGTTAATGTCAGATGTTAGACAGGCATGAATAGTCTTGTCGCCTGGATCAATGAGGTCAGCAATACTGAGATTATTACCGTAATACGACGTAACTGATTTTTCACAGGTCACTTTATCTTTACAGACCGTGTTGCCATTCCTATCTTTGTCAGCCGCTGCTTCTGTTGGGTTGATAATTGTTCCTGTGACATTAATCAACAGTTGAACGATATTCTTATCGGCATTTTCACCATTAAAACTGACGATTGGTAATGCTGGATCACCTAGTTTCTGACCCGCGCCCGAGGTATAAAAAGCTCGCCACGCAATATTGCCCAATGATTCGTTTTGAAGAGCAACCTGCTTGTCATCAGCAGACATGGCTTTGGGGTCACCGAAAGCCTTACTCCAATCAGGTTTTTTGAAATGCTCTGACACCGCACTAAAAGGATCATCAATCTTGCCCACTGCGGTCGCCAGCGTCTCGCCTTTCTTATGCGCCCAATCACTTAATTGAGACGGCGTATTAGGTACGAGGTATTCAGCAACGGCACAGGTATTTTTCAAATGCTGATTCAACTTCTCCATTTTTTCAGAGAACTGTGAAATTGCTCCACCAAGAAAATTATTGATGACATCAATGGCCATCTTGAACAACAGCCCTTTGGCATTTTGACCAATGGCTCTTAATGTGGCGACAATCTGGTCGCCATTGATGAAGGAGAACGACCCCATATACATATCAATGCCGCCACAACCTGCGGCAAAACGTGGCGGATCAAAACTCACGACATTCACGGAGCGAATGGGGGTTCTGGCGACTAAACTACCTCCAACAAACCCACCTCTCGTTTGAGAGTGATACGCGCCAGCGTCAGTAGTATTGACATACATACCGTCTAACATAGCATCTAGACCACCAGCAGTGGCTGGATTAGCGACGGCATTAGCCATTATCATTGAGACAAATATTTGCTTTCTCATAGTGGACTGCATAGTGAAAATCCTATTGATAACTTTGCCCTAAGCTTTCTTGTAGATACTTAACCCACGCATTAGGGTCTTTTTTCAAGGCATTTAGTTTTTCGCTTTGCAGATCTTTATTGGCCAAGATGCCTTTATCAAATGGATGGTTATCTTTAATAAAGTTTTCGGGCAGTATTTTTTGCGTGCTGGCCACGAGCATTATTTTTCGGCCAATGGTTTCTTCTGACGATAGCCCTTGGCTAATGACATAAAAGTTATTAGGAGGCTGCACCAATACTATGGTTGGCGTTAGTCGTAACTTAAGTAACTGAGACTGACCTCGATCAGGTAGCCATGCAGTCATCCCTGATAATGGCTTTTGGTCTAAGGAAATATTACGAACGGCAAAACCATACTCTTTGGCAAAATGCGCGACGACATTTTGTTGGGCAACACAGAACTTACATTTAGAGTCGAAGAAAAACCACAGTCCTGTTTTTTGAGCAACGGCTGCAAGTGCTTGGTCTTTGCCATTATCTAAATCGCGCATGAATGCGGCGCGTGCTGCGGAGCCAAAAGGAATACGATTGTTTTCATCTAGTAATGGATCTGTTTGTACGACTTGTTCGGCGGCATTAGCGAAATTCTGCGATTTATCCAAGACCACGCGCTGCAAATACATATAGGCAACCATCTCGCGAGAGGGCGAGCCGTCGGCATTGGTAGGATTATCAATGGCGGCTTCGCGGGTTTTGTCCATGTTGTCCTTGAGCCATTTGACGGTAAATGGCTTAGGTTCTTCCGCCTCTGGTAGTTGAGCTGACTTGGCCTGAACAGGTTTGTTTGCTTTGGGATCTTTATACCAAAACCACCCTTCTTCGCGCTGGCCATAATAGTTATTACTGTCATCCGCTGCCGATGCCAATAGCGGCACCAACAGGCACAGGCTAATCAAACAATGGTTTCGCATGGCCAAGCACATTATAAATATTGATAAGTCCCCAATAACGACTGTCATAAGATCGTGGATGTGCGCCGAAAACAAAAATTCTGTTCTCGGGAAGGATGTAGCTGGTATCAAATGACTGAGGTTTTTTCTTTAACCGTGGCAGTAAATATAGCTTGTCGATGAACTGGCCATTGACGTAAAGCCTGTCGTTCTTGATATCTACTCTGTCACCAGGCAAAGCAAGCACACGTTTAATAATGTTGTCGTCGGTGCTGTGATACGGCATGAGCTTATTGGTATGGAACATAATAAAGTCGCCTTTATGAATATCCGTCATCGTCAGGCCATGCTCCATCGTGATGAAAAACAGCGTGCGATTGTTGGAATGATACTTTTCGCCCACATCAACACCAATAGCGTAACGCTCAAAAATGCTATTCATGGCCATGCCAGCCGCTATCAGAATGGCCAAGTACAAGACCATTGCTCCATAAGCCTTGGCTTTATTAGCTTGGCAATAGGATTTTAAAGCAACCAGACGACTGCCAATACCGCGAAAAAGATAACGCAGAGGTTGGCTAACATATGCCATTGTTGATGAAATACTCATGCCTTATTCTCCAAGAGCAACGCCCATTTTTTTCGCCAGCTCAGGGGTTATATCGGTCGCCTCTGGCCACGCAACTACTTGAGCAGAATTAAGCACAATGTAGCCCTTGCTCCGATAAACGACGATTTCTGCACGTACGGCATCGACAAACACCTTGGCATCCGTTGGCATACTGGTGGGATTACTCACGGCTGCTTTAGCATCTTGGCTCGCCTTGGCGGTAAAAAAGCGTTCAGAATCAAAAATCACGACGTTAACAACGTGCTGATGAGCAAGCCAAAGCTGCGTTGCCGCATAACCAAGAAGAATAATTATCACCGTCATCATCGCTAGTAATGGCCAATCATATTGCCGTTGCGGTGGCTTATCGTCGTTTGTACCAGTCATACATCATCAACCTTAACCATAAGTGGCCATGAAATTTCTAATGGCGGTATCTAAAGCAACACCTCGTTGTAAGTCAGCTAAAATGACATCGCGCTCGGCACCTTTTGTCGAAAACAAAATTTGCAGGTAACGCGGCACGGTCAAGCGCGCAATGCCCCATGCCTGCCCTTGCATATACATAATTTCCGAATACGCGCCTGGCACCATGTGAATAGATTTCATCATGCGTACGCCATAGGCATCGAGAGGCAGCATTTTCTTTTCGGCTAATGAGTCGATTTCGGCGGGGTCTTGCTGGAGAATGATTTTATGCGCTGAATTATTGAGAATGGTGTGCATGCCAGGCACATCGTAAACGTCCTTGAGTGACTGGGTAATAATGACTGCACTGCCGTTATATTTACGGAATCGACGATAACCGTCAGAGATGAACTTACGGATGATAACGTCATCCAGATACTCTTTTGCTTCGTCAAAAATGGCAATTTTGCGCTCCAGTTTGGCGTTATACATTTCATACTGGATCCGCGACACCAGCATCATCAACACCACTTTCCGCAGTAATTCTTGTTGTTTGAGGTCATCCAGCTCCAAAACAACGAAGTTTTTCTGAAAATTCAGGTTATTGACACCATCAAACCAATAACCAAATTGGCCACTACGGGTGAAGGGATAAAGTTGACGGGCAATATCGGTGATGCGTTGATCGGGCTGGTTATGTAAATATTCAACAACATCACTAATGGTCATACTTGTACCCATTCGTGACCATACCGACTTGATCGCTTCTGTCAAACAAGCACGGCGATAATCATCCAAGCCTTCCGTGGGCGCAGCCATTTTTTCCATAAAGGTCGTTAAAGTTTCTACTTCTTCATCAATTTCAATGACATTGGTGAAGGGATTAAGGCAAACTTTACTATGTTCATTAAAAGCGATGAACTCACCATCAATAGCGGCCGCCAATTTTTCATAAGACCGCCCTTGGTCAACAACCCAGACTTTAGCCCCCATTGCCAGCTCGTCACTGATGGTACTTTGCATGGAGAACGACTTTCCCCCACCTGAACCGCCAAAAACCAAGGCATTGTAATTGGTCGCCGACTGGTACAAGTCATAGCCAAATAGGTTGCCACGGCGCGTCAACATTAACTGCGTTGGGTTATGCAGAAAGCCTGTCCAATCCGACAATACAGGCAAAAATTGAACAATATGATTAGTGCCCAAGGTACGATGACGATGACTATTCATTAAAGAAGTGGACGAAGGAAACAGGGGCATACTGTTCCAAAGCAGTGGCCAGAGAATTTGTGAGTCCTGCATCATCTCTAATGAAAAAGAGCTGTAATAGGTTTGCAGTTGCGCGGATGCCCGTTGTAATTGCTCCTCATTTTCTGACATTAAAAACATCGTCAGCGTGCTTTCTGTCAGAACCGAGCCATTCTCCATATCTTCAAACAAAATATCGTAGCCGCGTTTTTTGAAACCCAAACGTGGGCTAAATTTTAATAACATACCCGTCGCTTGATGGTTAATCCACGCATGGTTTGCTTTGACATCTCTTTTTTTAGCGGCTTGGTCTGGATAGTGAATGACTAAAGAAATCATGTACGGCGTGGTAATTTGATTATCTAAACCCGCAGGGTCACCGAGCATGGTATTCATCAACGCCAATGACGCATATTTTGGCAAGCGTTTAATACTAAGGGCTTTGAAAGCCGCGTTATTGATTTTTAAGGTTTTGGGGTCGGTATTGGTAATGGTGTCGCCCGCACGAAACACTTGGGCACGTAAAGGCAACGTGTCTTCATAACTATGGTCAATTTTCTCAAAAGGAAAAACAATCGAGCGGCAAGCCCCGAGCCAATCGGCTGCACTCCCCCAGCGCGTCGGCAAACCTGCCGATTTCAGACTTTCTTGAAGTTTGATGACACATTCATCGGCAAGCGCAATTTCTGTGTCTGTCGGTTTAGGCGACGTGGGAATCTTGATACTGATAAAAAGCTGAGTGTAGCGACATGGCACGCCTGTGGTACGAATATGCGGCGTGTGCCGCCCTTCCAACATATAATTGGCTTTTTCTTCCACCAGTTTTGATAAAGCTGTTTTTTGGGTGGGCGAAACTATATCGCTTTTATAGAGTGCTTCAATTTTTTGCGTGACATAAGCATCAACAATGCCGTGAATCTGCGGATTAGCCAGCAAGTTAAACTGGATAATAGTGCCCGCAGGATAACTCTGTGATAAAGAGGAACGAAGCCGATTAACGCTGGACGCGTCTGCGCCAATAAGAGGAATACCCACCAAGGTTGCGCCAACAAAGGCACCTTTGTCGGTATCCTCACAAAATATTAGCTTGTTGTCTATCGTCGCAATGGCAGGAATAGTGTCTTCAGGCCGTGTTCGACGCAGCATATCGTTAATGCGGCTCGTTCCTAACATGATACACCCTTACAATGTGGCACCAAAGAAGGTTTTAACGGCGGCAGGTCCATAGACCGCAATGATGGATACACCAATAGCGATGGCAACGCCTTGCAATGATTTGTTCACAAAGGCTTCAAACAATGTCCAAACTAGACCAAGCATTGCCGCTAATAAACCGCCGTAACCTTTCATAAAGGCAATAAAGAAATCAACGGTATCTTTTAAGAACGCACCCCCTGTTGCCGTTGTCGCATTGGCATCAGTAGTGGCCAAGAAACCAACGACGACGAACATAAAAGCAAAGGTGAAAAAACGTTGCATACGGACGATTGATTTTTCGTTGCTGAAAAAATTACGCAACGCATCGACGGCAGTAAAACCAATAGGGTGGGCAAGAGTTTGCATAGTTAAATTTCCTAAAGAATTGAATGAATATTGGATGATTGCTCAGGGGTTACAGGGGTGACGTTTTGTGGTGATGACTTCTCCTTGGCTGTGGTAGGTGTGTGGTAATCGGCCTCGACAGGCACGAGAGGCTTTTGGCTATTAAATTCAACGCCGCCGAAACTCCAGCGACGAGGGGTGACTTCGGTGAATAGATAAGAAGGCCAATGCAAATCTTTCTTGTCATCAACCCACGGCGCAATCCACACTCTCATCACTTGTGGCTCTTCCAGTACAGGCACTGGGCCAGAGTTGGAGCTAATGGCTGGGCGCGTGAATGGATTTTTTTCTAACGCCTTGGTGTCAAAAGCGTCTAATGTTGCGTCACCTACATTGGTTAGCTCATAAACTTCTGCGGGTGATTTACAAACAATGCCATTAGGCATACCTGGACAGGCAAATTTGCCACTGCCAACCCCAAGCGAACATCCGCTCAAGCAAGCAACGGCCAATACAGTAAGACTTAATTTTGAGTGCATTATTCCGTTTTCTCCTGACCACCATCCGTACCACCAAGGGCAAGATTGACTCCACGAACGAGAATGATGTTCACTTTACGGCCTGCATCCACTTCTATGACGGGCACCATTTCTTTGGCCATTTCTAAATAAAACTGCGACACTGCCCCAGCCGCTTCGCTGATACCGCGATAGACACCGACTTCTGCGGCTTGCTTGGCATTAGGTCGTTGAAATTGCTGTTGCTCGGACGAGTCCAAACTCAATTGCGGGATAGCAGTCGGAGTAATATTTTCGCCAAAGCCAGCAAGCGCACCTGCGGCCAGCGATTTAGCAATCACCGCCCCTTGTTTAGTTACCAAGCGGCCACGCACACCCACTTTGCCATCCTCACCAGTGACGTACCCTGAAATATCAGACTCCATCACCGTGCCATCGTTACGAACACAGGACACACGCTCGGTGCGTAAACGTGCGCGCTCCGAACTTAGCTCACCAAAACCAGAAACAATGACAAAACACTCACGCACGTTTTGACGATAGTAGTTGGGTAAAATGGCCTCTTTTTTGATACGAATCAGCGCGGGATAAGGATTTTTCTTAGCAGCAGCGGAGGTCGGTGCGTCCATACCACTTAATAAAACACCCTCAAGAATTGAACCTGCGGTCAATAAATACTGACTTAGCTTCTGAGCAGACTTCAGCTCCGATGCCGCTTTGGTAAGGCTGCTTGAGGCTGGACTTTCTTGATCTACACCAGACTTTCTGACATACACAAGACGTGGAGCCGCAGGTGTACTCTCGACATTGACAGCCATTTGATTCGGATCGCCTAATGGCATAGCGGCTGTGCCTGACAGCTCTGGTAATGCAGGCAATGGCACAACATCCGCACCATCTTTTGACATCTTGAGTAACTTTAATTCCTGTTGTACCCCTGCCACTTGCGAAGTCAGCTCACTTTGCGTTTGCGCGGCCTGTTGGCTTGCTTGTTCCAAATTGTTTTTTTCTAACAAAGCTTTGTCTTGCACTAATTTGTCATTGGCTTTTTGCGTATCTTCAAAGGCTTTGCGTAATGCTTCGTTAGACGACAGCAATTTCTCCAAGTTAGGTGCAGGCTTCTCTGGAGTCATCACTGTTGTTTCTACTTTCTGCTCGTCATCCTCTTGTTGTACCTGTTGGTTAGCATCGGGCTTCACCGCAAAAGCTAAAAACATGGCCATAGCAATCAAGCCAGCAAACAAGATATAGCGACGCTTTTGCGGCTCAATGGCATTCCATTTATCGCGAAAATTACTCACGGCAGGCTTAGTCATCTTGGCTGCTCCTCCAGCGGTTTATCGGCCAAGATGGTGACGGTAGTCGTTTGGTGGGGAGCCAAACGAATATTGGGAAAGAAGGCGACGGCACGGACACCCTCGTGATAGAAACTTTGTTCAGTCAGTTCTATCGGTTTTTCACAGACATTTTCAGCGGTGTACTGGTAAATATCCTGCTCACCGCCTGCAAACATTTTTTTAGGTGTGGCCATTGCACAACCGATACGGGCAACACCGTAATACAATGTGCCTTCGGAATAACCATTAGGGATACGCCCCTGTACCACATCACGAAAAACTATGCGGATTGCATCGTCGTAATCACTGGCGGTCGATTCTTTCTTGTCGGCATAACGAATTGGCTTATCAAAAACCAGCGTGATATTTTGTCCAGGCAACGACTGAGGCACTAATGTCAGTGACGCAACCTGACTAGAAGCGGAAATGCTCTCATCTTCGCGGATATAAATGCCGATAGGCTCGGTTTTGCTCGATAGAACATAAATATCCTGACCGACAATCTTATAATCAATGCCATCAAAACCTAGAACACTCGGCGATTTGAAGGGCGTAGCAATGCGGTTGGGGAGCTGATTACTGATATAAACCACTTGGTTTTCATTTTCGTCTAAGCGCACCAATTGTGGTTTGAGTTGGCCTGCAACCTTAAATGGTTTATCGGGTGAACCCAACGCAGGAAGAGCGGGTTTAGCTTTTTTCGGAGCTATCCATTTTGTATTTTGCTTGTCGGCACTTTTGTCATTGGCGGGAATAATAGGAAGACTATTTGTGCCTGTTGCCATGTTATTGGCCGTATTGCCGACCATAACCGCACCACCTTTTGCAGGGGCAGGAATATCGGCGGCACTTTTAAATGGCAAACCATCGGCAAATGACAATGATGGCAACACTAACAAATATGCTAAGTATTTACTGGCCATCGTTAGTTCCTTTCTGGTTTGTCAAAGCGTCTTGCTCGGCTTTTTTGTCACTGTCGGACATATCCGCCTCCTTCTCTTTACGCAGGCGTAGCCATTTTGCGGTACGGGCATCATGGCCAGCATAAGATGTGAACGCTGTCACAAAAGGCTTCCCGTCTTGCATGGTCAAGGTGTATTCAAAAACGACTTCCTTGCTGGAAGAGCTGGACATATTGACTTGGGTATTGATTTCACCTGTGACAAACACTTTGCTGGTTGGTTCTTCCCAGACCACAGAACGTGAAACAAACCATGCCGTCGCATTGGAGGACTCAATGGCGGGATCAAAGGCGTATTCCTGCAATTTTTGCGTAACGGCTTTGGCAATGGCAGGATCCATAAAACGATTGACGACATTAGTCACATAATCAACATTTGAGCGGCTAACTGCGCCCATCGTCCCCGAAAGCCACAACGCAATATCCTTGTAATATTCGGCAGTTGCTCCGTGCCAATCCAGCTCATACCTGTCATTGACGGTAGGCGGCACAATGATGAGTCGCTCGTGGGATTGAGAGAGCTTAAAAGACAGCAAAACCACGGTAATCGCCAATCCTGCATTCGCGATCAATAACAGTCGATTGCTATAGATGGCACTTTGCCAAGTAGCATTGAGTTTTTTGAAGTCCATTAGCTGTGGTACTCCAAAATACCGCCATTCGGAAACCATTTATTTAATGGGATAAGACCAGCACGATACGGCCCATGCACATAAAACCCGCCTAACTTGTCGGCTTTGTAGCGAATATAAAATTTCACAAAAACATAGATAAACAGTAAAGAAACCAGCATTTGATGCGCCATCATGCCGACAAAAAATACGCACATGACTACGCCAAACTCATCCATCTCCCAGACTAATATCTGTATGGGGTCATCAACATATTCTGGTATTTCCACGGTATCGAGCATGCGACTATTCACTCACCACAATCGTCATAAACATTTCTGTCCGCCGATTAAGGACACGACCTTTCTTGGTGTTGTTGGATGCAACGGGTTCACCTTCTCCCCTGCCTTCAATCGTGATGCGTTCAGGGCTAACGCCTTTATTTGTTAACCAAGTGCCAACGCTCTTGGCTCTACGCGTTGAAAGTGAAAGATTGTATGGCGTAGTGCCAATAGAATCGGTGTGGCCAACGATGCGAATGGGTTGTTGCGGATTTTTAAGAGCAATATCAAGAATGTGTTGCAAGGGATTGAGGTCGCCAATAATTTGATAACTGTCAAAACGGAACAGCTTAGAGCCTAAAGTCTTCTTTATTATTTTCTGCTGAGCCACTGGCGTTGACTGCTCAATGAGGTCTGTCTCTACATCAGAACGCAAAGCAATCCAAAAAACGCGATCAGAATCGGAAAACGCATTTTCTCGGTCACAGCCTAAACAGACGACTGTTTGATACGCAGGCTTTAAGGTTACGACATCAGAAATGGCATAGTGTTTGCGAATGGCAAAATCAGGCTGCTGCCACTCAACGACATGGAAAAGCTCCTGACGCGCACAACCCACGACCGCCAAAGAAAGCACTCCAAGCACTAATAATCTAAACAAGCCTACTTCCTATATATCAATATCACACACTAATAATATGATACACAGAAAAACACCATCAATTCAATGCTTATTAGCTTTTATTACTAATAATAGATATATTTTTACAGGCCATTATTCTTGCAGCCGCTTTGAAACCACCGCGTTGGCCAATTGAATAAACGATCCCATGTTGCCTGAAACCGTTTCTGGTGAAATAGCATAGCGTCCACCCACAACTAAAGTCGGCGTAAGCTGAATTTGATAACTGGAGCTGAGTAGCGCCGCATGAGCAAACATTGACATAACCTGCTCATCAGCCCAATGCCGATAAAACTCTGTCATATTTAGCCTGGCTGTTTTAGCGGCAAGGAAATAGGTCTCTTTTTTATCAGCAGTAAAGCCCTGTTGATGAATGAGTCGAAACACCGTCGAACAATAACTATTGATTTTTTGGGGGCTGGTGGTCAATGCCGTATAGTAGGCAATTGCCCCCAAGACCGAACTGTCATCCTTAACCACAACAGGCGTTCTTGCATATATTAGACTCGCTGGCAGTGTATTGCCCCAATCCAATAATGCTTTGTCGGCAGAGTGACAGTGTGGGCAAGAAAACATAAAGAACAGCCTGACGACCTTGGCATCAGCACTGACTTCTTGTGTCCGAATATAAGGCATATCTTCATCAGCTAAAGCCGTGGCAACACAAGCCCACAGACACCAGACGCTAAACAGCCATTTGGTTACGCGCATCATCAATCGCCTCCCTTGCACAAAAATGGTATTGCAGCAAAACATCCTCCAACTCAATTGACGATTGTTGCTGCAATAACGTCACCTGCTCTAATTGGTAAGGGGTGAGATGGCCAAGCTGTATCAACATCTCTCCTAGTGACGATTGTTTTTCATGATGTATAGCTGAACCAATAATAGAGCGTACCTCTTCTAAGCTGGTATGCCCTTCTGAAGCGATGCGTACACTCGCCTCGGTCAAAGTCTCATATTGGGGCTGATTGCGTATTAGTCGGCTAATCAGTCGCTCATCCGACTTGGCTATCGCTTCCCTGACTTTATTGTCGGCCATTAACAGCTCCATAATAGGAACCATGCCATCGTAGAGATTACCTTCAGCCTCAGTACCAAAGGTTTTATCGACATAATTAGCCATTTTATGGTGTTGCAACCAACGCACTTCCGAAGCATCGGGCTTACGTCTAATATGCGGATGACGAAGGCGGCGTACTAACCGTTGCGCGATAATCCCTCGTAACGATATTGCTAATTGTGCAGGATCTAAACCAAAATTCAGCAACCGCCCAATACTGCTAGGCGCATCATTGGTATGTAAGGTTGATAACACTAAATGGCCTGTCATCGCCGCTTGCACTGCTATTTTTGCTGTTTCTTGGTCACGAATTTCACCCACAAGAATCACATCAGGATCTTGTCGTAGCGCGGCTCTCAGGGCTAAAGCGAAGGTATTATGCTGGTCAACATTGACCTGTTGCAGTAATGGCAGACGATACTCAACAGGGTCTTCAATCGTTTGTATTTTGCGGTCATCGGTATTCAATTCATTCAAAATACTATACAGCGTTGATGTTTTCCCTGAGCCTGTTGGCCCAGTCACCAGAAACAGGCCGCTCGGCTCGCGAATGATGTTGTCGATACTGGCGCGCACTGCGGGAGTCATCATAATGTCGCGCAGATTGCGCCCTGCATTACGCTGATCCAATAAGCGGCAAACGATAGACTGGCCGTAAATCGTCGGTTGTATGGAAATTCGTAGATCTAAACCATGCCCGTCAAAACGCAAACTGGTACGGCCATCCAAAGGCGTTTTTGTTTCGGAAAGCGGTAAATTAGAGCGTGAGCGAATTTTGGCGTTGATCTCTCTAAACTCATCAGTACTCACTTTGCGTACTGATTCCATTTTTCCGCGTCTGCGCCAGCGAATGACTCCTCCTGTCGCTTCCTCTTCAATGTGAACGTCACTCACACCCGCACCTGCACCATCCTGAAACAAGGTATTCAACAGCTCGACAACACTCTGGTCATGCCGACCCGTCGAAATAAATAGATTTGGTAAACTCATTTTTACTCATCAATAGTCAAATTTATTCCAGCCACAGACAACGTGTTCATCCATGTAAAACTGCCGTTGTACAAAGTTGGCGACGTTCAATCGGCTTTTTAAGCTATAAAGCTCTATCCGTGCGATAGTTTCAGGGAACGCCCACGGCTTTGCAAAATGACTAATCATCAAGCCTCCCCATTTCACAGGAATGGTCGCTCGCTCAATACGCACACAAGCCTCCGTAGAAATCAGAACATAGCCCGCATAACTCAAAAGCAGCGCGACAAAAATAGAGACGAAAAAGCTTTTCATAACGCTGAAACCTGCTTCAGTTGCTGCCATATTTTTAACGCATAGCGTTGGCGCTTGTGCGGTGATCTTGCGTTATAGGCACCCACTGCTGTCCAGTTGTAACCATATTGAGAGATGTTGTGAGCCAAAATCCAAGCACCCACATCAATATTTGTGCAAGGATCAAACAGATCTATTTTAGAAATATTCATCCGCTGTAATTTTGGTAACCAGGAAGAGTTAATTTGCATCACACCAATATCGAGAGTGCCGTTACTGTTTTTACCTATCGCTCCTGCATGAAATCTAGATTCCTGAGCCGCTATTGCCCACAAAACATGAGGATGGATCTGGTATTTTTGCGAAGAAGCGTAGATGCAGCTACTCATCAGTCGTCCAAAATCGTTCGCGACACTGTAGCCACTGGTTGTTAAAAGTAGTCCCATTAAAAGCATTTTTTTCATCATATTATTATTAAGCGATAGTGTTATTTTTGCAATGATGATGACGCATACCATATCGTAAAAAGTAAAAAATACTCTAAAATTAAAGCTAAGGTAGCTCACTTGACGTATTTATAGACAAAAAAGACATCTCTAATTGATAATTGTTATTTATTGGCTTCTTCAAAGAGCGAACAATGGGGTTTCACGCATTAGGTCGGTTGTTTTTCTAAGGCATTGGGCCAATGCTTAACGACACTGTTATACCAATTAGTTATGTTTAGATTATTAGTGTTTCCAGATAGGCAACACTTCGAATTGTGATGATTACATAGTAGGGTGACAGCACGTTTTCCTTCTGCTTTTTCTTTAAAATTATTAAAAAATCCCTTTTATATATACTTTTAAAACCTTTTAAAACCTTTTAGCGTCCGAAAACTCTATTATAATCAATATATTGCAGAGGTATTAAGGGAGTAAAGGGGACTATTAAGGGAGTAAAAGGTGGCATTAAGGGAGTAAAAGGGACTGAATAAAGGGAGTAAAAGGTGGTATTCGGGGAGTAAAAGGGACTACTAATATGGTGCGTAAAAACACCCTCTTGATGAATAAAATTATACGTTTTTGCAGACAAAACGTTCATTTTTCACCCCAAAAACCCACTATCGTTAGCGGTTAGACGATAGATAAAGGGAGTAAAAGGGACTATAAAATTAGTTTTATTGCTGTCATTTTTTTCTATTTCTGCATGTCTGAGAGCAATAACAAACCAATTCCGATTAGCAATCCATAGATAAAAGGAGAAAAAGGGCGTATAAAAGGAATCCTAAAAATATAAGTTCCCTTTATAAATTGGATGCGGCGATGGAACACGAACTGGTAGTGAAGTCAAATAAACTCATTGAGGCAGGTTTCAAATTATCACTCAACGAGCAGCGTGTTATTTTGATGGCCATTACCCATGTTCGGCGCGACAGAGCGTTAAGTTCAGACGAGGTGTTTGAGATCAAGGCGACTGACTTTATGACCCTGTTCGGCATGAATCAGAATAAAGCATACGAAGAGTTACAGAATGCTGCCCAACGGTTATTTGAGCGTTTTGTCATTATTGATAATCCAGATCCAGACAACCCTGAGCTCGTTATGACGAAAACTCGGTGGATTTCCTCTATCGACTACATTCCCAACCACGGCAAAATTCGCCTGATGTTTGCTCAAAAAATGATTCCCTACTTGAGTGTGCTTGAAAGAGAGTTTACTAAATACAAATTAGAGTCGATTGCTAAAATGACCAGCACCCACGCGATTCGGCTTTATGAGTTGCTGATGCAATGGGGGTCTGTTGGCGAGCGCGATGTCAGTATTGAATGGCTAAAAAGGCAAACGCAGATTGAAGGAAAATATACGGCGATCAAAGACTTTAAGAAAAGTGTCATTGATGTGGCTGTTTCGCAAATTAATGAATATACGGATCTTGAGGTAAGTTATGACCAACGCAAATCGGGACGGACCGTAACACACTTGATTTTTACTTTTAAGCCGAAGCTCTCCCCAAAACTCGAAGAGAAAGCCACTAAAAAGGTTAAGCCAGAGGGTCTATTGATCAATGGTGTACCTAAAGTCGATATCGAGCGTTTAGCGCGTCCTGGAGAGTCCTACGAAGATGCGGCAGAACGAATTAAAAAGAGCTGTTTGGCTTGAATGCTGATGGCTGCGAGTTACCCTTCCCTATTGGTATAAAAATTACGTTATTGAATTTAGCATGCTAAATTAGTTTGATGGATTCCACGTTTTGCCATGCGCTATAAATAAAACTAAAGACAAATCTGCATTGACGAGAAATAAGAAAACCCCAAAGCGAATGCGTTGGGGTTTTGGGTTGGGTTTAAAAGTCGGATAACCAATGCTATTCCGATGCCACAGCACGAATAGCCGCTTGCAAATGCCGCATCAACGAGGCGTGTAATGTACCTAATTTCGGTATTTGTCCGTGTGGTGCAGCAGGCGGAACAGAAAACCAGTCTGAGTTATAAGGCAAATCAATCATTTGCTTTAAATCAAACTTAGTGTCGTAGCTTAAACCAGCCGATCTATAAGCGTCAGCATTTGTTGCTTTAAGAATAGCAAACTCACCCTTATGCAATTCATTAGTCCGTTGGCTCGTGCCGTAGCTAACTTTGACCCAAAACTTAGGGTCATTGTCATCAAAAACCGTGAGAATTAGCGCAGGACGAGGCTTGGGCTTAGGATGGATATTATCGGGAAAATGACACCAGACAATATCCCCCGCCGTTGGCTCTGGCCACCATAATTCCATTATGCTGACTCCTGCTCAAATAAACTTGAACGTACCGATTGTTGCATACCTTGTGGGACAAGCTCTTTGATTTGAGCGATTTGGCGTGCTGTTAGAGCAACAGCATTTTCGCTAGTGTGATGCGTCATCGTGAAGGTTTCCTCTCGAATAAATTAAAATTGCAAAAGAGAAAACCTGCGCTCATCGCGTAGTGTTGAGCTTATTTCTGTTGAAACACTCGGAGTTTGGCTTGTATTAAACGTCAGTCAAGCAAGCTCGAACGTACTGAATTTTGTGTCCCTTGCGGAATTTGCTCTTTAATCTGTTCAATGTGCAAGGTGGTTAGAGCTGCATCATCCCGTTCATATTGGGGTAATAAATTGACCGAAAGCAGGCGTAATGCGTGATGAAGGGTCTGTGTTTCTGACATATCAAGTAGCTCAGCCAGACGTTTTACTGTTTTACGACTCACACCCGTTGCACTGTCATGAGTGCGATATCGAAAGGCAATTTGATCAGACATAATAGCCTCCAAAAAGATATATTAAAGATATCTTTTTGGAGGGTTGTTGTCAATGTCGCTTATTTACTTTGGCGAGCACGCAGTAACCTCAAGCCATTAAACACCACCAACAAACTAGCACCCATATCGGCAAACACTGCCATCCATAACGTCGCTTGACCACTCAGTGCCAGTACTAAAAACACCGCTTTGATGCCCAATGCCAAGACAATATTTTGCTTCAAGATGCCTGCGGTGCGCTGACTCAACATAATAAAATCGGCAATCTTGCGTGGATCGTCATCCATAATCGCTACGTCTGCGGTTTCCAACGCCGTCGCCGTCCCTGCCGCACCCATTGCAAAACCAATGTCGGCACGCGCTAAGGCAGGTGCATCGTTGACACCATCCCCTACCATGCCTACCGCACCATAACGCGTGTTCAATTCAGCAATGGTTGCCTGTTTATCTTCGGGCAAAAGATTGCCGCGTGCATCCTGAATATCCAGTTGTTCGGCAATGAATCGCGCTGTTGCGGGATTGTCACCTGTGAGCATCACTGGTTCAATCCCTAGAGCTTTGAGTGCAGCAACGGCCTGTAAACTTTCAGGCCGAATCGTGTCAGCAACCGCAAATATCGCTATTGGACGGGTGGCTGAACACAAGATGATTGCCGTTTTACCGACATTTTCCAATGCCGCTAATTGAGCCTCTAATGTACGAGAGCAAAGCCCTAGCTCTTCAACCAGACGATGATTACCCAAATGCCAAGGCTGGCCATTGATTGTGCCTTTGACACCCCTCCCATTAAGCACAGCAAAATCTTCAACGGATTGGCTCTTAACATTAGATTGACGCTCTTTCCAACCCAAAACCACCGCTTTAGCTACAGGGTGTGTACTGTTTCCATCTAGGCTTGCGGCAATCAATAATGCTTCTTCAATCGCCATATCAGCAACAGCAATCGTGTCAGTGAGTATCGGTTTGCCTTGGGTTAAAGTGCCAGTTTTATCAAGGGCAACGACTTTTAATAACCGTCCACCCTCAAGATGAACTCCACCTTTGATTAAAATACCGTGTTTCGCCGCAGCCGCCAGACCACTAACAACCGTAATCGGCGTTGAGATCACCAAGGCACAAGGACAGGCAATCACCAGTAACACCAATGCTTCATATAGCCATGCACTCCACGTCCCGCCCATGAGCAATGGCCCGAAGATGGCAACAGCCGCCGCAAGCACAACAACGGCAGGCGTATAATAATGAGCAAATTGATCGACAAAACGCTGTGTAGGTGCGCGTTGCGACTGGGCATTTTGAATGGCGGCGGCAATACGAGCCAACGTACTTTCACTCGCCGTTGCCGTGACAATCGCTTCAACCACCCCGTCGGTGACAATACTCCCTGCATACAGGGCATCGCCTATCTGTTTATCAACGGGTAGGCTTTCGCCAGTAATCGGGGCTTGATTCAGTGCAGCACGCCCAGAGTCAACGCGAGCATCCAATGGTACGCGTGCGCCCGTGCGGACACGGATACGACTATTTAGAGCCACTTGTGCAACAGGGACTTCCTGCCACATATCGCCTTGTTGTACCTCGGCGGTATCTGGTGCTAACGCGGTTAAGGCTTTGATGGCATTGCGTGCGCGTTCCAGAGACAAGGCTTCGATAGCCTCAGCAACAGCAAACAAAAAGATGACCATCGCTGCTTCTGGCCATTTGCCAATGACCACCGCGCCTGCAACCGCCAGCGACATTAAAAAATAAATATTCAATGTTAAATTACTGAGAGCAATCCAGCCTTTTTTTAGAATCGGTAAGCCTGTACTGACGATAGAAGCCGCAGCCATTACCATGACTGGCCAACTGGTATCTTGCCCAATCTGCCACGCCAACACTTCCGCGCCGATGGCGGTCACCCCGCTCACCGCCAGCAAGATTTTCTTTTTGCCATCCAGTGATGGTGCGACTGGTGTTGAAGCAACGCCTGTTAGCAGCAACTTCGGTGCCATATCAATGGCCTGTAACGCCTTGGCAATCACCCCCTCATCATCAAGCTGGTGATACACCGTCAATTCTCTGTCGAGCAAATTGAAATCCAAACGCTTGATGCCCGACATCACTTCCAGTTTGTTGCGAATCAGCCGCTCTTCGGTCGGACAATCCATGTTGTCGATACGGTAACGTACGGAACGAGCATCTACAGGCACAATAGCCGTTTCAGCATTTGTCTCTTTGCCACTTATAGCCTCAGAACTACAACAAGCATCGGCATGGGTATGTACATCGCTGGTTTTAATGATAACAACGGGAGCAACGGCTGGAGTATGACAATCTGTTGAACTGCAACAAGCTGTTTTGGGCAGTGCAGATTGAGCGTTTAGTGGGTCATGTTGGCTCATGATGATGTACCTAATGTTGACAATACCCTCATTAAACAGTCTATAGTTACTACAGGGTCAAGCTTTTTCAGGAAATTAATCATGCGTATTGGCGAGTTGGCGCAACGTGGTCATTGTGATGTCGAAACCATCCGTTTTTATGAACAGGAAAAACTGTTAGATACACCAATGCGTGAGGCTAATGGCTATCGCAGCTATACCGATGCTCATCTGCTTCAACTCAAATTCATTCGTCATTGCCGCTCATTAGACATGGGTTTGCCCGATGTCCGCAGGTTACGTCAGTTTCAGAGTAATCCTGAACTGGTCTGTGATGACATCAATGAACTGATTGATAGCCAGATTACGCGGATTCATCAACAGATAGAGTCGTTACGTTTGCTGGAGCAGCAATTGCATACGCTGCGTGATAGTTGCCATCACCATGAAAAAATCCGTGACTGCGGTATTCTGAAAAATCTGGAGCAAGCGGCGAAGGGAGAAAATTGTGATTGCCATGCTGACGTTGGGATAAAGAAAGAAGCTGTTATGCACCAACATTAAGCGGGTACATAACAGCAAACTAACGGATTAGTCGATAGTCCCATTCAACCAGTCTGGCCAAAGTAATTTGGCATTTAGTAATAAACGGTAATACGAACGTAAAGCCGCAACTTTGGCACTGGTGGCATCCTCAGCCGCCATTAACGCTTGTCGTCGCGCCAACAACAGTAGTTGCACATCACCCTCACCCAGTTGATACGCTTTTTGTGTCAGTTTGGCATTATCAAACAAAGTGGTTGCTGCTTGTTGCGCAAGTTGCCAGCGTTCAAAATAACCCGTAGCCGCCGTATAACTGGCTTGAATAGCCGCCCGTTGTTCGCGTTCAGTTAAGGTCAAGTTTTGGCGAGCAACACTCACTTGTGCTTGCTGCCGCTCGACTTCCAGTGATCGACGTTTGCTGGTGATGGGAATACTGGCCGTTACACCAATCAACTTTTCACTGCCATAGGCTTCCCTGCCTGTAAACACACCAAAAGTCGGATCAGGCCGTTGTTCCGCTTTGGCACGTTGCGCTAGGGCTTCGGCACTGGCGACTTGTGCTTGCGCTAACGTCAGTTGATCGTTCACCGCGAGCATCCGCGTTTGCCACCACGATAAATCTTGTGGCACGGCAATTGGCTCTGGCAGTGCCGTCGTTTTAGCTTCTTCCGTGGCTTGATAACGAGCGGCTAAAAACGTCCATGCCGTGACTTCGGCATTCTTGGCTTCACTGACCTGTCGCTGAATAGCAATTAACTCCGCACTCGCCAGACGTTGTTCCAGCACGGCGGCATCACCACTTTTGACTCGTTTGCCGACGACAGCGACATTATCTTCAATACTGCTTTGTTGACTCAGCAGTAACGTTTTACGCGCATCGGCAGCCAGCCAGTCAAACCACGCATTAAGCAATGCTTCTGCCGCTTCACGGCGAGCTTGTTGATATTCTGCGGGAGCTATCAAATGAATGGCCTTGGCACTGGCTTCATCCGCTTTAACTTTGTTGGGTAGGCGAAAAGTCCGTTCCAGCCCGACATTCCACTCATTGGAGTTTGAGCCAGTACCTGTATCGCGACGTTGATAAGTGCCATTAGCCACCCATTCGTAAGGCGGCAGCACGAGTTGAGCAGCCTCAATTTTAGCAGCGGCCAAAGCGTTGTCAGCACTGACCAAGGCGGGGTCATTGGTCAGCCAGCGTAGTGCTGTTGACTCTGGCAACACCAGTGGAATAGCGACATCCGCCGCAGAGGTCAAACCCATGCTTAACAACAGAGGTAAAAGCGAAAAGTAACGTAGTGTCATTATAATGCTCCTCTGGACATGACATGAGTCATCCAAAACAACACGCCAGAGTTCGCAAACATGACGCGCAACTCTGCTAGTAATGACTCGGCATCTTCGTCGCTTAATAACGCCTGTATCAGTACTGCGTCACCCCGTCCCAATACCTGTTCGCCTTGGTCAAGATCACCAATATGGCCACCATGACTCGCCGCAGCTTGGCTAACAAAGATCGAGATTTTCGGGTGCATCAATAATTGATCTAATAGTTTCTCTTCCAGTTCGGGAGAGCCTAATAAATTCAGGCAAACATCAGTCATGGCGCGCCTCCTTGAAAGCGTAGCGGGCATAGAGCATCGGTAAAATAATAAGGGTTAACGCAGTCGCCGTAATCAAACCACCAATCACGACTATCGCCAGTGGCCGCTGAATTTCTGAGCCTGGGCCTGTGGCAAATAACAGCGGCAACAAACCAAAAGCGGTAATGGCTGCCGTCATCAACACGGGTCGTAACCGTCTTTTTGCTCCTTCGCGCACCACCTGATCTATGCTTAAACCTTCGGCATGGAGCTGATTAAAATAACTCACCATCACCACACCATTGAGAACGGCAATACCAAGCAAGGCGATAAAACCCACGGAGGCGGGAACTGAAAGATATTCACCCGTCAGCCATAAGCCCATAATGCCGCCGACCAGCGCAAAGGGAATATTACTGAGCACCAATAACGCTTGGCGTAACGACCTAAAACTGGAAAACAGCAGAATAAAAATCAGTAACAAGGCGATGGGGGTAACGATACCCAAACGCGCTGCTGCCCTTTGCTGATTCTCGAATTGACCGCCAAAGCTGAGCCTATAACCGTCTGGTAATTTCACTTTAGCGGCGATGGTGCGTTTGGACTCTTCGACAAAACCGACCAAATCACGGCCTGTGACGTTGGCAACAACTACGCTGTAACGACTGCCTAACTCACGGTCTATTTTGACGGGACCCGCCACGCGCTCCAGTCGGGCAATGGTGTTTAGGGGGATGGATTCGCCCGCAGGATTGGTAATACGCAGATTGGCAAAATCGCCTGGTGACATCCGCAACTCTTCCGAACCACGAATCTGGATAGGCACACGACGAACCCCTTCAAGTACAGTCCCTGCCTCTACGCCCTGAAGTTGCAGCCGCAGTGCTTCCTGCACCTCTTCGACTGATAAACCAAAACGCCCTGCCGCCAGTCGGTCAACAACGACACTGAGATACTGGACACCATCGTTAACAACGGTATAAACATCCTGATTTCCTGAAACGGTTTTCAATGAGGCTTCAATTTCACCCGCTAACCGATTGAGTGTCGTCAGGTCAGGGCCGAAAATCTTCACCGCGACATCACCACGCACGCCCATAATCATCTCGGAGACGCGCATTTCAATGGGCATGGTGAAGCTATACGCCGTGCCTGGCAGTTGATCCAGCACTTTACGCAGTTCATCCAGCAGTTCGTCTTTACTGTCCATACGCCACTCAGAACGTGGTTTCAGAATCAGAAAAGTATCTGTTTGGTTCAACCCCATCGGGTCAAGGCCAATATCATCAGATCCAGCCCGTGCAACGACACCGATAACTTCAGGCACAGCTTTCATTACTGCTTGCTGAATTTTTAGATCGAGTGCTGCACTTTCTTCCAGACTAATGGATGGCAGCTTTTCAATGCCCATGACAATATCGCCTTCATCCATCGTCGGGATAAAGGTTTTACCGACTTGCAGGTAAAGCACGCCAGCTAACACCAGCAACAGACCTGCACCTGCCATCACCACTTTTTGATGGAGAAACGCTTTGTTGAGTAAGGGTTCATAAAGACGCAATAACTGACGAGGTAACCACGGTTCTTCATGCGCCACTGATTTCAACAACAAGGAAGCCAATACGGGAATAACCGTTAATGACAGCACTAAAGAACTGCCTAGAGCAAAGACAATGGTCATGGCAACAGGGACAAAAAACTTGCCTTCCATGCCTTGTAGCGTCAATAACGGCAAAAAGACAATGATGATAATCAGCATACCTGTGACCACAGGAGCCGCTACTTCACGCACGGCTCTATAGACAATATGCAGACGAGGTAATTTCCCCTTTGATGGGTCATGTGCCAAATGCTGAACGACGTTTTCCACCACCACCACGGCCGCATCCACGAGCATACCAATGGCAATCGCCAAACCGCCCAGACTCATTAAATTAGCCGACATGCCAACTTGGTGCATCAAAATAAACGTCGCCAAGGCCGACAAGGGTAACACCACGGCGACAGTGACCGCTGCACGGACATTACCCAAAAATACGCCCAATAAAATCAGCACCAGCACAATCGCTTCACCGAGAGATTGAGTGACCGCACCCACAGCTTTATCCACCAAAGAAGCGCGATTATAAAAGACGCTGAGTTTGGTGCCTTTGGGCAAACTTGGCATCAGCTCAGTGATTTTGTGTTCGACTCCTGCCACGACTTGACGGGCATTAGCCCCCGCCAATCCCAACACTAAACCTTCAACGGCTTCGCCTTTACCACTTTCGGTGACCACACCATTACGGGTCATTTCGCCTATGCGTACTTCGGCAACATCGCTGATACGCACGGGAGTCATGCCATCTACTTTGATAACAATCGCGCGCAAGTCATCCAGACTGGTGATATTGCCTTCGCTGCGCACCAACAACACTTCCCCACCTTCACGCAACCGCCCTGCCCCGTCATTACGGTTATTGGCTTCTATTTTCGCTTTCAACACGTCGATGGTGATACCTGCTGCGGCCATGCGTACAGGATCTGGCACGACTTCATAACTGCGCGACACTCCACCCAAGACGTTGACATCAGCTACGCCAGATACGGTGCGTAATGCAGGTCTAATCACCCAGTCGAGCAGAGACTTACGTTCCATCAGGCTCATATTGGGATTATCGACGGTGAACTGAAACATCTCGCCCAGTGGGGTGGTGATTGGAGCCATACCGCCTTCTAAGGTTGAAGGCAGATCGGACATCACTCCTGACAGACGTTCCGCGACTTGCTGGCGCGCCCAATAAATATCAGTACCATCATTGAAGGTCAGGGTAATATCGACAATTCCGTATTTAACGGTAGTACGCAGCATCTCTTGTTTAGGAATACCGAGCATTTCCGTTTCAATCGGCACGGCAACACGGTTTTCCACTTCTTCTGGGGTCATGCCTGGGGCTTTGAGAATGATTTTTACCTGTGTACTGGCGACATCAGGAAAAGCATCAATGGGAATTTGCTGAAAGGCATACCACCCCATGCCTGACAGCAAGGCGGCGAGTATGAGAATAAACACCCGTTGCGCGAGCGCAAATTGAATAAGTCTGGTAATCATGGCTTATTCTTCCTCCGCCCCACCGACACCTTGCCACGCCGCTTTCAGGGCAATGACACTGGTTGCGGCAATACGGTCACCCGCTTTCAGCGTACCGCTGACCTTGGCGCGTTGACCTGCGCTGGCGACAACCTGAATCGGGATGGCGTTAAAATTGCCTTTATCACGCACAAAAACCACCACTTGCTGACCTTGACGGGCGATAGAGGCAATCGGAATATCCCACGCCGCGCCCGTAGGTACAGGTAATTCCACTTGCACAAAATCACCCAAACGCAGTGCTGTTGCTCCACTGGTGACTTTGGCGCGCACATGGGCGGTTTGGCCATTACCCGTTAATGGACTCACGCTCAACACCATGCCCTCGGCACCACCTGCGATATGCAACTTATGCCCTGTCGTCCAGCGTGAAGCTTCACCACTGGGGATTTGCACATCCAGCCATAAGGTGTCGAGTTTGGCGAGCTGCAACAACGGATCGGCAGCGACCACACGTTGCCCTAATTTGGCGTTCAGGCCAGTAACCGTTGCCGATGTCTTAGCAGTAACCGTCAGTTCATTACTAACGACACCCTTCTCCGTCATACGGCGCAACTCTGCCTTGCTCACGCCCGACAGTGTCAACATCGCTTGTGCTTGATTAAGCACGGCTTCGGCATCACGTTGCGCTGATTCGGCTTCATCGACACGCCGTTGCGGAATAATGCCCTCGTTAAATAATGCCCGTTCACGGGTAGCCGTCGCTTTGACCAGCCGCAGCCGATTAGCCGCTTGCACCAAGGCCAGTTGCTGTTCGCCCAATTGCGGACTACTTAACACCACTAACGGCGCACCCACCGCAACACGCTGGTTTTCTTGCACTAGAATCTGACTGACTAAACCCGCTACAGGTGCGCTGACGACCTGCTCCTGTTGTGGCGGCAGAATAACTTGAGCAGGAAAACGTGTGCCAACGGTATCGGGCTGGCGTTTTAATTCCACCAGCTCAATGCCTAAAGCACGCATCTGGTCATCAGAAATGGCGAAGGTGTTGGATGCTTCTTTGGCAAATAGATAAGGGGAGGCACTGAGTAGCATAATGGCTACAGCACCTAGAGAGGGACGAAAAAAAGACATGGCAGTCCTCAAGAGAAAACATAAAAATCAATGGAATAAGAGCGGAAAGCCGCTAAGGAATAAACGTGAGGAAGCACCGCGCTGAAGGCGGAGCGGAGGCTGTCAAATGCGTAGGCGGGTCAACTGGACAATGGCTAGTGAGGAGTTTCGGCTCAACGGCGGTGGTTGCTGAGCCAGTAACAGGTTTTTTGCCGTCGTTGTATAAGTAACAGCAGGCGGAGGCAGGTAAGCCCAAAGAGCGTCGGCGACCTGAATCTTGTTAAGCGGTGGTTTGGCTGTTAATCCCGATGGTTGATGGTCAACACAGACAATTTTAACAACGTGATCGCTATGTTCATGTTCACTACTCGCTTGGCGTTTATCTTGTGCTTGCGGTTCGTGCTGATCCCGATGCCCTTTATGATGAACCGTCAGCAAATCGCTGGCCTCATCAATCATGATGATGTTTGGGTACGGGTCTTGCTGGACGAGCTGATTAATGAGCAGCACATTTCCCAGACAGGTCGATGTCCACAGATAACTGAGCAGGCATAATAGCTGCACAACAAGTCGGGACACTGCAACCATAAGAAAATAATGCCTGTACGAGGGTGAAACGAGATTCAAGGATGCTAATTATGCCGTAGTTCACAAGGACTTCGGAAGTAACAACTTGTTAACCGCCTTAAATATCAGGCTGATAGACCACTTGCTTTATCCTACCCTAGTGGATATGATAAAGCAATGACTACACATGCATCACACCCCGACATCATCAAGCGTCTCAAGCGCGCTCACGGCCACCTGAATAGCGTCATTGCCATGCTGGAGGAAGATCGCCCCTGCTTGGACATCACCCAACAATTGCAAGCCGTTGAAAGCGCATTAAGCAATGCCAAAAAACTGTTAATCCACGACCATATTGACCACTGCCTTGAGCATGCCCTCGATGACGACTCCCGCACTAGCGACGACATAGTTAAAGAATTCAAAGCCATTACCAAATACCTTTAAGAGTTGTCTGCATGATTGAGTTTTCCTCTTTGGTCGCCCAAGGTCAGGCGTGGCTATTTATTCCCAGTGCCATTGGGGCTTTGTGTCACTGGCTTGATATGAATTTAGTTTCATAAGACTGGAGAGATGCGATGGAACTGTTGAAGACAACAGGACTATTCTTTGTCACCGCATTGGCTGAGATCTTGGGCTGTTATTTGCCGTGGTTATGGTTACGCCAGCAGGGATCAGTGTGGTTACTCGTTCCTGCCACACTCAGTTTAATGGCTTTTGTCTGGTTATTAACACTACACCCTGCGGCCAGTGGCCGCGTCTATGCCGCTTATGGCGGTGTGTATGTGGTCACGGCATTAGCTTGGTTGTATTGGGTTGACGGTGTAAAACTCAGTGTCTGGGATATGGTCGGTGCTGGTCTGGCTTTACTGGGCATGACCATTATTACGATGGGCTGGGATAAATAGCACATTGGTATTAGCTTAGACTGGTATATTGGTAACTATTAGACCACTACGGTCAGGGATGCATTGAGATGAATAGTAAAAAACTGCATATATTGGCCGTAGCATTTGTTACCCCCACACTATTCAGCTCGTTACTCGTATGGGCTCATGGTGATGAGCATTTTGACCTCAATATGAAGGTCGATAACCCGATTAGGGCGCAGACGCAAGCCGTTGGTCAACAAGGTATGCCCAAAGACGTGAGCCGAACTATCGAAATAAGTATGGACGATATGCTGCGTTTTAGTCCTAATCGCTTATTGGTACAACAAGGCGAAACGATACGTTTACGAATTAAGAATAACGGCAAAGTGCCCCATGATTTTGTGTTGGGTACGCGTGACGAAATTATGCAGCATGCGGGTATGATGGAAGCGATGCCAGGTATGGTGCATGCCAAAGCCAATATTGCGCATATATTGCCTGACAAAAGTACGGACATCATCTGGCAGTTTACTCAAGCAGGCAATTTTGTGTTTGCCTGTCTTATTTCTGGTCATTTGCCTGCCGATGCCGATATAGATGGCAAGGTCACTGTGACTGCTAGTTCTGAAAAGTAGAAAATTTTCGTATCAGCAATGAGAGTCTTGGTGAGGAGATATAAAGCTGAAGCACGTTCAGAGGTTGGCCAATACCATGACCAACCTTCTTCCTGAAAACAGTATGCCTAGGCTTTTGCAGCCGACCACACTTGACGAGATAACCAATCCCACACCATCAATCCTGTAGGCACGAGAATCAACGAGTACGTGAGCCAGACCCCATATTCACCACCTGGGCCATAAGCTTCGGTGGCATTATGCCAGTAGGTATTATCCAGCACAGGTAAGGCTCCCGCCTCAGAAAACTCATGGAAGGCATAAATAACGAGCTGCACTGAAAACACCGCCAAGAATGCTCCCGTCACACGAAATAACAAACCGACATTCACTCGTTGCCCATAACGGCTCCATAACCATGCCAACCCAGCAGCCAGACCAAACCCGCCAACGGCACTGGCAGCAAGGCTTAAACCACTGGCGGTACTGGCCAGCGCCGCGATGAGCGTCGCCGCTTCTACACCTTCTCGCCCTACCATAAAGACGGCAAAAAAGAAGACACTCCACCAGACCGCACGAAGCTTACCTTCAGTCAGCGTGGTAAGGTGTTGACGAATCTCTTGAGACATTTTCTTGCCATGCCGCGTCATGTGAATCACGCAACTAATGATAAGCATTGCTGCCGCAAGTGCGAGCCAGCCTTCCCACACAGGTGATAATGCGCCTGTACGCGCCAGATAAACGCCTAACGCAGCTGAGCCTGCAACAGCCGTTATTGCGCCCGAAAACAACGGCCTGAGTAACACGGCATTGTCTGTTTTGCGTAGAAACGCCATCGCTATCGAAATAATCAGTAGAGCCTCTAGCCCTTCGCGGAACGTGGTCATAAATATCGCTAGCATGGATCAATCTCCTGTAAACCACTGGATGCCAAACGACAGAATTGCTGTTGCACGCCACTACCATGAGGCATGGCGAGCTTTAAAACGGGGATATAGCAGGTAAAACGCATCATGTTTTTCTCTCAAAGATACAAAAAATCGAAAAGGTATTCGTTAGTTGTCTCGGAGGCGTTAATGACGCATGACCATCGTCCGCCTGAGAAAAGGCAAAGAGTTACGACAAATAGGAGCAGGGAGAGGTATGCGATGATGCAAACGTGTTAAAGGCAGACACCAAATGGCAAACCATATCCATAAAGACAAGGAAATTATCGGGAGTTTATCCAGCTCGGCGTTCAAACCACTCTTCCCTTCATCATCACAGGGAACCGTCAACGTATAATTAATGGCATGAGCCATCAGGTCAGAGACGCAATCCTTGCTATGGTCATGAATAACCCATTCGACGATTTGACCTTTATCCTCAACCACAAGTTGATGACCATGACCGCCAAGCCACAACATGGGAAGCCAGTTAAATAATCCAATAACCACCAAGAAGTACGCAGGCAACAGCACACCTAGCACAAGTGCTATATGGTGAGAGCGCCGACGTAGTGGATGGAATGATGGCATAAAAAAACTGACCCGATGCTAATGAGAATGATTATCAATCATAAAGAGATGTATGTCACGTTGTTTTTACATACCCATGATGCCAACTTACTTGGCTCACGACTTCTTGGCGATCACCAGTAGACCTGCAACAATCAATGCCGCGCCAGTCATCATCCGCAGGGTAATCACTTCTTTCAGCAACAGACTGGCTAACCCGATAGCAACGACGACACTGCCTTTGTCAATGAGAGCTACCGTCGCCACATCGCCAACTTTGAGTGCCTTATAATAAAAAATCCACGAGATCGTCGTGGTGACACCAGACAATCCCAGCCACACTAAATTCATGCGTCCGACGGCGGGTAACTCCTGCATTGACACACTGAATGCAGCAAATCCCAATACAAACAGGCTGACAAACAGCGTGCGAATGGTCAGACCCAACTCACCCGAAATACCTGCCAGTCCCATCTTGGCAATGACCGACGTAAAGCCTGCAAAAGCCATTGAGATAAAGGCGTAAACTATCCATTTTTCCACATCACCCTCCTGACGGTTTTAATATCATCAATAAACTATTGTTTGACCTTACTCAGGCTATCATGCAGATAAGAAAATCCCTGACTTTTATCGTTAATGAATATCTGATCGTCATCCATGTGGGCACGAAAATACAGACCTTCTGACCCCATGAGGATGTCCACCAGATACCAGCCAAAAAATGTGACTGCCGTTACTTTGGTATGATCTTTTTGGAGTTCCGATTTCGCGCCTTTGAGGTTCTTCGCTGGAATAACGACACATTTGGTCAGATGACCATCCGTGATGGTGACTTTGTAAAATCGTGTTCTCATCAATGCCTCTCCTCCCTCGCGAGATAGATCAACCGCAAATGCGGATCACCCATCAAAACGGAGCGAGTCTTAGGCTTACTCCGTTCTGCTCGGACTGTTGATTACTTCGCTGGCTTAATCGCCGTCACCAGCGCATTCATGCCGCCCTCTGCCTTCAGCTCAAACTCCACTTTTTGTCCCACTTTCAACCCCTTCAGCAACTTGGAGTTGGCGACCTTAAAGTCCATATTCATCGGCGGCCAGTTCAGTTCTTTAATGGCTTCATGATCCAGCGTGACCGTGCCTTGTTTGGCATCAAGACCTTTCACCACTCCCATGCCGTGCGCCATTTTACTGGCAGGCTTTGCGGTGGCTTGGGCGGCTGGCATCGTCATGTCCATCTTGCCCATATTCATGTTACCCATGTTGTCATCAGCAACAACAGGGAGCGTATAACCAAGAGCCATCATCGCAACTAAGGCTAAATTTCGTTTTTTCATCATCATTTCCTCTACGTTTAAAAAGAACAACTCAGGTGTTTTTCACCTTCAACCCACGTTGCCGTAACAACACATACGCCGCAGGCAACACAAACAGCGACAACAACGGCGCGGTCAACATCCCGCCTACCATCGGTGCCGCTATACGACTCATCGCTTCCGAACCTGTTCCTGTCCCCACCAAAATTGGGAACAATCCTGCCAAAATGACGGCAACCGTCATGGCTTTTGGCCGCACTCGTAACACTGCGCCGTCAATCAAAGCTTGGTGTAAATCATCCAGCGTATTGAGCTGGCCAGCCTGTTGGTAACGACTAATGGCCTCATCAAGATAGACCAACATAATTACGCCAAACTCTGCCGCCAGCCCAGACAACGCAATCATGCCCACGCCTGAAGCAATGGAGAAATTGTGTCCTAATAGATACAAAAACCAGATCGCACCCACTAAGGCAAAAGGCAGCGTGCCAAGAATGAGTAGCGCGGGCGTGATACGAGCAAAGGCGAGAAATAACAGGATAAAAATAATGGCGAGAGTCATCGGCACAACCAACAACAACCGTTTGGCTGCCCGTTCAAAATATTCAAACTGCCCCGACCACGCCAACGCATAACCTGCGGGCAACGGCAGCTCGCGCTCAACTTTTGCCCGCGCTTCTTTAACAAAGCCTGCCAAATCACGATCACGAATATCGACATAGACCCAGAGGTTGGGACGAGCGTTTTCGCTTTTAATCATCGGAGGGCCATCGCTGATACTGAGTGTAGCAATCGTGCCAAGTGTGATGGTTGCGCCGTTCGCCGTCACTAAAGGTAATTCCTGCAATGTTGCCAGCGAGTCACGGCGTTCTCGCGGAAAACGGATGTTGATGGGGAAACGGGCGCGGCCATCCAATTGCTCACCAATGTTTTCTCCACCCACTGCTGTAGCAATAAAGTCCTGCACTTCTTGGATGTTGAGGCCATAACGCGCCGCTTGCAGACGGTCGATGTGAATATCGACATAACGCCCACCCGTCACCCGCTCAGCAATCACCGACGATGCACCTGGAATTTGTTTGACGAGTCGTTCAACTTCCTGCCCCAGCTTTTCCAGTGTTGCTAAGTCTGATCCTGACAACTTGATACCGACAGGGCTTTTAATCCCCGTTGCCAGCATATCAATCCGATTACGAATCGGTTGCACCCAGACATTGGCCATGCCTGGCACTTGCAGTCGTGCATCCAGTTCTTTGATGAGTTTTTCGGGTGTCATGCCTGCGCGCCACTCGCTACGAGGTTTGAGTTGGATGGTGGTTTCCAGCATTTCCAAAGGTGCAGGATCAGTCGCTGATTCGGCGCGGCCTGCTTTGCCAAACACTGTTTGTACTTCGGGTACGGTTTTGATCAAACGGTCAGTAAGCTGGACAATCTCGGCAGCTTTATCAGCGGACAAACTGGGCAATGCCGTCGGCATATACAGTAAATCGCCTTCATCCAATGGCGGCATAAACTCCGAACCTAGTTTTGATAACGGCCACAGGGTTAGCAATACCGCCATTAAGGCGACCATGAGCGTTTTTTTCGGGTGATGTAATACCCACACCAACAACGGTTTATAGCCCTTAATTAACCAGCGATTGATCGGGTTTTCTTGTTCCGAGCGAATATGACCATGAATAAAAAACGTCATTAACACGGGAATCAGCGTCACGGATAGACCAGCCGCAGCGGCCATTGCATAGGTTTTGGTAAAGGCCAACGGCGCAAACAGGCGGCCTTCCTGCGCTTCCAGCGTAAAGACGGGAATAAAGGACAAAGTGATAATTAACAGGGAGAAAAACAACGCTGGGCCAACCTCACAGGCGGCTTCAATAATGAGTTGCTTTTGTTGCTGGCGTGAGGCGAGTCCATGTTCCGTTTGCCAGTGTTCCAGCTTGCGATGGGCATTTTCAATCATCACAATCGCGGCATCGACCATCGCGCCAATGGCAATAGCAATACCACCTAACGACATGATATTGGCGTTGATGCCTTGATAGTACATGATGATAAACGCGGTCAATACGCCTAGCGGCAGGGCAATAATAGCCACTAACGCCGAGCGTAAATGCCACAAAAACACGGCACACACGATTGCTACGACCAAAAACTCTTCCAGTAGTTTGTGCCAAAGATTAGCCACAGCACGGTCAATTAACTGGGAGCGGTCATAGACGGTAACAACTTCAACGCCTGACGGCAGACTACGTTGCAGCGTCGCCAACTTTTCTTTAACTGCGTTAATGGTTTGACGGGCATTTTGTCCTGAGCGCAAGACAATCACGCCGCCCACGACTTCGCCTTCGCCGTTTAACTCAGCAATGCCACGGCGCATTTCTGGCCCTAATTGCACACGGGCAACATCGGCCAATAAAATCGGTGTCCCTGTCGCTGACACGCCAAGGGGAATCTGGCGGAAATCATCCAGCGTTCTCAAATAGCCTTGCACCCGCACCATATACTCAGCTTCGCCCTGCTCCAGCACGGAACCGCCCGCTTCACTATTCGCCGCTTTGATGGCGGCTGTAACCGTAGATAAGGGTAAGCGGTAGCTGCGTAATTTGTTGGGGTCAACCTGTACCTGAAACTGTTTGACCATACCGCCCAAGGTAGCGACCTCTGCGACATTGGGCACGGTCTTTAATTCAAACTTGAGGAACCAGTCTTGGAAAGCGCGTAATTCGGCCAAGTCGTGCTGACCTGTTTTATCAACCAGTGCGTATTCATAAATCCAGCCCACACCTGTGGCATCGGGCCCTAAACTCGGTTTAGCCCCTGCGGGCAACCGACTCGCCACTTGACTGAGATATTCCAGCACCCGTGATCGCGCCCAATACACATCGGTGTGATCATCAAAGAGGATATAGACAAAAGAGTCGCCAAAAAACGAATAACCGCGCACCGTCTTGACCCCAGGTACAGACAACATGGCAGTGGTCAAAGGATAAGTCACCTGATTTTCCACCACTTGCGGTGCTTGACCCTGCCACGGCGTGCGAATGATGACTTGCGTATCGGATAAATCGGGAATGGCATCCAACGGTGTACGCAACAAAGCGAATACACCCCATGCCGCCAGCAACAGTGTGGCCAGTAACACCAACAATCGCTGCTGCACAGACCAGTGAATAATACGTTTAATCATGGCATAACCTCCTTGTGGAGCTGCTCAATGATATAAACGTCCTGCTCAGGCTTAATGTTGACCTCCATCCTCACCTCATCACCGACGTTGAGGTTTTTGAGTTGCTCACGATGACGCAACTTAAAGGTCATGGTCATCGGTGGCCAGTTCAAGGCGGCAATCGCGTCATGATCCAAGGTCACAGAAGACGTGTTTGTGTCGATGGCGACGACTTTAGCTCGTATTCCTGTGTCTGCTTTAACTGATTCACGCATGGCCGTTGGTTGGTTGGGTATCTCGTTTGCATTATTCGCAGTGGTAAGACGCGCTAATACGCCGTTGAGTGACGCTTCCGAATCAATCAAAAACTGACCTGAAGCCACCACCTCTTCGCCAAGCTGCAAACCTTTTAGAATCTCGCTTTGACCGTTTTTCTCTACACCTAAACTCACGACGACGGGGCGAAAATGCTGGCCGTCTTTGACTATCACCACCGTGCGTGTGCCTGTACTAATCACCGCTTCTGAAGGTACGCTAATCACCTGCCGACGATGCCCAGCCACATTGGCCGTCACAAACATACCTGTTCTTAATAGACCTGACCGATTTGCCATGACCACTCGTACACGCACACTGCGCGTGCTGCTATCCAATGTCGGATACAGATAGTCAATGCGACCACTAAAAGTTTGCTCAGGCAGGCTTTCCAGTTGTGACTCAACAGCATCACCCACTTTTAAACGAGAAGCGTCACGCTCAGGTATTTCCAGTATCAGCCATACCGTCGATAAATCGGCCAACTGCATCAGGTTCGTGGCGGGTACAATTTGTCCGCCTTCACGCACCAGTAACTCAGTCACGACACCAGACGCAGGTGCATAAATTCCAATACGCGGATTGGCGCGACCTGCCTTGGTAATCGCGGCTATTTCACCCTCAGCCATACCCAACAACTGCAAGCGTTGACGTGCAGCTTGGCGCAAGCTGTCAACATCACTAATCCCAGTGACGTTCAGTAAGGCTAAATACTCCTGCTGAGCTGCCAATAATTCTGGTGCATAAATGTCAGCCACTTTTTGCCCTGCTTTGACCGTATCACCAACCGCACGCACCGATAAATGCTCGACAAACCCTGCGCTTCGGGTTTGTATGGCGTACAAATGATGTTCGTCAGCTTCGATACGGCCAACGGCGGATATGCCGTCGGCAAACACGCTCGTTTGCACTTTGACCACGCGGATACCCAAATTTTGTGCTACGCCTTCACGGATAGTGACGCTGTTGTTATCGCTACTCGCTTCCCCATTGTCGGTATATTTAGGTATTAACTGCATATCCATAAACGGGGACTTGCCAGATTTGTCGAAGTGCTGTGTAGGCACCATTGGGTCGTACCAATACAGTATTTTTGACTCAGACTTGGTCTGCTTACTGGCATTGTCTGCCATTGGCGAAGATGAAGCGTAATGGCGAAAGAACCACCCTGCGCTCACTCCTGTTAACACAACGCCAGTTAAGACAATGACGATTAATTTCGACTTGTTCATAATGTTGCTTCCTCATTGCCCGCGACATACTGCAAACGTACCAAAGCCCGTAAACGGTCTATACGAATCAGCCAATGTTCCAGCTCAACCTCCAATACTGCTCGCCGCGCCTGCCATACTAAAGATAACGGCGTTTTACCGACCTGATAGGCTGCTTGTGCTGTTGCTAGTGCCGCAGTAGTGGCTGGTATCAGCCGTTGGATATGTACCTGCTCTCTGGCTTCGGCAGTGGCGTAGTCCGTTTGTGCTTCTGCCCATTCAGAACGCAAGGCTCGTTGTTGGTCTTCGGCCAGAAACTCAGCCTGTTGTGTATTGGCTAAAGCAGCCGCTTGTTGATGACGCTGGCGCAGTTGCTTTTGCCACGGCAAGCCGACAGTAAATTGCAGGCTGACCATATCGGCGCGTGAACCTTGCCGTTGACCGACCATCACCTCCCAACTCCAGTCAGGCAAATCTTCGGCAGTGGCTAACTCGGCTGCATGGCGATTGGCGGCGACACTCTGTTCAGCCGCGATGAACAGTGGATGTTGCGTGACGGCTTTTTGCTCATCAGCCGCTAAGGTAGGACTGAGTTCAGGCAAGTCTGTTGCTAAGGGACGTGTCGCTGCATCACCCAACCAGCGACTAAGCGTGGCTCGTGCTTTACGCGCATCTCGCTGTGCCATTAACTGTTGGTCATGCATCATCGCTATCAGTGCATCTTGCTGTAGCAATTCTGTAGCCGTTACCGCGCCGCTCGCCAGTTGGGTGGCCGCTACTTGTCGCTCAGCATGTAGCTCATCAATCAACTGTTGGCGCATGGCTACCGTCTTTTCGGCAGCAAACACATCCAGCCACGCCAATGCCGCATCACGCTGAATTAGCCGCGTCATGTTTTGACTATTAGCCGTCATCACTTCTGCTTGAGCTTGTAACTGCGCTGAAGCGGCGATTCGTTTGACAGGCCGCACCATATTTTGCATGAGGCCAATAGTGCTCATGGTCATGTCGTCACGGTTTAGCCGTAAACTATCACTACCCGTAATTGGCATATTGATGATGCCAAACTTGAGCTGGGGATCAGGCAATTGAGCCGCTGTTTGCGCTTGTTCACGCGCTGCGCTGGCGGCGGACTGGTAAGCCTGCACAGACGGTTGCTGCTCTACAGCGAGTTGGCGAGTGTCATAAAACGACAAGGACTCTATCGCCCAACTGCTAACAGGCAACATCAACAGACTGCATAAGACACACCTCGTTAAAGGTGGCATAAAGTGCCAGTTCATAGATCATCTCTCAAAATGGATAAACGCTGCCGTGGCCAGCAGGCACACGCCCGCTGACCAGCTTGCTGGTTAATTAATCTTTAGAAATACTGGTGATCACTTCGTCACCGTCGTGCTGCATCCATTGATAATGAATATGAGCACCGACGGTTACGCCTTGCATCTGCTCAGGGGTAATCGTGTATTTGCTATACATGACTATGCCTTTGCCTGGAATGATGGTGTCGTGGGCAATGGTGAGTTGAGTAGTGTCAATGGCAGAGACACGGCCAAAGCCTGTGTGCATTTGCATTGGCGATTCTGGATCAGGATGAATAATGCGTTGATAAGACGCAGAAGTTTGACGTGGGTCGGCATTAGCCACCACGGGTACGGCAAGAGTCAACGCCATTAGGCTGACCCCAAGCATGAGAGTACGCATGATAAAAACCTCTAGGTTAGAAATACAATTTCCACAGCAAATACACGCAGGTATCTACTTGGCGTTTGGAAAAGTATTCAGACTCTAGGCGGTTTATCAGGGGGGGAAAGCGCGACTTGAGGAACAAAGACTGGTGCGTGTGGCACAACAGCCGAATAGGTGGCAAAGGTTTTAGTAGGTATAGGTGCGGTATTGATACCCACCGTCAAATGGCAAATGATATTTGCTAAACAAGGCGTGGCTTTATCTGCCGTAGAAGGATGAGAGGGGTCGGTTTGAGCAACAGCCGCGCCTGCATGATGACAGTGTGACATATCCGCCATTGCCTCTTGTTGGCCTGTCTCCATCATCATCTGCTCACAACCGACAGCACAAACACTGGCGCAGGCAAAAGCCATCGGCGGCATCAGAGCCGTCAACAGCATTAACCACAGTGTCAGTAGCAGGCGAGTGTTTTTTCTCATATTTCACAAGTGTAATGTGTTTGGACAACTGAAGTGTAGCGTTTTGCTGTTGTTATTCAATACGCTACATAAGTGATGGACAACAAATCTCCGCAAAATGACGAAATTGTAATGTTGAGGTCATGCTCGCGTTTACTACGATGACTTAAATTTGAGTTGAGAATAGCAACTCTCCTCCCCCTTCACTTAATGATGAGATAAATCATGAAAACATCTATTCGTTCAGTCATTGCCCTCAGTCTAGTCTGGGCAGCCAGCTCAACGGTATGGGCACACGATCCTGCCGAACACGCCAAAGAAGCTGCTGCTAAAAAAGCCAAAGCTGACTGTAGCAATATGCAAAAAATGGATATGTCCAAAATGAACATGGATGATCCCGTTATGCAGGCCATGCACAGCAAATGCGCCAAACAGATGGCTCAGAAAAACAAAGATAAAGACGCTAAAAGTACAGGCCATGAAGCAATGAATCATGCCGAAATGGATCACTCAAAGATGCCGATGAATGATGCAAAAATGCACATGCCTGAATCATCCGCTATGCCTGCATCATCTGCCGAGCATAAACACAACTGATTGTGCCAGCTCATAATCAACCCATGTGCAAGGAGAGACTGATGATGACAGTATTGAAAACCCTAGTTGTGGCAGCCGTACTGGCTGTTTTGGGCGCATTGACTTTTCTGTACTCTGGGCTGTATTCCATAGGGGCAGATAACAAACACTTTAAAGTGACGCATTGGGCACTGGAGACGCTCAGGGAACGCTCTATCGCCCGCGAAATCCGTGACATTAAAGTCCCGCGACTGGATGATCCACAGCAATTATTGGCTGGCGGACAGGATTACAACGATATGTGCAGTGGCTGCCACTTGCAGCCAGGAAAAACGCAATCTGATCTCAACTCAGCCATGTATCCGCAACCTCCTAATCTGTCTCTTCAACCCGCCAAGGGTTTGTATGGTGATGCCAATGCCCGCGCTGCTCGTCATTTTTGGTACATCAAACATGGCATTAAGGCCAGTGGTATGCCTGCTTGGGGTCAGACGCATACGGATGAGCGTATTTGGGCAATGGTGGCTTTTATCCAAAAATTACCAACGCTAACACCTGAACAGTATCAAATACTAACAGCGCCAGAAGAAGGAGCAACAGATGAACCGATGGCTGGTATGTGAAGATAGCACCTACGTCAACGTAAGCATATTTTGCGTATGGCGCAAAGCATTTGTTTATGTTTATGTTTATAAGAGGAATCTATGACGACTCGTCACGATAACCCCAAAAAGAAAATAAATGGCAAGGATACTGCCTTGTTACTAGCGACTATATTTAGTTTGACCCCCATGAGTCCTGCCATTGGACACGCAGCCCAGGTAACGTATAAGGTATTACTAGCAATGGAAAGCGATGAGTTGGATTGTGGTCGCCAAGGCTCAATTCGAGACTTGACAGACAGTACAAAGCTTATCTTTGATGGAGTGTCATCACCATTAAAAGAAGTTTTGATGATCTCTGTTGGTAAAACCATGCGCTTGGCTATGACAAACCTTCAAAGCACAGATATCTTGTTTGCATTGGGTAGCCATCCTGAGCTAGTTAATTACGGGCGGCTACTCCAGAAGCAACGCGACACACAGTTAGTTTCTCCTAATATCGTGGCTATCGCTGCACAGGAGCATACACAATTGATTTGGCAATTTACACGGGTGGGTGAGTTTGAGATTACGGCTTTTCAGCGTGATCGCTATGGGCGATGGCAGGCGGGTGTCACGGGGAAAATTGTGGTGCAGCCTACTGAACCACGGGGAGCTGTTATTACTCCGTAAAGCGTGAGTCATTTGCCTCTTCATCCAAAATTTGAATCACACTCTCATGAAAAAAGGCCACTTTATTTGTGCAATGTAGGTGATTGGCATAGATTCTTTCATGCCCACCTCGCCTGCGCGTACGCCATTTTTCTGGTAACGGTAAGTACCAAACACATGATCCCAAATCATCCAAAACTCACCAAAGTTGACTTGAGCATCTTCGTATTCTCGTTTGTGGTGCCAGCGATGAACCTCAGCAACGCCCAATAAGCGACGGAACGACCCAACACTATAATCGAGATTGGCATGTTGAAAGGCGAGATGCACGGTAATGATGGACAACCAGCAGCCAATGATCTCGGGTGGTGCGCCTAGCAGTACCACGACACTAATGCCTGGTGCTGCCAAAACAACAGCACTCAACGGATGACGACGCTCACCATTAAGCCAGTATAATCGCTCAGCACTGTGGTGTAGGGCATGCAATCGCCAAAGGAGGTCATTTTTATGACTGAGCCAATGCATAAACCATAATCCAAAATCAATGATAAATCCCGCCGTTAATACCTGAACCCCAATAGGCCAGTCTGTAGGCCATATTGCTGACACAGGCATAAATTTAAGAATGACAGTGGCTATTTCGATGCTAGTAAAAATGAGCGTTAGACTCGTTAACGCGTGGAGTATATCAACGTTGGTATCGTGGTGATCGTTCAGCCATAGGGTCTCGTAAGGCTGTAAACGCTCTAACAAAGCAACAGCCGTGAGACCAAGAGCAGCAATAATCGGAGCGAGTGGCCAATACGGCAGATGTAGCCAAAGAATTGCTAATTGCATACCTGTGCATACGCCAAAAATCAGGGGGTAACTGCCCCAACGAATCAGCGGTGTTAATATCTTCATCATCAATCTCCCATTTTATCTTGCTGGAGAGACTATAATGAATACTAGATTTCAATCATTGAACGAAAGAGCTATGCGAGTGTCAGGTGAGTCAAAAAGATCGAAGGATTCACACCAAACATTTGTACACACGTCCTAGAAAAATGCGCTTGATCCGAAAAATCTCCTTTATAGGCGGCATGAGTGAGCGTTTGACCATGCAATACTTGTTCAAGGGCATACACTAGCCGTAGCCATTTGCGATAACTGCGTAGTGGCATTCCCGTTTGCTCACTGAACCAATGAGAAAATCGCGTTTCGGACAGCTCCATTAGCATGGCGAGTTCTTTTCGACTAGAAAAAGTGGAAACTGACATATCACGCATTAATACGGATAGGACTTTTTGCAAGCGCGGGTCAACTTTTGCAGAAGTATGAGGCGCAAGCGATGTACTAAAGCGCGCTATTGCCGCTTTCAGTGAGTTGCAAGCCATTAAGCTATCACGAAATAAAACTACCAAGTCTTGAGGTAACTCACAAATAGCCGTTTGTTCACCAAGACGAGAGATCAGTGTCTTTGCCTGCACGATAGTGGGGTCAAGATAAATAGAAAAGACTGAACTCGCAATGAGTTGATGAGATGTTCCTGCTTTGACGAATAAGGCAATGGATTGATAGGACTGACCATTGGCGGTCATTTCAATGATACCCTCTAAGGCAATACTGATTTGATGCGACCAATGACGATGCTCTTTATTGTCGCCAGATTGACCAATAAATACGCCTATTCCAGGTTGCAGAGATACGTCACCTCTCCAATGGTGCGGAGTAGCGTGGTTGTAATGGTTCACTCGCCAACTACTTTTGCTATTTTTCTGAGCGTTTCTTTACTTTCGCCAAAGGTGCATATTGCATCACAGTGCTTCCTTAAATCCGAAAAAAGTATGTAGTGCATTTCAATCTTACTGATGTGTGTTGAGTTTAGCGTATGAATGGATTTGGGATAAATCAGGCAGCCATTTTAAAGCCCTCAAAGACTTGGGCTGGCGACCTAAAATTTAGCTTAGCTTGAATTCGCATTCGATTGTAGAAAGTCTCAATAAAATGTTGAATATCCTTCATGGCTTCTGCCCGTGTAATATAGTGCTGATGGTAAACCAACTGGTTTTTTAACGTTGCCCAAAAGCTTTCAATCGGCGCATTATCATAACAATTACCCTTAGCACTCATTGAACCCACAAATTGATGCTGTGTTATTACGTTACGATAGGCGTGGCTACAGTATTGACTTCCTCTGTCAGAATGGACAATTAAGCCTTTCGTCGGTTTTCGCCGTTTAATCGCCATATTTAATGCCTGCACCACTACTACCCCATTTAGCTGCACTCAATCAACCTCACGACGTAAACGCAAGGCATTAAAAACGACAGACACAGAACTCAGACTCATTGCCAATGCGGCAATCATCGGTGACAGCAGCCAACCTGTTAGCGGATACAATACGCCCGCAGCAATCGGTACACCAATGGCATTATAGACAAAGGCAAAAGCCAGGTTTTGCTTCATGTTGGCGACAGTCGCAATGGAAATACCACATGCCAAGGTGATACCACGCAAATCCCCTTTCACCAGCGTCACCTGTGCACTATTCATGGCGACATCGGTGCCTGTTCCCATCGCAATACCGACATCTGCCCGAGCCAGAGCTGGCGCGTCATTGATACCATCACCTGCCATCGCCACACAGCGGCCTTCATGTTGCAGACGCTCGACTAAGGCCAGTTTGTCGGCGGGTTTCACTTCGCCATACACCTCATCTATACCCAATCGCTGCCCTACCGATTTTGCCGTGGTCAATCCATCGCCAGTTGCCATAATGACACGGATATTGGCCGCTCGTAACGAGGCTAACGCGTCTGCGGTCGTTGCTTTAATGGGGTCAGAAACTGCCAGTAAACCTGCCAATTGCCCATCGACAGCGAGATACATGACACTCGCTCCCTGCGTTCTCAACTGTTCCGCCGAGCTTTGGAGGGATGCCGTCGCAACGCCTGTTTGTTCCATAAGCGTGGTGTTACCCATCACCAATTTCTTCCCTGCCAATTCACCATGGACACCAATACCTGTATTGGACTCAAATTGTGTCACTGTACCGAGTGTGATGCCGCGCTCACGGGCGGCACTGACAATAGCGGCGGCGAGTGGATGTTCACTACCCTGATCCAAACTGGCGGCAAGATACAGCACGTCCGCCTCACTAAAACCTTCTGTAGGTACAACACGATCAAATGCGGGGCGACCTTCGGTGAGCGTACCCGTCTTATCGACAATTAAAGTGTCAATTTTCCGTAAGTTCTCAATCGCAGATGCATCTCTAAACAGCACGCCTTTACTTGCCCCTGTGCCCGTTGCCACCATAATGGACATCGGTGTCGCTAAACCTAGTGCACAAGGACAAGCAATAATCAGTACAGCAACCGCGTTAATTAAGCCAAATATCCAGTTGGACGCTAATAATCCCCAGCCAAAGAACGTCATCAGCGCGATAAAAATGACCGAAACAACAAAATAGCCTGCGACGGTGTCTGCCATACGCTGCATAGGTGCGCGTGAGCGTTGTGCTTGCATCACCATTTGCACGATCTGCGCAAGCATGGTGCTGGAGCCGACACGTTCAGAACGTATGACCAAAGCACCGTTGGTGTTGAGCGTCGCGCCAATAACTTTGTCGCCTAGACGTTTGCTAACGGGAAGTGGCTCGCCTGTGAGCATGGATTCATCAACGGCACTACTTCCTTCAATGACAATGCCATCAACAGGCACTTTTTCGCCTGGACGAACGCGTAGCTTGTCGCCGACATGGACATGCGTCAACGGCACATCATCTTCCGAACCATCCTCACTGATGCGACGAGCCGTCTTTGGTGCCAGTCTCAACAACGACTTAATAGCAGCAGAGGTCTGCGAACGCGCCTGTAACTCCATGACCTGACCGAGCAAGGTCAGAGAAATAATGACAGCCGCCGCTTCAAAATAGACGGCAACCCGCCCCATTGATACAAAGGACACAGGGAACAAACTGGGAGCAACGGTCGCAACGACGCTATAAACATAGGCGGCACCCGTGCCAAGACTAATCAGCGTCCACATATTGGGACTACGATGAATGATCGACTGCACGCCGCGCACATAAAACGGCCAACCTGCCCATAACACGACGGGGGTGGATAAAGCCAGTTCCAGCCAACTTTGAACGCCCATATCAAACCAGTTAAACCGATGACCAAACATCGCTAGCACAAAAACTACCATCGTCAACGGTAGCGTTCGCCAGAAGCGTTGACGAAAGTCCTTTAACTCAGGGTTTTCCCCTTCTTCTAAATCAGGCTGCACGGGTTCCAGAGCCATACCACACTTGGGGCAATTGCCTGGGCCAATTTGTCGAATTTCAGGGTGCATCGGGCAAGTGTATTCGGTGTCAGTGCTGACAGGGGTTTCGACAGCGGCAGGTTGCGGAGTTAGGTATCGGCTTGGCTCAAGCTTAAATTTGTCGAGGCATTTTGGGCTGCAGAAATAAAACCGTTTACCTTCGTAGTCCTGTTGATGGATTGATGCCGTGGTCACCGTCATTCCGCACACAGGGTCTTTCAGTTCAGCAGCACCCTCGGTAGGCATGGGCGCTTGTGACGGATGTGGATGACCTGCGTGGTCATGATGGTGATGCTCATGGTCGGACATTAGAAACTCCTGTCGCCGACAACGGTCGGCGGGGTCAAGATTCAATTGGCACCGCCAATAGGGCGGCAAACATTAACGCATCTGAGAGAAGTGGCTTATTGCGTCATTTTTCATGCGTTGTAAACACCAGCGAGCGTAATAGCGACCCAGTAGTAGACTTAAGCACCACGAAAGCCAACCCTTCGGCCTCGCATAGTCAATAAATATCCGTAACTGACAACTCGCTGCCACAGGGGTCAACTCAAAGCCCATGCGATAGTGTCCAATCACCAGTAGTCGAGTCTCACCAATGGTTTCCCACACTTTTGATAAGGACGGGTTGCGCTTACTAACAACCTCTTCAACGAACAAGGGGATGCCAAGAACCCGTCCAGACATGGTAATATGCGAACCAACAGCCTGACCACGCAAGGCGTCAAATGTCAGCTGCATACGGCTTCCAGCCATCATCCATGACGACTTATTCATATGTTCAGTTAGCCGTGAGTGGTCGTCGAGATGAGCAAAAGCCTGATCTACTGTAACCTCTAGCAGCGTATTACATTCATCGTGATACGGAAACCGTGCGCTCAAAACTATCTCCCTTTTTTGACCTTTGCCACCCCATGATTATTGCGCAGGTGCTGCACCGTGATTGTGATCATGCTCGACAACGGGTTTAGCTGTCGATTTTTTCTGATGCTTGCGGGTTGTGCTTTTTTTGCTCGGTTCTTTGGACATACCTTTCATGTTATCCATACATTTTTTGTGTATTTCCTCCATGCCAGCAGTCATGCCTTCTCCCGCTTTGGCATCGCCCATACATTTCTCATGCATATCCTTCATCCCTTTCATATCTTTCATGCCATTCATGTCTTGCTTAACTTCAGCAGGACTCATATCGGGGCCAGACATGGATTTTTCTTCCGCAAAAGCATGAGACATGGCGAGCGCAGCGATTAGTGGTAACAGCAAGGTATAGCGTTTCATGGTATTCACTCTACGTTAAAAATAACAAAAATATCAGGCTGCCCTTGAGGACAGATTAGGCAAGAAGCGCGGGGTTTTAGCGATATAAGCTTGATAACTATCACCAAACTCAGCTTGCATTTCTTGCTCTTCGACAATGGCCAAATGACCATACATAAACAGCAGCATTGGAAACATCAACAAGGTTAAAATCGTTGGCCACTGCAACAGAAAGCCAAACATAATGAATATGAAAGCCACATATTGAGGGTGGCGTATGTAAGCGTAAGAACCTGTTATTGCTAAGGTATGGGCGCGTTGAGCCTGATACAGTACATGCCAACTGCTAGAAAGTAGCCAAAACCCTAAAATAATGAGGGCATTACTGATAATGTGGAGTAAACCAAAATGCGGATTGCCCTTCTCGCCCAGTAAGGTTGACCATAAGTGACCTGCATCATGAGACATCAGATCAATTTCGGGATAGCGCACTTGCAACCAACCAGAGAGCAGATAAATGGTGAGTGGAAAGCCATACATTTCAACAAACAGTGCAACAATAAACGCCGAAAATGCGCTAAAGGTACGCCAGTCGCGGCTGGTTTTTGGCTTGAAAAAACTAAAGGCAAAGATCAAAAACACCGCTGAATTAAGGATAACCAATGACCAGAGTCCGTATGCTGCTTCATGTGCGGCGTGCATGGCTACTCTCCATCCTGACGACTGCTATCTTTAGGCTGATCGGGTGCAGAATGCTCCGACCCATGATGATGGCCGTGGTGCATGAACAAGTGCATCAGAGGACAGGCCAGTAAAAACAAGTACGGCAACACTCCCAACATGTGTGCTCGATGCTCTTCTAACAGGAAAAATAAAGCAACCACCGACATCACCAGCATGGCTAGCGCGCCTCGTGATCGCCAAAACGATGGGCTATGATTCATCGGTATTTCCTTTAGTGGTCGTTTTAATCAACTCAAATCGAACACGATAAAGTTTTTAATTCAATTATTATCACTTTCTCAAATGACACACAAATTGTGTGGCATTTATCCTGTCATCTTCATGACGTGTAAATGACATTGTTGTCATCTAGGTGTTATTTTCGATAGATTGAGAAAAGTTAACTCAAATGACACATTTTCTACTCATTTTCATGAACAGAAAGGAATAAGCGCAAAAATGTTAAGCTGCCATTTTGCTACATTCTTCCGCACAGTGACGACAAGCCTTTGCACACTCTTGACAGTGATCATGCTCGTGTTTAGCACACTCATCGGCACATGCCGTGCAAATTGTGGCGCACAATTGACAGACCTGTGCGGCATAAGGACTATTACGCGCCATGAGCGTAGCGGCAAGACGGCACATATCAGCACAGTCTCTATCGAGCTGAATACATTTCGTCATTTGCTGGACATTGGCTTCGGTTAGGCAAGCAGTAGAACAATGGTCACATGTAGCGGCGCATTGGTTACACGCTTCGATACAACTAGCGTATTGGTGATGTGACATGTTAAGTATTCCGTTGTTTGTGATAAGAGCTTGGAACATAAGCTAATAATTCAAAGGGGTATGTTCGATGCAGTACTTAACGGGACTTTAATGACATTAGATTACCCTAAACAGCACTATCTCCGCTCTCAGTACGCCAGCACAGTATGTCGGGAGGCACTATAGGGAAAAGCGATGTCGGGATCAGGTATCAGCAGATGATTTCCCTTGTCTGGACACTCTATGCGGCCAGCAAGATCACGGATGACGTTAAGGCGGGCTTTTTTCTTGTTGTCCGCACAGATAACGATCCAAGGAGCAGCCTTGTGATGCGTTTTTTTAAGCATGACATCACGTGCTACCGTGTAGTTTTCCCAGTGTTCAAGTGCTACTTCGTCAATCGGGCTTACCTTCCATTGCGTGAGTGGATCATTTTTGCGTGCTGCCAGTCGCTGCTCCTGCTCGGAACGACTGATATCAAGATAGTACTTAAACAGTTGGATACCCGCGTCAACAAGCATTCGTTCAAAGGGCACGACCGCCTCAAGAAAACTCATGTATTCCTTGTCCGTACAATAGCCCATCACTTTTTCAACACCCGCGCGGTTATACCAACTGCGGTTGAACAACACAAACTCGCCTGCGGCTGGCAAGTAGGCCGAATAACGCTGAAAATACCATTGGCTTTGTTCTCTTTCTGAAGGCTTTGCCAAGGCAACGACACGCGTTTCTCGGGGACTCAAATGCTCGACGATGCGCTTGATCGTACCGTCTTTACCAGAAGCATCTCGACCTTCAAAAATAACGAGTACACGATGGCCATGTTCGATAATGTGCCGATGTACATTCACCAGTGCTATTTGCAGTAAGCGCAATTCCTTTTTATAGGCACGTCGGGGGTGGCTGCTATCACTCTTGTTACGACTCATAGACTTAACCTTTCCCTTTTTAAAAGCCTAAGCTCAGAATTACTTTTTGGTTTCAATATTTAGTGTCCATCAGGCTTGCTCATATGCAGCGTATGAAGTTTCCATGCGTCAACCACCAACAAGGGTAACAGTCCCACAGTTAGGGTTAACAGACAGTCGCTTAAGGATAATGAACTGATCTTCAATAACGACTGCAAGGCTGGAATATGGTGAATACTGATTTGTACAAGCACGGAAATGGCGACGACCCAAAAAAGACGCATATTACTGAATAAACCCATCTGCCAGAATGTCTGTTGCTTACTGCGCGCGCCAAATGCCCGAAACAGCTCACCAAAAACCAGCGTCGTAAACGCGAGGTTGCGCGCTTCTGCCAGATCGCGGGATGACAGTGCCCACACAAATATGCCTAGTGTCGCCAGTGTTTGGATCACGCCTACGACAAAAATCCCCTGCCATTCCGCACGTCCCAGTAAAGGCTCATCGGGATGTCGGGGCGGACGGTGCATGGTTTCAGGCGCGGCAGGATCCGTCACCAGTGCCAACGCGGGCAAAACATCCGTCGCCAAATTGACCCACAAGATATGTAGAGGCAATAAGGGGGTGGGCAATCCGATCAGTGCAGCGACAAGCATGACCGACAGCTCAGCGACGTTACCTGCCAGAAGATAAGCTACCGTTTTTCGGATGTTATCAAAAATTCCGCGCCCTTCGCGAAGCGCGTCAACAATACTGGCAAAGTTGTCATCTGTCAGGATCATGTCAGAGGCTTCACGCGTCACTTCCGTACCTGTGACTCCCATAGCGATGCCAACATGAGCTTCCCGCAACGCAGGCGCATCGTTAACGCCATCACCCGTCATGGCGACCACCTCACCGCGTTCTTTGAGGGTTCTGACAATATTGAGCTTGGCTTCTGGTGTTGCCCGTGCATGTACGGTGTCCTCAACGCTATCACCCGAAGCCAATATCCCCATTTCAGTGGCAATCGCCCGTGCAGTCACTGGATGATCGCCCGTAATCATGACTACTCGTACCCCAGCCTGACGCGCAGCGGCCACCGCAGCGATGGCTTCTGGGCGTGGCGGATCCGCCATACCAATCAATCCCAGCATGGTCAGGTGTTCGGGGGCACTTCCTGAACCTGTTGCTACCGCCAGAACGCGTAAGCCTTTTAGTGCCATATCGGCAGCAGCCGTCTGAATATCCTTAGGCATATTGTCACATCGAAGAGTCAACGCCTCCAATGCCCCCTTGACGTACCAGATGCCATCTTCACGCTCAATCGCCATAAACATCCGAATAGAGTCGAAGGGGATGACAGTCTTCCGAGGGAACGTATTTTCAATGACCTGACGCTCCATGCCCAGCTCACGGGCAGCCGTGAGGATGGCTAATTCAGTGGGATCGCCGATACCTGTTCCGTCTGTATTGAGTTCCGCGTCACAGCAAGAGGCTGCCGACTTCAGAATGGTGAGGCTATCTGCGGGCCAGACCTCACGAACTTTCATAATACCCGCTGTCAATGTGCCTGTTTTGTCGGTACAAATGACCGTCGCACAGCCCAGACTTTCCACTGCATGAAGGTGTCGTACTAAGACTTGGCGTGATGCCATGCGCTGTACGCCCACGGCCAAAGCAATGGTGACGATGGCGGGTAAGCCTTCGGGAACGGCGGCAACCGCCAAGGAAATAGCGGTCAATAGTACGCTCGACCAAGACTCCCCACGAAAAAGTCCAATCGCGGCGACCAGAATAACAATGCCAAGACAAAGATAGATTAAAATTCGGCTTAAATGGTCAAGGCGCTGTTGCAAAGGCGTTTCCGTGATGGCGGCACTGGTCAGCAAGCCAGCGATACGCCCTAACTCGGTGTGACTGCCAATTGCGGTGACGCGGGCGATTGCCGTCCCACACACCACAGCCGTGCCCATAAACACTTGATTGCTTTGTTCGGCCAAGGGGGCATTTTCAGCAATGGGCTGGAGGTTTTTGGCGACAGGCAGACTTTCACCCGTCAGCGCGGCTTCCTGCATCTGTAGTTCATGGGCTTCCAGCAATTGTGCATCCGCAGCGATCAAATCCCCTGCTTCCAGCAGCAAGGAATCCCCCTTAACCACCGAGCTGGCGGGAATTAACTGGGCGCGTCCGTCACGCAATACTCTAGCGCGTGCCGCTGTCATGTTTCTGAGTGCAAGAACTGCCTGTTCTGCCCGATACTCCTGAGCAAACCCGACCAAACCATTAATAATCAGCACAATGCCAATGACGAGTGCATCAGTGACCTCACCCAAAACCAAAGAAATCCCTAACCCTGAAGCCAACAACGCCGTCATCGGATTGATGAATTGCTCCATCAGCAATTTCCACAGCGGTTGTGATTTTTCGCGCTGAAGTTCGTTGGCACCATACAGCCTGCCCCTAGCCTCCGCATCCGCCGTACTCAAGCCGCCACGAAGCTCCTGTGGCGAAGAAATGTCTGATGGTGAGTTATTCATGGCGATTGACTACGTTATGCCTGAGCTGATAGCGACGCCACAAGGTGTACGCTGCTGGTAATACCAACAACGTCAGAATCATGCAGGAGAACAGGCCGCCGACTACGGGTGCAGCTGTGCGCGCACTAATATCGGCACCCACCCCGTCATCCCATAACAAAGGCATCAAACCAAAGACCGTTGTGGCAACGGTCATAACCAGCGGTCTGACGCGTGCTGAAGCACCTTCCAGCACAGCGGCATCCACATCGTCAGCCGTGTTCATACGGCCTTCACTGACAAAACGCTCAAAAGTTTCGTCCAAATAAACGACCATAACGATGCCCGTGCCAGCAGACACGCCAGCGACGGCGATCAGCCCCACCCAGACAGCGGTGGACAGGTTGTAGCCCATAAAAGCGAGGAACCAAATACTGCCAGCAACAGCAAAAGGCAAGGACAACAACACCAGCATGGTCTGGCCAATCCCTTTCATGGCGAGATACAACAAAGCAATAATCAAAATCAGGGTGATCGGTAACATGATCCGCAACTTGGCTTCCATTTCAGCCATGAACTCATATTGTCCCGTCCATTGCAGCCGATAGCCCGTAGGCAATTGCAGCGAAGATGACACTTGAGACTTGGCGGCTTTTACCCAACTGCCAAGGTCGGTTTTGGTACTATCAATATCCGCAAAGACGAAGCCAACCAGAACACCGTTTTCATCCTTGATCATGGGTGGACCAGTGACAATGCTGATCTTTGCCAATGCCCCTAAAGGCACAGTGGCACCTGGCTGCCGCCAAGCAGAGTCACTGTCATTATTCTGCGTCGGCATGGCCTGAGCTTGGGTACTTGCGCCACCACTTTGACGGGAATCGCTACCCCCCATGCCGCCCATACCACCACCAGAACCTGAAGCACCCGTTGCTGTACCAGAAGCTCCGCTGCCAGAGTTACCCCGATCTAGACCAGCGACGGGATCACTCACGGTCACTGGAACTAAAATAGCGCGTAACGCTTCAGGATCCGCGCGATAATCTGCGGCATAACGCAGATTGACCGAGAAACGAGCACGACCGTTGATAACGGTAGAGACGGGCATACCGCCGATAGCGGACTCCACCACATCCTGCACATCACGCATACTCAGTCCATAGCGGGCAATCGCCTCTCGGTCTGGTACCACATCAATATATTCACGCCCTGTCTGACGCTCAGCGAAGGTACTGCGTGTCCCTGAAACTTGCCGCAGCATGCCTTCCAACTGAATACTAATACGCTCAATAGTTGCTAGATTGTCACCGAAAACCTTGATGCCGACGGGTGTACGAACACCTGTTGTCAGCATATCAATCCGCGTACGTATGGGCGGCGCTATCGCCATCTGATAGCCAGGCATTTGGAGGGCATTCGCCATTTCCCGTGACAACTCATCCAAGGTGAAAACTCGCTTCTCTGGCCAAATCGCTCTTAGGGCAGGCTTGATCCAATCAGCCGCCTGTTGACTGTACCAGCGTTGTACCGTGTGTAATGGCCAATCCTCCTTCGGCTTCAATTGCACGACAATCTCATTCATGTCCAGTTGAGCTGGGTCGGTTGCTGTTTCGGCACGCCCCGCTTTACCATGAACTGACGCTACTTCAGGAAAGCTCTTGATGATTCGGTCTTGTGCGGTCAAAGCCTGCCGTGCTTCCTCGATGGAAATACCTGGAAAGGTGCTGGGCATGACCAGTAAACTGCCTTCGTCGAGAGGCGGCATGAACTCGGAACCTAGGCGCATGAGCACGGGGATTGTGCCTACCATGCCAATGAGAGCCAGCACGACGACGGCAACACGCCAGCGAATCACTTGGCGGGCAATCGGGAAATACAGCCGTGACAGCACTCGATTGACGGGATTTTCAGCCTCGGTACGGAAGTGGCCGCGCAACAGCCACAGCATCAATGGCGGTGCTACTGTAATCGACAGAATGGCCGCCGTGAACATGGCAAAGGTTTTAGTGTAGGCCAGCGGGGCAAACAGCCGTCCCGCTTGCCCTGTCAACGTGAAAATCGGCAAGAAGCTGACCGTAATCAGCAACAACGAAAAAAAGATAGGACGACCGACTTCCTTGCAGGCATCAATGATGATGCGCTCTCGATCCGCACCAGCAGGGGCATTGGCTAGCCTGACGTGGGCATTTTCGATCAATACAATAGCGGCATCCGACAATTCACCCACCGCAATGGCGATCCCTCCCAGTGACATGATATTGGCGGACAGCCCCATATAACGCATGGCGATGAATGACAACAGCACCGAAAGTGGCAGAATAATGATGGCCACCAGTGCCGAACGGACGTGCATCAGAAAGACTATACAGATCAGGGCAACAATAATGCCCTCCTGCATCAGCGTACCTTTTAAGGTGCTGATTGAACCTTTGATTAAGCTGGAGCGATCATAGGTCGGCACCAAGCTGACATTAGGCGGGAGAGTGAGGGTGCTAATCTGCTGTTTGATGGCTTCCGTGACATCCAACGCGTTCGAGCCGATACGCATGACCACGATGCCGCCAACCGCCTCGCCTTGGCCGTTCAAATCTGCCGCGCCGCGTCGAATTTCTGGGCCAAACTGGACGGTGGCAATATCACGTAGCCGAACAGGCGTGCCACCTGCGCCCATGGTGACCAGACTTTGCTCCAGATCAGTCAAGGATTTGACATAGCCGCGCCCGCGAATAATGTATTCCCGTCCTGCCATCTCAATCACCCGAGCACCGACTTCGGCATTGGCGTCACGAACGGATCGAGTAACATCACCTAGCGTTAAGCCATAGGCAGCCAGTCGAGCAGGATCCAGAACAATCTGAAATTGCCGCTCAAAACCACCGAGTGAAGCGACCTCTGCCACCCCAGTAACCGCTTGTAGTGCTGGGCGAACCGTAAAATCCTGAAGCTCTCGGAGTTTGGCGAGATCCATGCGCCCAGAACTGTCTTGCAAAACATACTGAAAAACCCAACCAATGCCCGTAGCATCTGGCCCCAACTGCGGCGTAACGTTAGGCGGCAGCAGTTGCTGCGCGCGTCCCAGTTGCTCCAACACTCGGGTACGCGCCCAATAAATATCCGTGCCGTCTTGGAAAATGGCATAAATAAAGCTCATACCAAACATCGAGTAACCACGGACAGCACGGACATTGGGTGTGCTTTGCAGTGCTCTAACCAGCGGATAGGTGACTTGATCCTCGACTAAATCAGGACTACGACCCATCCAGTCGGTAAAGACGATAACTTGAGGGTCTGAGAGGTCGGGCAAGGCATCCAAAGGCGTTTTACGGACAGCATCAATCGCAAAGCCGACCAGTATCATCAGTATACCCATCACCGTCCAGCGATGACCCGCACACCATTCGATAATACGTTCAATCATTGTCCGCCTCCGTGACCCTGATGCTCGGGTTTTTCAGCGGCTGAGTTTTCAGCAGTTGATGTAGGGGCTTTTTTAGCCGCGTTAGTCGTCCCACCATGACCAGAATGGCCGCCTGCACTACCAGAAGCTCGGAGGCGACTCTCGGAATCGAGCAAAAAAACGCCTGAAGCAACGATACTATCACCCTCCTCCAGACCATCAAGAATCTCAATACGATCAGACTGTCTTATGCCCAAGCGCACAGTGCGCGGCTCAAAATGTCCTTGGCCATGAGCGACATACACCACTTGCGTCTCGCCCGTATCGACGACGGCATCGCGTGGCACTGATAACGACAGCCGACTACTCAAATTAAAGAGCGCAGAACCAAAAATGCCTGGCCGTAATTGTCCATTAGCATTACGGACTGAGAATCTGACTTTAAGGGTGCGTGTGCGTTCGCTCAAAACGGGATCAACAAACTCAACATTCGCCATCAGCGGCGGTAGTCCTGACACGGGGAAGTCCAACCGAGCTTGTGTGCCCGTTTGTATTCGACTGGCAGCAGACTCAGGAATCTCGGCGCGTACCCACACCGTGGATAAGTCGGCGAGTGTCATCAATTCGGTCGAAGGATCCACCGCTGTGCCCGTCGAAATCCCCCGATGCACGACAATGCCAGATCGGGGGGCATAAATAGGCATGATCGGATTGGGCTTGCCCGCCTGCTCAATGGCACGGATATCGGCCTCCGCCATACCCAACACCAGCAAACGCTTGCGACCACTGTCCAACGCGACACTGGCTGGGCCAGATCCTTGCCGCAAGCTCAGATATTCGACTTGCGATGACTGAAGCTCTTGAGAAAAAATATCCGCCAGTCGTTGCCCTGCCTTGACCGTTTCGCCCGTGTTGCTGACATACAGTTTTTCAATCCAGCCAGCAACACGGGTATGAATATGCGACAGGCGTGATTCGTCAGGTACAACCGTCGCTACCGCGCGAAGCTGCTCGGAGACTGCCTGTTTGTGGACGGTAATCAGACTCAAACCCAATGTCGCTGCTTGAGACTTTTCAATACTAATCGCTGTTCTTTCGGCCTTGGGGATACTGGCTTTTTGGCTAAGCGAATTATTTTGCTGACCGACTTGCGGCTTGGCTGATTCGCGGTTTTTGGCAATAAAGATTGCGCTCGTCAGCACGGTAGCAACGAGGGCACCCGCCAACACCGAAGGCCAAGCAATGGAAATTTTTTTCATGGCATTGCTCCCGTATCACCCATGGCTCGGTGTAGGCGTGACCAAGACAGCCCCGCCTCATATTCGGCATCGACCAGTTCCATCTGCACCATCCACAAGGCTTGTGCTGACTCCAAAACACCCGTTAATGCCAGACGATTGTCGGCATAAGCCGCCAGTGCTGAAGGCATCGTGCGCGTGGCGCGAGGTAGAACATCATCACGCAGCGATTGATAACGCAACACCGAACCCCGATGGGTCTCCCAAGCGGCCGCCGTTTCACCCGCAATCATCCGCTGCATGGCATCCACATCGGCATGCGTCATCGACTCCATCGCCTTCGCCTCCGCTACTCCGGCTTGTAATCGGCTACGCCAGATCGGCAGACTGATACCGACCATCAACATATAACCTTTGCCCTCCGCCATCGTGTCAGCCATACCCGCGCGCACGGTAGCCATGGGCTTATACATAGACTCCATCACCTTGACGTCAGCTGCCGCCCGACGACTTTCAGCCTTGCCGCCGCTCAACTCTGGACGCAAGCGCAGAGCCGAGGCCACGGCCTCTTCTTTCGGTAAACCACTCTGGGTCACGAGGCGCATGGTGTCGGGCGATAATGTAGGCACTGCTAAGGTTGAATCACGGCCAATGCTGGTGTTGAACATCACTTCTGCGGAGGCAACATTTGCAAGGCTGGTGGCCAGCTTGGCATGCAAACGAGCGTGCTCGGTCTCTGCCCGCAAGACTTCCGCCTGCGAGCCATTACCAGCGGCATAGCGGGCATTGGCAGACTTGACGACAGAAGCAGCCAGTTCGGTTTGTTCCGTTAAAATTCTTTGCATCTGCCTTTCCTTGCGTAACATCAAGTAGGCACTGGCCACGTCCAGATCAATATCCAGAGTGGTCTTGTCAGCCACCGCTTGAGTACGATCCGCTTCGGCCTTAGCCCCTGCACGTCGGTAGCCGCGCACTCCCGATAACGGGAAACGCTGCTCAATGGTGATGCTGGTGTTCTGTCCCATGCCTTCTAAGGGTTTATGATCTAAGGAGGGTGACAACATAGGATCTTCAAGACCCGAGACGATGGCTGGTCGCGCCTGAGCGGCTCGAACAGCGGCTTGTACTGCGGTTATCTCTGCCCGATGTGCTCGGGCAGAAAGTTGAGCTTCCTGCATCTGTAAAGATGGTGGTAATGCAAAGTCATCGGCAAAAGACAGAGAGATCATGCCCCACTGGACTAATCCCCCAAGAATTAACCACTGGACGTTCCTGATAGGGACTATTCGCCCAATCCCTCCCCGACTCCTCATGCAATCCCACATACGTGACCTCCTGATGCATGTGATCGTGTTATTTACGTTCAAGCTCAACCGTGTCATTCGTTTTCAAATCACCGCTGACCACTTCAGCCTCGGAGTAATGCTCATCGAAGATTTTAGTGATACGAACTTGGCCTACGTTGACTCGGGCTAAGGCTGGTGCTCTGTTGCCACCCGCAACAGACGCTGAATGGCGTATGACTTCCAGCACCTGTCCCACTTTTGCACGGTCATGCTTACCGATACAGATAACGGTCTTGCCTTCTTCTATAGACAAAATCTGGCCGCGCATGATCCAGCTATGGTAAACCGCCTTGGGGCCTGCGAGAGATACTGCTGGGGCAGACAAGATAAGGGCAGCAAGCAGCAAAGCAACAGAACGGCGGGAAGTCTTTTGACTAAGAGCGATAGTATTCATTTTACAAATCTCCAAAGAATGCCTAATTAGCATACTAACTGTAGGGTTATTAGGCTGTCATTAGCCTGACAGGAACATTACATTCGTGTCATATTTCGGTCATTTTCAGTAAAAACTGGTTAAGCTGCCATTTTGCTACATTCTTCCGCACAGCGACGACAAGCCTTCGCACATTCTTGACAATGATCATGCTCGTGTTTTGCACACTCATCGGCACAAGCCGTGCAGATTGTGGCGCACAATTGACAGACCTGTGCGGCAAAAGGACTATTACGCGCCATCAGCGCAGCGGCAAGGCGGCACATATCAGCACAGTCTCTATCGAGCTGAATACATTTCGCCATTTGCTGGACATTGGCTTCGGTTAGGCAAGCAGTAGAACAATGGTCACAGGTTGCGGCGCATTGGTTACACGCTTCGATACAACTAGCGTATTGATGATGTGACATGTTAAGTATTCCGTTGTTTGTGATAGGAGCTTGGAACATAAGCCTATAATTCAAAGGGGTATGTTCGATACGGTACTTAACGGAGCTTTAATTACCCTTCTTGCTTTTTAAACTGTATCCGCATATTTTGCGTAGATGGCATTCATCACATAAATTACGAAAATGACAAAGCCGCACAAAGCGGTTTTGCCAGATGAGTATGTTAAACAGACGTAGTTTCAACCACATCGTACCCCGCTTCCTGAATGGCCAACACCACCTCTTCCTGATCGGCATCGCCATCAAAACGTACTGTTTGTGAGGCTTTGTCGATTTGGACTTTGGCCGTTTTGTCCAGTTCGGCCAAGGCTTTAGTAATAGCACTGACGCAGTGGCCACAACTCATACCATTCACTTTAATAACGAACATTTTATCTCTCCTAGGGTTGGTGTAGAAATACTGTGAACCTTGCCATCGTGGTAAGCTCAAGCATTATTTTCATTATTTTTTTGTAGAAAAACGCTTGACCTTCCCATCATGGCAAGCCTGATATTTGCTAAATCGCTCTTCTCAGGAAGCAAATCATGAATACTTTAACTCAGCCCAAAACACCTGAAATAGCCTTACAGCAGTTTTCGTTTACTGTTGAGGGCATGACGTGTGCTTCTTGCGTCGCCCGTGTTGAAAAAGCACTGAAAAAGCTTGCAGGTGTACAAGAGGCCACCGTCAACTTAGCCACTGAAACAGCAACCGTGCAAAGTATTGACGGCGGCGTTACGCCAGAACAATTAATTGCAGAGGTACAAAAAATCGGTTATCACGCCGCTTTGTCTACAGACACGGTTGTCAATGATGGCAACGTACAATCAGATAGCGAGTGGTTAAAAGTCATGTGGGGGATGGCTCTCTCTCTGCCACTGATAGCACCCATGCTGTTGTCAGTATTTGGCATACATTGGATGTTATCAGGCTGGATTCAATGGCTGCTGGCAACAGTGGTTCAATTCTGGCTAGGGGCACGTTTTTATCGGTCTGGCTGGAAAGCATTGGCAGCACGGGCGGGTAATATGGATTTGCTGGTCGCCTTGGGAACTAGCGCAGGCTATGGGTTAAGCGTCTATCAGTTGTTCCATGCGAACACAGGTATGCCACACTTGTACTTTGAAGCGTCTGCGGTAGTGATTACCCTCGTGTTGCTGGGTAAATGGCTAGAGACCCGCGCCAAGCGTCAAACAGCATCCGCTATTCGCGCCCTGCAAGCACTTAAACCTGAATTTGCGCGTGTACGGCGTGCAGAAATAGAACAAGACATAGGGATTGCTCATGTCCGTCTTGGCGATTTAGTCGTCGTTCGTCCTGGCGAGCGCGTAGCTGTCGATGGTGTTATCAAAGAAGGCAGTAGCCATGTAGATGAGTCCTTTATGACGGGTGAAAGCCTACCCGTTGCTAAAGAAATCGGCGATCAAGTGATTGGTGGCTCCATTAATAGCGATGGCTTGCTGCTTGTTGAAACCACTGCGATGGCAACAGAAAGCACATTAGCCAAAATCATTCGACTGGTGGAAAATGCCCAAGCGGCTAAAGCCCCTATTCAGCGGCTCGTCGATAAAGTGAGTGAAGTGTTTGTTCCTGTTGTCATCGTCATTGCCCTCGCTACATTTATTGCGTGGTGGGTCATCAGCGGAGATGTTCAACTGGCAATTATCAATGCCGTCGCCGTCTTGGTCATTGCTTGTCCTTGTGCGCTTGGTTTGGCAACACCGACCGCGATTATGGCAGGCACGGGTATTGGTGCTCAGTACGGCATTTTGATTAAAGATGCAGAAGCATTAGAGACTGCTCATCGAGTGACAATGGTCGCCTTCGATAAAACAGGAACATTGACAGAAGGCAAACCTAAAATCGTTGGATTACACGCGATAAATGGCGATGACCACGCCTTATTGCATTTGGCTGCGTCCTTGCAGACAGGCAGTGAACACCCTTTGGCGAGAGCCGTTATCGACAAAGCGCAGGAGTTAGCTATTGATATTAGTCTCGTGACTGATATTAAAGCACTCGCAGGACGAGGTATTACTGGGCGGATGGGTCAGGTGTCCCTGTATTTAGGCAATAGCCGACTTATGCAGGAATTGGGTATAGACACAACAGCCGTTACCACGACTACGCAGCAATGGATACAACAAGGACGCACTATTTCTTGGCTGGCCTGCATCGAATCCTCTTCTGCCGTATTAGTAGGTGGGTTTGCATTTGGCGATCAGATCAAAGCCAGTGCTCAACGAGCAGTGCAGCAATTGCAGACGATGGGTATTAAAACCGCGCTCATCACAGGCGATAATGTCGCTAGTGCTACTGTCGTGGCGCATGAACTCGGTATTGACTGCATGATGGCAGACGTTTTACCTGCGGATAAAGCCTCTATCGTCAATGCCTTCAAAGCTGAAGGCTATGTTGTCGCGATGGTCGGTGATGGTATCAATGACGCGCCCGCACTAGCGACTGCCGATGTCGGTATTGCCATGAGTACGGGGACAGATGTCGCCATGCACACCGCAGGGATTACCCTGATGCACGGTGATCCTGCCCGAGTAGCGGATGCCTTAGATATTTCACGGCGCACCTACAACAAGATTAGACAAAACCTGTTTTGGGCGTTTATCTATAATTTGATTGGTATTCCATTGGCCGCTATGGGCTTGTTGAACCCGATCATTGCGGGAGCAGCGATGGCGTTCAGTAGTGTCAGTGTCGTGTCCAATGCCTTGTTACTGCGTCGTTGGCGGCCTATCAGTCAAGGTATCAATCAACATAGCTCGGCCAAGAATGGGATTAATAATTAAGGGGTACGATGGATGAATATTGGTGATGCCGCGAAACAGACCCAAATATCGGCGAAGATGATCCGTTATTATGAAAGCATTGGCTTATTGCCAGAAAGCAAGCGTAGCGATGCAGGCTATCGTATCTACCGCGACAAAGACCTACATGTCTTACGTTTTATTAAACGCGCCCGTAATCTTGGCTTTTCTATGGAGCAGCTCAAAGAGCTGCTATCGTTATGGCAAGATCAGGGTCGCGCTAGTGCCGATGTCAAAGCCATTGCTGAACAGCATGTCGTTGATTTGCAACAGCGCATCACGGAGTTAACGGAAATGCGCGATACCTTGAATCATTTAGCCGCGTGCTGTCACGGCGATCAACGACCTGACTGTCCGATTTTGAGTGGGTTGGAAGGAGTTATCACCGAGGGGTGCTGTCACTGAGTCATCAAACCCGCCCTCGTCAGCACGATATTGATAGGGCGAGTCGTTAAGGCTTTTTCTTCAACTCCGTAATCACCATTGCGCCTTTTTCCAACTCAACGACAAATTGTACGGCATCGCCAGCCTTGACGGCTTTCACCATCGCAGGATCTTTGACACGGAATACCATCGTCATACCAGGCATGCCCAGATTCTTAATGTCGCCGTGCTTGATGGTGAGCTTGCCTTGGGCAATATCCACTTTACGGATCTCGCCTTGGGTATAACGATCATCAACCGCCGTTGTCGTGTCTGTGGTTTCAGCTTTTACCTCAGTGACGGCGACAGGCATCGCGCTAGACGATTTTTCAGGGTTGGCGGCTACCGTAATTTTACCCTGCATACCTGCGGGTAAATGGCCTGGAATCAGGCACGCAAAGACAAATTCTCCCGACTGAGTAAACTGCCAGATAATGTCCGTGCTTTTACTCGGCGGCACAAGCGTAATATTGGCACTGCTATGCACCATATCTGGCATCGCTTTCATCATCTCGGCATGCTGCATCATCTCATCACGCGTACCCAACACAAATTCGTGGGGGATTTTGCCATTATTAGTGATGCGCAATCGTATCGTTTCGCCTTGTTGTACCGACAAACTATCAGGATTAAAACGCAGCAGGTCGTTCATGCTAATCTCAATCGTCCGACTCACGTCTTTGGGCATACCTTGTTGGCCAACGGCTTTGGTCTGCGCCTTAATCGGGTTATCAACCTTCATGTTGAGATCAAGATGTTCATCACCATGAGCCCACACCAATAACGGGCTGAACAGCGTAGGGATAACCAGTGCTAAGGCCAACAAATGATGCTTTTTACTCTTCATTTTAATTTGCTCCTGACAATGATTTGTCATGATTGGAAATTGTATATAAAGGATGAATCAGGCTTAATGCCCTTCATGCCCCGTTGGTTTGCGTACTTTCAAATCATGGTCTGTTGAAGTTGCTGGGCTGGCTCGAACGGTTGAAGGTTCTTCCCCTTCATATAACCATGCGACCGTACCCGCAGGATTGTCATACCAGCCAGGATCGCTGTAATCGCCTTTTTTTTGATTGTCTCGCACTTTCAACACAGTAAACATACCGCCCATCTCAACCGCACCAAACGGCCCCTGCCCACTCATCATGGGCAGGGTGTTGTCAGGCAAGGGCATTTCCATCTCGCCCATATCGGCCATGCCTTTACTGCCCATACCCATATAATCAGGAATGAGCTTGCGTACTTTCGCTGTCAGCTCACGTTGCGGTACACCAATCATTGTCGGTAGTTTATGCCCCATCGCGTTCATGGTGTGATGCGATTTATGGCAATGTAACGCCCAGTCACCAGCCGTTGCCGTGAACTCAACCGCGCGCATCTGCCCTACCGCAACATCGGTCGTCACTTCTGGCCAGCGTGCTGATTTGGGTACCCAGCCGCCATCGGTACACGTCACCTCAAAATCATGGCCATGCAAGTGAATGGGGTGATTGGTCATGGTCAAGTTGCCGACCCGAATGCGAACCCGCTCGCCTGTACGAGCGACTAAGGGATCAAGACCTGGAAACACCCGCGAGTTAAATGTCCACAGATTGAAGTCCGTCATCTCCGAGACACGCGGCGTATAAGAGCCAGGATCAATATCGTAGGCACTCAGTAAAAACACATAGTCGCGATCAACTTTCATAAAGTCGGGATTTTTTGGATGAACCACCAAAAACCCCATCATGCCCATCGCCATCTGCACCATTTCATCGGCATGCGGGTGATACATGAAAGTACCCGATTTTTTCATCGTGAATTCATAAACATAAGTTTGCCCTGGCTTGATATGAGGCTGACTCAACCCACCTACCCCATCCATTCCAGACGGCAGTAACACACCGTGCCAATGGACTGTCGTGTGTTCTGGCAATTTATTGGTGACGAAAATACGAATACGGTCGCCTTCTACACACTCAATGGTCGGGCCTGGACTTTGACCGTTATAACCCCACATATGTGCGACCATACCTGGCGCAAATTCACGCACTACGGGTTCAGCGACTAAATGGAATTCTTTCACGCCATTTTTCATTCGAGCAGGCAAAGACCAGCCGTTGAGTGTCACTACGGGGTTGTAAGGACGGCCATTAGCAGGCATTACGGGCGGTTGTGTAGTCGCCTCTGTTTGTATCATCGCTTCGGGGATGCCCGCCGCTTGCACCTTGGATACCAAACTCGCACCTAACGCCGTAAGTCCCGTTTTGTACAAAAAATCACGCCGACTGTTCATGTTAATATCTCATTAATACTGAGTTGCCGATAAGTTCAAATTAAGTGCGATTAGCCCGCGTCTACTGATCCTTGCAAGCTGCTCGTCAGTTCGGCCTCAGCAAGCCAAAAATCCTGCAATGCCGCAAGATAGGCGTTCATGCTGTCTACTTGCGCCTGTGATTGCGCGAGCAACTCAAAAGTACTGATGAGCATGCCGTTATAACGAAGCAGAACTTCATCGGCGATTTGTTGCTGCAACGGCATCACTTCATCACGATAGTGTTTGGCTAATTCGTAGCTGGTACGGTAATGGGCATAGGCAGTGCGGGTTTCACTACGGGCATTGACCGCCGTTTCTGTCACTTGCGCCAAGGAACGCTGATAAATCGCTTCCGCCTGAGCAACGCGGGTACTACCAAAATCAAACAACGGCAATTCCAAGCTCACTTCAACACCCGTTTGTTTGGGCGCATCCGAATAGGTATTGCGCTGATAACCAACATCTAGCACATTAACCAAACGAGTTACTTTACTGAGCTTCAGTGCTTTCGCCGTACTCTCAGCATGACGTTTAGCCAACTGCACATCAATGCGCTGATTCATCGCTAACTGTTCCACTTGGTTTAATACCCGTGGTGTCGCTGGAAGGTCTGGCAAGGTCTCGGGTAATATCAGCGATTGATCGTTGATGAGTCCTAATTGCCGTACGAGGCGTTCACGAGCCAGTCCAGCGTCAGCCTGAGCACGGACACGATTGGCCGTTGCTGAGGCATAAAAAGCCTGTTCCCGCGCTGCATCCAAGCGGCTGATATTGCCCACCATCGCCAAATTACGTGCCAAATCACGACCTGCCTCGGCCGCCGTTTGTACGTCAGCGGCATAACGCGCCCGCTGCATACTGGCGATAGCCTCAAAATAGGCGGCACGGCTATCATGAGCCAGTTTCAGTACCGACTGGACGGTGACCATTTTGGCGTTTTGATATTGTTGTTTAGCTATCGGTGCCCGCATGGGTGACAACAACAAACCAATGACATCAAACACAATGCTGCGATCCACTTCATGCTCAGAGCCTTGTGTCAATCGAGCCAAGCTCACACTAGGGTTACGTGGTCGGGTGCTGGCCACTAACTCCGTTTCAGTAATACGTAAGTCGGCAAATTGCCGCTGGAGACGTGGATTGTTCAATAAGGCTAAAGTGACGGCATCTTCCGCAGACAGTGGTTTGGCCAGTAGCGCATCCGATGACTGACGACGGGCTTCCGTCGTGGTGGGTGTCGCTTGCTGATTGAGTAGACTTGCCGCCTGAGCGCGCACTTCACCTTCACTACCATCAGATGATAATGTGGCACAAGCCCCTAAGCTGCCTGCCAACAGTACCATCAACAACAATTTATGCTGTGGTTTAAAGGACTTCTTCATTTATCCTGACCTTCTTTTGAGGTATGACTGGATGGCATAGTCTCAGGTGACATGTTGGGCATTTTCATGTTTTGATGATTCATCCCCTGATGCCCTTCTTGCTCAGGCATATTGTTCATGTCCATGACGGGCTGCGAGGATTGAGCTTTGGATTGAGGCATATCAGGCATCACCATACCAGAATGTCCTGCATGGCCAGATGACTCAGCACTTACTTGACGATGTGTCTCCTGCCAATTACGCACTACAGGCTCCTTCCAGCCTTGATATTCTTGTAATGGGCTGACATAGGTATCCTGCTCACCCACTTCTTCCGCCAAAGCCAGTACAGGCTGTTGACATAACACACAGGCTAACAAGAACCATTTCATAACCACCCCGTCATCAATAAATTCACCCCAAATACCCCACTCAGATCACAAGGTCTGTCCGAAAGAACCCATAGTTATCATGGACTGGTGCTACCAACACAAAGCTGACACAAAAATTACATTTTTGTTATCTTGTCATCAGTAAGCGCGAAAGCGTTTATTGTGGTGGTATTTACCTCGCCAACGTAATGGCATGAATGTGGACAGCTATGAAAATTCTACTTGTCGAAGATGAGGCTAAAACGGGTGACTACCTGAAACAAGGTTTAACCGAAGCAGGCTATATCACTGATTGGGTTAAAGACGGCCTCAGTGGTCAACATCAAGCGACGACCGACGACTATGATCTGGTGATTTTGGATGTCATGCTTCCCGAACTGAATGGCTGGCAAGTATTAGCTGCCATAAAACGTGCAGGCAAAACCATGCCCGTTTTGTTTTTAACGGCACGCGATCAAGTGGAAGACCGCGTAAAAGGATTAGAGCTGGGTGCAGACGACTATTTAGTCAAACCATTTGCCTTTGCCGAATTGTTGGCGCGGGTAAGAACCTTGCTGCGTCGCGGACGTATTCGCGAAGACGATATGCTACAAGTGGCAGATTTGGAGTTGGATATTCGCCGTCGTCGCGCTTTACGGGCAGGCCGACGTATTGATTTGACCGCCAAAGAATTTGCGCTGTTAGAACTGCTTATGCGCCGTCAGGGTGAAATCCTACCGCACTCTTTAATAGCATCTCAGGTATGGGATATGAATTTTAACAGCGATACTAATGTCGTTGAGGTGGCTATCAAACGACTACGCACCAAGGTAGATACGCCTGCGGACACCAAACTGATTCGTACTGTGCGCGGGATGGGCTATGTGCTGGAGGAAGCGTCAGATGACTTTTCGGCTACCTAATACCATTGCGGTTCGCACTAGTCTGTTATTCACCTTGTTAGCTGCTGGCGTGTTAATCGTGATGGGATTGATGATTAGATCGTCGGTTAGCCATCACTTTAATGAGCTGGACTCGAATTTGCTCGAAGGCAAACTAGAGCTGATTCACCATATCCTGCTAGACAATACCGCACCTGATGACGCGGCGCGTATTCAGCAATTATCTAATTCACTGGTCGGTCATCATGATTTAGTCGTGCGCGTGGATCGCCCCGCAGGACACACGTTTTTTGCCGAAGGTCATACCGCTATTCCCAATCAGGCATTACTAAAACCACAGATTATTCTCAGCAAACAGGCTTTCAAACTGAGCGCGTGGGTTGCCGATGGTATCGCTTATCAAGGCTTTGCAGCACAACTGCCCACAGGCGTTAACAATGAGGTATTTGTTGTTGCTATTGGCACAGAAACCACCCATCACCAAATGTTCCTGCACGACTTTGAACGTCAACTGGTGCTGGTGGGCGGCAGTGGTCTGCTACTGATTGCCTTGTTAAGCTGGTTAGCAGCACGACGGGGATTACGTCCAGTACAAACAATGGCTATTGTTGCCGAAGGCATCTCCGCTCAACAACTGCAACAACGCCTAGCCTCAGAGAGTGTCCCGCTCGAACTACAGCCATTGGCTCGCGCATTTAATGCCATGCTCGATCGTTTGGGCGACTCCCTGCAACGTCTGTCCGAGTTTTCGTCTGACCTTGCCCATGAGCTACGGACTCCGATCAATAATTTGATGACCCAGACGCAAGTCTCATTGGCCAAGCCGCGCACGGCGCAGGACTATCAGGAAATTCTTTATTCCAGCCTTGAAGAATATGAGCGATTAGCACGGATGATTTCAGACATGCTGTTTCTAGCAAAAGCAGATAATGGATTAGTTGTGTCACACCATCAAACTGTAGAACTATCCACTGAAATAGACGCGCTACTGGAGTTTTATGATGCGTTGGCCGCCGAAAAATCTATCCATCTGCATCGTGAAGGGCATGGTGTTATTTTGGGCGACTCGCTGATGATTCGCCGTGCGTTCAGTAATTTGTTGTCGAATGCCATTCGTCATACGTCTGCTGGCGGTAGCATCACGCTGTCAATCACCCAAGAAGAAAATACCAGAACCGTGCATATTGAAAACACGGGGACTGATATTCCACCTGAGCAAATTTCACGAATTTTTGACCGCTTCTATCGCGGCGATGCCTCGCGGCAAAGAACTGATGAAGGTGCAGGCTTGGGGTTGGCGATTACCCAGTCCATTGTTCACGCTCATCATGGGGAAGTTTCTGTTATCTCTGGTCAGGGTAAAACACGGTTTTCGGTGAAGTTGCCTATTGTTAGTGTTGGGCACGGGTAAAGTTTTTATTAACTTATTCAATCTGTAAAAAAGACTGTTCCAGCATTCTAATATCAAGCGCGCTGACGTTGTGTTGCTCGTAAACAATTCGCCAGTCGGCCAATACATTGATCTGCCTGTCGATCTCTGCAATGGCTTGTTCTTTGGTTAGTAAAAACCGCTTGGCTTGAGAGATTAAATTGGAGCGTTTGGCTATACGTCCCTCATCGCCTAGACCTAATGAATGGACATGGCTAGAGCGTGGTTGTGGTGAAATGTCAAAAGCGGGAGCTAACAGATAATCATTATTTTCTCTGTTTTTCAGAAATCCGTGGTTTCGTGCATGGTCATCTGTGTTACCAATGAGAGCATTAAATACCATGCGGCGATATATTTCGGGTGCTATCTGGCGTGGGTCTGCACACATTCTTCGGCTTAAATCAGCCACTTGCCCGTAACTATAGGTTGTTTTGCTATGATCTTCGCGGATACGGCCAGCATTGAGCAGACTATGGACACTGATGTAATGCCGCCGTCCTAGCGCGTCACGATCAAAGCGTTCGATCAACAGTACCGAATGGCCATTGATGTCATGGAGCTGCATCGCAGGTGGGGTGATGCCAACGCTAACCGCTAACTCACGAGTCGCAAACTCTATCTTGACGACATCTATGATGTCAGTTTTTCTATTTAACTTGGCAATCCACTCTTTTCCTTCATGGGACACCACTATTTTGGGTTTAGCTCCCCCCATACTGGATCCGTACTCCAGCAACCGCGTCCACTCTTCTGGATGATTGCTCAGATCAAGCGGTATGCCTGCTTCAATGGTATCTGCAATCTGAATAAAAGTAGCGACTTCGCTGAAGTCAGGTGGTGTACCGAATGGTTTTATCTTATTGCGAGATGATGAAAAAGCCAGGCATCCTGCACCTCGACCACTACCGACCAGTAGCCATTCCACTTCATTTGCAGGCTGTTGTTGATGATAAGCTACTTGGACTAGCCTCCCCCAACTATCAGGAGCTGAATCTGAAAGCACGCCAATAATGCCGTGTTGTGCAGGCGACTGGAATGTTGTGTCTATCAGGGGATAATTGATCGGATCTAAGGGATAAGCATCTTTTCGTGACAGCCAGCTTTGGCCGTAGACAAAATACCCTACGCCATCTTGAATCGTATATTTACCGCAAATGCGTGGTTCATACTCATCGACGACGAACACGTAGCAACTAGAAATCATTCTCAGACACCTGATCAATTTTAGTCAACCGTACTCGGCTTGGCTTAACAGACATTCTATTCCAAGGAGATTGCTCATAGTCAAAAGAGGCCGTTTTTGACAAACCATCCAACAGTCCAAGGACGGCAAGTACCGAAACATAGTTACCTATCATTACTGTTGGGTCGCCCTCTTCAACTTTGCGATAAGTGCTTAATGACAACATCGCTTGTGTTGCGACATCCGCTTGACGCTTTGAGCGTCGGCGACGAGCTTCAGTAATATTTTGGCCAAGCTGCCGTAGCGTGTCTAAAGCATCTGGTGAGAGAAAGTCAGTGGCTGGTGATTTCATAAGTTATATATTAATCATTAATACACTTAAAGAGTAATATATTATTCAAATTAAGCAAGTATTCAATTCCGTAATTTGAGAGACTCTACCATTTATTGACCGTTTCTATCGCGGAAATGCTTCACAGCAAAGAGCAGTTCTTAGTACCGTTACTTACCGTTATGAATGGGCGAGATTTTATTAGTTTATTTGCAAAAAACCATAATTTTATTTATTTTATTGATGGTATTATCTGTTTTTCGGGACAATATCGGTTTTATATAGATGAATATTGGCTATTGCTGGCTCAAGGAACACTTTCAGCTACGGGACTACCCTTTGCCTGTGTCCTCTCAGTTGGGCAGCCGTATGGCCGTGCATGAAGAAAACGGCTTGACTATTCGTACCTTCACCAGCCAATACATCCCCAAAGCAGACCCCATCGCGCACTTAGAGTTCGCGCTGAAATACGAAGGGGTTAATCTCCCCGTATTGTCTGCCACTTTCCGTGCTCTCGGTGCTGCTCCCATTGAAGCAGCATTGCGCCAAACACCCAGTGGCAAATATACGCGACTCATCGGCTTCTATTATGAGTTTTGCACAGGTGAAACGCTAGACCCAACAATTGAAGTGGGCGGCAACTATGTGCCTGCATTGGAAGAAAGCGAGTATGTCACGCTGGCTGGCAAAAATAGCACACGTTGGCGAGTGCGTAACAACCTGCTTGGTTCTGCTGATTTTTGTCCGATGGTGCGCCAAAAACAAGGTATTCCCAGTGCCAATGACACATCATTGCAGCATGCTGTTAGTGTGATGGTCGCTGACTTGCCTTTAAGTTTACTGGAGCGTGCGGCGGATTATCTCTACTTACAAGAAACCAAATCGACCTATCACATAGAACGCGAAGAAATGCCCAAGCTGGCACGAATGACACGTTTTCTTGGGCTACTACACTCTGGCGGCAGTGGTAGCTTGAATGAGTTGTTGAGTGAAGAAGGATTGGTTGAACGTCAACATCTGATTGTTGATCCTCGTTACGCCGAAACAGGATTTCGGGTGAGTCAAAATTATGTTGGTGAAACCCAGCATTATCGAGAAAAAGTTCATTATATCTGCCCTCCCCCTGCACAGGTGTCGCAGTTGATGACGGGCTTACGACACATGGCGATAGAGTCCATCTCTCTACACCCTGTCATTCAAGCCGCTTTGGTTTCTTTTGCTTTTGTTTTTATCCATCCTTTTGAAGATGGCAATGGTCGCTTGCACCGTTTTTTGATTCACGACTTATTACATCGCCGTCACCTTGTCCCTCAAGGACTACTGCTCCCTGTGTCGGCAACCATGAGTAAAAATCTGCATGATTATGATCGGGCATTGGAAAGTTTTTCATGGTCATTGGTCAAAGGCTTAGCTCGTTTTGAGGTGGATGAAAATGGCGCATTATATTTTTTAAATGGCTCTGAGTTGGCGGATTACTATCGCTTTCCTGATATGACAGCGGTCGCTATTTATCTGGCGGCGACGGTCAAACAAACGATTCAGCAAGACTTTGCCAAGGAATTACAGTTAATCCAATGTTTTGACCTAGCCCGTGAACAAATTCGCGATATCGTTGATATGCCAGATCGGCGTATGGATTTGCTATTACGTTATCTTTATCAGAATCGTGGCGTACTCGCTAACCGCAAGCGTGGCGATTTTGCCGAACTAACTGACAGCGAGCTGGTGGATATTCAAAGTGTATTTCAGGAAGCCTTCCAAGAAATGCAGGATAGGCCATGATGATGGGTGAGTTATTGTTGATAAAGGACGCTGTCATTTTATGACGACACAAAAACAAGAACAGCAAACATATCTAACACCCCACCCTAGAAAAAAGCCATTTTCTCTATCTGAGTGGTTGGCCAACAGTATTCAATCGACGATTAGTATGGCAGTTGAAGCTCATTTATTCTTTGTGATGATGGTTGGCTCGGCCTTTGTGGGGGCTATCGTTTGGTTTCTGCTTTTCATCTTCCGTGTGGGATTTTACTTCCCATTAATGGTCGGTGTCGTTGTTGCTATCGCGATATTTCGCCTACTCCTTAATATAAAACGTCAAATCTTCCATGACACAACGCCATAGAAAAAAGGTCTAGCATTAAGCCAGACCTTTTGGGTTAACTATACAATTTAGGCGATTGCCCAAATACCTCGTTCAATGGCATAAAAATCAGCGGAGTGCATCTGCAATACTTGCCTTACTTTGGCCTGCCAGTTTTCATTATGCTCAAGCCGACTCGGAGCTGCTTCGGCTACCTTGGCATAAAGTTGCCCTAGTGTACTTTTTCCGCCCAGTGACATTAACGCCAAACGGACAACAACACGCCAAGTATCCGTTAATCGTTTATGCTGTTGCTTGGCTAATACAGATAAAACATTCACTTGAAGTTGTGTTGGTTTTTTCCATAGCACAATGTATTCATGCTGAATCAAGGGCAGTTTTTGGCGATAGGTCGTATTGCCGCTGGTAACATTATGCTGCGCTTTAATCACTACGGCCATCAACTCCTCCTTGGGCATTCGTGCAATCGCCTCAGCCATGTATGAAGTGTATGTGCCGCCTCTGCGCCAATCACCAAGGATAGTGCCATAGACACCACCTGATTTAGTGGCTTCTCGCTGGTTGAGTAACGCCAATTGCAACTTTTGGTGAAAGTCGTCGTCTGACTCACAACGCGAAAGGTCATCAGGATGAGCCTCACCCCAGACCTCACCACTGTAAATAATCATACCGCCATAAGGGGGATGACTAAGCACCAAATCAGCTTGCCTACCAACGTTATCTAGAATGCTATCGCGAAGAATGTTAAAACCCGAATGCAAGTCTAAGCCAACCGCCTCAATACCTAGCTCATGAGCGACCTCGATGCTTGTGCCAGAACCACACATCGGATCAACAAATAACTGCGGCCGTGTCCAAGAAAATATCTCCTGATAAATATAACCCGAACAGTTGCCTCGCCATGACGATTTGCCCCATTTACCACGCTTGGGAAAAGATAGGATGCTCATCTCTCTTCTCCCGTCGAGTAACCTTCAACAATACTCCATTCACCGTTTTCATCTGAATGGAAAGACCAAAACACGCCTGCGCCTCTAATCTGCACGACAAGATATTGCTTATTGTCTCTGTTCTGATGGTCGATTAAAGTGAGATAGCGGCCACTGCTGACTTGCTGGATAAATAGATGTTGTGCATGAGCCAGGCATTCAAAATAAGCCCATAATTTTTTTGCTGAGTGAATGCTGATATGAAAACAAGCATCAAGCGTCAGTGGCACTAATTGCTGATAATCTAACGACATAAAACGATCTCCTAGAGGTTGAAATTGCCCTCTGAGACCTGCGCTCAATCGTTATGAATAATGTTGTATTGGAATATGATGACTCGGTTTTTCACCTGAGCTATTCTCATAAATTGCCGTCCGATAGCCCCTCTTCAAACGCAACTCTTCCATTTCTTTGAAATATTGATGCGCCTCTTCCCACGACTGAAAAACTAACACTCGACGTTGATGTTTTTTGGCACCCACCCGCCCCCATTCACAACACACCCGAAAAGGGTCAAAAAAGTCGGCTTCAAACCAAATCGCATAATAGCGATAACAGTTTTTATGGGGGTCTATTTTTGTCCAAGCTGAAATCATTTTTCATATCTCGCTATGTTAGTCCTTTAGAGGGTATAGCCGACATCAACAATAACTCGCAGGCAGTAAGTAATTTAGCATGCTAAATTAAACTGATACTTTTCATCTTTTTTAGCTAGATACAAACCAAGAGCCAATATTTCCTCGAATCTTGTATCTACATTTAAACGCCTCCGTCCTTCGAGGTCGCTCCCGTATTTACACTCATCGCTTTAATTAAAGCCATTTGCTCTTGCACTTGTTGACGCAAACCTTTCAACTCGCCTTGGCACTGCGCAGCCTCGCTGGAAGATTTAGCTGCTTCAGTCCGCACATTACCGAGTTCAACACCCAGACGCTGCTCGGCTTCTCGCGCATTAACACGCTCTCGTTCACGCTCGGACTCAGTTACGCTAATGTAGGATTCTTTTTCTGCTTTTTGTACAGCGGCTTGCTCTTGTGCCTGTTGCAATACAACTTTGACAGCTATTGCTTCCTGATTTGCTATCTCCAGGAGCGTATTCAGTCTAGTCATTTCACCAGCAGCTTTTTGTTGTTCGGCGCGTGCCTCTGTGTGTACCCGCTCTAATTCTGCCTGTAAACCATCCGCCCGCTTCTCTATTTCCTGAGTTCGTGCTTCCGCCAACCCAAGCCGCTCTTGTTGTTGCACGAGTTGTTGAGCCTGTATCTGGATGGTCTGCTTCGTTTCAAGAAGCTCTTGAGTCAATTTTTCGGCTTCAGTCCGAGCCTGATCCATTTCTTGTGACAACAATTCAAACGCATTCGATTGCTCAGTAGATAGTTTCGTCAAATCTGATTTTTCAGCCTCAAATGCCGCCCGCGCCACTTCCAAGGCCTCATTGGCTTTACCTTGAGCAATCTTCCAGACATTTTGCCCTAGCTCGAATACCGCCAAATGCAGCGACTCAGGTAATGGCTCCATTACCGATCGGACAACGGTACGCTGCTTCTGCCGCCATTCTTTCAATGCCTCAACCACATAATTCATGCCAGCACTGGATGCCTGACGCACCTGATCGACCGTCGGAAACTCATTAGTAGGTGACTCAGAAAAAAGGCGATCCGCAGCGGCGAAAATTCTGTCTTTGACTTCCTGATTCATGATGGCACGCCTTAATAGTAATAATGGTGATTATATTATTATTACTACTATTAGTAAAGTTTTAAGGTGGGATTTTTTGGAGCGTTACGATGTTCGATGTCAGCGGTGGCATGTACCCTCTGCCCCATTCCGCTTTGATGAAAGTAGGTTCTCCTAGGGCAACTTTAATTAACTTAGGAAAACCACATGACTACTTCGACAATATCGGCTTTTGAAAATATCTCTTATGGCAAGCAATTAGCTTTATTCATTATTGCTTGGCGTGAGATCAATGGTTCAGTCGCAATGATTGAGCTGGCAGAAAGGGTGTTTGCTGGAGAAAATATTGAGCCATCTTCAATTGCGCTTTTTGAGCAAGAGGCTCTGAGAATAAGGAACGAGGTTATCAAGCGGGAGCTAATGGAAAAGGTGATTGAGATTGCTGAAGCCAAGCTTCTTACACGTTGCGTATAGGTTTGACGCAGTTTCAATTATTTAACAGGGCAGGAGGCTTTCATGGCGATGATGACCGAATTTACTATCTGTTGTTTGCCGAAAGTTGGACGGCCAATTTGGGAGCAAAAAACCGAAAAGGGCGTTTGTATCATTTTTACACCTAAGCATCTTCTATTTAGCTTCCTTGCTCGCTTCGCTCGCCAAAATACTTTTGCCGAGCCGATGAATAATGGCGGAGAGTTTACCATGTAACCATTCACTCAAAACCTCACAGGCAATGGCTTGTGGGGTTTTCTTTTCTGGCCAAAGCGTCAGAGCCAAGTGTAAAAAAAATCAATTTAGCATGCTAAATGAAATTCATCGTATTGCTTCTTTAGCACATGAAACTTTTGATAGCGCCTAGTCATTATTTTTAAGCATTATTATGTCATGTTTTTAACACTAAAAACTTGATTGATTTGCGAGCACTGCATACTATAGAAAAAGAGGTGAGCGTATGACGATTGCTGCGACTGTCGAAAGATCAGTATCCCAGTTTAAGCCTGGACAAATATTTACTTACGGTGATATTCCTGAATACCGTAATGCAGGTGAGGCTGTGGTTAAAACCATGAGCCGATTAGTGGCTGCCAAAAAAATTGCGAAAGTGGGCAAAGGGCAGTTCTATATCCCACGGCAAGGCGTATTTGGGCCTGTGCCAGTTGGTGATGCTGAGCGTTTAAAAACGTTGATGTACAAAGATGGTTATCAGGTTGGTTATGTCACAGGTGCGGCACTCTTCAACAAGCTAGGCCTAAGCACGCAACAACCAAAAACAATTGAAGTTGCATCAATGGCTAGTCGGCAAAAGAAAAATTTTGGCTCTATTCGTGTACGGTTAGTGGCTGCAACAGCCCCTGTGCAGGACAATGTTCCATTGTTAGAGTTATTGGATGCACTCAAGAGCTGTAAAAAAATATCAGATGCATCTGTAGATGATGTGCTTCTGTTATTAGGAAAAAAACTCAAAAGCTTGGAAATGACTGATATAGAAAAAATTCAGAAACTAGCCATTGATTATTATCCAGCATCAACCAATGCAGTACTAGGTACTTTATTGAGTCGCAATCAACAGCGTATTTTGCCAGAGTTGAGAAATAGTCTTAATCCTACCAGCCGCTATAAGCTCGGGCTTTCGTCGCAGCGTTGGCCACAAGCAAGAGAATGGTTTATTCGATAAAGCTTCAGTTTGAACAATACCGCGTTTAGAAACAAAAGCTTTCCCTTATATAGCGTGCAGATGACTAATAATTTAGCATGCTAAATTGAATAGATGTTTTTTCTGCCTTCTTACAAATCAAAAGCCATTACTACCCACCCAAACTAACACCCACTTAAAACCACCATATCCAATTAGCGGAATTATCAATACGTTAAATCTTATATGCCGATAGCAGGCTTCTGATAGCAATTTCAATCTAATCAGGAGCCAATTATGGGTGTGGGAAACTATTTGTTAAGAGACGCAAAAACGATTTATATAGATGATGAGTCGGTTTATGGCGCATGGAACAGCGAAAAAGAGCAATTTGAATTCGTTGAGTGTGACTTCGACTATCAGTTTCTTTACGACTGCATGATTGAGCATATTCTTGAGCTTTTGCCAAAAAGCTATACGACAGTCAAACGCAAATTTCATGGCGAAAGACGAGTGATTGCTGAGAATGGTTTTTATGACATTAGTGTTGTGGACTGGCAAGGTTACCTTGCACTCAATGTTGAATTAAAAGAAGCCAACGAGTTCGACCCGTGGGAGTACCATCCTTTGGCCATTTATCATCACGATAAAGCGGCAACACGCATTTTTGATAGCCTATACCATTGCGGCCTTCAATTGTCTCAACGTGCATCGGGCTGGACATCCTCTAGATATCAACCTGCAATGGCAGTTTAGCGCGAAAATCCAGATTTTCTTTTTATTAACGCAAGGCAGTAGGTCTCAGAGGGTAATTTCAAACCTATCTGGAGACCTATGATGGAAAAACAGCTTACGCCTTGGGGCTTTTTTGAATGTGATTTTTGGACTGCTATTGGTTCAGGAATTTTTCAATTTAGTACACCACTGCACGTTGGCCTATTTATTCAGCCTGACTATAACGACAAATTGCCGTCGAGTTTGCGTCAAGAGTCTGGCTTATATCAAGGCTCGTTGGCGTATTCACAAGCCGTTGTTGCGTATCATCACATCTTTGATACTGAGCATTGTGTCTTTGATCAAGAAACTGTTCAACAAGCACATTTATTGATGAGTTATGGTGATATTGCTACTGCGAAATCGTATATGGCACCCGAAAGATCAAATGGCTATATCAAATTAGCTCTATTTGTATGGCTGTCGTTTATCAGGCTGATAAATATGACCAGCAATATCATGGACAGACAAATTGCCGCGCAAATGCCAAGGCCAGCTAATTGAGCATCAAAACGCATCAGTGGAATGTTCTCTGGTGATACCCCCTAGCGATAACAGAAACAAGTTTCTGTCATCACTTAGGGGTTGCGATTAAAGGCAAACCACACCCTAAAACCCCAAGGCATTCGCTTTGGGGTTTTTGTTGTGCAATAAAAAAGGCCCAGCATCTGCCAGACCTTTTTGAGTTAGATTAGAAAAGAAAAATTTGCTCAGACTTAGCAATGGGTTTTACAACCTTGGCTTTATCAAGTGCAGGGCTGATCGTTATCGGATCTGGGGAATCAGGTTTAATCGAGCCTGTTTCAAAGTGAGCATTTAGCCTAGACATCCAGTTGTAGCAGCGCAAGACTGGAGTCGCATACGTCCTAGAAATTTGCAAAGCCAATGAATCACCGATGTGAATATGGGCAGGAATCCCCAACAACGTGCATTGGATATAGCACATTTCAGCAACCATCGGATCAATGTCAGTACCTTGCACATACAAATGCTGGCTGATATCAATATGGTTATTCATCATATTTTCAGCAAAGGCAATAATCATCGCACCCGCGCCGCAACAAGGCTCAGATAGCGCGATGAATTTTTGCTGGCTGTTGTTGAGGGTTTCTGCCAAATCATTTCCAGCAGATACCATCGTTAAAAGTTGGCATATATGGAAAGGGGTGAAGAACTGGCCATGCTTGTCATTACCCAGCTCCAACTTCATATAACAATTACCCAAAAAGTCGGTAAAGTTGCCTTGTGCTAATACACTAAACACTAGCGCGTAGAGCTCGGCAAATAAACTGGCTTCTTCTTTGGCATAGCTTTTGATCGTCTGTAAATATTCATCTTCCAGCTCTTGGCTAAAATAGACCATTTGATTGCTAATCATGCGTGCCGATAACGCAATAAAGTCTCGAAAAACTTGATACGTTCTATGGCGCGATGAAAATGCGTTTATCTTTTTAATGAACTCCTGTTCTTTGCGCTCGATAAAGGCACTTTTAACACTACTTGAAGGGAACTTTTCTTGGGCACTCATGATGGTCTCCTAGGTTGAAATTGCACCTTTAAGACCTACATTCATGAAGTAGGGGAGTGATACGTCGTTACTCATTCAATTTAGCATGCTAAATTGAATCACAGCATTTAGCTGCCAAAGAAAAACCCCAAAGCGAACGCTTCGGGGTTTTAAGGCTTGGTTAGAATTAACGATGAGTTACGCAGCTTTTGCCTGTTCTTGTGTTAACGAACTCAACAGCATGGCCAGCTCACCATCGGATGCTTTCAATAGCTCAGTGACGTTAGTCGTGACTAATTGACCTGTGCTTGACACGGAAATTAGTAGAGTAGCTCCGCGTGCGCTAGGCAGATTCAGTCGATCACCAAGAATGGTTTTCAACAAATCCGCAGGCTCGGTGTGCTGCATACTACTCAGCAAAATGGACAGCTTCTCTGTATCAATCTCCAGCTCGACATCCAATAGATCAGACTCGTCACTGTAAACGTAAGAATCAGCCATCAACAAGACACTACGCGCTTTCATGTTTTTTGGCACAACGGCAATATGAAGGTCGTCTTCCTCATAAACCACAGGATAATCGCTTGTTGTACAACTATGTCCTTGCCAATTTAACACCAGCGATTCACATAGTTTTACTTCGAGATCAGAGTTCATGTGACTATAAAAAGGCTCACTCCCAAGCTCCTCAAAAAACACACAACCATTTTCATCCGATAAGCGAATCAAATGATCATGTAGCCAATGATCGTGAGCAATATGGTGTCCGTTCAATAATACAAGCCAACCTTGAATCGTTGCGATAACCGCAGGAATCATATTCTTCTTGTACATATATTCTGGAAAGCCTGAACATATTTTCACCTGACCACTTTGAAGCTCCGCTAATGTGATGACACCACCTTCGCGCAAAGGATATTGGCTACCAGAGATTCGGCCACCTCGTAAACATTCGGGAACACCTTCTAGACGGCCAAATAAATGCGCAGGAACAGCTTTTATTTGATTCATCAGTGCATAAAGCCCCCAATGTTTCATCACTTTCCAGTATCTTTGAACAATTTGCTCATCCGATAAAACACCAATCATTGACTCAATACGCTGAATCCACCAATTTTTGATGCCATCTTTAATCTTTGTTACTGAGTTCGCAAGATCATACAAACAGTCACGATCAGGAGAGCGAGCAATATAGAGTTTAGGATCTAAATGAATAATGGTTAACGAACCTCTTAATGAGAGAAGGTCTACATAATCACGATAGATTGATATTCCTAACAGATAGCACTCGACATCAAAGCTATCAATATTAAAGACCGCTTTACCAAGGCCAGGCACTTCGGCATACGCTTCAAAAGAAGATGTTTGCGGCTGTGTGATTAAATATTCCCATGATCGTTCGCATGAAAACATCTCATCATCAAAATACACAGGAATGGGGAAACCACGCGTATATGACTTTATGCTCCCTTTTAAAGTCTCATACGATAGCGTTATGCCTTCCAAAACAAGACGAGTGCCGTGTTGGAAGTCACACGATTCAATCTGGATCGGTTTTAGTTGAATAGCGTCTTCACGTTGAAAGCTTAAGCATTTGTTGTGGCTACTGACTGTTACTTTATCAGAAGCAAACAATGCCGCCATAAAGCCCATGCCAAAAGGACGCTCCTCATTACACACGACTTCGTCCCAACCAGACTCAGCGATGGTTAACAAATTTTGTAAATTGTCGATGCCATGTCCATTGTCAATAACGACTAATGTATATGGCGCATGAAACTCAAAACGTACTTCCGAAGCACCAGCACGCCGAGCATTCTGCATTAACTCACTCAAAAAAGTGCTTTGATTGGTAAAAGAATGCTTTAAGTTGCCAATTAGTCGAGATTGGTTTACTTGCAAGGTGACAGTGGCTGTCATACTAGGTCTCCATAGTGAGAGGGTTATTTGAAATTGCACCCCGAGACCTACGCTCATCGACTATGAAAACATCATAAAGATGGCTTATATCTAATATGGCGAATAGCGCACTATCTAAATATAAATAATTTATATAGATTATGTTATTGTTTTTTATATCTTTTTTAAAGATTCACAACTGAATATGCTGACTCATAGAGGTTTGGCTGATTAACTCGCCACATGGAATTTGGCTTAGATAATAAGAGCGATAATATGACAAAAATCCACCTTGCATTAGCCATTCCCGCGTCAGAAATGCCCACACAATTATCGAGTAATAACCTAGAGTTACGCTTACTTCCGTATTGGAAGGGTGTTAAACACTTTCGTACATCAGCTATTTCTGACCAAATGACCCCGCAAGATTACTACTGGACTATCATCTCAAACACCAAAAATCCCACGCTTGTGAATGGCAAAGTAGTCGCATTTAATAGCAGGGCTGATATGTATTTTTCCCGTATTCCTCCTCAGATCATAGCTAAGTTATGGCGAAATTTTGGCGTACATCCTCAATCTACAGTTTCGTCGCGCTAGATTTACATAGCCAGTGAAAATCAATAGCTAGAAGTATTTTGATAATGCAGATAGGCAGGGTTTAAAAATTAGAGCCGTTTTCATAGCTAGTTTTATACGTTAATTGTCGCTTGGATGGATGGTGAATCGGCGGGAATGACCATTTTTAGACTACAATAATTTATCGCATAATCTATCTTATGTTAAATACAGGTAATAATTAACAATTATTACCCCGCTCATCGCCTCATTCAGAGCAATTTTCATTTACCGAATGACACGAATTTCTGTATCTGACTCGCGAATCGCATAACCTTCACGAACCAGAATAACGCCAACATACTCCATAATCCCTTGCTCATTGAGATGACTGACAAATCAGTCACCCATACTGTCTATTTCAGGATTTGAAAACGATGTTCCTACTTCGACAACTCGCCCGATAAAAATAGATCGCAATGCAGTATAGTTTTCAGCTGTCACATGAACACTATCGTTATTACCGTAGTTGATGGTTGTACTCACTTGTACGCAACCCTCGTAGTCAAAGTGACCTTTTTCATTCCACATTTTCATTATTGTTTCCTCCAAAAAAACAAACGCCAAGGTCAAAGTGACACATGGCGTTTAGTAATTATGCTACAGCTTTAACTGCCGAAAATCGAGAAAACCGAGCATTCTGCATAGTATCAAGATCTTCGGAAAAAGAAACAAAGCCGTCAATGTCATCACCCATCAAATCCGCTAATAATTGACGCGTTTCAACCCGCAATGACGAATCATGGAGTAAGGCTTTTTCTTTGCAACAGGGACAGCGCACAAACATATGCACATGAGTACCTGCAAACTTCCAACCTGCTTGTTCCAACGCAAAACGATAGATCTCATCGAGCTTGCCATGAAAGGCATCACATAACGCTTCGGCAGTGTTATACAGGTCAGTATCATAGATGGCATCATGGCAAAGATAATCGGTGTCCCACGGCTCGGCGCAGGACGGGCAAGAAATATCCATTAGTTATCCTCTGGAAAAAAGAATTACCAGAAGAGACCTACGTTCATCAGGTGGTGATTTTTAATAAGCGGTGGTCGTCACACAAAATACTTAAGACAGATGTTAATTATTTTTCAATTGAATACGATCAAAATGCAATTATTTCAATTTAGCATGCTAAATTACGCGCTGGGAAATTATCAGTTGCTAGTCATCGTAGACACAAAACCACTAATAAAAGTAAAATATATTTTAACTATCAGTGGTTGAAGGAAGTAGGATTATGTCCGTTGATACGCCAAAAGATGACGTACAAAGAATTGAAAGCATACCTGCTCATGAGTTCAAACGTATTATTCACGCAAAAGGATGGCAAATGAAAGAAGTGGCTGTCCGTTGGGGTATGAGCAGAGTCAGAATGAGTCAAATTTGTAATAACTTACCGAGGCCGTTGTATTACGACGATGCCGTTAGGGGGCTTCCTTGCCGCCTCAAAAGTTAAAGTATACTTTACTTTAGTTAAAATATATTTTAACATTTGTTCATATTGTTGCTGGGCTGGAGATTATAGACATGGGTATTGTTGTTGCTTTTAGCAATCAAAAAGGTGGAGCAGGTAAAACGACATTAGCGATTACCTTAGCATGTGGACTTAAACAACAAGGCTTAAATGTCTGTCTAATAGATGCCGACCCTCAAGGCTCTGTTATTAACTGGGCAGCACGCGCTGAAGGCACACCTTATGAGAGCCTGTTACCCGATGTCGAAAAAAACGACACTGTCCTCATCGCTAAATCACTGCAACGGTCACGACAACGCTACGATGTCACTATCGTTGATACAGGCAGTAACCTAGGCTTTGCAGGCGATAACATTCAAAAGCTATTAATGGGTATTTTGCGCGAAGCTGACTATGTCTTTGTTCCTGTCGGCCCTAGCCCATTAGACATTGACGCAAGTGCTGATTTTGTTGATTTACTCAAAGACTTATGGGGTCGCCGCGCTGAAAGGTTGCCTCAAGCGCACTTTGTCGTGAATGGCGTACGCAAGGGCACAAACTTGAGCCGCGAAATTAAAGAAACATTGCAAATTTCTTTTGAAGTCCCCGTATTAGATACAGAAATCCAAACACGCGAAATCTATAAATCCTCATTA
>JAUSLJ010000050.1 GCA_030646715.1 Agitococcus sp.
TTAACGATTAGCAATGTACAGGTGAATGCAGCGCAAGGCAGTGCGCTACTGAATATTGATAAGAGTATTAGTTTTACGCCTGCGGTGACCTTTAGCGGCTCGGTAAATCTGAGTTATGACGTGAGTGATGGACGAGGCGGTGTATTGACGGTAACAGAAGTCATCACCGTCAATCCAGCACAAAACCATGCGCCTGCGCTGACCTCAACGCCTGTTAGCTTAGCGAACGGCACCGAAGATACGGCTTACACCTTCACGGCCAGCCAATTGTTACAAGGCTTCAGCGATGTTGATAGCGATAGTTTAAGCGTTGTGAGTCCGACGACCAGCAATGGCAGTCTGACCGATAATCAAGATGGCACGTTCACCTTCCAGCCGACTGCGAACTTTAATGGCGTAGTGACGTTGAGTTATGGCGTGAGTGATGGCACCGACATCACTTCAACCAGCACGACATTAAACATCGCTGCGGTAAATGATGCGCCAGTGGCAGGCTCCAACAGCGTCAGCTTAGCGAACGGCACCGAAGACACGGCCTACACCATCACCGCCAGCCAACTGCTACAAGGCTTTAGTGATGTTGAAGGCGACAGCTTAAGTGTGGTGAATCTCAGTAGCAGCAATGGCAATCTGACGGATAACGGCAACGGCACGTTCACCTTCCAACCTAGTGCAAACTTTAACGGTGTAGTGAGCTTGAGTTATGGCGTGAGCGATGGCCAAGCGATTACTACCACCAGCACGACGTTAAACGTCAATGCTGTCAATGACGCGCCGCTTATCAAAAGCACCAAAACATCCACCAACCGCATTGTTGAAGATGCGGCGGCCATACTCATTGGTTTAGCCTTTGGCCTCCAAGTGTCGGATGTTGATGCGACAGCCTTAGCCAGTCTGCGTATTTCCATCGGACGATTTGCGGTAGGCGATGTATTAGCGGTTGATACAACGGGGACATTATTACAAGCAACATATAATCAAAATACAGGAGTTTTGACGGTTAACGGCAATGATAGTGTCGCTAATTATCAGAAAGTGATTGATAGCTTGCAATTGAGTACACAAGCAGAAAGTGGCGCAGATACCCGTACAATCACGGTTGTTGTCGGTGATGGAATTGACACCAGTCGTACGACAGTGACGATCCCTGTAGATTATATATTGAACGAAACCCATAACGGCACAGACAGTAACGACACACTCACAGGCGCAGACGGCAATGATGTCCTGAACGGCGGTGCAGGTGACGATATTTTGAATGGCGGGAATGGTAATGATGTCCTGAACGGCGGTGCAGGTGACGATATTTTGAACGGCGGCGATGGCGCAGACGATATGCGTGGCGATGCAGGCAACGATATTTATATTGTTGACGATGAGGGCGATACCATTAGCGACAGTAGTGGTGATGCCGACCAAGTACAAACCACCTTGTCATTTGAATTACCCGAAGGCTTTGAAATATTAACCTTTACGGGCTTGGAGTCAGGCTTGTTGGGTCAAGGTAACACCGGCGATAACACTCTCGGTGCAAATAATGGCGGTAGCGAGTTGCAAGGCCATGATGGTAACGATACCTTAACGGATGGCAATGGTCGTGATGTCTTTACGGGTGGTTCGGGTGCTGACACCTTCGACTTCTCACATCTACAAAATGCCATTGTCCGTTTAGGCGAAGTGCTGGACTTTTCGACGGCACGTGGCGATAAAATTGATATTTCCAAAATAGATGCCAATAGCTTCATAGCAGGTAATCAAGACTTCCACTTTATAGGTGGTGATGCGTTCCACGGCACAGGCAGTAGCAGTGCAGGTGAGTTGCGATTCAGTCAACGCTTGTTGCAAGGCGATCTTAACGGCGATGGCAAGGCAGATTTTGAAATTAAATTAGTCGGCGTTTTGGAACTGAATACCGACGATATCTTAGGTTTAACTTAATTGTTTAGGATGGAGCGAACAAAGATGATGGTAAACCAATGGCTGGCGTTATCGCTGCTGACAGGATTATTACTCGGCTGCGGCGGTGGAAGTAATGATGAACAAACAACCGTTAATAAAAGCCCTGTTGCTCAAGAAGACCATTTTAATACCCTAGAAAGTACCAGTATTACTCTCGCTGTCTTGCTGAATGATGTTGAGCCAGAATCCGAAGCTATGACCATCCAGACGGCATCAGTCGCTGCGGCACAAGGTGTGGTGACGGTTAGTAGCGATAAAAAAACACTGCTTTTTGCACCTAAAGTCGGTTTTATCGGTGATGCGGATATTACTTATACCATTGCCGATACACAGAGCAATAAAGCCTCAGCCCATGTTTTTGTTTCGGTCAAAGCCTTGCAATCCTTATCGGCTCGTCAAGATACGACTTGTGCGGTCATACCATCAGGCACGGTTAAATGTTGGGGTGGCAGTGATTTTGGTCAGTTGGGTGACAATGACGAAGTCATGGCGGCTTTAACCGATAGCAGCAAAAAATTTAAATCGGCACCTGTGACAGTGGCTAATCTCAACGGTATCAAACAAGTGGCAGTCGGTTATAACCATGCGTGTGCTATTTCGCAAACGGGGAGTGTCAGTTGTTGGGGCGATAATAGCCGAGGCCAAATTGGTGATGGTACAACGACGTTGAGGCCACAAGCGACTCCTGTGGTTGGTTTGTCTGCCAAAGTCACCCAATTAGCGTTAACGTACCAATCCAGTTGCGCGTTATTGGAAACGGGTGCGGTGCAATGTTGGGGCGGCAATACCCAAGGTGAATTGGGTGTTGGTCAAACGGCAAAACTAAACCAAAGTACATCACCGCAAAATGTGGTGTTATTGAATAATGTCACCATCAAACGTCTCGTCTCAGGTCGTCAACATCTCTGTGGTATTACCAATAGCGATACCTTGGTGTGTTGGGGCTGGAATGACTCGGGTCAATTAGGTTTAACCGATACCACCGCGCGTTTTATCCCAACGACTGTCACTTCTGTCGGCTCAGGTGTTAAACAAGTTGCCGCAGGTTACGGTCATAGTTGCGCTGTTCGGGCGAGTGACACCGTTTGCTGGGGTGATAACAGCAAAGGCCAGTTAGGTGATGGCACAACAACATCGTCTTCTTTGCCTGTTGTGGTCACTGATTTGTCGGGTGTCACGGAGTTGGCTTTAGGCAAAGAGCATAGCTGCGCAACAAAATCGAGCAATGACACAATGTGCTGGGGCAGTCGGCAAGCAGGGCAAACTGCTCAGTCTGTAAGTGCGGTACTGTTGGATAAAACGCCTGTGTTGCTGACTGCTTTATCAGGAAAACAAAGTATCAGCGCAGGAGACTTTCACACGTGTAGCATCGGTAGTGGTGGCGCAGTGAAATGTTGGGGTAAAAATGATTTAGGTCAATTGGGTGATGACACAACAGCGACGATTAAAGAAAGTGCTGTTGTCGTTAGTGTCAAAAACTTACCTTAAATCCCTCCAAACCTCCCTTTGAAAAGGGCGTAGTTGCAAGTTTAATCTGGAAACGTCCCCTCCCTTGATAAGGGGAGGGTTAGGGTGGGGTTCTGCGTCATGGCAAACAACCCCCTCCCAACCTCCCCCTTATCAGGAGGGAGGGGCTACCAACCCCCCGACCAGAGTTCATAGTTTATGCCCGATGACTCCCGCAAAACTTCTCGTGTTTTCGCCCTTTTTCAACCCTTACGGCGCATCTTACTGACACTTATTTTATTTAGTTTGGTGCTGAATGTGCTGATGTTAGCGCCTTCACTGTATATGTTGCAGGTCTATGATCGAGTCTTAACCAGTCAAAATAAATTCACGTTGTTGGCAATTACTGTCATTATTTTAGTGGCCTATTTGGCAATTGGCTTTATTGAATGGATTCGTTCCACCATGCTCGTGCGTTTAAGTGCGGCGATGGATTTAACCGAAAGTAATCGTATCCATGCCGCTGCTTTTGCCCAAAATGCCGTTGCGCGTAGTATGTCACCCGCGCAAGTGATGCAAGACTTTAGTGCGGTACGGCAAGTGGTCACCGGTTCGGTTGTCTTGGCATTGCTGGACTTACCGTGGACACCGCTGTATGTGGCGTTGCTGTTTGCCTTTGCGTGGCCATTAGGTTTAATCGCAGTAATAGGTATGGTGCTATTGGCTGCCATCGCCATTATCTCCGAACGCATTACTAAAGAACCATTAGAAAAGGCAGGAAAAATTGCCAGTCAAGCCGCCTTTGCCCTCAATAAACATCATCGTAATATCGAAATTATTTCCGCCTTAGGCATGATTCCTGTGTTGGGCAAACGCTGGCAAGCACAAAATAAAGAAGCGTTATTACTGCAAATTCAAGCCAGTAGCAAAATGTCCAAACTGACAGCCTTAGGACGTTATATCCGTTTAACCTTGCAATCTTTAATTTTGGGCATGGGCGCATTACTGGTTTTAGACGGCAAAATGTCGGGCGGGATGATGATTGCGGGTTCTATTTTATTGGGTCGTGCTTTAGCCCCAGTAGAGCAATTAATTGGTTCATGGAAACAATTAGTCAATGGTTTAGACGCGCATCAACGTTTACAACAATTATTAGGTGATAACGACAATGCCGAACAGCCTTTTGCTTTGCCCGCACCTAAAGGACAACTCAGTGTTGAGGGTGTGACCGTTGTTTTAGAAGGCAAAACGGAACCCGTGTTACGCAATATTCAGTTTGCTTTAGGTGCAGGGGAAATATTGGCTGTGGTTGGCGCGAGTGCATCAGGTAAATCCACCTTAGCACGTACCATCTTAGGTTTAATCGCGCCCAATGTCGGTGAGGTGCGTTTAGACAGTGCAGATGTACGCCAATGGCCACGGGAAAAATTAGGCCAATATTTGGGTTATTTACCGCAAGATATTGAACTTTTTGAAGGCACAGTCGCCGAAAATATTGCCCGTTTTCAAGAAGTTGATGCCGCACTAATTATTGACGCAGCTCAATTAGCGCACGTCCACGACATGATTTTACGTTTGCCTAAAGGGTATGATACCGTCGTAGGTGAAGGTGGTGCGATGTTGTCGGGTGGTCAACGTCAACGCTTGGCATTGGCGCGCGCGGTATTTGGCCTGCCTAAATTGGTGGTATTAGACGAGCCTAATTCTAATTTAGACGATCAAGGTGAACGAGCCTTAGCACAGACTTTGCTGAGTTTAAAACAGCAAGGGACAACGGTAATCGTCATTTCGCACCGTACCAGTATTTTGACCGTGGTTGATAAAATGCTGCTGCTGCAAGAAGGTACTCAAGTCTCATTTGGCTCGCGTGAGCAAGTGATGAAGCAACTGCTCCCCGCAGCCTAACCGACGGAATTTTCATGTTTAGTCAGCCGCAAAGTACCGATCAGCAACTTGAAGCCATCGCCAACTATTCCCATCAAGCCAAATGGGGACGTTATGGCTTAGGCATTTTTTTGCTACTGTTTATCCTGTGGGCAAGCACCATGCCGCTTGATTCTGGCGTGCCCGCACAAGGTGTGATTGGTATTCAAAGTCAACGTCAGTCGGTGCAGCATCAATATGGCGGCGTAGTTAAAAGATTATTAGTGACGGAAGGAAGCCGAGTCACGAAAGGTCAATTGTTGATTGAATTAGAAAATACTCAAATTGAGGCTGAGCTAGTACGAGCTACTCAGGAGTTAACCCAATTTTCAGCGAAATATGCACGATTATTAGCCGAGCGTCAGCATTTACCGAACGTGGATTTTAGCGCACAGCCAATGTTGAAAAATGACCAAGAAGCGACAGTATCAGCAACGATCAACACGCAAAAGGCATTTTTTCAGGCTCGTGCTTCCTCATTAAACCTACAAGCACAAGTGGTCGCTGAACGGATTAAATCAAAAAGATTAGAAATCAAACGGCAACAATCTTTAATGATGGGTCGTCAACAACAAGCAAAATTATTAAGCACCGAAATAGCCTCACACCAAGCCTTATTGACGCAACAATATGTCAGCCAAGAGCGATTATTTGAGCTGGAGCGGCAATTATCCGATGTCGCGATTGGCCAACAACAAGCACAATTGGCCATTAGCCAAGCACAAGCCGACATTGCCGAATTAGAAAGTCAAAACTTACTACAGACGGCACAATTTCAACGCGATGTTGAAAACGAAATGGCCGATGTTCAACAACAAATAGTCATTTTAGAGCAGCAAAAGCAAAGCCTTAGCGATCAATTAGCTCGTACACGGATTCAAGCACCCGCCGCAGGCGTTGTTGTCGGTCAAGTGATACATACGCAAGGTGGAGTTGCGCTTGAAGGGCAAGTATTAATGGACATTGTCCCTGATGAAAGCCTGATTGTCGTTGATGCCAAAGTCGCGCCCCATCTTATTGAAAAAATACAACTCAACCAAAATGCCCATATTCGTTTATTGGCTTTAGATAGTTTAAACCCTGTAGTTGAAGGCGTAGTGACACGTATTTCCGCTGATCAACTCATCAACGCCAATACGGGGGAAGCGTATTTTTCGGTGCGTGTCGCCATTAACAGACAAAGTTTGCAGAAACTTCAATACAAAAAGCTGAGTACGGGAATGCCTGTGGAAGTGCTCTTCAAAACAGGTGAAAGAACCTTCTTTAGATATTTGGCCGAGCCATTGTTAAGGACGTTTTTCTTTGCCTTGAGGGAGTGATTTTTCACGGTATTTTGAGTGGAAATTAAGCAGATTTCACTCTAGACTCAGTCTCAATAATTAAATTTTATGTGGTGAGCTATGGATGGCATATTTCTTTTGAGTTTTCCTCATAGTCATTATCTGACTTCTACTAATAATTCTCTGATATTTAATCACTATCCTATTTTCTTGAACAAAGACTACCCCTTTTGGAGCAAACAATAATGAGCGGAATTACTATTTCATTAACAGGCGGTACGTCTCTTTTATCCCCAGTCATCCCCATTCGACGCTTGACTTTAACTTCTAACACTTACGGCCATGTATTTCCAGGCGGCTCTGTTGTGTATTCTCACACTTTGACTAATGAAGGCAATGTCACTGAAGGTGATCAGGCAGGTGCAATTAGCTTTTATGCAGGTAATAGCTTGTCGAGTTTTGCAACAGTCTTTTACTACGATATTAATAATGACGGCATGTTAAGTAGTCAAGATCCGTTTATTTCGCCCAATAGTGTGTTAGCGGGTGATGGCTTGGCGGCGGGCGAGTCCATTCGTATTTTTGCTAAAGTACTCGCGCCAGTCAGTGCAATGGTAGGAGCGATTAATTACACGATTTTTGTGTTTCAACCGACGAATGTGATTAATGATGTGAACCCTCCAGTAACCCTTGCTATCCAAGATACGACCTATGTTGTTGCAGGTAACGGCTTCGGCGTAAGCAATAGTGATCCGATTGCATTTAATGACTACGCAGTAACAAATGATCAAGCTCCAGTCAGCGTGGACGTAGTGGCGAATGACTACGACCTTGATCTCGACCCTAACCTTGGAACAGTTGCAGGCGAAGCGTTACATCTGGAAAGTGCAGTAGTGACTTCGGGCAATGCAAATATCTCAATTGCAAATAATGAGATTACAGTCGTACCAACAAGACAAGATGCACAAGAGATTATTGTTAATTATGTGGTTAACGATAACTTTGGCGGCAGTGCTACTGCGAATTTAATCGTTGCCGTTAATATTCCTGAACCTAATCAAACCCCTATAACCACAAACGACTATATCACTGTATCGGAGTTTAATAGCGGCATCATCGTCGATGTACTTGCAAATGATATTGATTTTGAGGGTGAAGCCTTAACGTTGATAGATGCATCGCTATCATCAGGTTTAGGCAATGTGTCTGTTAGTAATAATGCGCTCATTTTTAATGCTGGTGGTTCAGGTTCTGATACCGTTGCTTATACCGTACAAGATGCTTTCGGCAATACTTCTCAAGGCAATTTATATGTCGAAGTATTATCTGTTGGTGGTGGGGGAGGTGACGGTGGAGGTCCTGCGAATGCCGCGCCAATTGCACACGATGACTCCATATCACTTTATGAATTTGGTACGGCTGAAGTCGATGTTTTGGCTAATGATAGTGATCCCGATGGCGATGCACTCACGATTGTCTCCGTATTTGCAAATAATGGCTCTGCGTATATCAACGAAAATAACACCATTAGTTACAGTGCCAGTTCTGCTGGGTCAGATCTTATTAACTACACCGTACAAGATATATTTGGTAATACCGCTCAAGCAAATGTATTTGTTGATATTTTTGGCGGTGGCGGTGGCGGTGGCGGTGGCGGTGGCGGTGGCGGTTATACGAATACCGCACCAACTGCATATAATGATTACGCAACTACCTATGAAGGTAGTTCTATTGCCGTGAATGTTGTCAATAACGACACCGATCCTGATATTGATTTAGGCGTAGGTGATGCCCTTTATCTCAATAACGCGGTTGTTACAAACGGCAATGCCGAAGTCACGATTGTTGGTAATGAAATTGTTGTTCTGCCATTAGGTACAGGTGCACAAGAAATCGTCGTCAATTACACCATTGGCGATAATTATGGTGGCAGTTCACAAGCAGGATTATTTGTCACGGTTAATGCGCTCGGCAATAACGCTCCGATTGCCCGAGATGATTTGGCTTTTACCGATGAAATAACAGCCATTAATATAGATGTACTAGCCAACGATAGCGACCCTGAAGGTGATATTTTAACCGTTACTAATGCAGTAGTTCAGACGGGTACGGGTGATGTTGTCGTCAATGGGGACAACACCTTAACGTTTACGCCAACAGGCTCTGGGGCAGAAGACGTTGTCGTAAGTTACACCATTAATGATGGTCAGTTGTCGGCAACGGCTGAAGTGAATATCACCATCACTCCCACAGGCGGCATAAATACCGCGCCAATAGCGAATAATGAAGCTGTCATCACCTCAAGAAATACGGCGATTACCGTCAATGTTTTAGAAAATGATACAGACCCTGATGGTGATACCCTTGATATTGTGGGTTATCAACTGGTGTCAGGTTCTGGCGAAGTAATGGTTAACGCCGATAAAAGCATTACCTTCGCTCCAGCAGCGGGTTTTGCTGGGGAAGTCGTTATTGACTATACCGTTGTTGACTCTTCATTGCTCAGTGCAACCGCTTCTTTAATGATCACGGTGAAAAGCGATATTGTTGGCAATGACGCAGATAATTATTTAGAAGGCTATGCTGTTGATGATTTTATCTCTGGCATGGGCGGAAACGACAGTTTGTACGGCAGTGGCGGTAACGATGTGCTGGAAGGTGGTAGAGGAAAAGACTATCTCCAAGGTGACAGTGGCAACGACACCTACATTTTTAATCTGGGTGATGGTCAAGACACCCTTTATAACTTCGATAGCGATGAGTATTACAACGGCGTTAGCAGTGTTGATAAGCTGATTTTTGGCGCAGGAATTACGGCAGCCGATATTACATTTTTTAATGCGGGTAATAGTACCGAAGATTTAGTGATTGGCATTAAAGGCACGACTGACAGTATTACTGTCCAGTATTACTTCAATTCGGGCATGGCCTACGAATTGGACACCATTGAGTTTGCCGATGGCACGATATGGGATAAAGCCGCTATTTCGGTTTTGGCCAGAGTCAATATGAGAGTTCAAGGCACAGTCGGTGGTGATGTTTTAAATGGTGGTATGGGTGATGATACCTTTATCGTGAACCACGCCCGTGATGTGGTCATGGAAAACGTCGGCAGTGGCATAGATACCGTTGAAGCATCCATCAGTTTTAGTTTGGGGGAAAATCTAGAAAATCTGACCTTAAAAGGGAATTCCAATCTATCGGGCATCGGCAATGCCATGAGCAATATCATTGCGGGTAATGAAGGCAATAACCGTTTATTAGGTGGAGATGGCAACGATACACTTTCGGGCTTAAGCGGCGGTGACACACTCAATGGCGGGTCGGGAGCTGATAGTATGTCTGGCGGCTTAGGCAATGATACCTTCACCGTCGAAAATGCGGCTGATGTTGTCGTTGAATTAGCCAATGAAGGATTCGATACCGTCAATAGCTTTATCAGTTATACCCTCAACGCCAATGTTGAGCGGTTGAATTTGGAAGGTTTTGCTAGTTTAGATGGGACAGGTAATGAGCTGGATAATGTCTTGAACGGTAACAATGCTAACAATCATTTAGTCGGTGGTGCAGGTGACGACACCTTACAAGGCAAGGGTGGCGCAGACCTTTTAGAAGGTGGGCTGGGTAACGATGTCTATTTTGTCGATAATAGCGGAGACAATGTGCAAGAGTTGGCCGCTGAAGGTGTTGATAAAGTCAGTAGCAACATCAGCTACACACTGACCGCGAATGTTGAACAGTTGTTTTTTACGGGTATTGCTGGCTTAACAGGACAAGGCAATACCTTAAACAACGTTATTTATGGCAATGATGGCAACAACAAATTATCGGGTGATGCGGGCAACGATAGCCTTAACGGTGGCTTAGGCAATGACTCGTTAAAGGGTGGCACAGGCAGTGATACCCTTGTGGGTGGCTTAGGAAATGACATCTATTCGTTTGCTGTGGGTGATGGGCATGACGTTATCAATAACACTGATGCAGGTAATGGCAACGATAAAGTGTTATTCGATGTCGGGATTGGCGCAGATCAATTATGGTTGCGGCAATTAGGTAATGACTTAGAAATATCTATTATTGGTCGGGCGGACAGTATCAAAGTGCAAAACTGGTACAGTGACGAGGCCAAACGGGTTGATAGTTTTGAGTTGGCCGAAGGCAATGTTTTATTAGCCAGTGAAGTACAAAACTTAGTGGCGGCCATGTCAGCTTTTACGCCACCGAGCATGGGACAAACCAGTTTGACCAGCGCACAGCATCAAGCTTTAGATGTCGTGATTGCGATTAACTGGGAATCTTTGACGGGTACAGCTTAGACGCTGTTGATATTTCACCAGAGTAGCCCCAACGCTTAACTTCCCCTCTTGCCAAAGAGGGGTTAGGGGAGATTTGCAGAATCCAACTTTTCCAGCTACGCCACTACCAAACATCACATCGCAATAGATTGCGGAAAGTGGTTGTCACGTTGTTGTTTTTCCAACATAAGGGTTAAGTCCTGCGCAGGAATAGGACGGCTAATTAAGAAGCCTTGAATTGCATCGCAGCCTTGTGTTTTAAGAAAGTCTAAATGCTCTTGGGTTTCCACCCCTTCAGCCACTATTTTCATGCCTAAACTATGTCCCATAGCAAAAATTGCACGGACAATGGCATCATCTTTTTCCGCTTGGCCAATACGAAAGACGAAAGACTGGTCAATTTTAAGAATGTCGATGGGGAAGTCACGCAAATACGATAACGAGGAATAGCCTGTTCCAAAATCATCAAGTGCGATTTTGATGCCTCGTGTTCTTAATCCTTCGAGCGTTTGGTAGACAATTTGACGGTCTTCCATAAACGACGATTCAGTAATCTCCAGCTCTAGGGCAATGGGATCAAGTCGAGTGCAAACTAACACACGATCAACTATTTCGAGTAAGTTTCCGCGTTGTAATTGTTGGGCAACGACATTTACTGACGTGCAAATTGAGCCTAAGCCTTGCTCGTGCCAAAATTGTGTTTGTCTACAGGCTTTATCTAAGACTATTTCACCAATCGCAGAAATCAAACCCGCTTCTTCGGCCAAAGGAATAAATTGCCCAGGTGCTAATAAGCCCATGGTGGGATGTTGCCAACGCACTAAGGCTTCTGTGCCGATGATGAGATTGGTTTTTAAACAAATTTTAGGCTGATAATAAACAACAAATTCATCCCTAAAGATGGCTTTCCGCAGTGCGCTTTCTAAATTAACTTGCTCAACTGGAGCAACTCGAACGTCGGAACTAAAGAAGTGCATGGAGTTACCGCCCATGCGTTTAGCTTGTTGTAATGCCATGTCAGCATGATTAATCAGAATTTGTAATTCACGACCATGCTCGGGAAATAAACTCACACCAATAGATGCACCTAAAAGTAACTCATGCTCGCCAATGCGGAAAGGACGGCGTAGTTGCTCAATGACATTGTCGCAATAGGTTTCAATATCTTGACGAGCAGAGTATTGATCTAAAATCAGCGTAAATTCATCACTGCCAAGACGAGCAACGGTATGAGCCGATGAAGCACAACTACTGATTCGTTCAGCCACTTTTTTCAGTAGTTCATCGCCTAATTCATGACCCAAGCTATCATTGAGAGTACGAAAACGATCAAGGTCGATATATACAACGGCTAAGGTATTTTGCTGTTCGCGCGCTTTAATAATAGCCGCGTGTAAACGGTCATGGAATAAATTACGATTGGCTAAGCCTGTTAAACGGTCATAATTAGCCAAATACTTTAATTTTTCTTCTGCTTCTTTACGTTGCGTCAGGTCGGACATAATTCCGACATAGTGACTAATATCATTTTCATCATTACGAATGGCGGTAATATGTAGCCATTGCGGAAAGGATTGGCCGCTTTTACGGTATTCAGTGAGCTCACCCTGCCATTCGTCTTCTAATTTAATACGTTCAAAAATCGTATGATAGGACAATTGTTTTTGGTCTAGCTGTTCTACGTTTTCATCAAAAATGGATTTGCCATGTAACTCTTGATCGCTAAAACCTGTGATTTGGGTCATGCGCGGATTAACGGATAAGTAACGGAATTGGCTATCTAATATATAAATTCCTTCGGCGGCATGCTCAAAAACCGAGGCGGAAAGACGCAATTTTTCTTCGATTTCGCGTTCTGGCGTAATATCTCGCCGAGTGCCAATTAAACGTAAGGGGCGATTTTTTTCGTCCCAAGCCACCACGCGGCCGCTGTCTTCTACCCAAATCCAATGACCTGCACGATGTTGGATGCGATAACACACTTCATAACTGGGTTTCTTTTTGCGCAGATGTTGCACTAGCGCATGACGGACGAGGCTATAATCATCAGGGTGAATAATGCTTTGCATCTTACCCATGAATGCTTTGAGTTCTAGTTTGGAGTAGCCTAAAAGCTGTTCAAAGTTGGAATGATAAATTTCATTGTTAGTGAGATTCCAGTCCCACAAGCCAATGCCAGCCGCATCTATCGCCAGTGTTAAACGCTCTTGGCTATTGCGCAAGGCGCGGTTAATGTCGGAAAGAGCGAGTGTGCGTTCACGTACTTTTTGTTCTAAGTTAAGATTGGTTTCTTGGAGTAAGTTTTCGGTATGTTTGCGGTCTTGCACTTCCGCACTGAGCCGTTGATTAGTAGATTCAACCGTACTTTTAGAGCTTTCTAAAAAGTGGATTAAATCTTCATTGCGGAGTTGTAACCATAATGACTGGTAGCTTAAATCGCTTAAACGTCGGCTCGCCAAAATCACAAAAAAGAAAAACAATCCCGCTACACCTGCCAATGCCGAATTGAGCGGCGAAGGCTCAAGCATTAACCACAATAAACCAGGCAAAATCGCTGATATAGCAAAACTAATAAAAGTTTCAAAACGACTGGCATAGCTGGTTAATGCGGCAATCGCTTGCCAACTCACTAAACAAATAAACAGCGCAGGTCGATAAAAGTCAATAAAACTACTATCACTTTTTGGCAAGCTGGGAATAAAAATAACCGCAGCAATACCCCAAATTAAACCCATGATACTGGCACTGGTATTAACGGCTCGAATAGTGAATAAATGGGAATATTGTTTCAATCGGTCTTGTAAATGACGCATTAAAAAAATACAGCCCGCAATACTGGCGAGTGATAGACCGAACCAAATTTTGAAGGTTGGCAAATGTACGGCACTATCCTGCCAGTACAAAATACCAATGGTGACTACAGAAATAAGAGAGATAAAACTAAAAAAAGGAAATTGACTGATCAGTTGTTGTGTTTGCAGGCAACTCACGCGTAGCGAAATATCCCGCGTCGCGGGTGTTTGAGGTGTTTCTGTATCGGTGGGTAATCTGCCTTGGTTATCCTGAGCAGTCATACTCTCAATGCTCCACAAATCGCCAATGGTTGGATTTGGCTACGGTCTAATAGTTGTTGTCTTATTCTGCGTCAGTGCTAACTTATTTTGCGCTAAACAGGAAAAGTGAAATATTTCTTATTAATTATAGGCTGCGTCTTTTATTTGATAGGGTGATTGACCTACAAAAACAAATGAAACAAGCGTTTATTAGCCTAAACCAATCATAGACTTGTGTATGTGCTGCAAACAATAGTTATTTTAGAAGAATATGCGCGATGTGTTGGCAATTTCGTCAATTATGAGCGGTGTTGTTGGTGTCGAGGGTGTAAGGCTAAACGAAATTTGCTCGCCGCTAAAGTGTATCGAATGGCATTCGTGACAATACTGTCATAAAATCGTCATAATCATAAATTATTATAGTATCAAGAATTAACCAACGAACAATCTATGTCTCGGAGTCAATTATGAAAATGCAACCCTTAGTATTAGCGCTTAGTTTGAGCTTAACAGCTATTTCTGCGCAAGCAGCGGTAGATGCAAATATTCCTAAGTATGCTAAAACATCAGGTATTTCAGGTAATTTATCCAGTGTCGGTTCTGATACCTTAGCAAACTTAATGACATTTTGGGCAGAAGATTTCAAAAAAGAATATCCCAATGTCAATGTCCAAATTCAAGCAGCAGGTTCTTCTACAGCTCCTCCTGCATTAACACAAGGCACGGCTAACTTTGGCCCAATGTCTCGCTCCATGAAAGACAACGAAATTCAAGAATTCGAGAAAAAATACGGTTACAAGCCAACTGCGGTTCCTGTTGCTGTTGATGCTCTAGCTGTATTTGTGCATAAAGATAACCCCATTAAAGGCTTATCCATGCCAATGGTCGATGCGATTTTCTCCAGCACCCGTAAATGTGGTTTTGAAAAAGAAGTCAAAAAATGGGGCGATGCAGGTTTAACGGCTGCTTGGGCAGGTCGTGATTTGCAATTGTTTGGTCGTAACTCCGTGTCTGGTACTTACGGTTATTTCAAAGAACACGCGTTGTGTAAAGGTGACTTTAAAACCAACGTTAATGAGCAACCAGGTTCGGCTTCGGTAGTGCAATCCATTTCCAACTCCATTAACGGTATTGGTTATTCAGGTATTGGCTATGTCACTTCGGGTGTCAAAGCAGTTCCTATTAAAAACGACAGCGGCGAGTTTATTGCTGCAACGCCTAAAAACGCTTTAGCGGGTAAATATCCTTTAGCGCGTTACTTGTATGTCTATGTTAACAAAAACCCGAAAAAGCCTTTGGCTCCGTTAGAAGCAGAGTTTGTGAAGTTAATCTTGTCGCAACAAGGCCAAACTATTGTTGAAAAAGACGGTTATATCCCTTTACCTGCTGCCGATGTTAAAAAAGTGCGTGCTAAGTTAGGTTTGTAATCCAGTGATTTTGAAAAGGGGCTTAATGCCCCTTTTTTTAACTGAAAAACTGTTTTTTGTGGGCAATTCGTCGATAATACCGCGTCCCTTAATCTGCTGAGACTACTATGAGTAAATCTGAGCGCGTTCGTTTAGATCCAGCCACCATGGCTGCCTTAGATCGTCGTCGTCAAGTGAAAGATAAAATCGCTAATAGCTTGATTGCTTCTGGCGGTATCTTTGTTGTTGGTGCTATTGCCTTAATTTTTTTCTATTTATTCTATGAAAGCTGGCCGTTGTTTCAACAAGCTAAGTTTGAAGAAACGCATAGCTATAAAACCGATGCCCATGTTCAGGCGACTTGGACAGACATGGATGAATACAACGAAACGGGTATGCGCTTATTGGCCACGGGCGAAGTGGTTTTTTTTCGCGTCAATGATGGCCAAAAAACAGGAAGTCAAGCCTTACCGATTCCACAAGGTGTAACGATTAGTAGTGTTCAGCGCAGCGGCGTGATTCAAGGTTTGGTGGGCGTGGGCTTGTCGAATGGTCAGCTCATCGTTTTTAAACCTGATTATGTCGTTGACCATCAAGGTGAACAGCGTGTTATCACACCAACAGTACGTTTTCCTTATGGCGACCAGCCGTTAACCGTTGATGATAACGTCAATGCGCTTAAGCATTTTGCACTGCGTGATGATGATGGCCAGTTACAGGTATTAGCAGCCAGTACCCAGCAGTTGTTATGGCAAACGTTTAAAGTGCAACAAGCCGAAGGCGAAAGTGAAGGCTTGAGCAGTTTGAGTGATGAGTCAGGTGATGACAGTTCTAGCAGTGATGCGCCAAAAGTATTTACTCGCGCCAATAATATGGCAATGGCGATGGATGGTGCGGCCGTTAGTCATATTGTCATTGGTCAAGGTGCGCGTTGGGCGTATGTATTTACCGCACAAAATGACGTCGCCGTATTCAAAATTGGTGAGCAAGGCCCTGTACTGTATCAACAAAGTAAAGCAGACACGGCTGGTGCAAAAATCACCTCGGTTGTGGCGCTACAAGGTGAAATTTCCCTGTTAGTTGGCGACAGTAAAGGTGTCGTCAGCCAGTGGTTTTTAGTGCGCGACCCCGATAGTGTCGAAGATAAATTCAGCTTAAAACGCATTCGTAGTTTTCAATTGGGTGATGCAGCTATTACCGCCATTGCCCCCGAAGCCAAACGTAAAGGTTTTGCAGCGGGCGATGCCAAAGGCGATATTGGTTATTTTTATACCACTTCTGAGCGCACGCTCGGCATTCACCATGCCGCGAGTTCACCGATTACTGCCTTGTCTATTTCGGCACGTTCCGAAGGTGTGCTAGTACAAGCGCAAGACAGTGCCAGTTTTTGGAATCTTCATGCCGAACATCCTGATATTTCAATGACTTCTGCATGGGGCAAAGTGTGGTATGAATCCTACGATGAGCCAACGTACACATGGCAGTCTTCTTCGGGTAATGCTGACTTTGAAGCGAAGTTTTCTTTAGTTCCTCTCACGTTTGGTACGTTAAAAGCGGCGTTCTTTGCTATGTTATTGGCTGCACCGTTAGCTATTTGTGGTGCCATGTACACTGCGGTTTTCATGTCTCCTGCATTACGTACCAAAGTGAAACCTGCGATTGAGTTAATGCAGGCGTTGCCAACCGTTATTTTGGGTTTCTTGGCAGGTTTGTGGTTAGCACCTGTGGTTGAAGGCAGCTTACCTGGTATCTTTAGTGTCTTAATTGTCACGCCGATTATTATCTTGATCTGTGGTTTTGTGTGGATGCAAATTCCTCTCGAAAAACGCAGTCGTATTCCTGATGGTTGGGCTCCTATTATTCTGATCGTGCCGATTTTATTGGGTGGATGGGCATCATTTGCCTTATCGCAGCCGATGGAGTTAGCGTTTTTTGGTGGTGATATTCGTCACTGGTTAGAGCATTCGGCAGGTTTGAAATTTGACCAACGTAACTCCTTGATTGTCGGTTTGGTGATGGGTTTTGCGGTTATCGCGCCAATTTTTTCAATCTCCGAAGATGCTTTATTTGCCGTGCCTCGCCACATTACCAATGGTTCGCTGGCTCTGGGAGCTACTCAGTGGCAAACCCTTGTTCGTGTAGTATTGCCAACAGCTTCGCCGGGTATATTTTCTGCGGTAATGATTGGTTTCGGTCGCGCTGTGGGTGAAACGATGATTGTGTTGATGGCAACAGGTAACACTCCCGTGATGGAATGGAACATCTTTGAAGGAATGCGTACTTTGTCGGCGAACGTCGCGGTAGAAATGGGCGAGGCGGAAGTCGGTTCTACACATTTCCGTGTCTTGTTCTTATCGGCCTTAGTGTTGTTTGTCTTGACCTTTGTCTTGAATACGGTTGCGGAAGTGGTTCGCGGTCGTCTCCGTAAAAAATACGGTTCTTTGTGAGGCATTATCCATGAAAGTACGCGAATATTTTAAAAGCGGCGATGCTTGGGTTTGGCTCAATGCAGGCGCGGTGGCCATTTCCTTGATTATGGTTGCGGGTATTTTGGGCTTGATAGCGGTGCGCGGTTTAGGTCACTTTTGGCCTGCCGCTGTCATGCAAGCGCAATATAATGATAACGGCACATTACAAACGGTGATTGGCGAAATCTATGATGAAAAAATAGATACCGCCCAGCGTCTGCGTGAGTCGGGTGTCGAAATTCCTGATAGCATGAAAACGGTGACCCGTTATTCGATTAAACAAGGTAATCGGGATGTCACAGGGCAGGATTTTCGTTGGGTGTTGGGTCATAAGTTTACACAACGTCAATATCCAGTGGACATCGTTGCGCTTGAACGTTATGAATGGGGTGACTTTTTTGGACGCCTGAAATCTGTGAAAGAAAACGGTGCAGTGATTGCCGATGGCGACAAAGCATGGGCAGAGTTGCAAAAACGCATAGACCGCAGTAATGATTTTCACGCGCAAATAACGGTGATCGAAAAAGGTGAAATTGGTCGTATCAACTACCAATTAGAAAAGCTGCGTTTAAAAGAGCGTAAGTTAGAGTTGGCTGGCAAGTTAACTGATAATGACCGCGCCGAGTTGGCCAAGCTGCAACAAGTTCAGCATCAAAAATACGAAGCATTAAAAGGCAAACTAGAGCAACTCAATCAAGCGATGAGTCGTGATAGTGCCATCTTTGTTGTTGCCGATGGCAGTGAAAAAGAATTACCGCTCAGTAAAATTGTCACAGCCCAAAAGCCTAATGATATGGGTGTGCTGGCGAAATTGGCTGCTTATGGTCATAACGTTTGGGCGTTTTTAAGTGATGATCCGCGTGAAGCTAATACCGAAGGCGGTGTTTTTCCTGCGATTTTTGGCACAGTGATGATGGTTTTTTTAATGACTATTATTGCGACGCCCTTAGGTGTGATTGCCGCTATTTATTTACGTGAATACGCCAGTCAAGGTGTAATCACGCAAACGGTACGCATTGCCGTGAACAATTTAGCGGGTGTGCCGTCCATTGTTTACGGGGTTTTTGGTTTGGGCTTTTTCGTTTATTTTGTTGGCGGTAATATCGACAAAGTTTTCTATCCTGAATCATCACCAGCACCTGTCTTTGGTACACCAGGTTTGTTGTGGGCGGCGTTGACTTTGGCATTAATGACTTTGCCTGTCGTCATCGTTTCTACCGAAGAAGGTTTGTCGCGTATTCCTCGTGCTTTAAAAGAAGGTTCATTGGCGTTAGGGGCAACTAAAGCGGAAACGTTGTGGCGAGTGATTTTGCCGATGGCAACACCCAGTATTATGACAGGTATGATTTTAGCTATCGCCCGTGCTGCAGGCGAAGTCGCACCATTGATGCTGGTGGGTGTGGTGAAGTTAGCACCTACTTTGCCTGTAGACTTAAACGCCCCGTTTGTTCACTTAGACCAAAAGTTTATGCACTTAGGCTTTCATATCTACGATGTCGGTTTCCAAAGTCCGAATGTTGAAGCCGCACGACCGTTAGTATATGCCACAGCCTTTTTGTTGGTGTTAGTCGTTGCGACCTTAAACTTATCTGCGGTTGCCTTGCGTAATAGCCTTCGTGAAAAATACAAGGCTTTGGAATCTTAATGCGATGCGCTGACAGAGTTTATTTGTCAGTGCGTACACAATTTTGTATGTCTGTCCCGCTTTTTTGAGAGACAATATCATGAGTCTAGAATTGGAAAAACCAGTCATGAATGCCAATACAACTCCTGCTGCAACGCCTAGTTTTGCCATGGATATGGATGCGCTCGGTCGTAGTAAGCGCAATATGAATATGGCTGATGAAGATATTTGCTTAGAAACGAAACATCTCGATTTGTTTTATAGCGAAAAACAAGCACTGTTTGACGTCAACATGACTATTCCGCGTAAACGTGTCACCGCGTTTATTGGTCCGTCAGGTTGTGGTAAATCGACTTTGTTGCGTACCTTTAACCGTATGAATGACTTGGTTGATGGTTGCCGTGTTGAAGGCAAAATTTTGCTTGATGGCAATGATATTTTTGACCGTAGCATGGATATTACCAACCTACGTCGTCGTGTGGGCATGGTTTTCCAAAAACCCAATCCTTTTCCTAAGTCTATTTATGAAAATGTGGCTTACGGTTTGCGCTTACAAGGCATCAATAAAAAGCGTGTTTTAGACGAAGTAGTCGAAGAGTCGTTAAAGGGCGCAGCACTGTGGGATGAAGTCAAAGACCGTCTGCAAGACTCTGCTTTAGGTTTATCGGGCGGTCAACAACAGCGTTTAGTGATAGCCCGTGCGATTGCTATTGAGCCAGAAGTGTTATTGCTCGATGAACCAACTGGTGCACTTGATCCGATTTCGACCCTCAAAATTGAAGAATTAATTCACGAATTGCGTGACCGTTTCACGATTTTGATTGTTACCCACAATATGCAGCAAGCTGCACGGGTGTCAGACTATACCGCGTTTATGTATTTAGGTAAGTTAATCGAACATGGTGATACCGACACCTTGTTTACCAATCCTAAGAATAAACAAACCGAAGATTACATCACTGGCCGTTACGGTTAATTGCCACGAGGAAGCCGCTATGACTAAAGAAGATTATGGTCAACATATCTCGCAGCAATTTAATGCTGAGTTAGAAGAAGTTCGTTCCCATTTTTTAGCAATGGGCGGCTTAGTCGAAAAGCAAGTTGGCGATGCTATGCATTCGTTATTAGATGCAGACTCGGCCTTAGCTGTATCTGTTCAAGCCAATGACCACAAAATCAATGCCATGGAAACACGGATTGACGAAGAGTTAGTGCGTATTTTGGCGCGTCGCCAGCCAGCAGCTTCAGATTTGCGCATGATTATCGCTATTAGTAAATCATTAACGGATTTAGAGCGGATTGGCGATGAAGCCGCAAAAATTGCCCGTTATGCTCAAGCTTTGTGTGAAGAGGGCGAGTCGCCACGTGGTTATATGGAAACTCGTCATATCGGCAATCAAGTACGGTTGATGATTCACGACACTTTAGATGCTTTTGCCCGTTTAGATATTGAGCAAGCGTTTAAAGTGATGCAGGCCGACAGTGAGATTGACTTAGAGTACAAAACCGCTACCCGCGCGTTAATGACTTATATGATGGAAGACCCGCGATATATTTCGCGGGTGCTAAATGTGTTATGGGTGCTACGCGGTTTAGAACGTATTGGCGACCATGCGCGTAATATCTCTGAGCAACTGATTTATCTGGTCAAAGGGGCAGATGTACGCCATACCAGTTATGAAGTCATTGAGAAAAAGATCCACAGTTAATTAATTATTGTGTGTGAATAAGGGCATTTATGCCCTTTTTCTTTTTAATTGACGATGAACTTTTTGGGCGATACCTTGCTATCGTCAAGCCAATCTGCTACTAAATAAGATAAGAAATTGAACTTTGCATAAAACCATTTTTAGCAATAAAAATGAATGCCGTGTAAGTCATAATTAACATCAATAACAACAAACACCGCCTGTTTAGGTGTTATCAATACATAAAAAGGATGATTTTCCTATGTTCCCATCTCTCAAAAAACTTACTATTAGTCTGTGCCAAGTGGGGTTGTTACTCAGCTGTATGCCCGCACAATCTGCCGACTTATTGCCTTTAGCCAAAGACATTAAACCGAATACCAATAACTTGCCGCCCGCGTTTGTCAAACCACTAAAAGTATCCGTTTGCTTTTTCGATATTCAGGGTAGTTCAGGTGAGTTTTATGGCCGAGCCAAAGACATTGGCTTAATTGCCCAACGTTGGAATATTAAAACAGATTTTAAAGTATTTACCGATGAGGCTTTAGCGACTGAAAGTTTTAAAGCAGGTAAGTGTGATGCGGCAGTGATAACGACATTGCGCGCTCGTCAGTTTAATAAATTTATGGGTAGTGTCAATGCCATTGGTGGCGCGCCGACGTATGAGCATATGCGGGTATTATTAAAAAGCTTATTTGACGCTAAGTTAGAAAAATTTGCCATTACCGAGCCTTACCAAGTGGTTGGCGTTTTTCCTATTGGTGCTGAATATTTACACGTTCGGGATCAAGCTATGAATAGCGTTGAAGCATTGGCTGGTAAAAAAGTATCCGTGATGGATTCTGATCCTTCTGAAGTCGTGATGATGCAAACAATGGGTTTACAGGCAACGGGAGCTAGTATTGCCAATTTTGTTCGCCCCTTTAATAATGGCGAAGTTGATGCTCTAGTTGCCCCTGCTATGGTTTACGCGCCTTATGAGGTCCATCGTGGTTTAGGCGATAAAGGGGGTATTTACCGTACACCTGTTACGCAAATGGTTGCTAGTTTAATTATTAATCGGGAGTCTTTGAAAAAGAAAACTACGGATTTAGATGGCCGTGTTGCCGCGTTTCATGCCATTATGGCTGAGTTTTTAGATCAATTGTTAGATCGTAATTTAGTAACCATTGAACGTACGGAAAAAGAAATCCCAAAAAAATATTGGATGACGCTTGAACCAGAGAATGAAAAGAAATTTCAAGAGGCGTTACGCACTACTCGTATGCAAATGACCAAAGATGGTGTTTATGATGCGCGGATGATGAAACTGTTGAAAAAAGTCCGCTGTAAAATTGAACCAACAGCGGCGGAATGTGCGTTGACGGATGAGTGATTTAGCGTCTTACACCTCCACCTGAGAAGGGGGAGGCTGGGAGGGGGTTATGTGCCACGACGCAAACCAGTGTTTAGCGAATAACCCCACCCTAACCCTGCCCCTTTCAGGGGAGGGGAGTTACTCCACCAACACTTCTTTCGGAAAAACACAAGTAAACGTCGAGCCGACATTGGGCTTAGAATTAATGTTTAAAATAGCTTTATGCTGTAATAAGACATGTTTGACAATAGCCAAACCCAGCCCCGTTCCTCCAGTCGCGGAGCTTCGTGCGGCATCGACACGATAAAAACGTTCGGTTAAGCGGGAAATATGTTGGCTTTCGATGCCCATTCCTGTGTCTTGTACGCTCAAATAACCGTATTTCTCGTCATTAGACCAGCGTATTGTGACCTCACCGTGTGCAGGCGTATATTTTATGGCATTGGTAATTAAATTTGAAAATGCACTGCGAATATCGGCTTCTAGCCCCAGCAGTTGATATGGGCTGTTCACCTGAATAATAATGTTTTGTTGTTTGTCTGCCGAATAGGCGTTCGCTTCCTGTCTTAATTGTTCTAAAAGATGCTTCATGTTTATTGCTTTAGGAGCTTGTTTGACCGTATCACTTTCTAAACGCGATAACAGCAATAAGTCATTCACGAGGTTGTTCATTCTTAAACTTTGCTGCTGCATTTGTTGAAAGGCACGTTGCCAGCGGCTCGGAAGGTCCGGGCTATCAGCAAAAGTTTCAATATAGCCACTTAATACCGTGAGCGGCGTGCGTAGTTCATGGGAGACATTAGCAACAAAATCTTTACGCATTTGTTCAAGTTGATGCAGACGCGTAATGTCGTAAGCAATTAATACACGGTCATTGTGACCAAAGCGTGTCACTTCATATTGCACATAACGATTAGGATGTGTCCATGAGGGCAGTTTGATGCCTTCGGTGTAGGGGCCGTGGTCAAAATAATGAATAAATGCAGGGTCGCGAATCAAATTAATAATCGGTTTGCCATTATCAATACCGTCTTTAAAGCCGAGGAGTTTTTCGGCTGAACGGTTCCACCATTCTAAATTACCATGACCATCGGTGAGCACTACCGCCTCTTCGAGCGCCGACATGGAAGTTCGGGCACGAGCAATAATAGCGAGCAGATTATGTTTGGCGGCTTGTTCATTTTGCTGAAGGCGGTAAATATTTTCGGCAATATCTTCCCAAATTCCCGAAAGTTCGGGAGGGGTGTCTTTGTGGTTGTTTTTTAACCAGTGGTGCAGTTTATGTAAGTTACGCAGATGTAAAATGACATAGATCAATAAACCTAGAAATAGGCCTTGTACTTCTGCTCGAAGTAACCATGCAGGTAAAGCAAATATTCCTAAAATATAAGCAAGGCGAATAATTTCTTCTTTGAGCAGAGAGGTCACATTGTTTCCTGTTTATTAGGGTCTGCTTTGACTGAAAAACGGTAACCTGTACCCCGAACTGTTTGAATAAAACGATCATAGCCATACGGCTCTAAAGCTTTACGCAAGCGGCGGATATGAACGTCAATGGTTCTATCTTCAACGTAGACATTGCCACCCCAAACTTGGTCAAGCATTTGCGTACGGGAATAAGCCCGTTCTTGGTGACTCATAAAAAAGGCTAAAAGACGATATTCTGTCGGGCCCATTTCTATGGCTTCATCGTTGGCAGTGACGCGATGGCTCACTGGGTCAAGCTTTAAACCTTCGGCTTCGATCGCTTTTTCGGCACTTAATGCAGATGAGCGACGTAATACCGCTTTAATACGGGACACCAATTCTCGGGTAGAAAAAGGCTTGGTGACATAATCATCCGCACCCGCGTCTAAGCCTTGAATTTTATGGTCTTCATCGCCACGTGCCGTCAACATAATCACAGGGATTTCGCTCAAGGTTTCATCGCGTTTTAAGCGGCGGCACAATTCTACGCCTGTCATGCCTGGAAGCATCCAATCTAACAGCACTAGACTTGGCCGTTCATCGACAATTTTATGGTGTGCTTGCAGGGCATCTTCCGCTTCAATACAGTCAAAACCTGCCAAGTCTAAGGCAATACTAATCATTTCACGAATAGCGATTTCATCATCAACAATCAAAATACGTTCGTTTTTCATGGTTCTTGTCTCATGTGCACGACGAAAAGATAGTGACTTCTCGTTGCTGTTTAGGGACTTACGCGCTCATGGTATTGAGATGAGTCAGTCAGTAGCTGTATTACATGACAAGCCTGTTGCAGAATTATTACATTTGTTCAAATTTGTAAAAAATACTGTTGTAAATAACGTAATGAGTAACTTAAACAGAGTCCGATAAAAATAATCATGCCGATTTTATGGTTATGCAAAAATGCTTCGGTGCAGTGAACGGCCATTCGGTCGCGGCTATGTCGCCATTGCCAAACAAATAGGCCCACACAAACGCCTAAAGTTACAGGCCATATCATACCCAAATGAAGCAAGTAGCCAATCATTGCCATCAAGCCGATAAATACACATTGCAACACGGCAATCATAGTTAAATCAAAATCACCAAATAATATCGCCGTTGATTTTACGCCAATTTTTAGGTCGTCTTCGCGGTCAGCCATGGCGTATTGGGTGTCATAAGCGACTGTCCATACAAGATTAGCCGCATACAGCAACCAGCATAAAACATTCGGGCTTTGTTCTTGGGCGACAAATGCCATCGGTATCGCCCACGAAAATGCCGCACCTAAGACTAATTGCGGCAAATAAGTAAAACGCTTCATAAAAGGATATAGGCTGGCTAAAGCTAACGCCCCGAAAGACCAATAAAAGGTCTTTAAATTTAAAAAGGGTAATAATAACGCTGAACAGGCAATCAAAAAGACAAATAAATATAAGGCTTCCCGAGCAGGTAAACGACCACTGGCAATCGGACGGTCTTTAGTACGAGTGACTTGGCCATCAAAGTTTCTATCCGCCCAATCGTTAATGACGCAACCCGCCGAACGCATTAACACGACACCTAAGCTAAAAATAACGACGATTTTAAAACTGGGTTTACCATTGGCGGCAATCCATACCGCCCATAAGGTTGGCCATAACAGTAAATAAATACCAATAGGGCGGTTGAGGCGCATGACTTCGGCGTATAAAGGCAGGCGTTGTTTGAGGGAAAAAGAAGCGGTCATAGTGTAATCTTGTGCTGATGAAAGGCGACAAATAACGCAGGTAGAAAAGTTTCTTGCACTAACAAGGGCTGTCCACCATAACAAAAACGAGAGCGTCGCGTCCACGAGCGGTGTTTGCTAGAGGCGGCCATAATCGTCATTTCTTGCCGTTGTCCGCCGTTAAAAAGCAAACTGCCTAAAGAGCGTGAGCCCAAAAAGCGTAAACGTCGGCCTTTACCTTGTAAAACTGTTAGCGGAATGACGCTGCGCGCTTGAACCCAAACTTCACCTTGACAGACAAGAGCCACTTCTCGCACCCACGCGCGTTGAGCTAAAGGCAGTTTTAAGGTGAGACGCTCGTCAAGCGAGGGTTTGTGCCAACCTTGATGTATGACTCGCACCTTAAAATCACCGCGACTTAAAGCAATCAAATACGCCGTTAACGAACCACGAGACAACACCCAATCTTTGTGCGGATAACGTAAGTTAGCTTGCCAATAACAAGAAGGGGGAAGCCAACGAGTGGTAAGCGTCATAAGCATTAAAACGAAGGAGATAATGATGGAATTGTATCTCATCAGCAGTAGAAAAGTTATCGGCTTTCATTGATAGTTTTAAACTATTGAAAATCGTATTTTATTTAATTGGATGATTGATTGGTATTCCCCTATGCTTCATTCAACGAGGCAAAACCAGCCTGATTGAACAATTTAGCAACGAGGAGACAGCAAGATGAGTAATCACATTCCAGCCACCGTCACAGCAAAAAACTTAGAAGGCGCGTTTGCAGGCGAATCTATGGCCTTTATGAAGTATAGCTACTTCGCCAAATTAGCTCGCGCTATGGGTGACGAAGATACTGCCCACGCTTTTGAAGAAACAGCAAAACAAGAAATCCAACATGCTTTTGGCCATTTGGATTTATTGTACCCAGCCAGTAGTTTGAATCCTGCGAAAATGTTAGAAATGGCCATTGCAGGTGAAACTTACGAATACACCGAAATGTACCCAAGCTTTTTGGCAACTGCCATTGCTGAAGGTAAGCCAGATGCGATTAAAGAGTTTGATGAGCAAATCGCAGAATCGAAAGAGCATGCCGAAGCGTTTGCCAAGGTTTTAGAAAAAGCAGCGAAGCGTTTTGCTGCCTTAGCTAAAGTAGAAGAGCGTCACGCCAATCATTACCGTGCACGTTTGGATGCAGTGCAAGCGCAATAATTTGTGGAGTCACACAAAGGTTTTTAGGTGTTTTCCATAGTAATAGTAAAAGCAGGCCGTGGTAAACTTGACATCGTATAATGTTAAGATTGCAAAGTGTCGCATTTGTGCGTAACGTAGGCGGCCTAAAAATTTCGCCCAATTAACGAGGTTCTAACATGAAAAAGTGGCAATGTATCGTTTGTGGTTTTATTTATGATGAAGCTGTTGGTATGCCTTGGGATGGCGTGCCCGCAGGCACAAAATGGGACGACGTGCCAGCCGATTGGGTTTGCCCTGACTGTGGCGTAGGTAAAGACGATTTTGAAATGGTCGAGCTATAACTTTAACGGTGATTTTTACATCACCTTAAGGCTTATCAGACCAAGGGCGCATTTTCGCGCCCTTATTATTTATTGAATTTAGTGGAGCATCATCATGGCATTAGTCATTATTGGCACAGGATTAGCGGGTTATAACCTCGCTCGCGAATGGCGAAAACTTAACCCTACTAGCGATTTGGTCATTATTACCCGTGATGATGGCCGTAATTACTCTAAACCGATGCTGTCCACAGGTTATACCAAAGGCAAAACGGCTGACCAATTAGCGATGCAAACCGCCGAGCAAATGGCTGAGCAATTAAAAGCGGATATCCGTACTTTTGCCTCAGTGAGTGCCATTGATGCCGTAGCCAAAACAGTCACCGTCAATGGCGATGTACTGGCTTATGATAAATTGGTGTTAGCCTTGGGCGCAGACCCATTTCAACCGCCGTTAGCGGGTGATGGTTTAGAACGTGTTTATACTGTGAATGATTTGTTGGATTACGCCAAGTTTCAACAAGCCGCCGCAGGCAAAAAAAATGTCATCGTCATTGGTGGCGGTCTGATTGGCTGCGAATATGCTAACGACCTAAGTAATGGCGGCTATTCAGTACAGCTTATTGAGCCTGTGGGTCGTGTGTTACCTGCGTTGTTGCCTGCAATCGCCTCGCACGCAGTGGGTAACGCCTTAGAAGGTTTAGGTGTGACCTTTCATTTTGGTGTGAGTGTACAAGCCGTTTATAAAAACGGTGAGGGTGTACGCGCGGTATTGTCCGATGGCCAAGAAATTTCGGGTGATATTGTGTTGTCCGCGATTGGTTTACGTCCACGTATTGCACTGGCTAAAGAGGCGGGCGTGGCAGTGAATCGTGGTGTAGTCGTGAATCGTTTATTAGCCACCAGTCAGCCTGATATATACGCGCTGGGTGATTGTGCTGAAGTCGATGGCTTAGTGTTGCCTTATGTGTTGCCGTTAATGGCAGGTGCGCGTGCCTTGGCAAAAACTTTATCGGGTCAAGAGACACCGATTAGTTATGCGGCGATGCCTGTACAAGTGAAAACGCCAGTCTGTCCTGTGGTGGTTGCTCCTGCGTTCCCACACATGCAAGGTGAATGGTTGTTAGAAGTGCAAGACGGTAATAGTGTCAAAGCCTTGTTTAAAAACAGTGAGGGCGTGCTGTTAGGTTTTGCCTTAACGGGTTCTTTTGCGGGTGATGCTGCGTTAAAAGCGGAGTTGGGTAAGCAGGTTCCTGCTTGGTTGATTTAATTTGATTTGATTTGATTTGATTTGATTTGATTGTATTACACCTCGTTAACTCATCTGATATGGCTATGTTAAACTCAGCCCACAATCCTCTTGTGTGCTGAGTCTTACCGTGCATAAAAATCGTCTAGAAGCTTTTAGTGATGGTGTCATCGCCATCATTATCACCATTATGGTCTTAGAGCTAAAAGTGCCACACGATGCGGAGCTGTCGGCACTATTGGCTCTGTATCCAGTCTTTATCAGTTATGTGCTCAGTTTTATTTATGTCGGCATTTACTGGAATAATCACCATCATTTATTACACGCAGCTCAACGAGTTGATGGTCGTGTATTGTGGGCAAATCTGCATTTGTTATTTTGGCTATCACTCATTCCCTTTGCATCGGGATGGATGGGTGAAAATCATTTTGCCGCTACACCTGTGGCGTTATACGGTTTTGTGTTATTGATGGCGGCGATTGCTTATTTTATTTTGGCACGGATGTTAATCGCCGTTGAAGGCAAAAACTCTACTTTAGCGGTTGCATTAGGGAAAGATTACAAGGGTATTATTTCGGTTGTTGCTTATGCTTTGGCGATTCCCTTGGCTTTTGTGAATGCGTGGTTGTCTGTTGCTTTGTATGTGTCTGTTGCGGCAATGTGGTTTATTCCTGACCGCCGTATCGAAAAGCAGCTTTAAGGATTTTTCGCGACTTCACTTCTAGGAGATACCAATTTGCCCACTATTTCGGTGACCCATCTGTTTAATGCCCCGATTAACGAAGTATTTGAAGCCGTTATTAATGCGGATAAATATCCGTATGTGTCACGGTTAATTCATGTTGAGCGTATTCGGCCTGCATCGGCTAAAGAGAAAGATGGAGTCGGCACGATGCGGGAAGTGGAATTAGGGGTAATGTGGTTTAAAGAGGAGTTTGTCTCTTTTGACCGTCCTAAACGAGTGGATTATAAAATTTTAGAAGCTCGACCGTATTTTGAACATCAAATAGGCAGTTTCTGTTTTAAAAAACGCGGGACGATGACGGAAGTCACGTGGTCTTCTACTTTTAGAGTGCCTTCTGTTTGGCAACCGCGATTGGTGTCAAAACTATCGGGTTGGGTGGCAAAAGCGGCGTTTAAATCGACGTTGATGGTGTTGGATAATAAACTGCAAGCGAGTCGCAGTCTGACGCGAATAAAATAGCATCAGTAGGGGCGATTCATGAATCGCCCTTACATCGTACAAACGCCCCTACAACGTACAAATCAGTTTTAGAGCCATCGCTAAAAGCCTATATACTGTCCATTCCTCGTGAAATACCCATTTCGACAACGATTCCTAAAAAACTCTTTGCCCTCTTGATTTGCTCACCTCTAAATAAATTAATGAGCAAGTCACTATGTCCGCGTATCAAGTGAAAATAGATACCATTATCGTGGGTTTACATGACTATGCCATTCGATCATTAAAAGACCGTCAAGAGTACGAAGATATCAATGGTTTAGCCGAGTTGGCAGGTATTTCTTCGGCAACATGGGCGTTATTTGGTGTGGTTTGGCCGTCGTCGCTGATGTTGGCGGATATTATGGATGTGCAGGCGCTAGTAGGATTGCGGGTGTTAGAAATGGGCTGTGGTTTAGGCTTGGCAAGTTTGGTGGCGGCGCGTCGTGGCGCCAATATTACCGCCAGTGATTATCATCCTTTAGCGCATAGCTTTTTAGATAGCAACAGTGACAGTAATCATTTAGCCGATATCCCTTTTGTCTGTAGTGACTGGGCAATACCAGACCTTGCTTTAGGAAAATTCGATTTAATGATTGGCAGTGATTTACTGTATGAACCTAATCATCCTGAATTGTTATCGGCGTTTATTGATTTACATGCCAGCGTGAATGTGACAGTGATTATTATTGACCCTAATCGTCGTCAACAAGCGCAATTTACCCAAAAAATGGTAGCACTTGGTTTTGTTTGTGCATCTGAAAAAATTCAATCGACTCGGTCAATGGCCTTAAATTATAAAGGTAAAAAATTGACCTATACGCGTCAGTCTTGAAGGCAGAGCGGTGAATCCGCTCAGTGCTACCGCCAGTTGTGTCTTTTTCGGCTATAATCGCGCCTAATATGGTTAATGATCTTTGATCATCACTGCCTGCCTGTTTTTTGTATTTGCCCTCACGGATTCCCTCATGTTGCGCTTGACCGAACTTAGACTGCCTTTAGACCATGCACCAGAGGCCATCACGGCTGCCATCGTTGAGCGGTTAGCGATCCCTGCAATTGATTTGCTGGGCTACACCATTCATAAACGCAGTTATGATGCGCGTAAATCGAGCGCAATTATTCTGACGTACATTATTGATGTGGAAGTCAAAAACGAAGCGCAATTGTTGGCTAAGTTCGTCGGTCATGCCCATGTCAAAGCCACACCGGATATGGCGTATAAGTTTGTTGCCCAAGCACCTGAAGGTTTAACTGAGCGTCCGATTATTGTCGGTTTTGGCCCTTGTGGTATTTTGGCTGCTTTAGTGTTGGCGCAAATGGGCTTTAAACCGATTGTGCTAGAGCGCGGCAAAGCGGTACGCGAACGCACCAAAGATACATGGGGTTTGTGGCGTAAAAATGTGTTAAATCCAGAGTCCAATGTGCAATTTGGTGAAGGTGGAGCAGGCACATTTTCCGATGGCAAGTTGTACAGTCAAATCAAAGATCCTAAGCATTTAGGCCGTAAAGTGTTAGACGAGTTTGTCAAAGCAGGCGCACCCGAAGAAATCTTATTTATTAATAAGCCGCATGTAGGCACATTTAAATTAGTGACGATGGTAGAAACGATTCGTCAAACCATCGAGTCTTTGGGTGGTGAAATCCGTTTTCAGCAACGTGTGATTGACCTTGAAATTGACTTTGATGGTGATAATAGGGGGCAAGTGCGCGGAGTCAAGCTAGCGAGCGGTGAAGTCTTACGAAGCAATCATGTTATTGTCGCCTTGGGACATAGTGCGCGTGATAGTTTTGCCATGATGCATGAACGTGGTGTGTTTATGGAAGCCAAACCATTTTCGGTGGGTTTTAGGATTGAACATCCGCAAGGCTTAATTGATCGTTGTCGTTTTGGTAAGTTCGCAGGCCATCCTTTATTGGGCGCAGCGGATTATAAATTGGTTCATCATGCCAGTAATGGCCGTTCGGTTTATAGTTTTTGTATGTGCCCTGGGGGTACGGTGGTGGCGGCAACGTCTGAGCCTAATCGTGTGGTCACTAACGGCATGAGCCAGTATTCGCGGAATGAACGGAATGCTAATGCAGGGATTGTTGTTGAAATTAATCCCAACGATTACCCAGAAAGTGGTGCATTAGGCGGCATTGCCTTTCAGCGCTTTTGGGAGTCCAGAGCATTTGAATTAGGCGGTGGTACGTATGCCGCACCTGCACAATTAGTGGGTGATTTTTTGGCAAGAAAATCTTCTACTCAGGTAGGTTCGGTTGAGCCGTCGTATAAACCTGCGGTCAATTGGTGTGATTTAAGCACTTGTCTGCCTGATTACGTGATCGAAGCGGTTCGTGAAGCATTGCCTGCTTTTGATAAAAAAATCAAAGGTTTTGCCATGAAAGATGCTGTGTTAACAGGTGTTGAAACACGCACATCTTCACCCCTGCGTATTACCCGTGGCGATAATTGCCAAAGTTTGAATGTCAAAGGCTTGTTTCCTGCGGGTGAGGGGGCTGGTTATGCGGGTGGCATTTTATCGGCGGGTGTGGATGGAATTAAAGTCGCGGAAGCGGTGGCGTTGAGTATGATTCAGGGTTAAAAAAGGCGTTAATGACGGACTCATTAACGCCTTGTAGGTAGAAGCTAAGGTCTTATTAACGAGCCGCTTCTGTAAACGTGTCGTCAGACGGCTCTTTAGTCGTTGTGCCTTGATCGTGCATCAGTTTTTTCGTGCTACTCATTAAGGTCGCAATACGTGCATCTGATGTTTTAGCAGAAGCTGCTTGGTTGGTAGTACCTGTAATAACTGGCGCATTGTAAGTAAAAGACCACAAGTAATGCCAAACAGCAGCGTTATGTTTTTGTGTTTGTTGAGTCAGGTTGAAGTACGCTGTTTTCATTTCAGTAAAAGCTGTCATTTTCATTAAGTCAGTATTGCTGTCGCCAATAAAGCCAGAGCTGCTTGCAGCCGAGGTGCGATAAGCTTCAAAAATAACGCCTTTGGTTTTAAGGTTGGTCACATATTCACGGCACACTTGGCCAGTCCATTTATTGCCTAAATAGCTTTTGCCGCTTTGTGAATAGAATGGATCAAGTAAGGCCACACGTTTTGGCAAAAGTTTGCTATTGATTGAGCCTATTGCCACGGCATCACTGATTTTTTTGGTTAGAGCAATCGCGACTTGGTTTCCCAATGAGTGGCCAAGAATACGAATGTTACTGCCTGTGTAGCCTGCTAAGTTGTCTTTATAACTAGTAAATAGCAAGTCAGTGACCGATTGTGTTGGGCCTGTGCTGTAAACACCCGCCACATTCTTCCAACGCATGGCGCGCGTTGCAGTAGCAGACCAAATTTTGGCTTCAGCGTCTTTCACTTCATCTTCATCAGCAAACTGATTCCAATACATAATGCCGACATTGTAGCCCGCTGCACGCCAAGCATGAGCCAAATCTAAGTCTGGGCCGCCTGCATCTTTACGATTGAATGTTTCACGATTTTGCGCGGCACTTGAGCCTTTTTGCCAGCCATGAATATAAATCACGGTGGGTTTGCTAGCGGTATAATAAGCATTGCTTTGATTCGGAACAGCTTTTTGCCAGTTGTCGGCATCGCCATACCAGTACAAACCGTAGTCTAAATTGTTGAAGGTTGACGTTGGAAATACGCCAACTGCGGCATTAGCAACCGAAGCTACCGATGCCGTACCTAATAAAGTGCCAACCAATAAAGCCTTAGCAATGGTTTGTCCAAATAAATGCTTCATAAAATGTCTCATTAGAGTCAAATTTACGCAACACAAAGCCATCAGATGGCTATTCGTTTTAAGCCTTCTGTTTGCGATTGTATGTTTGAGCGTAAAGTCGATATTGTTGTAGTTTTAGGGCTATTTAAGCCTTGTTTTAATTGACCAATTCAACGTCAGTGTCGATTGGTTGAGCGCATCTTAGCGAAAATGAATTAAGATAAACAGTATTAAAATAGCGACGAATGGCGCGAAATGATAAGTTTTTGGCGTGAATAAATAATTATATTGTCATTTCCTGCCATTTTGTTGATTCTTCCTGCCATATATGGCGTATTGAAAAATAGATTCAACATACTGATATTATAGCTAAAGTATGGCTGTATATAAGCGTGTATATATAGATGTATAAAATCATTAGGAAAAAACTGAGAGTTTTTATGCTTGATATATTTTGTTACAAATGCACAAGTGTAGCGTGGAGAATCGTGCGCATACACGGGGTATGCGCGGTAACAGATTGATTTTTTAGGGTGTTAACGAAGGCTCTAAAACCTCCACTGCATCCCCAAATCCTCTCAGCCACCAAACTAATTGTTGGGTATTTTTAACGGTCGCTTCAACTAACAAACGATCGTCGGTGGTTTCGCTAATCACTTGATCGTCACTCAGTTTACTTTCATACAAATGATCACCGACCGCTTTGGTAAATAGCGCTTTAAGTCGAATGGTATCTCCCGAGCCAAACCCTAAAGCACCTGTCGCTAAATAATCATCAATATTAAAATCTGTGGGAATAATAGAGGTTGTTTTTAATAACTCCGCCGCAACAAAACGTTGAAGCGCGAACAAACGGATTTTCGGGCTATCTGTGCGTGTACAGACCAAATAGATCACAGGGCCACGTTGGACAATGGCTAAAGGGTTGAGTGTGTATTCCGCTGAAGTTTTATCGTAACGGCGTTGATAGCTTACGGTTAGTTGTTTATTGGCTAATAACGCCTCATATATCGCTTGTTGCGCTTCGCGCTTAACCGTAGGCGGAATAAGTGGCTGAGTCGGGGGAATAATTCGCACGCAGTCTAACCAATGACGGCCTTGATTATCACTGTGATTAACCGCACGTTGCGCCATATCAAACCACGGACGCAGTTCATCTAATAAACTGGGGGGCAACAAATGGCGCAGATGTTCTTCGACCATCAAAAAGGTCACCGCTTGACTAGTGCTAATGTGTGGCAAACTGGAAATTTGCGCGTCAGCACGCCATCGCCAACCTTGTGGACTTGCACCATTGTTTTCTAAGGGAAAACGTTCAGCCAATTGGTTTAAATCCCGCTGAATGGTGCGTAAACTTACTTGTACGCCTTCGCGCTCTAACATCAGTTGAATGTCTGCTGTGCCTACCCATTTACCTTGGGGGAGTCGCTGTAGTGTTAGCCACTGGCGATGCAAGCTACTGGCTTTTTCCTTGCTCATCATTTTGTAAACCCTCGCTAAAACTTGCCTAAAATTAACATGTCACGGGGATAAAACAAGCCATTCTTTGAGCTGTAGCGACAAATTATGTCGTCAAAAACTCGACGACACAGGCCGTCGTTTCGCAGGTTTTGCCTACTTCTTGTTGTCATGGTTATTTCTTATATTGGTTTGGCAAACCAAACGGAGAAAAACAATGTTAATACTCTCGATTGTAACGACGACTTTATTGGTGATGATGACCCAGCATCGGATATGGATTTTTGCGGCCGCAGTGGGGGCATTATGTTCGTGGGCGTTATCACAACTGATTCATGTCTTTACTTATGTTTTGCCGCCTGCGTGGCATGTTTTTAATGGTGTTTTTGCTTTTTTAGCCGTCGCTTCACTGACTTTGTGGTTGATTTCCTTCTTTGAAAAAGCATTTGCTGAGCGTGATGAGGTTTAGGGGCTTGGGAGTCATCGCAATAACTGTTACATTTCAGCATTCTTTTATGACTTACGCGGTTATCGCTTATTTGCTCAATAAAGAATCGTTGCCAACGATTCTTTATTTCACAAAACGCGCTAATTTCGATGAAATGCGTAAGTCTTGTCTCCATTAAAATAACAGGACTTACGACTAAAACGCGTAAGTCCCCAGTCAATCAAAGGGTGCAGCATGAATAAGTTTCAATTGTTATTGTTATTTATGGCGGGGCGGATGCAATATCTTTCGCATCATAGTGCGGGATTTATGGCGATGTTGCATCACCGTGATTTTGTTATTCAACTGCAAACCTTTGATAGTCAAACGGTGCGTTATTTTTCCATCAAAAATCGTCGCATTCGTTCTCATGCCCAAGCGCATCTCAAGCCCGATTTTGTTTTAAGTTTTAAAGATGATGAATACGCAATTAAAACCCTAAGTAAAGCCTCGCCAATGGCCTTTATGAAGGGCATGCAAGCAGGGGATATTAAAATGGAAGGTGATTTTGGCTTGCTGATGTGGTTTAACAACGCGGCTAAGTTTTTACAACCTGATGTGCCCAGACCTGTACGTCAGGCTCTAAAATGGGCGAAAGCACGAAAAAATGCAGTAACAGCTTAAACGCTAGAGAGGAAGTGAATTATGTCGTTGCATGATAAAACGGTAGCCGATGCACGGCGCAATATTGAACAACGTGAGCAAGGCTACCGAGAAAAGTCTTTAAAAATGTATCCACACGTTTGTGGTCGTTGTTCTCGTGAATTTGCATACCCGAACTTGCATTTATTGACGGTGCATCATCGCGACCACAACCATGACAATAATCCCGAAGATGGCAGTAATTGGGAGTTATTGTGCGTCTACTGCCACGACGAAGAACACTCTAAACATTTAACTCAATCCAGTTTTGCGCACGAAAAACCGATTGCGATAGCCACCAGTAAAGCATTTGCAGGTTTGGGTGATTTGTTAAAAGGGAAGAAATAACAAATCCCCTCTAACTCCCCTTTGCTAAAGGGGAGAACTAAAAAGAAGCCTCCCTTTGTAAAGGGAGGTTTGGAGGGATTTGCGCCTGATATAAATCCGCATTAAAGGCATTCGCTTGAATTTGGACTAATTTGCGATTGCCTTGCTCGCCGTTCATGCGCCAATGGCCAATACGAATATTATCAACTAGCGCAATATCTCCTTTTTGCCATGCCATTAAAAACGCCCGTTCAAAAATACGATCAAACATCTCGCGTTGTTCGGAGGCACTCCACGCAATAGACTGGCCTTTGTCGTCGCATAGTTCCCACGTTAAATTCATACCATCGGCTGTGGAGTCTTTGAGGATTTCACCCCGTCCTGTGAAGTTGGCTACTGCTGAGGCATGAGCGGTATCATTAGTATTTTTGGCAAAAGCCCAAGGTTGTAAACATAAATCACCTGTTTCGGGTACAGAACAAACCATTGGGCAAGGTGGTAGGGCTAAATGGGCAAAGCCATCTTTACGCGTAATCACTGTAAATGGGCTTTTGGCTAACAGCATTTTGTCGAGGACGTGCACTTTACGCCCCGTAATATAGTAAAAACGATTCCATGCCTTATGATATTTTTGCCGTGTCGTTTCGGGCAGCTCTTTATAGACTTGATGCAAATCTACCATGCCTGTTTCGGCGAGATGAGGCGCAGGTTCAAAACAACACAGCGCAATATAGCGCGAGCGTTCGGAGCGAATACCACCTTCGGTATGTGGCCCTTGTACTGACGATTCAACAGGGCCGAGTTGCACGGTATTTTTTTCTAAATAACGACGATAATCACCTGCACCGAGTAAGTTTTCGGTGTATTTACGCATCCAACTGCCGACCATGGCAGGCATATTTTGGGTGTTGAAGGCGTTCCACGGCTCTAAGCCTAAGCCTTGAGTAATGATGTCGTGAAATTCCGTTGGATTACTAGGCGAAAAACCGCGAAATAACAGTACGCCGCGTAGAGCGATTTGCTCAATAAAATAGTCGCGGTTGTATTGCAAGATGTTAATTAATGTGGCGACATCGGCCGTTGTTTTGGGGCTGTAAATGGTGACAAAGTCGTGGCTGTTGACGGCGTTGAGTTGGTCGAGGCTGGTATGATGAGTTGAATTGGGCATTCAATAGGCTCCACGAGGGTGTCTTTAGCGGTTCATTTGTTGGGGCGAGCGGAGGCTGATAAGCCTACTGTTAATAAGGTTTTTAGTAAATGTGAGAGAGGTGGCTTTGGCGGCCATTGTTTGTGCTAAAAGGGACAGGTGGGGTTGATGGCTCTATTCTTCACACCGCCACATACTTCGGCGCATTCGGCAGCCACCGATGCACCAACGCCTGCGCCTGTTGCGGCAGATCTTTCTGCATAGTCTTAGCCAACTGTTGCGCCGTCTTTAACAGTTGTTGGTCACGATTTAAGTCCGCCACTTTAAAAGTCACTAAACCCGTTTGCCTTGTCCCTAATACTTCACCCGGCCCGCGAATTTCTAAATCTTTTTCGGCAATAACAAAGCCATCGGTAGTAGCGCGCATAATGGCTAAGCGTTCTTGTCCCATGTGTGATAACGGGGCTTGATACATCAAAACACAATAACTGACGGCACTACCACGCCCCACGCGACCACGTAATTGATGTAACTGTGCCAAACCCAAACGCTCGGCATTTTCAATAATCATCAACGACGAATTCGGCACATCAACACCTACTTCAATCACTGTCGTCGCCACCAATAAATCTAATTCGCCGAGCTTAAAGGTTTTCATAATCGCTTGCTTGTCGTTGGCCTTCAGTTTGCCATGCACTAAACCCAGTTTCAGTTCGGGTAGTTCTTTTTGCAGTTCTTCATAAATCGCTTCGGCGGCTTGGGCTTCTAACTGTTCCGACTCTTCAATCAAAGTACACACCCAATACGCTTGTTTACCTGTTTGGCAGTTGGCACGCACGCGCTCAATCACTTCCGCACGACGCGCATTCGATAAAGCAACTGTCGTTACAGGTGTACGATTCGGTGGCAATTCATCAATCACAGAGGTATCTAAATCGCCATAAGCACTCATCGCTAAAGTGCGAGGAATTGGGGTGGCGGTCATCACTAATTGATGCGGAGATAAGCCAAATTTTTCGCCTTTTTGTCGTAATGCTAAACGCTGGTCAACGCCAAAACGATGCTGTTCATCAATAATCACTAAACCCAAACGCGCAAACTGCACACTTTCTTGAAATAAGGCATGAGTGCCAACGATGATTTTCGCTTCGCCAGAGACGATTTTAGCCAAAGACGTATTACGTTCTTTGACTCCTTGTTTGCCACTGAGCCACGCCACGGGCAGCCCTAAATCGTTAAACCATGCACTAAAATTAACAAAATGTTGTTCAGCTAAAATCTCTGTGGGTGCCATTAAGCCCACTTGCCAATCACTCGCCACTGCATGACAAGCCGCCAATGCCGCGACAACGGTTTTGCCCGAACCGACATCGCCCTGAATCAGTCTTAACATCGGTTTGTTGAGGGTTAAGTCAGTGGCAATTTCGCCCCAGACCCGTCGTTGGGCATTGGTGAGTTGAAAGGGCAGTTTAGCGAGTAGTTGTTGTGCTAAGGGACAGTCGATTTTTAAGGTAGGCGAGGGAATGGATTGAATATGTTGGCGACGTTGCATTAACGAAATTTGGTGAGCCGTTAACTCTTCAAAGGCTAAACGCTGTTGCGCGGGATGAATGCCTGATAACAACAACTCGCGATTACTATCGCTAGGGGGAGTATGGACAATGTGCAATGCCGATAATAAATCTAAACGATTATTAGCGTAACTTGGCATAAGTTCGGGCAAGGTTTGTGGCGAGGCGTGACGTAGGGCTTCTGCCATGAGTTGCCGTAATCGGATTTGGGTTAAGCCTTCTGTGGTTGGGTAAATCGCTGTCAGATTGGCATCGGGTAAGGGCTCATTGACGGTGACGGTTTTGTATTCGGGGTGATACATTTCCATACCACTCGCGCCTAAACGAATTTCACCAAACACGCGCATCCGTACGCCGCGCTGAAAATGCTCTTTTTGCTGTGGGAAAAAATGATAAAAACGTAAGGTGATTGTGCCTGTGCCATCGCCAAAACGTACCGCCAACGATTGTCGTTTACCTTTGGCCACTTCGCACGTTAACACTTCACCTTCTAGCATTAACGTTGCACCTGCATGACCCGCACAAATCGGGCTAATGCGGCTACGGTCTTCATAGTCACGTGGGAGATGAAACATCATATCTTGCAGCGTCGTTAAACCCAATTTCGCGAGTTTTTCGGCTAAAGCCGCGCCGACACCTTTTAACTGTTGTACCGAGGTATGCGCCAATAAATGCGTCATAACGGCTGACTTCCCGCCAAGTTAAGTTGTTGTAAGGCTTGTATTAAAACATGAATAATTTGCGGACGGGGGAAACGTCGTCGCCACACCGCCATTACTTGTCGCGTCGATGCAGGAGTGATGGGTTTGCTGATTAAGCTATCATTGATTAAATAAGGCACACTAATCGCGGGAATTAACGTTAAACCTAAGCCATTTGCCACCATAAAACGTAAGGTTTCCAATGAGTTACCATTGCTGAGTTTGGGGTTATTCATCGGGCATGAGGCTAAAATTTGGTCACGGAAACAATGGCCTTCTCCGAGCATTAACATCGGTGCGCTGGCTAAATCACAGGCGGCAATGTCGTTTTTATCGGCCCATGCGTGTTGTTTGGGTAGTAATAAACAAAACTCTTCACTAAATAAGTTCTGGCTGTGCGTTTCTATTTGCTCAAACGGGGCGGCGACTAAAATGACATCTAAATCACCCGCTGCTAATTTATCGGCTAAAACAGCGGTATAGTTTTCTTCTAAATACAGTAATAATGTCGGCGCGGTTTGATGTAATTTAGGAATCAAGGTCGGAAAGATATATGGCGCAACGGTAAAAATCGCGCCTAAACGTAAGGGTTGGGCAAAGGGATCATGTTCGGCTTGTGCTAATTGTTTAAGATGTTCGCTTTCGTGCAGTACCACTTTTGCTTGTTGAATAATACGCTCACCTGCGGGCGTGACTAAAACCTCGTGCCGATGACGCTCAAACAAGGTAATGCCTAATTCTTCTTCGAGTTTTTTGATGGCAATACTCAAAGTCGGTTGTGAGACAAAACACGCTTCAGCAGCTTTGGCAAAGTGACGAACCTCGGAAAGTGTGACTAAATAGCGTAAATCGGTGAGTGTCATGGGGCGATCCCGTAGTAAAGAAGCAACCCTCTCACTAATTTAAACTCCATCTCCCTGAGGGATAGGGTTGGGGTGAGGGCCTATAAACTAACTAAGCTTATGATTATTAGGTAAAAATGGCAAATATCTTAATTGTGGGATGTGGCGATGTCGGTAGCCGTTTGGCGTTGTTATTAGCCAGTGACGGCCATACCGTCTATGGAGTACGCCGTTCGGTTCATGTTTTGCCTAATGTAACAATGTTACAGGCCGATATTAGTCAACCGTTTAGCTTGCCAATCGCTGAGCTAGATTATGTTTATATCATTTTAAGTCCTGATAGTAGTCATCAAGCAGCGTATGAACAGACCTTTATTGATGGGGTGAATCATATTCGCACTGCTTTAGAGGCGTATTCGTTGAAGCATGTTTTTTTTGTTTCTTCAACCAGCGTTTACGGCGAGGAAGATGGTCAATGGGTGGATGAAAACACACCAACCCATCCAAAAGGGTTTAATGGCCAAGTATTATGCGTGGCAGAACAGTTGGTGCAGCAATATTGGTTGTCGAGTGTTGTGCGTTTTGGCGGGATTTATGGTGAAGGGCGATTACGTTTAATTCGTTGGGTGGAATCGGGTAAACCCGTGAATGTGGGTCAATGGACAAACCGTATTCATGTTGCTGATGCCGCGGGTTTGTTGGTATTTCTGTTAAATCAACATCAACAAGGACGAGAGTTAGAAAGCTGTTATGTGGGCGTGGATGATTATCCGTGTTTGCAAGATGAAGTCTTAGATTGGATAGCTCAGGAATTGGATTTGCCGCCCGTGGCTAAAGTGCAGGGGCAGGGTGGCGCGAATCGTCGTATTCGTAATAATCGGATTAAAGAATTGGGGTATCGGTTTTTATATCCGAGTTTTAGGGAGGGTTATGGAAAAATGCTGAGATAAAATCCCCAAAGCAATCCGCTTAATGGCACAATCCGCGCATTCACTTTTAATGCGCGCACGATCATGGCTAAAACAGAAAACATCTACGGCTTACACACGGTTCAAGCCTTACTGACTCATCATCCCGAACAGGTATTGGATGTCTTTATTCTCAATAGCCGTGACGATGAACGTCTACAAGCTGTCCTCGAATTAGCCAAACAACATGGCCTCGCCGTACAAGCCGTCAACCGCGACAAGCTCGACCAACTGGCGTTTAATGGCCAACATCAAGGTGTGGTGGCTCGTGCGCGGGTCGCGACCGCATTAAATGAAGATGATTTAAAAGACTTATTAGCCAGTTTGACCGTGCCGCCATTTTTATTGGTGTTAGATAACATCACTGATCCGCACAACTTGGGCGCGTGTTTACGTACTGCTGAATCCGTGGGTGTACATGGTGTGATTGCCCCGCGTGATAAATCCGCTGCCTTAACGCCTGTCGTGCGTAAAACGGCATCGGGTGCAGCCGAAGTGTTACCGTTTTTTCAAGTGACCAATTTAGCGCGTACGTTAAAACAATTAGCTGATGCAGGCGTTTGGTGTGTCGGTACAGCTCTCACGCCCGAAGCCAAACCGATTTATGATTTAAATCTCACGGGTGCATTAGCCATCGTCATGGGTGCAGAAGGCACAGGAATGCGCCGTTTAACCCGTGAACATTGTGACTCATTAGCGTATATCCCCATGCAGGGCAGTGTGCAAAGTTTGAATGTCAGTGTCGCGACAGGTGTGGCTTTGTATGAAGCGTTTCGACAAAGACAGGTCTGACGCATCGACCCTCGATTAGCGCGTTTTGCGAGCATGAAGCCGCCTAAAGCGGCTGAAATGCGAACAAATAAGCGATAACCGCGTAAGACCTAAAAGAGTAAAGTATGACCCCGACGCAGCGTGAAAAATGGGTAGGTTACGGTTTAGTGTTATTTACGCTGACGGTGTGGGCTAGTTTTATTCTCATCTCGCGCCTTGCAGGTAAAAGTGTATTAACGCCGTGGGATACCACTGCTTTACGGTTTGGCACGGCAACCGTGGTTTTACTGCCCTATGTCCTGCTAAAAATGGATATTCGCCAATTCTTCAATTGGAAATTTGTCGTAGTGGCGATCTTGGGCGGTTTGGGTTATGCCATGCTTGCCTATGTCGGTTTTAGCTTAGCTCCTGCGGCGCATGGTGCGATTTTTCTACATGGCTTTTTGCCCTTTTGGACGGCCTTTATGGGCTGGATGATTGTTGGCGAACACATGACTCGTGACCGTTGGCTAGGTCTCAGTTGTATCGCTTTTGGCATTGGCGCAATGGCAGTGATTGAAGCGCAAAACCCGAATATGCACTTTGGTTGGGGTGATGTCATGTTTTTGGGGGCATCGGCTTCATGGGCAGCCTTTTCGGCACTGTTAAAACGTTGGCAAATGCCGCCAATTGCTGCCACTGTTGGCGTAGCGATGATTTCCGCTGTTATATATATGCCGATTTATTGGTTATTTTTACCTAGTGGTTTGGCGCAAGCCTCTTGGCCTGTCATTGCTTTGCAAGCAGGATTTCAAGGCATTCTGGTTGTTATTGTCGCCATGGTCACGTTTATTGAAGCAGCAAGACGTTTAGGGGCATTCACCGTCGGTTGCTTTTTGGCACTAGCACCGATGTTAGCCGCTTCTTTAGCGGTGCCGATTTTAGATGAGCCTTTAACTCTCGGTTTAATGCTGGGTTTGTTGGGCATGGTGACCGGGGCGTTACAACCGTGGAAATGGGTGAATTTTCCATTACAAACCCGTTCTAAAAGTGAAGACTAAGACCTTATAATGTATAATGCCGCGCATTAATGACCCGCAACAGGCTAAAAAGACCACACGATGACCACCACTCATGAATCGCCAACGGCAGAAGATGTCCGTTATTTAACGGAATTATTAGCTTCGGATCGTTGTGCTGACGACGCACTCAATGTTCATCAATTACGGGGGTTTTTGTGGGCGGTGATGAGTAGTCCTGCGGCATTAATGACCCAAGATTGGCTGCCAGTCGTCTTAGGCGAAGTTAAAGAGGGCGAAGAGCCTTTCGAAACACAAGAAGATTTAGAACGTTTTTTAGCGGTGATGCTGAAATTTTATCAAGATGCACAGCATCAACTCATCACCAAATCAATCCTCTTTTCCGAAGAATATATCTATAGCGAAGATCCTGAGTTAATAAAGCCATTAAGCCAATGGTGCGAAGGCTTATTGATTGGTCATGATTGGTTGGAAGATATTTGGGCAGAAGCCAGTGTTGATATTGATTTGGATGATGACTCTAGTCTGCAAGACACACTCGATTCTATTCTTGCGATTATTACCTTATTTTCTGATATTCCCCAAGGCTTAGCCGAAGCAGATGATCCTGAGTCTTTAAAAGCAAAATTAGCGTTTGCAGCCGATCAAGTGTTATCGACGGCGTTATTAGAATATGCCCAAGTTGGCCTTGAATTACGTCGTTTAGCCGATGAGTTGGCGAGGCTATATGCCCGAACAGGTCGTAACGACCCTTGTCCTTGTGGTAGCGGCCAAAAATTTAAGCGTTGCTGTATGCCGTAAATCCTAAGCTTGTCATATTGATACCACGGCAAAAGATAAGATAATGGTCAGCCAACCTAGGAGAAATAAGATTGGCGACTATTAAACTGACTGATGCAGAAGTGCTACAAAAACTAGCAGATTTAAACACCGATACCCGACGAGCTTGGCAGTTAGTTGATGGCAAGTTAAAAAAACAATTTGAATTCGGTAGTTTTATTTTGGCCTTTGCCTTTATGACGAAAGTGGCGATGCTGGCTGAAACCTTAAATCATCATCCTGAATGGTCAAATGTTTATGGCCACGTGGTTATTGAGCTGATTACTCATGAAATTAATGCCATTTCTGAGCGTGATTTTATTTTAGCGGCGCGTATTGAAGCAATGGCGGTGTAAGTCTTAAAGACTCTTAACCATAGAGACGTAACTTAATTACGTCTCTATTCAAACAGAGATTGGATTATTCTGGCGAGTTATACACTGGAAACGGTAATGGCGTTTTACCGTGCTTATATTCATCATTACCCATCATTCGTAATAAACCCAGTAAAATACTATATGGTGCTTGGCGTTGAATATAGTTATTCGCCCATGCTGGCACACGCCCGCCTGGATCAACATAGCCTTCGGCTTCAACGTGAACTTTATTGTTAGGCAATGGGGTGTAAGTTAATATCATATCTTCGGCCAGCATTCTGACCAATGGTGGCTTTTCAGGTATGTAATTCGGTTCAGCTTTGACAACCATCTTAATAAAATTTTTGCCTTTTTTCTGAGGCTCTATCATGGCGTGTAAAATAACATCACGGTTAGGTAGGCCAAAGGGAGCGCGATGTTTGAGATAAATATAATATTCAGTGGGGGAGACAACCTTGAGCATTTTGCCTTCTAAAACTTCCCAATACCATTTGGTATAGTTTTCGGCATCGAGCATCACCCGCACACCTGCTTCCATTGTGCTATCGAGTACGGCGTCTACTTTAAACGAGCGAAAGCGTTTGCCATCTTCTAGTTTGGCATAGGTTTTAATGTTGCGACGCTGATCGTTCTTTACCAACACCCATTCATTGCCGAGCTTTTCCTGAATGTCATCCAAGCTATCATCATCGTTGGCAGCGTAAAGAGGTGGTGCAATAGACAGCGTCATCAACATCGCGAGAGCGAACGCAAAACGGCGTGGCATAGTTTGAACTCCATTATTTTTTATTTTCTAGGCTGAGGATAGCACTATCCATATGCGTATTGAAGTAGCTTGTTGTTTGTATAAAAGCGACTTAATCAGGTGAATTGTTAATAGGGAACGGTAAAGGCTCTTTACTGTTACGATATTTTTCATGTTCAGTCATGCGTAATATGCCTAGCATAATACTATATGGGGCACTGCGCTGAATGTAGTTGTTTGCCCAACCAGGCACTCTACCACCAGGGTCAACATATCCTTCGGCTTGAACGTGGAGTTTGTTATTTGGTAACGGCGTATAAATAAGTGTCATGTCTTCGGCAACCATTCTGACCAGCGGCGGCTTTTCGGGCACAAGGTCTTTAATTGCTTTTACTCGCATAGTAATAAAGTTCTTACCTTTGCTTTGTGGCTCAAAGAGTAGTACTCCAGCGACATCACGATTAGGTACACCATATGGCGCACGGTGTTTTAGGTAAATGTAATATTCAGTCGGTGAGTTAGCTCTTATTATGTGGCTTTCTAGTATTTCCCAATACCATTTTTTATAGTTTTCAACATCTAATATCACACGGACTGCGGTTTCTAAAGTGCTATCTAATACAGCATCTACTTTAAATGAACGGAAACGTTTACCGTCTTCTTGTTTCACGTAGGTTTTGATTTGGCGTAATTGGTCGTTTTTGATCAATACCCATTCAGTGCCGAGTTTTGTTTGTATTTCATCTAAGCCATCATCGTTATCATTGGCAGCATAACTGGGGAAAGCAACAAACAATGTCATCAACGCGGTGAGTTTTAAAGCTAAATAACGCGGCATACCGGCCATCCTCAACATTTTTGTAATTATTTAACGTAATCGTAACATGAACCATTAACGGGTTGTAGTAGGCGTTTTTATCAGATTTAAATACGAATTGTTCGGGGTCATCTTTGAGGTGACAGAATCAAGGTGATCTAAAAGTTAAGGACTGCTATGAGGCGATTTCTCATAGCAGCACATGGAGGGTTTAATGAGTGGTAGTTGCCGTAGCCGCCTGAATGGAAACAGTTTGAACGTTAGCTTGCTGACACTTTACCCAACGATAAGCATCCATATCGACTTTCCGTGTTTCTAGCCAATAACGCCATGTTGACCACGGCCAAATAGTAAAGTTTTTACCGCCTTCTTGTTGATACCAACTTAAACAACCCGAATCCCAAACAGTGCCTTGTAGATTCGCTTGCACTTTTTCATTAAAGGCTTTTTGCACATCGGGTTTGACATCTAAATAATCCGCATTTTTCTCTTTTAGGGTTTTGAGGCACTCCATAATGTAATGCACTTGCGCTTCAATCATAAAAATAATGGAGTTATGACCTAAAGCTGTATTCGGCCCGACAAGTTGATGTAAATTTGGAAAGCCTGTCACACTCACGCCATAATAGGCTTCTGCGCCATCTTTCCAGTCTTGCATTAAGTCATGATTAGGTAAGCCTGTGCAGGGGAAACCTTTCATATAAATGCGCGGATCAACAATAAAGCCTGTCCCTAAAATAATGCAATCGGCAGGACGAGATACGCCATCGCTGGTGACAATACTGTTCTCACGCACTTCTTGAATGCCGTCTGTCACCAACTCCACATTTTTACGGTTAAAGGTTGGGAAGTATTTATTGGAGATTAATACGCGTTTACAGCCCAATGTGTAATCAGGTGTCAGTTTTTGAGCTAATGCTTTGTCTTTGACTTGGAAACGAATAAAACCTTCGGCCAGTTTTTGTAAACCTTTGGCAATGGCAGGATTAAAAATTGGCCATACTCTCGATTCATTCGTCCAATATAAGCGTGCGCGATGGAGCTTACGCAAGACGGGTAATTTAGCAAAGATGGTTTTTTCAATGTCCCAATATGTCCGTTCATCACGCGGAATCACCCAAGCAGGGGAGCGTTGAAAAACATACAGTTGTTTTACGTCAGGCGCGATTTCAGGTACATATTGAATGGCACTACCACCAGTACCAATAGAAACGACATTCTTGCCTTTTAAGTCATAGTTGTGATCCCATTCTGCGGAGTGGAATACTTTGCCTTTAAAGTTTTCTAAGCCTTTGATTTTGGGCTTGCTCGGTACATGCAGCGGGCCACTGGCTAATACACAATGACGGGCGATGACGGTTTGACCATCCTGCGTCGTCACAGTCCAACGCCCTGTATCTTTGTCGAAAGAAGCACCTGACACGCTACTATTAAAGCGAATAAACGGACGAATGCCATAGTCTTCAGTGGTTTTGAGAATGTAGTTTTGAATTTCGTACCACGGTGCATAACGCTTCGACCAATCCGCTTTACCCGCAAAAGAGAACGAATACATATGCGATTGCACATCACACGCCGCGCCAGGGTAACTGTTGTCACGCCATGTGCCACCAACATCAGCCGCTTTTTCTAAAATGATAAAATTGTCATTGCCTGCTTCACGCAGTTTAATGGCCATGCACAGGCCACCAAAGCCTGCACCAATAATGGCGACATCAACCACAGTGACGGGGGTGGGAATCGTTGCTTGACTGGTCATATTGCACCTCTTGACGAAAATCATGTTTGTATTGGTACTGTCGTGCAGTTTATATCCCGTATTTATTTTGTGGATATGATAGTCTTTGCCAATAATTGATATTTTTGGCCAAAATGGATAAATAACATCAAGAAAAGGTGAGTCATGAGTAGACGGTCAGTGATTGGCTTAGTGTATATGTTGCAGGGTATTACGTTATTGGGTGTTGACCCTACACCTGTGTTGGCGCGTTATGGTATTAATTTAGAAACCTTAGATCCTGCGGCTGAAATAGAACGCGACCGAGAAATGGCGATTTTGCAAGAAGTCGCTGCGCTGATTGACAATCCGTTGGCAGGTTTAAGTATTGGTGAGTCTATTTCGACTGCAGGTTATGGCGCATTAACCATGTTGTTGATGACTTGTGAAAATACCTTGGAAGCCATGCAAGCAGGCGTACATTATCAACAACTGACCTATTTACATGGCAGTTTACATATTGACGATGAAGGTGATTTTGTTTCCTTGGTGATTTGCCCTTTACCCATGCAAGAAGGTGTACGTCGTATTCTCATTGATGGCGATTTATCGGGGACGATTAAATTACTCCGCGAGTTACAAGCACAATTGGGGCTAAAAATTTTAGCGGCAGCGGCGGAGATTTGGGTGCCCTATCCTCGTCCAAAAGAATATCGCGCCTATGAGGATTATTATCAATGTCCTGTACGCTTTGGCACAACAGAGGCACGAATTCGCATTCCTAAGTTTATTTTGCAGTTGCCTTTTTCAACGGCTAATCGCACCGCTAATTTACTCTATCGTCGTCAATGTGATGCCTTATTAGCGCAGCGTTATAAATATGATGGTTTAACAGGCAAAGTATTAGCGTATTTAGAGTTGTTAAATGGCGGCTATCCTGCGGCGGATACGGTGGCGAAAGTGATGGGCATGACTGGTCGGAGTTTTCGGCGGCAATTAAGTGCCGAACAAACATCATTTCGACAATTATTAGACCGTGCGCGTTACCAAAAAGCCTGCAGCTATTTAAAAGATTCGAGTCAGTCAATTGACCAATTAGCCCAACTGCTTGGTTATAGCGAGGCGGCATCGTTTATTCATGCTTTTCATCGCTGGTCGGGCATGAGTCCGTCAGTATTTCGTAAACATCAAGTTTTTTTAGGTGTTGAGCGACAGTAAATGTCGTTTTGTTTGACAGCTATGTTATTAATTCTATTAAAGAAGTTTATTATTTATCGTTTTTATTGCGGTAACAATGGACTATGCGTTTTAGTGAACAGCAGTTAGAAAAGATATTTTTACGAACATCAGGTTATTGTCATATTTGTCATAAAAAATTAGGAATTAACAACTATGCGGCTGAAGGTAAACGTGGGGCGTGGGAGGTAGAGCATTCCAACCCTCAAGCTAAAGGTGGAACGCATCGCTTAACGAATTTATATCCTGCGTGTATCCGTTGTAATCGTACTAAAGGGACTAAAAGTAGCCGTGTCGCACGTGCCAAACATGGCAAAACCCGTGCGCCTTTATCACACCTTAAACGTCGAAAAGCCAAAGTCACCAACGCGTTCAAAGGTGCGTTATTGGGTGGCGTGACAGGTATATTTATTGCAGTTGATGTGGCGGGGGCTTTGGTTCTTGTTGGAGTGTTAATCGGTTATTGGCGTAATCCTGATGCTGATTAAATTAATATGCTATCTTCCGCTTAATTTAATTTGGTTTTATTTTTTCAAGGAGTTAGAACGTGTCAGATATTTCTTATCAGATTCATGGTTCAGATTTACAGTTTGTTGAGGTGACGTTGCCGCCTAATACTGCCATTGTGGGTGAGCAAGGGGCAATGATGTATATGGATGATCATTTACAAGTTGATACAGTGCTTGGCGATGGTTCTCGCTCCAGTTTTGGCGGCATTGGTCGTTTTTTTAAAGCCTTTAAACGTAGTTTTACGGGTGAGTCGTTATTTAGTGGCCGTTATAGTAATTCTATTCAAAAAAATCAGCGGGTGGCATTTGCTGCACCAACCTTGGGTAAAATTATTGCTGTAGATTTGGCGGAAACAGGCGGCGAGTTAATCTGTCAAAAAGGCGCATTTTTGGCTGGTGAAAGCGGCACAGAAGTCAATATTGCATGGCAAAAACGCTTACGGGTCGGCTTTTTCGGTGGCGAAGGTTTCATCATGCAGCGTATTTCGGGTAAAGGCGTGGTGTTTATTAATGCCACAGGCGCATTAACCGAAATGACTTTATCTGTTGGTGAGACGTTACGGGTTGATAGTGGCTGTTTGGTGGGTCTGAGTTCGTCGGTGACTTATGATATTAACTATGCAGGCAAAATTAAAACAGCCATTTTTGGTGGTGAAGGATTATTTTATGCCAGCCTACAAGGGCCTGGCCGCGTGTGGATTCAATCCTTACCGATGAGTCGTTTAAGTGCGGAAATTATGGGTAATGCTTTGGCGGGCAATAAGCGCGGCATGGGTGGTAAATTTTATATGCTATTGGTGATTACTCTCGTATTAATTTCTCTTTTTACGGGGCAATAATGTCTATGCACACCATTCGCGCTTTATTATTTGGTGGCGATTTACCTCCTGTAGGTGCCAAGGTTTTTGCTTATTTTCAAGAACATCGTTTAATTATTGAAACGATGGATATGAGTATCGAGGTGACGGATTTAATCGTCAGTGTCGGTGGTTTTGAACATGACGAGATGTTTTTAAACTGGCTAGAAAGTTCAGGCGAAAAATGGGCATTAAAACCATACGAAGCGCGTGATATTCAAATGGTGATTGCGACTGCGCCATTAAGCTTAAAACATCAACTTGGCAAATGGCATGGCCGTAAGCAACATATCAAAATGGTATGGGGCACCATCGCCGCTATTTTGGCGTTTTGTGTGTTATCGGTATTGGTGTTGTGGTGGCAATATGACCGTGCGCTGACTTGGGTGGTGGAAAAAATTCCTGTCTCTACCGAGGAAAAAATGGGCAACTCCATCTTGGAGCAGATACGCGCCGAAGGAGGCATTACCGAAACTGGGGTGGCAGTAAAAGCAGTACAGGACATTGGTGCAAAGTTAACCAAAGGCTCGCGCTATCAATATCAATGGGTGATAAAAACCGACAAAACCTTAAACGCTTTTGCTTTACCAGGTGGCATAGTCGTTGTCCATTCCGCCTTAATTGAAAAAGCCCGTAATGCCGATGAATTAGCAGCGGTATTGGCCCACGAAGTACAGCATATTGAACAACGTCATTCCCTGAAAAACTCCGTTAACAGCTTGGGCTGGGCGGCTTTGTTGACGGTGACTCTTGGGGATGTCAGTGCAGTCGCAGCACTGATGGCACATCAAATGGGCGCGATGTATTTTAGTCGTGACCTTGAAGATGAAGCGGATAGACTAGGTTTCCAAGCATTGATTCGTGCCAACATCAAACCCGATGGCATGGTGACGTTTTTTCAAACCATGGCAAAAGAAGAAAAAGGTGATGCTCCTGCGTGGATATCTTCTCATCCTGCAACCGTTGAACGGATTAAAACGATTCAAGGATTGATTCAAAAACAACCTTGTCCGCCGTGTGTGTCTTTAAGTTTTGATTGGCCAACCATTCAAGCCCAAATGCTTGAGTTGGGTTCTGATAAAAAATCTGCGTCTTGATGTGGGCAGTGCTGTTTGTTGAATCTGAAAATGTCCCCTACCTTGGTAAGGGGAGGGCTAGGGTGGGGTTTAGCGTCATGGCAAATAACCCCCTCCCAACCTCCCCCTTATCAGGTGGAGGAGCTGCACATCCGCAAGCGTCAGTATGTGACGCTTGCCAGCCAGCATTGATTGCCTATCAGCTATAATTTTTATATCTTACCCCCACTCTTTCACCAAGGAAGAATATATAACTAGAGAGTGAATATGCTCAGCATCACCCAAAGTCATAACATGGACGATTTATTTGCTGAACTGTGCGGCTTCTTAGGCGAAAAAAATAATAATCCCTTTCAGCCGTTAACGGTGCTCGTGCCATCACTGGCCGTGGGGCGTTGGCTAACCTATGAATGGGCGAATCAGTTTGGTATCTGCGCCAATGTCAATGCCGATTATCCTGCCAATTTTATGTGGAATTGTTTTGGCAAGATTGTTCCTGAAACGCCAAAATCAGCAGTGCTGAGTCCAGAAGCCATGCAATGGCGGCTATTTGCCGAGTTGGCAGATTTACCGAATGAACCGATTTATCAGGTGCTACATCGTTATTTAGAGCGTACACCTCAGCCATTATTAGGCCGCTGGCAGTTAGCGGGGCGCATTGCCGAAGTCTTTGGTCATTACCGCAACTATCGTCGTGATTGGTTAGCGCTTTGGCGAGAAGGAAAGCTCATCGAAAAAGCACAAACAAAACTTTTTCGTCATCAAGAGTGGCAAGCGGCATTGTGGCAAAAGCTATTTGCCGAAGAGCATCATCAACAAGGTCATTTATTACAGCAATTTGAGCAGCAATTACACGCACATCCTCATTATCGCCAACGATTACCACAACAATTAGCGGTTTTTACCACTGTTCGTTTACCTCCCAATGAGTTGGATTTTTTTCGGGTGTTAAGCCAGTTTGTTGAGGTGCAGTTTTTTCATCTCAATCCTTGTGGCCAATATTGGGCGGATATTGTTGATGAACGTTGGCTGGCGAAGATGAAAGCGCGGCAATCAAAACGCATGAATCTCTACGATAAAGGCCACCCTTTATTAACTGCATGGGGCAAGCAACTACGCGATACATTTCGCCTATTGTCTGAGCTTTCTGGCGGTGAACAAGAAAATGATTGGCATGATATTTTCCCTGAAATCGAACAAAAAAATCTGTTAGCGACTTTGCAACACAGTATCCATGAAATGCTCCATGACGATAATCCGACATGGCAACTTGCGCCTGATGATAACTCCATCCAAATTCATAGTTGCCATAGTCTGACGCGACAATTAGAAGTATTACACGACAAACTACTGGATTTATTCGCCGCAGATAAAAGCCTCAAACCGCAGGATGTGGTGGTGATGTTGCCCGATGTGGCTTCCGCCAGTGGGGCTATTGAAGCGGTGTTTGGCACAGTGGCCGAAGAGCGTCGTATTGCATGGCAATTAACTGGAGTTGCCAGCCCCGAAGAAAACAGTTTGTGGCGTGCGTTTGACGGTTTGTATCAACTCACCCAAGGCAGATTTACCCAATCAGAGTTTATCGACTGGCTGAGTTTAGCCCCTGTCATGGCTTATTATAAATTGGCGGCAGAAGACTTAGAGCAATGCGTGTTGTTATTAGAGCAAGCTGCTGTCTATCGTTGTTTAGACGGCCAGCATCGCGCGCAAGTCACGGGCGATAGCGGCGATACGGATGTTGTGCATACCTTTTTATTTGGTTTAGAGCGTTTGTTATTAGCCACCGTGTTGCCGCCTGATTATCAACAAACTTATGCAGGTATTCTGCCCGTCGTAGGAATAGAAGCGGGTTCGTTTGATTTAATTGGCGTATTGACCCAAGCGGTGAGTAATTTAGCCGAACGGCGGACATGGTTACAACAACGCCAAGCCACGAGTGAAGGTTTAAAGATTCTGCAACAGGATTTACAGACGTTTTTTATCGGTCAAGTCGGTACACGAGCATGGGATAATCTTAATAACGCAGTGGAGGAGATGCGCTCGACAGCCCAAGCCTCGCCGATTGATGAAACCGTGCCATTGTCTTTATTATTAAATGACCTACATCGACGCATGGAAGCCTCTGCGCCAGGGGCGGTGCCCGGTGGTGTGGTTCATTTTAGTCGTTTAGGCGCGTTGCGTTTATTGCCTTATCGGGTGGTGTGTATCTTAGGTTTAGAAGATACCGCCTATCCGCGTCGTGAAATCCCCAATGAGTTTGACTTGTTAGCGCAGGACGAACATCCGCGCGCAGGTGACCGCTCGCGTCGGGATGATGATAAAGGCGTATTTTTAGAAGCCTTAATGTCTGCGCAAGACCATTTCTTACTGTTTTATAACGGTTTTAGTCATCATCAAGCCGCCGTTTTCCCACCGTCAACCATGATTAACCAATTAGTCGATTATTTAGGTCGGCGTGTAGTCGGTGGCAAAAAAGCCATCCAACGCCAATGCTGGTATCAACACCGTCTCCAAGCATTTAGCCCCGTCTATTTTTATGATTCCCCAAAGACGGCGAGCGATAATGACAACTTTGCCCCCGTCAATAGAAGCTATGCCAGCGAATGGTTATCAGCCGCGCAAGCCGTCGTCGCAATGCCAAGAGAAGATTCGCCTTTTATCAATGCAACTGTTTCCCTTGATGAGAATGGGTTTAATCAGCCGATCAGCATTGATGTATTGCATCGTTTTTATCAACATCCTGCCAAATTCTTTTTAAGCAAACAATTAAAACTCCATATCGAAGAGTTGTCTGAGCAACATGTTGATGAAGAGCCATTACGCTTAGATAATTTTGCCAAGTGGCAATTACGCAGTGAGTTATTGTCCAGTGAGCAAACGCCTTATGCTCAATTACGCGCCAGTGGCCAATTGCCTGTAGGCGTTATTGGGGAAGTCTATTGCCAACAAAGTCAAGATGCCTTGCAGCAACTGAAAGCGGCATTAAGTTATTGTCATCGTGATATAGAGCGCGAACGTCTGGAATTGACGATTGAATGTGCGGTGCTAAATAGCACGCGAAAAATTCATCTGACCGCGTTATTACCACCGATGACTGAACCTTATCAGCTTGGCTATTTGGTCTCCAAACTCAGTGCCAAACATTTATTACGCGCATGGTTTCAGCACATCACATGGCAAGCCGCAGGGGCAAACGCCAAAACCATTTGGCTGTTTTTAGATGAGCCGTGGGTTTTTGCGCCGCTACCGACATTACAAGCCGAGCACTATCTACAAGCATGGTTAGAAAACTATTTCACAGGTTTGCAGCAGCCATTGCTGTTGGCGGTTGATTCAGCCTTAGAATATGCCAAAGTTTTCCATAATCCCAAGAAAACCGAAGACGATGCCGTGTTTGCAGCAGCAAAAAAATGGTCAGAAGAAGTTCAAGACAGCTATTGGCGACAAGTCGTGCCTGAAAATGAACGAGAACAATTGCCTAGAGATTTTGCCCGTCTAGTGCATCAACTGTATGTCCCTATTTTGGCGAATGGTCATAAAATCAAATGGCTAGATTTACCACAGGAAGTGCCTCATGACTGACTCGCCAACGGTGATGATTCCTGCTGTCGATAGTCCACTTGCAGGTGTACAACTGATTGAAGCCTCCGCAGGCACAGGTAAAACGTGGACATTATCGGCGTTGTTTGCCCGTTTAATTGTCGAAAAAGGGTTGAGTGTTGACCAAGTATTAGCCATTACTTTTACGAAAGCGGCAGCGGCAGAATTGCGAGATCGGATTCGTGGGCGATTATTAGCATTATCGGTATTTTTAGAAGATGATACTTCTGATGACGAACGCGCCACAGCCGATATTGTTTGTCAGCATATTGCCAGTAAACTCACTAACGATGCCGCCAAAGAACTTGCCAAAAGCCGTTTAGCCTATGCTCTTGCGGACTTTGACCAAGCGACCATCACCACGATTAATGGTTTTTGTCAGGGCGTATTAGTCGAGCAAGCCTTAGCCAGTGGTATGCCTTTAGACTCCGAGCTATTGACCGATACCACGCCACTCATCCATGAAATTATTCAAGATTATTGCCGTCAACATTGGCGACAAGCCGACCCGTTATTAGTTGCTTATTTTTTGCAACATCCCGATTTTGCCTTAGATAAACTCTATAGTTTTGTCAGTAGCATTCTGGCTCAAGGACAAGCGATCATCGAAAAGCCTGATTTTTATATCAGCGCAGGTTTAGCACCAAAAACACAAAAATTGTTTAAACAAGCGCAAGCCATTTGGCAGCAGGGGCAGCAAGATATTCGTCAATTATTTATTCATAATCGACATTTACTCAATGGCAATAGCTTCCGCGAAAGCTCCATCGACAATTGGTTTAACGAACTGAATTTAGCTTTTGCAGGTTCGGCGCTCAATGTGCTGAATAATGCCGAAGTCAGCAAAGTCTTAACCAATCTCAGTCGTAGCAATTTAGACGAAAAACGGGTGAAAAAAAGCATCACCGAAAATGTGTATTTTCCCGCGCATCCCTTTTTTGAATTAGCCGAAGAATTAGTGCAATGCGCCGAAGCCTGTCAAGAACAACTGCAACGGCAAGGCTTGGCGTTTAAGTTCCATTTGTTAGAACATACTCGCAGCACCTTAGTTCAGCGTTTATACGACCAACAAGCGCAAAGTTTTGATATGCAAATCAAAGGACTAGCTAACGCACTCACGCGGCTTGATACAGGGGTAGAATTAGCCAAAACCCTGCGTGACCGTTTTCCTGCGGCTTTAGTCGATGAGTTTCAAGATACCGACAACTATCAATATCAAATCTTGCAGCACGTTTATTTGCACGACGATGCTACAGCAAAGAAATGCGCATTGTTTTTAGTCGGCGACCCCAAACAAGCGATTTATCGTTTTCGTGGTGCCGATGTTTACACCTATCTGCAAGCTTATAACGATGTGAAAGAACAAGACCGTCATCAATTGGCGGCAAATCAGCGTTCCGTTAGCCCTTTAATTAGTGCATTGAATTGCTTTTTTACCGCTTGCGGCGACGATGCTTTTAAACAAGAAAAAATCAAATATCATCAAGTCAGTGCAGGGGAGCGCGCGCATCTACAGTTAATCGACTTGCGCGAATCGACACAAGCCAACGTCCAAGCCTTACGTTTATTGTATTGGCCAACCGACAAAACCACCAAAGACACTGGTCGACAATGGGCTGTGCAAACTGTCGTTAATGAAATCGTCTATCTATTAACAGGCGCAGCACAAGAGCAAGTCTTGCTCGGTGAAAAAGCCATTGAAGGCAAAGATATTGTCATCCTAGTGCGCTCTCATTTTGAGGCTGAGGCTTGTCGTTCGGCCTTAGCGAAAGTGGGTATCAAAGCGGCGATGCAATCGCGCAATAAAGTTTTTGATACTCATGAAGCCGATGATATGGGGCGAATTCTCGCTGCTTTTGCCGACCCCCATAATGAAGGCAAAGTCCGTGCTGCGCTGACATCGCGTTTATGTGGCGCAACAGTACAAGATTTATTGGCTTGGCAAGCGGATGCCAAAGCATGGACGACGCATCTGATACATTTTCAAGATTATCAACAACGCTGGAAACAACGCGGTTTTATGTCGGCATGGCGATACTTTTTACAACAAGAGGGCGCCATTGCCCGTTTAGCGAGCTTGCCACAAGGCGAGCGCGCGATGACCAATTTTTTGCATCTCGCCGATTTACTGCACGAAGAATATCGTCAACGGCCAGGTATGCGCCAACTTGATGAGTGGTTTTCGCAACAACGTCTTGCGCCTCAAGAAAGTGAAAACGCTGAGTTACGTTTAGAAAGCGATGAAAATCTGATTAAAATCATGACGATTCACCAATCCAAAGGTCTGGAGTTCCCGATAGTCTTTGTGCCGATGTTGTGGTCGCCGCCCGACCCTAAACGAGGAACCCCTTTTTATCATCAACATGGACACGGTGTTTTTGACTTACGTCCCAACTTGCCGCCTGAAATTGAGCAACTGGTGATTGATGAAGTATTAAGTGAAGATTTACGCTTAGGTTATGTCGCGCTAACACGCGCCGCGCAACGCTGTTATCTATTGTGGTGTCCTTTAGATTCAAAATCCAACGTCAGTCAATCGGCCTTAGGTCATTGGTTGCCCGATGGTGTCATCTCATTAAATGCACTGGCGGCAAGTTCCCCCAATAACATTGGTGTTTATGCGGTCGAACCAGAAAATTTACAGTTATTTCATTTTTATCAACAGCAAACACCCACGCTGACCGTATTAACACCACCGCGCCTACCTTGGGGTTATCGCCTGACTAGCTTTAGTAGCTTGCATCACGGGGCGAAAGCCTTGCAACGGCACGATGAAGTTTTAGATATTAAAGATGATGAAGGCAAAGTCCTATTTTTGGATGAAGAAACCGATGTCGTCAGTGCGCGCTTTAATTTTGCAGGCAAAAAAGTTTTAGCCACCAACGTCGGAAATTGTCTACATCAAATCTTTGAATATGCCGACTTCACCAAACCCGTCAGCGAGTGGCATGAAAATATCGACAAGCAACTCAATGCTTACGGCATATTAACTTCATGGCGTGGTGATGTGATTACTTGGCTCAGTGAAGTCATGCAAGCACCCCTCAGCCCGACGTTAACACTACAACAATTGAGTTTTGAACATACCTTACGCGAGTTAGACTTTCATTTGCCTTTAGCAAAATTTCAACCCGTACAATTGATTGATTGTCTGCGCCAACATGGTTTAAGCGTACCGGAATTACCGCCGCAAACGATTACGGGCTTTATGAAAGGTTCGATCGACTTAGTATTTCAGCACAATGGCCAATATTTTATCGCCGACTATAAAAGCAATCATTTGGGTCATCAACTGAGCGATTATCAACAACAGCAACTGTCCGAAGCGATGGCGCATAGTGGTTACACTCTGCAAGCCGCGTTATATGCTCTAGCGTTACATAAATGGTTGGCTAGTCGCTTACAGTCTTATGATTTTGAAAAGCATTTTGGCGGAATTTATTATCTATTTTTACGCGGCATGAACGCTAATGGACAAGAGGGTATTCATTTTTGGCGACCGAGCTTAGATTTATTAACTAAACTCAATGCCTTGATGGGGGAGACACCATGACGCTCAAATTACCCATCGACCGCAGCGAATATGGCTCTGCGTGGGCAGATAGTTTAGCCAGTCTCTTGGTTCGTTTACATGAAACACAAGGCGGCAATCCTCAACACACCTTACGCATCGCAGGATTAACGCGTGATATTTGTATGGCACTGGATAGCGGCCATTCCTGTTTAGATAAACCGCATTTGGAAAAAATAGCCTTTTATCGCTCGCCTATTATTGTGCCCGCTCATCAAGCTTTACAACGAGTCGCACCCTTAGTGCTAGAGCAAAACCGTCTCTATTTATACCGTTATTGGTTTGATGAATATCAACTCGCACAAGCGATTCAACAACTGAATCGCACCATTCCTGTCGCGCTCAACCGTGAACAAATCAACCTCATTTGTCATAAAACCCATAGTGCCCAACAACAAGCGATTGAAGTAGCACTGGCACAAGGTTTAACCATCATCACAGGAGGGCCGGGTACAGGAAAAACCTTCACTCTGGTTCGCATCTTAATGGCGTTATTACAACAAAACCCGCAGTTAAAAGTGGCCTTAGCCGCACCGACAGGCAAAGCTGCCGCACGAATGCAAGAAGCCTTACGCAATAGCTTGGAGCAAACACCACTTGCCGCCGATTTATTGTCCGTGTTACCGAATACCGCCTTTACCCTTCATCGATTATTGGGGATGGGGCATGGTACGCAAGCCAAATTTAATCAACAGCAACCCTTAGCGTATGACTTAGTGATTGTTGATGAAGCCTCCATGATTGACTTACGCATGGCCACTCAATTGCTATCGGCAATCGCTCCAACTGCACGACTCATTTTATTAGGCGATGCCAATCAATTAGCAGCAGTCGAAGCGGGAGCCGTGTTAGCCGAAATCAGCAAAGCGAAACGCCTAAGCCAAAGCAGCGTACAACTCACCGAAAGCCAACGTTTCGGTAGTGATAGCGGCATTGGTCAATTAGCAACAGCGATATGTGACGGTGATATTGAAAAAACACAGGAACTATTAAAACGAGGTTTGTCAGATGTTTTATATCATCCCTTAGAAATACCTGATGCTTTAGCGCAAAAACTCTTTAAGCCATATTTGCCGTTAGTTGTAGCCCTAAAAAACCAACAAGCGATCACCGATATTCTCAAAGCCTTCGATCAATATCGTGTGCTGTGTGCCTTGCGTGAAGGTAATTATGGCGTCTTCAGTATTAATCAACGGCTCAGTGTCTTATTGCAACGCGCTTTATTATTAGCAGAAGACAGTAGTCATGTTTGGTTTCACGGTCGTCCCGTGATGGTCACGCAAAACGATTACACATTAGGAGTCTTTAACGGTGATATCGGTATTACTTTAGAAGAGGATGACGGCTTTTATGTCTATTTTCCTGCCCGTGACGGCGAACCCATGCGTGTTTCAGCCGCACGTCTCGCCCACAGCGAAACAGCGCTTGCTTTAACGATTCATAAATCCCAAGGTTCTGAGTTCAAACAAGTTGCTGTTGTTTTACCTAAAGAAGATACGCCCATTTTAACGCGTGAACTTTTATACACGGGCATTACTCGCGCGAAATCTGTGGTCAGTATTTGGGGCATGACCTCGTTAATTGAAAAAGCCGTCCAACGCAAAACCCAACGTGCGTCAGGACTACAAGCTAAGCTCGACCAAACCCTAGGGGAAATCGTATATGAAACAGAAATGGATTCGTTTGAGTGAATTTAAAGAAGATGAAATTCGTCGAGGCTCGCTGTTACGCTTTCCTGCACAGTATCCGTATGAGTCAATTGTTGAGTTGATGGTCTATGAAGCCAACGATAGCGAACGTGGCTTAGGTTTGATGGTTAGCTCAGGCTATAAAGCAGGACTTACCTTAGTTATTTTGCCTTTTGAATCACGGCCACAAGATAAAAATGGCTTAATGACTCATTGGTTGATTGAAAATTGGCATCAATGGGTTTATCCCGAGACTAATGTCCATGAAGTTTGGCTGACTGAAAATTGGAAAACACCGAAATTACCTAAATAATACCCACATCAAAAACGGTTCTTGAAGCGATTGACTTATCCCAAATCGTATTTTTGATGGATAAACCAGCATGTTGTACAAGCTGTAAGCAAACGAAGCGGATTTTCTAAAATAATAAGAAATTTGACAATAATCGGTTGACACTCGTTGCCAAATCTATAGAATGCGCGGCCTGCCAACGACGAACGGAAACGAGAGTAGTTGGTGGTGTTGAGTTGGATGAGTAGTTTGAAATTAAACGAAAAATTCAGGTTGACAATGATGAAAAGAGCTGTAGAATACGCAGCCCGACA
>JAUSLJ010000005.1 GCA_030646715.1 Agitococcus sp.
AGGAACATGCGACAGAATGGCTATGGTTTTACAACCATGAACGACCGAACAAAGCTAATGGTGGGATACCACCAAAGCAAAAGCTGGCTCTAATAGCCTAACCTCTACTTTTAACTTCGGTTAAAAAAGGGATGATTACCGCACCAACTTAGAAGTCACACGCATTGGCACGACCGATAAGTTGATTATCAATAATTGGTACACCAGCACGGCGTATCGTGTCGAGCAGTTTAAGACGAGTGATAATTTTACCTTAGACCATAACAAGGTGGCTCAGCTAGTACAGGCAATGTCTACCCTAACTGCACCGCCTGCGGGTCAAACGACATTAAGTGCTACACAGCATCAACAGTTGGATGCGGTGATTGCGGCGAGTTGGCTTTAATCTTGTAGTGGTGCAATCTTAGGCTTGCACCCATCAAATGAAGTCTTTACCCTACGCACGCGCTAGGGCAAAGACTTCACATTTTATAATAACTGTATCCTCTTATCAGCGAGCGTAAAGGACATTTGGGCGCGTTTAGGGAATAACACTCGTCAGCCTAAATTTAGTTAGACTATTTGACTATTGGAAATCAAACTCGTGTCATCACCTGAAATAATTACTCCTACACCTAATCCCCAAGCCGTTCCTGTCATTGATACAGGTTTAGCCTGTTTAATCATGTTGGCGCGTTTCCATGCTTTAGCCGTAGATCCACAACAAATTGCCCATGAATTTAAAGAATCAGGTAAGTCGTTTGGCATCACTGAAATTTTATTAGCCGCAAAAAAATTAGGTTTAATTGCTAAAAAAGTAAAACCATCGAAAGAGCGTATTGCGACGACACCGATGCCTGCTATTGCACTTGCTCAGGACGGCACATTTTTTATTGTTGCCCGTATGGAAGGCGAAAAAATACTGATTCACGATCCCAAAGTCGAACGCCCCGAAATTATCGACCAAGCGACATTTGAAGCGCGATGGTCAGGTGAGATGCTATTGTTTACCTCGCGTGCGTCATTGGCTGGGGAGTTGGCGAAGTTCGATTTTAGTTGGTTTGTGCCTGCGATTGTTAAATACCGTAAGTTGTTAGGCGAAGTGCTGCTGGTGTCCTTTGTTTTACAATTGTTTGCGCTGGTGACACCGTTATTTTTTCAAGTGGTGATGGATAAAGTCCTAGTACATAAAGGCTTTACTACCTTAGATGTTATTGCCGTTGCCTTTGTCGCGGTGGTGATTTTTGAAGTGACATTAACGACGTTGCGTAGTTATGTTTTTGCCCATACCACCAGTCGTATAGATGTTGAGCTGGGGGCAAAACTCTTTCGCCATCTACTTAATTTACCCCTTGCCTATTTTCAAGCGCGACGAGTGGGCGATTCGGTAGCGAGAGTACGTGAATTAGAAAACATTCGAAGTTTTTTGACAGGTAATGCCATTACGCTGGTGCTGGACTTAGTGTTTTCGGTGGTTTTTATCGCCGTGATGTTTATGTATAGCAAATGGCTCACCTTGATTGTGTTGTTGTCGTTGCCGTGTTATTTCATTATTTCGCTGTTGATTACCCCTGTTTTGCGTACACGTTTAAATGAAAAATTTAACCGCAGTGCCGAAAACCAATCGTTTTTAGTCGAAACCATTAGCGGTATTGATACCGTCAAAGCGATGGCTGTTGAGCCGCAATGGACGCGGAAGTGGGACAATCAACTTGCGGCTTATGTTTCTTCCAGTTTTAAAACAGCCGTTATTGGTATGTTTGCTAATGGCGGTATTACCTTAGTCAGTAAGTTTGTCACCATTGCCACCCTTTATTTTGGTGCAAAATTAGTCATTAGCGGTGACTTGTCCGTAGGACAGTTAATTGCTTTTAATATGTTGTCAGGACAAGTCACTTCGCCTGTGATGCGACTAGCGCAATTATGGACAGACTTTCAACAGACAGGTATTTCAATTCAGCGTTTAGGCGATATTCTCAATACTCGTACTGAGTTAGCAACAAGCAAAACATCACTACCCCCAATCCGTGGGCAAATTCAATTAGACCAAGTGAACTTCCGTTATCGCCCCGATGCTGCGGAAGTTATTCGTAATCTCACGTTGGGTATTAACGCAGGTGAAGTTGTTGGTATTGTTGGTCGTTCAGGGTCGGGTAAAAGTACTTTAACCAAATTAGTGCAACGTTTGTATCTGCCAGAACGGGGGCGAGTGCTGATTGATGGTATGGATATTGCTCTTGCTGATGCCTCCTCCTTACGGAGACAAATTGGTGTCGTCTTGCAAGAAAACGTATTATTCAATCGCAGTATCCGCGATAACATCGCCTTGTCAGACCCAGCCGCACCTTTACAATTAGTGATGCAAGCCGCGCAATTAGCAGGCGCACATGAGTTTATTAGTGAGTTATCTGAAGGCTACGACACGATGGTTGGTGAGCATGGTTCGTCGTTATCGGGTGGTCAACGACAACGTATTGCCATTGCGCGAGCGTTGATAACTAATCCGCGTATTTTGATTTTTGATGAAGCCACAAGTGCATTAGATTATGAATCCGAGCGTATTATTCAAAATAATATGAAAGCGATTTGTAAAGGTCGGACGGTGATTATCATTGCCCATCGTTTATCTGCGGTGCGTGATGCGAATCGTATTATTGTCATGGACAGAGGGCAAATTGTTGAGCAAGGCGTTCACGCCGAACTTATCACTCGTCCTAAGGGCTTATATGCTCATCTTTACAATATGCAGCAAGGATAAGCAGCCATGAGTCTGAAAGTACATTTACAAGCATGGGCAGATTTACGCAGTCATTATCGACAAGTGTTTGCTCAGGCATGGGCTAATCGTCACGAAACCGATAGCAAAAACTTACAACCTCACGAAGCGCAGTTTTTACCTGCGGCGTTGTCTTTGCAAGAAGCCCCTGTTTCGCCTGCACCGCGTGTTGCCATGTGGCTGATTATCAGCTTTTGCGTGTTGACGGTGCTGTGGGCGTGTTTTGGCCATATTGATATTGTCGCGACGGCACAAGGCAAAATTGTCCCTAATCAGGGTAGTAAAATTATTCAATCGCTTGCTGTCGAAACGGTGAAAGCCATTCATGTTATTGATGGCCAGCACGTGAAAGCAGGGGATGTGCTCATTGAGTTAGATGGCACGACCACGCAAGCCGACATTGACCGTGTGGCCAACGATTTAGTCGAGCAAAAATTACAAATCGCCCGTGCTAAGGCAATGCTTAATGGCTTGGCAAGCAATAAAGAGCCTGTGCTACAACGTCCTGCGGGCGCATCCGAGAGCCAGTTTTTAGAGGCTCAACTGTTACTAACAGGCCAATATGCGGAGTATCAATCAAAGCTTGCGTTATTGGCGGCAGAAATCAATAAAAAGCAAGCCGAGCAACGTTCCACCCAAGAAATTGTGAATAAATTGCAACGCAGTTTACCCATTTCTCAACAACGGGCACAAAACTTTAAACAGTTGGCTGACAACGATAATGTCCCTAAAGATGCTTATTTGCAGCGCGAACAACAAAGCATGGATCAGGCGGGCGATTTAGCCACCAGTCGCAGTCGTATCAAAGAAATTGCGGCAGCGTTGGCAGCAACGGAAGAGCAGAAAAAAGCGTTATTAGCCGAAACTAATCGCACGCATTTAGACAGCTTGAACGAAGCTAGTCAAAAAGCCTCGGCGTTAGAGCAAGAGTTAATTAAAGCAAAGTCGCGGAACGATTCGATGCGTTTAGTTGCGCCTGTCGATGGCACAGTACAGCAATTGGCCATTCATACCGTCGGTGGTGTGGTCACCGAAGCCCAAGCCCTAATGGTGATTGTGCCAACGAAAGATGCTGTCGAAGTGGAAGCGTTTTTAGAAAATCAGGACATTGGTTTTGTTTATGCTGGTCAACAAGCCGAAGTGAAAATCCAAACTTTCCCTTACACTAAATACGGCATTATTCATGGCACGGTGACCAGCGTTTCTAATGATGCCATTAATGATGAAAAGCGCGGTTTGATTTATTCAACACGAGTCAAATTAGCGCGTAGTACGATGATGGTCGAAAGTAAAGAAGTGAATTTGTCGGCAGGCATGGCGGTGACTGTTGAGATAAAAACAGGCACACGTCGAGTGATTGAATACTTCTTGAAGCCATTTTTAGAATATAAAAATGAGAGTTTGAGAGAGCGATAAAATACCAATGTTGGATTGTGGGAGCCAATACAAAATGGCAAAACAAATTATTGTATTATTTTTTTTGAGTGTTTACCTTGTTGGGTGTGGATTCGAGGAGAATAGTAGCGCAGCGGCCGTCCCACTTAGTCAAGATAGTCAAACGGTCACTAATGCGGAGTTTGTTTGGCAATTGCCTCCCAATATAGCACCTCCTTTTGTACCAGAAAATAACCTCATGTCTAACGAAAAAGTGACCTTGGGACGATTTTTATTTTATGACAAACAGCTATCGGCGAATGCTTCACAAGCCTGCGCGGATTGTCATCAACAAGATAAAGCGTTTAGTGATGGCCAAGTGACTGCCATTGGTTCAACGGGAATTGTGCATCCTCGTAATAGTCAAACCTTAGTTAATACGGCATTCAATCACTCACTAACATGGAATAACTCTAATCTTACAAGTATTGAACAACAGATAGTCATTCCTTTATTTGGTAGTAGTCCCGTAGAAATGGGGCTTTCAGAACAAAACAAGAATAGTGTTTTAGCGCGTTTTCAAGAAAGTCCTCATTATATCAACTTGTTTAACAAAGCCTTTCCTAATGAAAGCGTACCTATCAACTTTAATAGTATCGTCAAAAGTATCGCCGCTTTTATTCGTACCTTGAATAGCTATAACAGTGCTTTTGATCGGTTTCAGCAAGGCGAAACAAATGCACTTTCTCCCTCCGCCCAACGCGGTATGGCTTTATTTCTGAGTGAAAGACTGGCCTGCACGCAATGTCATAGTGGTATTAATTTTAATCAGCCATCTGATACAGTAATACTGACAGGCAACAATAATATTTTTCAAAATATTGGCTTATTTAATGTCGATAATCAAGGAGGCTATCCTTTAGGCAATCAAGGATTGATTGAATTCACACATTTAAAAGAAGACATGGGCAAGTTTCGGATTCCTAGCCTAAGAAATGTTGAGCTTTCTGCCCCGTATATGCACGATGGCTCGGTTGTAACTCTTGACGATGTTTTGGATGTTTATTCAGCAGGTGGGCGTTTTGTGGCGGCAGGCGATAAAGCAGGAGATGGTCGCATAAATCCTTTTAAAAATGTGGTAATAAAAGGCTTTTCCTTAGCCGAGCAAGACAAAAAAGACGTGATAAGTTTTTTGAATAGTCTGACTGATAAAGAGTTTATCAATAATGCAGCGTTCAGTAATCCATTGGTATCATCACAAAAGTAATACGGTAATTATCATCTACCTCATTGATTCAGACGCTCATCCTGTGGTGCATTTTAGTCGAATTGGGGCGCACTGATTGTGTTATTTGTCAAATAAAAACGCCTACGTTTTCGGCCAAAAAACAGCCTAAATTCGTTGACTTCAATGTTGCATCAGTATATTTTTGTAATCAATCTTCGCCCTAACTTGTTCTATTATTAGACTAAAAGCTTTTCCAAAAGGTTAGGATGATCTGTGTTTATTAATGGAGTTTTTCGTCATGGCCAATATCAATGGTACAAATAATAACGAACGTTTAAATGGCACCGTCAATGGCGATACTATTTACGGCAATGGAGGTTCTGATTCTATTTATGGTGGTGATGGTAACGACAGGATGGTAGGGGGTGGTCGTTATGGTTTTTACTACAGTTATGATGATGAGTTTTTAGATGGTGGTTCAGGAAATGATCATATCATTGGTGGACAAGGACGTGATGTACTTTATGGTGGCCATGGTGATGATACATTAAGTGCTAGTGGTGGCAACGACAACTTAGATGGCGGTGCGGGCTCAGACTATATGGATGGAGGGTCTGGCTCTGATCGTTATGAGTTTGGACGCGGCTACGGCAAAGATACCCTGTATGATTATACCTATACGTATGGCAGTTATTCTGGTGCGTACTACAACGAAAAAAATAGACTGGTATTAAGTGGGTTAAACAGCACGGATGTCACATTTACGCGTGATAACTATGACTTGTTGGTCAATATTAAAGGCACCTCCGATACTTTACGTATTTCTTACCAGTTTTATCAAAGCAGTTATTTTCAATATGGCGTGCAAAATATCACCTTTGCCAATGGCGCAGTTTGGGATAGGGATGCCATTAGTCGTAGCGAAGCGGTTGTTAATAAAGAGATTACGGGCACTAACGGCTATGATTATTTGTCTGGTGGCAGTGGCAATGACACCATTCGTGGTTTAGCTGCTTCTGATACTTTGAACGGCAATGGTGGTAATGACACGATTGAAGGCGGAAGTGGATTTGATTATTTATACGGTGGTGATGGCAACGATGTCTTAGATGGTGGTACGGATGGGGCCTATTTAACGGGTGGCAATGGTGCGGATACTTATCTGTTTAAGCGAGGTTATGGCGCAACAACAATTTATAATTATGATAACGACTCTTTTGGCACTTTAGCAGACCGTATTTTATTTGGGGCAGGTATTGCCCAAAGCGATGTCGTTGTACGCAGAGAGTACAGCGATTTAGTTTTGACGATTAATGGAACTAATGACTCTTTAAGGGTGCAAAATTACTTTTACGGCGATGAAAGTTATGGTTATGCCTTAGAAAATATCCAATTTGCGGATGGTAGTATTTGGAATACGGCAACTATTAAAAGTAAAGTGCTGCAAGGAACAGAAAATAACGACAGTCTCTATGGTTTTTCGTCCAATGATACGTTGCAAGGATTGGGCGGCAATGACTATTTAAATGGCGATGCAGGGAATGACAATCTTGATGGCGGTACAGGGAATGATACTTTGTATGGTGGTAATGGCAACGACACTCTCAAAGGTGGAGTAGGTAATGACTATTTGCAAGGTGGTTACGGCGCAGACGGCTATCTTTTTAGCCGTGGCGATGGCCAAGATACGATTTATAACTACGATTATGATCGCTTAGGGAGTCAAGCAGACAGTATTCAGTTTGGCTCAGGTATTGCAGAAACAGATGTCACCGCCACAAAAAATGGTAGTGATTTGGTTTTAACGATCAATAACACATCAGATAGCATTCGTGTTCAATATTATTTTGAAAGTGGTGCGAATACGGCTTATGCCATCGAAAATATTCGCTTTGCCAATGGAGCCAACTGGGATATTAATACCATTAAGCAAAAAGTGTCTGGCCCTCGGGTTTTTAATGGCACCAATGCCAATGATTATTATGAAGGCGATTTTGGTAACGACATCATTCGGGGTAACGGCGGGCAAGATTATCTTGTTGGCAATGACGGTAACGACCTGATAGAGGGTGGTGCTGGGAATGATAATTTGTCAGGTGGACAGGGAAATGACTCCCTTAATGGCGGTTCGGGGAATGATTATATTGTCGATAGTGACGGTTCAGATACCTTTGTTTTTGAACGTGGCTCAGGCAGCGACTCTATCTACAATTACAACTCAAACAGGCAGACAACAACTGATGGTCAAAGTGATGTTATTCAATTAGGCACAGGTATTAGTGTATCCGATGTCAGCCTAAAGCGACAAGGCAATGATTTGGTTTTGTCGATCAATGGCACCACCGATTCTTTGCGTATCCAAAATCATTTTTATAATGATTATTATGGCCAAAATTCCTATCAAATAGGACAAATTAAATTTGCTGATAATACCGTGTGGGATACGAGTTTTATTAAGGCCAAAGTATTAGAGGGTACAGAAAGTAACGATAGTATTTATGGCTATGCAAGTAACGATAATCTATTAGGTAAAGGCGGGAACGATACTTTAAATGGCGGCGCAGGTAATGACACCCTAGAGGGCGGTGCGGGCTATGATTATCTAAATGGCGGTGATGGTAACGATACCGTTAATGGTGGTGAAGGTGATGACTATCTAAATGGTGGTTATGGAATTAATGTTTTAGATGGTGGCGCGGGGAATGACACCTATTACGGTGGACGTGGTGATGATACGTTTATATTCACCAAAGGCTCAGGAAAAGATGTTGTTTCTAATTATAACTCTATTGGCTCTGATGCTTTACGCGACAAAATATTCCTCAAAGACTTAACCACGGCAGATGTGACCTTCACTCGGATAAATTATGACCTTGAGTTAACGATCAACGGCACTAATGGTGCTGACAAGCTGAGGATTCCCAATTACTTCTACCAAAACTTTGGTAGTGGTTACTGCGCGTACTCGATTTCTCGTTTAGTTTTTGGTGATAGCGCGGAATATAACGCGGATAAAATCAGAGACTTAGTGTCTTCAGGCCAATCGTTGATATTAGGTACGGCCAACAATGACACCTTGATTGGAAGTAGTCTAAATGAGACTTTGCGTGGTCTTGACGGTAATGATATGCAGTTTGGCTATGGCGGCAATGACACCGTAGAAGGCGGTAATGGCAACGATCAACTTTATGGTGGTGGAGGCAATGACTCCTTAGATGGTGGCGAAGGTAACGACTTCCTTGAAGGGGATAATGGTGCCGATACGTATCGTTTTGGTCGAAATAGTGGCCAAGATACCATCTATAATTTTGATAGCGACAGTCTAAATAGCAATGCTGACCGTATTTTATTAGGTGCTGGCATCGCTGAAAGCGACATAACACTCAGTCAAGATGGCCAAGATCTTGTTATTCGCATTAATGGCACCAATGACAGTCTTCGGGTGCAAAATTACCTCCAAAATAATGCCACAACCGCTCATACCATCGAAAGCATTGTTTTTGCCAATGGCGCAACGTGGAGTATTGATGTTGTTAAACAAAAAATATTTGGTAGTGGTAATTTATTATTAATCGGTACCTCAGCGAATGACACCTTAACGGGTGGCAAAGGTAACGACACCATACGCGGTGTGGCGGGCGATGACGTGTTATACGGCGGTGAGGGCGCTGACTATTTAGAGGGCGGACTAGGCAATGATAAGCTTTATGGCCAAGTAGGTGTTGATAGCCTATTAGGTGGAGCAGGTAATGACACCTATTATTTAGACGATGCTGACATTATTGTTGAAAATGCCAATGAAGGTTTAGATACCGTATATGTAGCTAACAACTACCTCATGGTAGCCAACCTAGAAAACTTAGTAATGACAGGTTCCTCGTCATTAACGATTGAAGGCAATACCAGTAATAACTTCATTACCACGAATTCAGGTGACAGCTTAGTAGCAGGATACCAAGGTAACGACACGATATTTGGCGGGGCAGGTAATGACCGTTTAATTGGCAATGAAGGTGATGATGTTATTGAAGGTGGTGCAGGTGATGACCGTCTTCAAGGGAATGATGGGAGTAACATTTTACGCGGCGGTAATGGCAGCGATTACTACATTTTGTCGAATCTATTGGCGATTAATGAAGTCGGTGTAGATGTTATTCAAAACGAAGATAACGATGCGTTAAATGTCAAAGCCGACCGTATTCAGTTGTTTGATATTACGTCCGATAAAATCACTGTTAAACGTGTACTTGACCATTTAATTGTGCAAACAAGTCCAGCTAAAACCATTCGCGTAGAAAACTATTTTGCCAATGAAGGCGCCAGTAGTAGCGCGGTTGAGTTTATCGACTTTGTTGACTTTGCCAAACAAAAAATCATCGAGACATGGGACATTGCGACCGTTAAAGCCAAAGTGTTGTTGGGTGGCAGTGCCAGCGAGAGTTTGACAGGTTATAGCAGTGATGATGTGTTGCAAGGCAATGATGGCGATGACACCTTAAATGGTAAAGGCGGCGTTGACTTGATGGAGGGTGGCGCAGGTAACGACACTTTGTTAGGCGAGGACGGCAACGATGTGCTCAATGGGGGCGATGGTAACGATAGCCTATTGGGTGGTGCAGGGAATGATGTTTTAGGTGGTAAGGCGGGTGCAGATAGCTTAGACGGTGGTGCGGGTGATGACATTCTAAATGGCGGTGCAGGCGCAGATAAAATGCAGGGTGGCGCAGGCAATGATATTTATGATGTGGATGATGTTGGGGATGTGGTGACGGAGGGCTTTGTTGGTACTGGACAGTTAACGCGTATAGATTTGTCATGGCGTGGTGACGAACCATCCTCTGGAGGTCTAAATATGTCAGTGTATCCATTGGGCAATTATCAGGTGACTATTTCTGATGATGGCACTAAAGTCGCTTTTACGACCGCTGCACACGACTTACAAGGAAATTATTGGGATAGAAATGACAAAAAGGATATTTATTTAAAAGATTTGATATCAGGAAAAGTGGAGCTTATAAGTGCTGTTGATGGTAGGCAAGGAGTAGGTAGACAAGGTAATGAGGAAAGTTTTGCCCCCAACTTTTTAAATAATAACTCACTCGGATTTTATAGCTATGCGACAAACTTGATAACGGGTCAACAAATGGGTTATTCCCCAACGGGTTTTAGAGCATTTGTTAAGAATTTAGTCACAGGCGAGTTGACTACAAGAGCGCATCAAGTGCTGAAGACAGGCACACTATCTAGCGATGGTAATATTCAGGTTTTTAATGATGCAGGCAATGTTTTTGTTAGAAATCTGCAAACTGATGTGGTTACACAAGTGAATGTCATGCAAGATGGAACTAAATTAGGAGACTCTAGAGCCTATGCTAGTTTTTACACAGACAGTAATGCCAATATAGTTTCAGGCGATGGTACTAAAGTTGTTTTTAGTGTTTCTGGCAGTAATATCAGCGGTACAAATGGTGTCTTTGTCAAAGACCTAACGCCATCCATCATTGATGCAGGCGGTATAGACACTGTCCAGTCAAGCATATCTTACACCCTCGGCCAATATCTCGAAAATCTCACCTTAGCAGGTACAGCCAATATCAACGGCACAGGTAACAGCCTTGCTAATACCTTAAAGGGCAATAGCGGCAATAATACACTGACAGGAGATGAGGGTAACGACACCATACAAGGCGGCGCAGGCAATGATACGCTGATGGGTGGAAAGGGTAATGATACCTACCTCTTTAACTTAGGTGACAGCAATGACACGCTTGACAATACCAGTGCTGACAATAGTTCAGCCGCCGATGTATTAGTCTTAGGTGCAGGCATTACTGTCGGTAACATAGAGTTTCATCGTGCCGTCAATAGCCCTGACTCGGTGATGAAAATTAAAGGCACTAACGATAGTATTACCATAAAAGACTATTTTGGCCATCCTGAAGTCTATGCCAATGCCTCTCTTCGTTTTGCTGACAACACGGTACTCACCTATCAACAAGTCTTTAAAATGGGTTTTACCAACACAGGCGACCAACAAAATAATACGCTGGTAGGTGGTGAAGGCGATGACCTTTTATTGGGCATGGCAGGTAATGATCAATTATTTGGGCATTTTGCTAATAGCACAATAGTAGGCGGAAACGATACCTTAGACGGTGGTGCAGGCGCAGATACGATGTATGGCGGTGCAGGTAATGACAAATACATCGTGGATAATTTGTCAGATGTGGCTATTGAAGCATTGAACGCGGGCGTTGATACGGTTGAAGCCTCTGTTAATTTTATACTAGGTGACAATATTGAAAATCTGAATGTGAGCGGCAGTATTTTGAATGTTGGTTCATACGGTGTGGGTAATGCTTTAGATAACGTCATTAATGGAGCTGCGGGCTTTAATTACCTGACAGGTGGCGCAGGTAATGACACACTTCATGGTGGGGATGGTAATGACCGCATCTTTGGTGATGGTGGTGATACGGTTGTTGGTCTTGGTAATTTTACAGGGAATGACGTACTGTTTGGCGATGCAGGCGATGACAGTCTCTATGGCGGAAGTGGTAATGATACCTATGTATTTAGTCGAGGTAGTGGCGTTGATCAAATCATAGAAAACGACTCTACCGCAGGAAATGCCGATATTTTACAGTTCAGCGACACCATTGCTCGTGACCAATTATGGTTTAGCAAAGTGGCTAATAATCTAGAAGTCAGTATTATTGGTACGACCGATAAAACTGTAATCAAGGATTGGTATGTCAGTACAGCTAACCAAGTTGAGCAAATTAAAACCCTATCAGGCAACACGTTATTAAGTACACAAGTGCAAAATCTTGTTAACGCGATGGCGAGTTTGACGCCCCCCTCGTTAGGGCAAACGACCCTAACCGCCCAACAACACACGCAGCTAGATGCCATTATCTCGGCTAACTGGTCATAACTTTCAACAACGCCTAAGCCTCTGCATAGACAGGGGCTTGAGTATGTCTATGACTCTTATTTTGTACAAAAAGGAACTGTAACTATGAAACTTTCTGCCCTATCTAAAATAACGACATTAGCCCTTGCAGTGGCATTAGTGGCCTGTAACGAAAACGATCATGATCAACCTGCTGTTGTTGCTCCTGCCTCACTCACCGTATCGGTTTCCTTAGGTAAAGTCACTAAAGGTGGAGCAATAGAGCTTAAAAACGCCGAAACTGATGCACAAATTGGTAAGTTGGCAATAGTGAATGGCTCGGCCACATTTAGTGTTCCCAAAACCATCAAAGCAGTAGAGGCTGTCGTCACGTTGGCCGCAGGCGATAAATATTTTGACGAGGCGTTAAACGCAGAAGTGGTAGTGCCAGCAGGTGGTGTTGTCCTGCGGGCTGTCTCCTTATTTAATGGGACTTTATCGCAAATGGCAGTAACTCCGCTGTCAGAGGCTGCGGTTAGTTATGCAAAAACACGCGTCAATGGCACTAAATCAACAACCAATATTACGCAAGCAAATCAAAAAGTAGCAGATTATTTTGCCGTAAATGATGTCTTGACCGCTCCCGTATTATTGGGGTCAATGACCGACTATCAAACAATGCTTAAACCAAACGATGAAGCGTCAAAAAGAGCCTTATTAATTCTGGCTTTAGTGCGTAATGCCCATGCAAAACTACAGCCTCTTTGCGCAGGACAAGCGGATCAAGCTGTTTGTTTGGCCACCCCCGCATTACAACTGAGCAATGCGTTGAGTAGTGATTTTGCTGATGGACAAGTTGATCATAAAAAGCAGACAGAGAGTTTTACCGCACGCCAAAAACTCTATAGCACTGACCGAACAGCATTACAAAATGAGTTAAATGCTATTTTATCTAACCTAGCAAATGAGTTTGTTTTGGATGGCATCACATTGCCACAATCGGTATTAACAGCAATTAATGGTTCACAAGTGCAATTTGTCACCAACGATGGCAGTAATATTACTCAACCCAATGCATTATGTGGTTTAGAGAAAACCTTGGCTACAACCGACTTAGCTCAGTTTGCCAAAACTTATGATGTCACTATTCGTAAAGATGTTGGCGCAGAATTGCCGTTTAACGTTAAAAATACACAGTTTGTATTGCAGACAACGGGTAGTACCCAATTAGATGGCGTAACCGCGCAAGTGAGTGCTGTTTGTGAGCATAGAAATAGCCAACAACAGGCAGATGGTTTAGTCACTTATCTCAATAAAAAAACTACTTTGGAGCAAGCGGCAACTATTACTTTCTTTAATGATGGTCGCGTACAAGGTGATGACTACACGACCACACAAGGAATACAAACCTTTGATAATAGTACTGGCATTACACCAAATACATCTTCGCTAGTGGATGTCGAAGTGACAGGTGCCGCAGCAGAGCGATTAACGAGTGATAACTTAGAGTCGTTTCTTAATAGTGACGGTCTTTTAGTATTGGATGTCAATGGCCGAGTTTTGATTCGCTTTAATAACGGTATTATTAGCCAAGTACAGTTTGTCAAAGAAGGCAAGATTTGGCGTATGTCGTGCGAAGGCTCTAGCTGCGCTAACATCAGTCTAAATACTCAGACTAACGTGGTGACTTTAAACAATTTAGTGATAACGGCTGATGAGTCCACAGGGGCAACGGCAACGGTTTCGCTCTCAGGTTCGATAGCTTATGCTAATCCTAGTGGTTCAGCATCTCTTAGTGGTTTATCGACCATACAAACGGTTTCAGTCGATGTTAAACAGGGTATAGGTGTCAATATGGAGTTGGCATTTAGAACAAATCCAGCGGCAGGGCAAATGCGCGAGCAGATTAAAGTCAGCTATAACAATGATACTGGCGCACTTCTGCAATTGTTATACATAAAACAAAATGACGATGACACTCAGCATTTGGAGTACGGTTGTGATGGTATTGCTTGTATGAATGTACAGTTTAATAGCCAAACAAGGTCATTGGCACTGAATGGTACGAGCTTGCCATTATTGTCTAATGTAGGTGTCACAAATGCGCCTGTTTCACTAACATTTACGGGTGCTTTTGGTAAGAACTAATGTGCTTGTAGAGGGTTGGGCACACTTGCTGTGTCCGATTTAACTAAAAACCCCGTTGAAGCCAAGCATCAACGGGGTTTTTTATAACGTTAATTCAGCAAAAATTAACGCGGCAACACACTCGAACCCATCAAATACGCATCAACCTCACGCGCACATTGACGGCCTTCACGAATCGCCCAAACCACTAAGGATTGACCGCGACGTACGTCACCCGCAGCAAAAACACCTTGCTGATTAGTAGCGTAGCAACCAACACCATCGGTTGTGGCGCGAGCATTACCACGCGCATCTTTATCGACGTTAAACGCCTCTAAAACACCACCCACAGGATGAACAAAGCCCATCGCAAAAAATACTAAATCGGCAGGCAATTCAAATTCAGAGCCAGCCACTTCAGTCATTTTGCCATTAACCCATTCTAAACGAACGGCTTGTAGGGCTTTAACTCGGCCATTTTCATCGCCAATAAAAGACTTGGTTAATACCGCAAAATCACGGTTACAACCTTCTTCATGGGAGCTAGACGTCCGCAATTTGATTGGCCAATATGGCCATGTCATTGCTTTGTTTTCTTGCTCAGGTGGCATCGGCATCACTTCAAACTGCGTTACCGAAGCTGCACCATGACGATTGGACGTGCCTACACAGTCCGAACCCGTATCACCACCACCAATGACAATCACGTGTTTGCCTTTGGCGTTAATCGGGTTAACCGCACCACCTTCCACTTCTTTATTTTGTGGAATCAAAAACTCAAGGGCAAAATGTACGCCACCCAGCTCACGACCAGGCACAGGTAAGTCACGAGGAACTTCCGAGCCACCTGCCAAAATTACCGCGTCAAATTGCGCTTTTAACGCGTCAGCAGTAATGACTTCTGTTGAATCATTGGTAATGCCCGCAGGAATGGTGCTTGCGCCCACTAAAACGTTGGTGCGGAAAGTGACACCTTCAGCTTCCATCTGCGCAACACGGCGACGTACTGTTTCTTTGTCTAATTTAAAGTCTGGAATGCCACGACGTAATAAGCCGCCCACATGACCATTTTTTTCAAAAACAGTCACATCATGGCCAACACGCGCTAATTGTTGCGCGGCTGCTAAACCCGCAGGGCCAGAGCCAACGATAGCAATTTTTTTGCCTGTTTTAACTTTGGCAGGTTGGGGCACAATCCAATTGTTTTCCCAGCCTTTGTCGATGATGAAATGTTCAATCGACTTAATGCCAACTGGCTCGGCATTAATACCGAGCGTACAAGCAGTCTCACACGGTGCAGGGCAGATACGACCTGTAAAATCAGGAAAGTTATTCGTCGAATGCAGCACATCCAAGGCTTCTTTCCAGTTGCCGTTATAAACTAAGTCATTCCAGTCTGGAATAATGTTGTTGACAGGGCAACCGTTATTACAGAAAGGTACGCCACAATCCATGCACCGTGCGCCTTGGATTTTCGCGTCTTTGTCGGACAGTGTGCCAACGAATTCCTTGTAATGAGTCAAGCGGTTATCGACAGGCTCATACGATTCGGACAAACGCTGAAACTCGATAAAACCAGTGGGTTTACCCATATTAGGCCACCTTTTTCTGTTGTTGAGCGGCGATTTCAGTTAATGCGCGCTTGTATTCATGCGGATAGACTTTGACAAACTTGCTGAGACTGTCATCCCAGTTGGCAAGAATGGCTTGTGCTGTCGTGCTACCTGTGTATTGAGCATGGCGGGTGATGAGGTCTTTTAATTGCGCTTCATCCTGCAAGCCACGATGTAGCGGCACGTCAGTCGGCGCTTTGGCATCGGCAAGGACTTTTTCTACCGCGACTTGTGCTAGGTTGCAACGCTTGGCGAATAAACCATCTTCATCAAAGACATAAGCGATACCGCCCGACATCCCCGCAGCAAAGTTACGACCTGTCATGCCGAGGACAACGACTGTGCCGCCCGTCATGTATTCGCAACCGTGGTCTCCGACACCTTCGACAACCGCTGTACCACCCGAATTACGAACAGCAAAACGCTCGCCAGCGACACCCGCGAAGAAGGCTTCACCCGCAATCGCACCGTACATAACGGTGTTGCCGAGGATGATGTTTTCGGCAGTGTTGCCACGGAAGTCAGCATGGGGACGAATAATAATTCGACCGCCAGACAAACCTTTACCGACATAATCGTTGCCTTCGCCCACTAATTCCATCGTGATACCTTGTGCAAGGAAAGCGGCGAAGCTTTGACCTGCGGTGCCGTTGAGACGGATATGAATGGTGTCATCAGGCAAGCCCGTCAAACCAAAGCGTTTAGCCACTTCGCCTGAAAGCATCGTGCCTGCGGTACGGTTGACGTTACGAATCGGAAGCTCAATGTTGACTTTTTGGCCGTCAGTGAGAGCTGCTTGTGCTTGGGCAATCAATTGATGATCCAGTGCCTTGGCAATGCCATGATCCTGAATTTCACAATGTTGACGTGGTGAAGAAGCGGCAACATTCGGTTGATGAAAGACCCGAGAGAAGTCCAAACCTTTTGCTTTCCAATGAGCGATGCCAGTTTTGGTGTCAAGTAAGTCTGCACGACCGACTAACTCTTCAAACTTGCGAATGCCCAAGGACGCCATGATTTCACGCACTTCTTCAGCAATAAAGAAGAAGAAGTTAACGACGTGTTCAGGTTGACCTGTAAAACGCTTACGCAATTCAGGGTCTTGTGTCGCTACGCCGACAGGGCAGGTATTGAGATGACACTTACGCATCATAATACAGCCTTCAACAACTAATGGCGCAGTGGCAAAACCGAATTCGTCAGCACCTAACAACGCGCCAATGACGACATCACGGCCTGTTTTTAACTGACCGTCAACTTGCACACGAATACGACCACGCAATTGGTTGAGTACTAAGGTTTGTTGCGTTTCTGCTAAACCTAATTCCCACGGTGCGCCTGCGTGTTTGATGGAGGATAAAGGCGAAGCCCCTGTACCACCGTCATGGCCTGCAATCACCACATGGTCAGCTTTGGCTTTGGAAACACCCGCAGCAACCGTACCAACACCGACTTCTGACACTAACTTCACCGACACTGAAGCCGCTGGATTAGCGTTTTTCAAGTCATGGATCAATTGTGCCAAGTCTTCAATCGAATAAATGTCATGGTGTGGTGGTGGCGAAATTAAGCCTACTCCGGGTACAGAATGACGCAAGAAACCGATGTATTCGGAAACTTTATGGCCGGGTAATTGACCACCTTCACCGGGTTTTGCACCTTGAGCCATTTTAATTTGGATTTGATCCGCATTAACTAAATACTCAATGGTGACACCAAAACGGCCAGACGCGACCTGTTTAATGGCAGAACGTAAACTGTCACCTGCTTTTAAGGTGTAATCACGCTCAATACGTCCTTTGCCCAATACGTCAGACAGTTGCGTATCTTGAACCACAGGAATAAAACGCTTGGAATCTTCACCACCTTCACCCGTGTTGGATTTACCGCCAATACGGTTCATCGCCACGGCTAAAGTCGTGTGCGCTTCGGTCGAAATAGAACCTAAAGACATCGCGCCTGTGGCAAAACGCTTGACAATATCTTTCACCGATTCCACTTCATCGAGCGGAACAGGGGTGATATTGGCAGTGCGGAATTCAAAAAGACCCCTCAGCGTCATGTGACGTTGGCTTTGGTCATTGATGATTTTGGCGTATTCTTTAAAAGTGGAATACTGATTAGAGCGTGTGGAATGCTGCAATTTAGCAATGGCATCAGGTGTCCACATATGCTCTTCACCACGAATACGGAAGGCATATTCGCCACCCGCATCCAGATGGTTAGCTAACACGGGATCATCGCCAAAGGCTTGATTGTGCATACGAATTGCTTCTTCGGCGACATCAAACACACCAATGCCTTCGACATTTGTGGGAGTGCCTGTGAAGTATTTTTCGACAAACGCACTTTGCAGACCAATCGCTTCAAAAATTTGCGCGCCTGTGTACGACATATAGGTAGAAATACCCATTTTCGACATCACTTTACACAAACCTTTGCCAACTGCTTTAATGAAGTTGTACACCACTTTTTCACGTTTAGCGGCATCATCACCTGCAAGCGCTTGCAAGGTTTCTAAGGCTAAATATGGATGCACGGCTTCTGCGCCATAACCACCCAATAACGCAAAATGATGAACTTCACGAGCCGAGCCAGTTTCAACAACTAAACCTGCGCTGGTACGCAGACCTTTTTTCACAAGGTGTTGGTGAACAGCCGAAGTCGCTAACAACGCAGGAATGGCGACATTCTCGGCGTTAATGCAACGATCGGAAACAATCAGGATGTTTGCACCTGAACTTACAGCATCTTCGGCTTCGGCACATAAAGACGCTAAACGCGCTTCAATGCCGTCTTTGCCCCACGCGACGGGATAGCAAATGTCAAGTTCGTGCGAGCGGAATTTGCCGCCTGTGTATTTTTCGATATGACGAATTTTTTCAATATCATCAAACGACAAGACAGGCTGTGCCACTTCCAAACGAATCGGCGGATTGATGTCAGAAATACCCAATAAATTCGGTTTAGGGCCAATAAACGACACTACTGACATCACCAAGTCTTCACGAATTGGGTCAATCGGTGGGTTAGTGACCTGCGCGAACAACTGTTTAAAGTAGTTGTACAAAGGCTTTAATTTTGAGGACAACACAGGCAAAGCGGCATCGTTACCCATTGAGCCAGTGGCTTCTTCGCCATTCGCGGCCATAGGTTCAAGAATAAACTTAATGTCTTCTTGGGTATAACCAAAGGCTTGTTGACGGTCGAGCAACGAAACCGTCGAAGGCGTGGCTGCTTCTTCAGCAACAGGCAACTCATCGAGTTTGATACGGATTTTTTCAATCCACTCACGATAAGGCTTAGCACTGGCCAACGAATCTTTTAACTCTTGGTCGTCAATAATACGGCCTAGCTCAGTGTCAATTAGGAACATTTTGCCAGGTTGTAAACGCCATTTTTGCACAATACGGTTTTCGGCAATTGGTAATACACCTGATTCCGAAGCCATCACCACTAAATCATCATCAGTGACTAAATAACGAGCAGGACGTAAACCGTTACGGTCAAGCGTGGCACCAATTTGACGACCGTCAGTAAAGGCAACGGCCGCAGGACCATCCCACGGTTCCATCATTGCCGCGTAGTATTCGTAGAAGGCGCGACGTTTTTCGTCCATCAATGTGTGCTTTTCCCATGCTTCAGGAATCATCAACATCATCGCTTGTGCTAAGGAGTAGCCGCCCATCACCAACAGTTCTAGTGCGTTATCAAAAGCAGCAGAGTCAGATTGGCCAGGGTAGTGCAGTGGCCATACTTTTTTCAGGTCATCGCCCAAAATTGGTGAGGAAATGGCTTGTTCACGCGCTTTGAACCAGTTGACGTTGCCTTGCAAGGTGTTGATTTCACCGTTGTGGGCAATCATGCGGAACGGATGCGCTAAATCCCAAGTTGGGAAAGTGTTGGTCGAAAAACGTTGATGCACTAAAGCCAAGGCCGACACACAGGCGGGGTTTTGTAAGTCTAAATAGTATTCGCCGACTTGGTCAGCCAATAACATTCCTTTATAGACAATAGTGCGCGCCGAAAAAGACGGCACATAAAACTCTTTGCCATGCACTAAGTCTAAGGCTTGAATGGCATTAGCGGCACGACGACGAATAATGTACAGTTTGCGCTCAAGGGCATCTGTCACCACAATATCCGAACCGCGACCGACAAATACTTGACGAATAACAGGCTCTTTTGCCTTTACCGTTGCCGACATTGGCATGGTGCGCGACACGGGCACATCTCGCCAGCCAAGTAATACTTGACCTTCGGCTAAAATAGCGCGTTCAATTTCTTCTTGACAGGCCATGCGCGACGCATTTTCTTGCGGCAGAAAACAAATACCGACACCGTATTCGCCCACAGGCGGTAGGGTGACACCTTGACGCGCCATTTCGCCACGCAGGTATTGATCGGGAATTTGAATCAGAATGCCCGCGCCATCGCCCATTAACGGGTCAGCACCCACCGCACCGCGGTGGTCTAAGTTTTTTAGAATCAATAGGCCTTGTTCGACGATCGAATGGCTTTTCTGACCCTTGATGTGGGCAATAAAGCCTACGCCGCAAGCGTCATGTTCATTGGCGGGATCGTACAACCCTTGCCGTTCAGGTACTACAGTTGCCTTCACACTTTGATCCTCATAAAAGCAAACATCGGCGCACACAGTAACGTACGCGCAGACGGTCAAAAAAAGCCAGCGTGATGCCAGATAGGAAGTTCACGGGGAAACATTTCATTATACCGTGAAAATACAGGGCTTCAAGTATAGACTTTCGGGAATGCTAAAATGAATGCAATATATATACCGCTTTGTAGTATTGAATGAATTGAAGATCAGTAGCGAAACGAAAGTTTGTTTGTGTTTTTCGTTCTCCCTTTAGCTTGTCGAAGGGTGGTTCGATTCTTCGACGAACTCAGAATCACCATGAACGGTGAAACTTCTGTGTAGGGAATATATTTTGCGGAGACGGCAGGGGTTTGCTTTTGACGCTAAACCCCGCTCTGACCCTCACATAGGCAAGGGAGAGGGTGTTTTCAGGGCGTACTTACTTGGTGGATTGAACTTGTTGCTGCGTCGTCATTAGCACTTGAGTGAGCGTGCTTAATGTGGCGATAATATCACCGTAATCAGGTAGTTTGGTTTTAACAATATCGCTGGTGGCATTGACTAAAGAGATTTTATCACCTAATGATAATTGACCACTGGCGTAATTGACGAGGTTGCCTTTAACGGCATCAATAGCGGTTAGCCGAGATTGATACTTGGCAATGCTTTGGCTGTTGTTTTGCGCTTTTAGAGTGTTTTGCGTTTGTTGGCGTTTAACATCCATTAACACCATTAAGGACGTGACGGTGGCCATACCTGCAACAGTATCTTTAAATTGTGGCCGTGGTGCTTGGCCTGCAACAGGAGCTTGGTAAACACAGCCCGTCAATGAAACGATACATAAAGTCACTACAGATAATTTTTTCACAAGAAACACTCCATTATTGGTGGGCAGTAGTATAGCACAGCTTGTTTTTTGGCTTTGTGCGCTTCTGGTGCTTGATACAATATGTTTGTATTAGACAAACTTAATTTTTGTAGCAGTGATACATCAGGTCTGTTCTGTTAAAAATAGCAACATAGACGAATGAGAACAGTGTTTGAAGGTGTTGTGAACGGTCAGTCATGGAATTGACTGTATTGTGATACGGCTAATTTCTAAACTATATGTATGGTATTTTGTCCGCATTTTATTAGATGCGGCTTTCTTGGGAAAAAGTCCCAGCACATTTGTGAGAGGTTGTTACGATGGCTCAATATAAAGCTCCGCTCCGTGATATGCAATTTGTATTGCATGATATGTTAAACATAGAAAATCACTACGCGAGTATCCCCGCATTTGCCGATACTAACCGTGAATTAGTGGATAGTGTATTGGAAGCAGGCGCGCAATTTTGCGAAAATGAACTGTCTCCAATCAATCGCAGTGGTGACGAAGAAGGCTGTCAATTTGATGATGGCGTGGTGACTACACCAAAAGGTTTTAAAGAAGCCTATAAAAAATATGTTGAATTAGGTTTTGGTTCATTATCTGCACCTGTAGAACATGGCGGCCAAGGCTTGCCACCGTCATTAGGTACAGTGATGAGCGAAATGATGGGTACAGCCAACTGGTCTTGGGGTATGTACCCAGGCTTGTCACACGGTGCCATCAATACCGTTGAAGCGCATGGCGATGCCCAGCAAAAAGAAGTCTATTTAACGAAGTTAATTTCGGGCGAGTGGACAGGTACCATGTGTTTGACTGAATCCCATGCGGGTTCTGACTTAGGTTTAATTCGTACTAAAGCTGAACCAAATGCCGACGGTAGCTACAAAATCTCGGGTACTAAAATTTTCATATCTGCGGGTGAGCATGACATGGCCGATAATATCGTCCACATCGTGTTGGCTCGTTTACCTGATGCGCCTAAAGGCACTAAAGGTATTTCCCTGTTTATCGTGCCTAAGTTCATGCCAACGGGTGAACGTAATGGCGTGAAATGTGGTTCTATCGAACACAAAATGGGTATTAAGGCTTCGGCGACTTGCGTCATTAACTTTGATGAAGCCACAGGCTTTTTGATTGGTGCGCCAAATAAAGGCTTGAACTGTATGTTCACCTTTATGAATGTTGCTCGTATCGGCACAGCAGTACAAGGTGTTGCGGCAGCTGAAGGTTCATTCCAAGGCGCATTAGAATATGCTCGTGACCGTACGGCCATGCGCTCTTTAACAGGTCCTAAAAATCCTGATAAAGAAGCTGACGTGATTATTGTGCATCCCGCCGTACGTCAATTGTTGTTGACGCAAAAAGCCTTTGCTGAAGGTGGTCGTGCATTGGTGTATTTGTTGTCAACTTATACCGATATCGTTGCCACCACCCAAGATGCCGAAGCCAAAAAAGCGGCTGACGATATGATGTCGTTCTTGACACCCATCGCTAAAGCGTTCTTGACGGAAGTAGGTTATGAAGCAGCGAATCATGGCGTGCAAGTATTTGGCGGTCATGGCTTTATTCGTGAATGGGGCATGGAACAAATCGTCCGTGATACCCGTATTGCATTGTTATACGAAGGCACAACACAAATCCAAGCCTTGGACTTGTTAGGCCGTAAAGTATTGCAAACGCAAGGCGGTATGTTGCGTAACTTTACTAAAGTTGTGCACAAATTCTGCCAAACACATGAAGGCAATGCTGACATGGCACAATTTGTTGCGCCATTGGCTGCTCTTAATAAAGAGTGGGGCGATGTCACCATGCGTATCGGCATGAAAGCCATGGGCAATGCTGACGAAGCAGGCGCAGCGGCTGTTGATTACATGATGTATTCGGGTTATGTGACATTGGCTTACCTGTGGGCGTGGATGGCACAAGTTGCTCAAGCTAAATTAGCTGTGGGTGAAGGTGATGCTGAGTTCTACAAAGCCAAAATCCAAACTGCACAGTTCTACTTCAAGAAAATTCTGCCCCGTACCAAAGGCCATATCGAAATGATCGATGGCGGCGCGGAAACCTTGATGCAAATGACAGCGGATGCTTTCGCATTCTAAGTTAAGCATGAGATAATTGCTTAACCGAAAAGCCCGCGCTGTTTGCGGGCTTTTTTACGAATTTTTATAGCACTTGCCCTCACCCCAGCCCTCTCCCTCAGGGAGAGGGGGCAATACGCCTTACTCCCTCTCCCTAGGGGAGAGGACGAGGGTGAGGGTTTTTGATTAACGAAGGAAAAATCATGCCTATTTATAAAGCCCCCCTCCGTGATATGCGTTTTGTCTTGAATGAAGTGTTTAATGCTGACGCGTTTTGGCAAAGCAATCCTGCGTTGAGTCATGTCGATAGTGATACCGTCAGCGCAATCTTGGAAGAAATGGCCAAAGTCAGTGAAAACGTGTTAGCACCCATCAATCGTTCGGGTGATGAAGAAGGTTGTAGCATCAACAATGGTGTCGTCACCACACCTAAAGGTTTCAAAGAAGCTTTCAAGCAATATGCCGAAGCAGGTTGGATAGGTTTAGGTGCGGATGAGCAGTTTGGCGGTCAAGGCATGCCCAAAATGGTCACCGTCATGACCGATGAAATGATTTTTGCTGCCAATCCTTCATTCACGCTTTACCCTTTATTGAGTATTGGCGCAGCGATGTCAATGGCGCAACACGCATCACCTGAAATCAATGCAGTGTATTTGCCTAAAATGTACAGTGGCGAGTGGGCAGGCACAATGTGTTTGACCGAGCCACATTCAGGTACTGACTTGGGTATTATTCGTACCAAAGCTGAGCCATTGGCTGACGGCAGCTATGCGATTTCGGGGACAAAAATCTTCATCACCGGTGGTGAACACGATTTAACCGACAACATCGTGCATTTAGTCTTAGCAAAATTACCTGATGCACCCGCAGGTTCACGCGGTATTTCTTTGTTCCTCGTTCCTAAGTTTTTAGTTAACGAAGATGGTTCTTTAGGTGCGCGTAATCCCGTTGCTGCGGGTTCTATCGAACATAAAATGGGTATTAAAGGTTCGGCAACCTGTGTGATGAACTTTGACAGTGCCAAAGGCTTTTTGATTGGTAAAGTCAATCAAGGCTTAGCGGCGATGTTTGTGATGATGAATTACGAGCGTTTGTCGATGGGTATTCAAGGTTTAGGCGCGTCCGAAATCGCCTATCAAAATGCTGCTGCTTATGCCCGTGACCGTCTGCAAGGTCGCTCGGCAACGGGCGCAAAAATGCCAGAAAAAGTGGCCGATAGCTTATTGGTTCATCCTGATGTTCGTCGGATGTTGTTGCGTGTACGCGCTCATAATGAAGCCGCACGTTGCTTTGCCATGTACGCCGCACAAATTCTGGATCAAACGAAATACAGCGATGACCCAGCCGTTAGCCAAGCCGCCGCTGACCGTGTGGCTTTGTTGACTCCTGTTGTTAAAGCCTATTTAACTGATAAAGGTTTTGACTCTTGTGTGGAAGCACAGCAAGTATTTGGTGGTCATGGCTTTATTCGTGAATGGGGCATGGAACAATATGTTCGCGATACCCGTATTGCTCAAATTTACGAAGGTACGAATGGCGTACAAGCACAAGATTTAATGGGGCGTAAAGTTGCCAAAAATAATGGTGTGTTTGTTGCCTCGTTTATTGCTGAAATCCGTGATTTTAATGCGACATTGGCAGGCGATGCTAACTTGGCGTTTATCCATAATGCCTTAGAGCAAGCCGCCAAAGAAATTGAAGTGGCGACACAATGGGTCATTGAACAAGCAAACCGTAATCCTGATGAAATTAATGCTGCAGCAGTTGATTATCTTCATGCGTTTGGTTTGTTGTGTTATGCCTATATGTGGGCAAAAATGTCTAAAGCGGCCGTTGGTAAAGATGACGTGTTCTACGCGGATAAATTGCGTTTAGCACAATTCTTCACCACTCGTATGTTGCCAGAATTGACTTCCCGTTTAGCGTCGTTGAAGTCAGGTTCGGATGCGGTGATGAACTTTGAGATGTCTTATTTCTAAGCTTTTCAATTAGCATCACTTAAAACCTATGCAATGTTATCGTTGCGTAGGTTTTTTATTTTCGCTATTCCTAAACCCTCATCTAGTCGTTATGCTCATGCCCTTAACCAAGGGAGGACGTGTGGCCTATTTTTTTTATCGAAAGCGTGATGTATTGCATCTGCGATTATTAGCGATGATTTTTGCGTGTTGTGCTCAGTTTTCTGTTGCCGCAGATGAGCCAGTCAATACCGTTAAGTCTGAAAGTGTCGTCAGCAGTGAAGCTTCGCCTGCCGTACCTGTCGTTGATGAAATCCCCATTTCTGTTCCTGAATCCAGCAAAAAAACCTCTGAACCCCTTGCTGATTGTATTAGCCGTGATGCCGAAGGACGATTTTTAGGTTGGGTAGATAGCCAACACTGTTTGTTATCCAACCGCACGACAACGACCGCACAATGGTTTGATGGTCTTTTTGGTCACGCCGCAGATTTGGGTGATGCCAAGTTGAGGTTGCGTATTATTAATGATTTTAATTGGTATGAGGCTGATGGTTTAAGTGCAAAAATACGCTTCCGTGCCACCGCAGTACTACCCAATGCCAAACGTCGTTTACGGCTGATTGTCAGTGACGATGAAGATACGCTGCATCCTGAACGTAATCAATTGACGACAGATAGTGTTGAGCCTAAAACCAGTGCCGCTATTCGCTGGATTCCCGATTACGTCTCACGCGTTAAATATTCTTTTGATATCGGTGTGCATTCGACACCTGATATTTATGTGCGTGCGCGTGGTCAACGCACTTGGCGCGTCAGTGATAGCGCGATTATTACGGCCATCGAAACGATTCGTTATGGTGTCGAAGAGGAGGGTAAAAGCTTAACCCAAGTCAGTATCGAACGCTTATTAAATGATAAAACGGTGTTCCGTTTAGGTAATGCTTTGCAGTATTGGCAAAATGAACCGAAGCCTGTGGGGATGCGTTGGTCTCAAGACTGGAGTATTTTGCATCGACTAGGTCAGCAAAAAACGATTTCTTATGGTGTTGTTTTTGAAGGTGTGCAACAACCGCATTGGCAGTTAGATAGCGATAGTCTTTTTGTCTTGTATCGACAATCTTTTTGGCGGTCTTGGTTATATTATGAGATTGAGCCGCATCTGAGTCGTTATCGAGAGCAAAACTGGGATGTCAAATCTTCGATTGTTTTTCGTCTTGAAGCCAATTTCGGCGGTTGAGTTTCAGAGAGAGTCCGTATGGTTTCACCTGTGCAAATACAGATGCAAAACAGCTCGCGTGGTATCTATGAAACCTTTGATTTTCGGGGTTTGACAGCGGATGGCCGTCAGGCTTTTATTGTTAAACATACCTTGTTTAAACCGTGGTTTGGTAAAGGTACGGTCACGGTTGCCTTAATTTGTTTTGATCGTAAAACAGCGAAATCGCAAACATTCTCTGCGTGTGAAGACCTTACTCCTGCGTATGAAAAGCAATTTAAGCACGCAAAAAATTGGGAAAATTGTTCGTTTGCCTTTGCGTCTGGCTCGTTTTTTGACATTAGTCGCGAGATGTTGCGTGGCAAAATTCATAGCCATCAAGGGACGATGAGTTGGAATTTGCATTTGCAACGACAAGATGCCGTATTACATCAATTACCGCAAGGATTGTGTTTCGAGTTGCCGTGGCCGCGCCATAAAGTGCAAGTGCGCGACTGTTTTTTAAGCTTTCACGGTAAAATTCAAGGGGCAGGGGTGATGTTGTCGGGCTCTTTTGTTGGCTCTAATCATCACTATTGGGGCGATGGTTATCCCGTTGAATATGCCGCAGCCCAATGTAATCATTTTGTTGAAGATGAAAGTGCTTTTTTTTATGGTTTCAGTGCGCGTTTAAGCATCGCGAAATTAATGACCAGTCCCTATATCAGTATGGCTTCTTTGAAGTTACATGGGCGTTGGTTTAATTTTAGCGATACGCTGCACAGTGTCAGACATCAATTAGAAGCACTGGATAATTATCGTTGGCGGATTACTTTTTTAAATGCGGATTATGGTTTGGATGTGGATATAGACGGCGGTAATCCGCGTATTAATGCGTGGACGGGCTGGCATGCAGAGCAGTCTTGGGGTGGTTGTTCAGTCATTAAAACGACACCCTTTGCCTCAGCAACAATGACGTTATATCAGCGCAACACAAAGGCGTTGGTGGCTGAATTAACGACACGAGATATCGAATTAAAAACGCTTTTACCAGAAAATGAGCCACAGAGTAGTGGCTTTAGTGCCGCACCTTAATGCCGATGGGGAACCCAGCGTAACAGAGCGTTTTGTAGGTCGCCTAACTCAATCGGTTTACTTAAATGTTCGTTCATCCCTGAGTTTAGGGCTTTTTGTTTTTGCTCTTCGAGAATATGGGCGGTTAATGCCAACACAGGTAATGCCTCTCGACCTTCTTGGCGTTCCCATTGGCGGATTTCTTGCGTGGCGGCGTAACCATCGACAAAAGGCATATCACAATCCATCAGCACGATATCAAAGTGCTCGCGCATCACCGCTTGTACGGCTTCTCTACCATTATTGACTAGCGTATGGTCAATGCCTAGTTTTTGCATCATGCCACGAATCACTTTTTGACTCAGCTGATTGTCTTCGGCAATTAATACTTTAATACGCCCTAATTGTGAGTCTTCGTTGTTGAGTTCGGGGCGGCTTACGCCTTGTAATCGTTTTAATTCTTGGCTAATGGCTTGTCGTAACTGTTTACTGGTGACAGGTTTACTAATGACACGGTGAATGCCCGCATTGCGTGCCAAAGTTTGAATGTTATTTTGCCGCAATCCCGTCAGCATGATTAAAATAACATCATTGGTAATCAGCGCGTCTTGTTTTAAGCGCGCGCCTAATTGCAAGCCACTCATACCCGGCATTTGATAGTCCATAATAATGACATCAAATGCTTGACCCAAATTGGCGGCATTCCGCGCAACAGCCAATGCTTCAGTGCCACTTTCGGCCGAACTGACGCGCATTCCCCATTGCGTTGCTTGTTCCGCTAAGACTTTACTGACGGTGCGGTTGTCATCAACAACTAATAACCGTTTGTTGGCAAATGACGCGACAAACTCGGTTGTTGAATCGCTAAAAATACTATTGGGTGTTTTTAACGGCAAACTAAAAGCTGCAACAGTACCTTCGTGTAGTGAGCTTTTGAAATTCAGTTCTCCCGTCATCGCGCTTACTAATTGTGCGCAGGTGGCCAAGTTAGGCCCTGTGTGCCACGCCTCGTGAGTGTTTTCTTGCAGTTGGGGAATAAATAATGTCGCTAATTTGGCTTCACTAATACCAAAGCCCGTATCTTGGACACTAAATTGTACACCTAGATCTTTTTGCCAAATACAACTACGAATGCTAATCAGCACTTCTCCCGTGTCAGTAAAGCGAATCGCATTATGAATCAGCCGCGCCATGATTTGCCTTAGTCGTACAGCGTCGCCTAATAATTGTTTAGGTAAAGCGGAATCTAAGTAGCTAATTAATTCAATATTTTTGTCGTCAGCTTCGTTTTTGAATAAGTCTAAGCAATAGTTAAGTAACTCCGAAACATCATAGACTTCCTCTAAAATAGTCATGCTTTGGTCTTGTTGACGAGATGAGTCTAGGCGGTCGTTTAATAAGTGTAATAAGGCATTACCAGACGATTGAATGGTTTGAGTGTATTCTCGTTGTGCTGGACTAAGAGGCGTTTCCAGCAACAGTTCAGCCATCCCTAAAATGCCACTTAAGGGCGTACGCATATCGTGACTAAGGCTCTGTAAAGTCTTTTGTTGCTCATCATTAGCCGTGTGAAGGGTATTATTTTCTTCGGGTTTTTGACTTTCGCGCTGTTGAGTCAAATGGTATTGGTACAGCCCCCATTGATTGACTAACACACTGAACAATAAACAAATAAGCGTGATTTGGTGAATTAAAAAGGAATCAAGCTGCCAATAAAACGTGCTTAACAATAAAATGTTGGTGATGGTGACGAGCAGCGCGCTAATTAACAGTAATTGGATGTAGCTGCGGTGCAATATATCTTTAGAGTAAACCCAGTGTAAGGCCATGATAAAGCTGAGTAATGCCAGCCCACCACTGAAATTAAAAGAAACCGCAGGCGGTAAAAAGTATAAGGCAATAATACCAGCCATAAGTGCAAATAAAGCAGTACGCATCAGCGTCGTTTGCCGACCATGAGTCAGACATATCAGGTAAGCAAGCTCACCCAAACTCAACACGGCAATCATGCACAAGACAGGTAATATCTGAATGGTGAGGCTTTCGGGCGCAAACGTAATAACGGCAATAGTTGCCGCTTGGCTTAATGCGAGGCATTGGCTACGCCATAACAACGAAAAAGGGTAACGTAATAATAAAGGTAATAGGCTAGATGCTAAGATAATTCCTAGTATAAATAGGGTTTCCCAAGCACTTTCTATGACCATCGTTAGTCAACCTTTTTGCTGTCTGCTATGAAAATAGTTTAGACGTAAATAAAAAATTTTGTCTCGTTGAGATATTTAACAGACAATACCTTCTGCCCCAGATAGTCCTTAGTTGCTAAATTACTTGCAAATTAACTTGACCTTGAATGCTTTTTCGGGAAATCAGCGTTATTATCCCTGACAAGGCTAACATATCTCCAAGAGTAAGATGTGGTCGCGCTTCATAATACAATAGCTAAATTAAAAAGAATCAGGACTTGTGTACAAGCCAACCCCCGTGTTTAGTCCGTTTGCTTGAGCAGTCGCTATCAATATTGGCCATGACAGTCTTAAAAATAACGATGGGATGCAATCAGTTATGTTGAATTTACTCAAAAAACAGTTAAAGCGTTTTCCTATTTGGATGGGGCTGGTCATTCTAGGCTTTTTCTTGGTCTTAGATTTAGTTGCCTTAAATAAGCCCAATAGTGTTGCCGATCATTTGCTTCAGCGTGTGGATACACTGGTTTACGACTGGCGTTTTAGAGCCTTTTTACCGCAACGTGCCGATAATGTGCCCATTGTTATTATTGATGTTGATGAATTAAGTCTAAAAAAAGAAGGACGGTGGCCATGGCCACGAGAAAAACTCGCTCGGTTGGTGGATGCGTTACAAAAGCAGCAAGTGCGCTTAATCGGCTTTGACGTGGTGTTTTCAGAAGCAGAGTTAAATCCTGTTTCTCAAGTGCTTGCCAGTGGTCAACTATCTGAAGCAACGGCGACTGAGTTGCAGCCCTTAGTGGCTCAATTGGATGGTGATTCGCAATTCGCTAAAGTGATTTCTAAAAATACCGTACTAGGCTATTTCTTGCATAATTCAGGGGGTATTCATGTTGGTGAATTACCTGCACCAATTTTAAAAATTGATAGCAAAGATAAAAATAAACTCAGTATGAATTTTATGCCTGACTATACGGGCAACTTACCTGTGTTTGCCAAGACCGTTGTAGGCGCAGGCTTTGTCACGACTTTACCTGATGTCGATGGCGTAATGCGTCGTTCGCCGTTGGTGTTACGTTATGAGGATGGCTTGTATAGTTCGCTGTCATTAGAGTTGGCGAAAATTTACCTCAACGCACCTTTTGTCAAATTGCAAACCGTTAAAAGTGGTAGCCAATTGCGTTTAGAGTCGTTGTCGATTGGCAATACGATTATTCACACTGATGAGTCGGGTGTGGCACTAATTCCTTACAAAGGCAAAGGACACAGTTATCCTTATATTTCGGCAACCGATGTTTTAAATAATCCGAATGCTATTCCTGCACTCAAAGGTGCAATTGTCTTAATTGGTACATCAGCGTTGGGCCTGACTGACTTGCGTACTACGCCACTGGAAACAGGCTATCCCGGTGTAGAGGTTCATGCCAATTTATTAGATGCCATTTTGCAAAGTACCGACACAGTCACTCATATGTATTATCGCCCTGATTGGGAGCCGGGCTTAACGTTTGTGATTTTATTGCTCAGTGGTTTGGCCTTTGTGTGGATTTTACCGATGCTGGAGCCTGCTTTTATGTTGGCGGTTTCGGGAGGATGGTTTGCGGTTTTAATTTTGACGAATTTGGCCGCATGGAAATCATTACATTACGATTTGCCCTTAGCAATTCTGATTCTTTCCACGTTCTGTATCGCCATTTTAAATATTGGTTCAGGATTCTTACGCACCAATAGTCAAAAACGTGAATTAAAAACGCTGTTTGGTCAATATGTACCACCTGCACACGTCGAGCGAATGCTGGAAAATCATCATTTAGCGGGTTTGGAAGGTGAGTCGCGGCACATGACTGTGTTGTTCTCTGATATTCGTGGCTTTACCACTATTTCCGAAGGCTTAAAAGCGACCAAGCTCAAGCAAATGCTCAATGAATTTTTTACGCCCATTACAGGCATTATTTTTGAGCATAACGGCACCATTGATAAATATGTGGGTGATATGGTGATGGCGTTTTGGAATGCGCCGTTATTAGACGCAAACCACGCCGAGCACGCGATTGATGCGGCCTTAAGTATGTTGCAAAAAGTGGAGGAGCTAAAAATCACTTTCGCCGCTAAAGGTTTGCCTGAAATTAATATTGGCGTCGGTATTAATACGGGTTTTATGAACGTAGGCGACATGGGTTCAGTCTATCGTCGAACTTATACTGTGCTTGGCGATGCGGTGAACTTGGGTTCTCGTTTAGAAAGTATTACCAAGTTTTATGGTGTGAAGTTATTAGTGGGTGAGGGGACTTACGATTTAGCACCGCAGTTTTTATATCGCTTAGTTGATAAAATTATTGTCAAAGGTAAGCGTGAGCCTGTGTGTGTTTATGAGCCTGTGTGTCGTTTGGAAGATGCCAGTGAAAGCCGTATTCAGCGCGTAGAACAATACAATACGGCTTTAGCGCATTATTACAGCCGTGAGTGGGATCAAGCGGAAAAAATCATGCGTGTTTTGCATAAAGGCGATCCTGATCGTAAATTGTACAATATGTATTTGGAGCGTATTGACGAGTTGCGTTATGAGTTATTGCCTGATGATTGGATGGGTGTGTTTGAGCATCGAAGTAAATAAAACGTGTGGTTGGGGCGAATTTATTCGCCCATTCACTCAGATTTAAAAATAGAACTCATCTAATTGGCTCGCCGCATAATACCTGAGAGAGCTGTTCCCGTGACGATGGTATTAAAAACAGTGCCGTATTTTTTGACATTGTCATGAAGCAACGCTAAACGATGGTCATTCTCAGAGGTATCAACAATAATCTCATAGCTAATAGACTCCATTTTTGGCGGAGTATCTTGGCGTATGCCCGTGATATTGACTTCAACGCCATTTAATTGAAAATGTAATATCGGCGTCACACGCTCTATACTTTTAATAATGCAAGCCGCTAAGGCCGCCAATAATAGCTCGGCTGGATTAAAGGCATCGGTGCGGCCTGCTAAATCGGTGTCAATGCTTAGATTTGCCGCTTTACACTGAGCTTGGCTTCCGTGTGCATCCAACCGATGGGCGTGAACATTAAAGGTCATTTTAGGTTTTTCGCTGCTCATGTGCGGACTCTCTTCTTTGTTCAACTTAGACGCTAAACCAGCTATTTATTTTGTCACGGCTTGGTACGCCACCCGCATGAACGACTTTGCCATCAATCACCACCGCAGGCGTAGACATCACGCCGTAACTGATAATGTCTTGCATTTCTTGGACTTTTTCTAGCTTAATGGGAGTGGCTTTAGCACTAGCCACCTGCTCAATTAGGGTAATCGTCGCTTTGCAATTAGCACAACCTGTGCCTAAGACTTTTATCTCTTTCATCATCTCTCTCCGAGGTTATAACACCCAATTAAAAACATAACCGACAATTAAAATACCTGTCGCCACAATCGAAATAAAGGTAATAATCAAACGTGGTTTAAGCACTTTACGCAAAATAATGGCTTCGGGGAGTGACAAGGCAATCACACTCATCATAAACGCTAACACGGTGCCTAATGCAGCACCTTTGGCTAATAATGCTTGAACAATAGGAATCACGCCTGCGGCATTGGTGTACATTGGTATGTCGATCAAAATGGCCGCAGGCACCGCCCACCATGCTTCTTTACCCATGATTGAGGCCATAAAATCGGCAGGAACATAACCGTGTATCAGTGCGCCGATGGCAATGCCCGCCAAAATATAAGGCCATACTTTGCCAACAATTTCACGAACACTGGCAAAGCCCGCAGCAATACGCTCACTGAGGGGAATACTATCGAGCGTCAAATTCGGGTCAACGCGCGGCATATTTCGTACCCAATCTTCTAAATATATCTCCATCTTTAACCGACCAATTATCCAGCCTGAGACAATAGCCACGGCCAAACCTAAGCCTAAATACAGCAAGGCAACCTGCCAACCAAACATACTCAGCAATAGCGTCAATGCGACTTCATTGACCATGGGCGCAGAAATTAGAAAGGAAAAAGTGACACCTAAAGGCACACCAGCTTGCACAAAACCAATAAACAAAGGTACGGCTGAACACGAGCAAAAAGGCGTGACAATACCGAGTGAGGCCGCCATGACATTGGCAACGCCTTCACTACGTCCTGCCAATAAAGCGCGAGTCCGCTCAGGCGTAAACCACGAGTTGACCATGCCCATGACAAAAACAATACCTGTCAGTAATAACAACACTTTAGGCGTATCATAAAAAAAGAACTGCAATGCCCCACCCAAATGACTTGCCCTATCAACAGGCAACCACGCCACTATCATTTCGGCCAGTGGTATAAGGCTTTTGTATAAAGCAAACCAAACACAAACAGCAACAATAAGAAAAATATGGGGCTGCCGTTTTGGCCACTTTTGCAGGGCTTCAAACCATGAGTGGCGAATGTCGGAGGAGTTGGTGTGGTTCATGGTGTTTCCTTGTCGGTAACAAGCGGTGGTAGCACCTCGGGACGACAATTTGAAGCCGAACGTAAATTGGCACAATGTTCAGGATGATTAGAACAACATTCTTCGGTTAAATAAGCGATGACATCTAGCATCAACGTTAAGTTAGCTTTGTAACGTAAAAAGCGTCCTTCTTGCTCAACGCTAAGTAATGTTGCTTGTGTCAGTGTTTTTAAGTGAAACGACAAATTGCTTGCAGGGATGGAGAGGGTTGCGGCAATTTCACCCGCGACCATGCCTTCAGTGCCTTTTTTAACCAATAAGCGATATATGTCGAGTCTGACGCTATAGGATAGACATTCAAAAATCAGGGCTGCGTTAATAGTATTCATATTTCAACTATTCAATAACTATTGAAGTGTTGCTGTTTAAATTACGCTTATTTCAAGTGTGTGGCAAGAGGGGAAATATTGTTTTAGAGACTCTCAGTTGAACGATGGCAATCAGGTGGGCGATGAACCCACCATTTTAAAGTGTTTTTTCTTGCGTTTTACTTCATAAACCGCGTACCCATTGTCACCAGCTTTTGATAGCTCGTTGGCAACAAACGTTGCATCGCATCAATGACATAGGCATCACCGCCAATTAATACGCGGCGAGAGTCTTTTTGTACGGCATTCAAAATAACGTTAGCCGCCTCTGCGGGTGTGGTGCGGAACATTTTCTCGAAATTTTTAGTGCTGGTTGACGGGTCTAAACCAACGCTTCTGATGCTGTCATTCATCTTTGCTGCTTTGGCAATATTAGTTTTAATGCCACCGGGGTGAACACAGGTCACGCTGACAGGGGCTTTTTCTAAATCTAATTCTTGACGCAAGGCTTCGGTAAAACCACGCACCGCAAATTTACTGGCGTTGTACGCACTTTGTGTCGGTTGTGCGCAAAGGCCAAATACACTCGATACATTAACAATATGGCCATCGCCCGATGCTTTTAAGTACGGTAAAAAGGCTTTCGTGCCGTAAACCACGCCCCAAAAATTAATATTCATCACCCATGCTAATTCGTCATAGCTCATACCTTCGACGGTACTACCCAAAGCAACGCCCGCATTATTGAAGATAAGATTTACTTTGCCGTGGTCACGAACCACGCTATCTGCCCACGCATGAACACCGTCTTTATTGGCAACATCTAATTTTTGGCTAGTGACTTTGACACCAAAAGCCTGAGCTTGCGTCACTGTTTCCGCTAAGCCTTGTTCGTTGACATCGCTTAACGCCAAATGACAACCTTGTTGGGCTAAATTTAAGGCCAATGCCCGACCAATACCTGAACCTGCACCTGTAATCGCCGCGACTTTATTTGCAAATAATTTCATGAGTGTTTTCCTAAATCTGAAAATGGGGAGTGTTATTCCCTCTCCCATTGGGAGAGGGTTAGGGATGCTTACTGCTCAACCGCATAGTTTTTGGCATCAAAATTGGCGGTTTGACGACGGAAGTCGAAGGTAAAGCCCGGCCATAAAGTCGTGTTTTTACCATCCGCATTGACGTACCAGCTCTTACAGCCCGTACTCCATACCGAGTTGCCTAGCTTTTCTTGCAAGTCGGTATTAAAGCTTTGTTGTGCTTCAGCACGAACATCGACTTCTTTCCAGCCATTCTTTTGCATTTGTTTTAAGCAATCCATCACATAGGCAATTTGTGACTCAATCATAAATACCATCGAGCTATGACCTAAGCCTGTGTTAGGCCCCATCAACATAAAGAAGTTAGGGAAGCCATTCACCGCACTGCCTAAATAGGCTTGTGCGCCTTGTTGCCATGTATCAATTAAATCAACGCCTTTTTTGCCGAACACTGCGCCACGCGGAATAGGGTCTTGGGCTTTAAAGCCAGTGCCATAAATAATGGCATCGACGATGCGTTCTTGGCCGTCATCGGTAACGATGCTATTCGCCCGTACTTCTTTAATGCCATGACTAATGACATCAACATTCGGTTTGGCTAAAGAGGGTAAATAATCGTTAGAAATCAATACACGCTTACAACCAAAGGCGTAATCGGGTGTCACTTTTTTCCGTAAAACAGGGTCTTTAATCGCTTGGCGAATATGACGACGTGCTTGGAGCTCGGGTAGTTTCATGACGCGAGGATTAAGGACAAAACCTAAAACACGACTTTCTAATTGCAAGTAAATGGCGTTGCGAATTGCTTCTTGGCTTTTGGGCACATATTTAAACAAAGTGCGTTCGGCTGAAGTAATTTCACGGTCAGGCTTTGGCATAATCCACGGTGGTGTGCGTTGGTATAAATCTAAATGCGCGACTTGGGGCACGATTTGCGGCACAAATTGAATTGCACTTGCGCCTGTACCAATCACGGCAACACGTTTACCTGTTAATGGGTAATCGTGATCCCAATCCTGTGAGTGAAAGGTTTTGCCTTTAAAGGTGTTTAAACCTTTGATATTAGGGTAAGCAGCGGTACTTAAACCGCCCATGCCTGAAACGACCATACGCGAGGTAATCGTTTTACCTGCGGCTGTTTCTAAACGCCAAAGTTTATTTTGTTCGTCATAAATGGCTTTTTTGACTTCTTGGCCAAACTGAATTTGTGGCAGTAAACCGTATTTGCGCGCACAGTGTTGCAAGTATTTTTTGATTTCTGGCTGAGGCGCATACATCCGTGTCCAGTTTGGATTAGGCTCAAACGAGAAAGAATATAGGTGTGATTGCACGTCACAAGCACAACCGGGGTAATGGTTGTCACGCCATGTGCCGCCAACATCATCGGCTTTTTCTAAAATGGCAAAGGAGTTGATGCCTGCTTTTTTCAGGGCAATTCCCATTCCGAGGCCAGAAAAACCTGTGCCGACGACAATAACTTGATAATCAGGACTAATCGTTGTCATTTACTTAATACCAACTAGGTTGTTATAACTTACGCGGTTATTGTTTATTTGCTCACAGTAAATGCCTGTTGGTCATTTACTGTTCCCAAAACACAATCATTGCCAAGCAATGCGTAAGTTGTGGACATTGTGTGTTGTCAACTTTATAATTGACAACATGCGATGTCAACATCTGAAATCGAAATTAGTGAGTTATTTTTCAAAATGACTGAACCATTGACCGATGACAAAGAGCTGTCAGATAAAAAGAGACGTAGTTTTCGTGGGGTGAGTGCGGAGCAACGGCAAGCTGAGCGTTACGAAAAGTTAATAGAAGCAGGCTTACAAAGTTTTGGCACACACGGATTTTATCGGGTGACGGTGCGTGAAATTTGTGCCGAAGCTAAGCTGACGGAACGCTATTTTTATGAGTCGTTTAAAAATCATGAAGAGTTATTGGTGGCGGTATATCAGCGACTGATTAAGGGCATGCAGCAGGTCATTATTAGTTCGATCTTGGCGGAAGAAAACAAAGAGCCAAAACATTTGATTCGGCTGGGACTCACGGTGTTTTTACGTTACGTGTCGAATGATCCACGTATTGCCCGTATTTTATTTATTGATGTGCCGCATGTACGTTTTGAAAATGCAGTGTTGATTCGCGACACCATGAGTAGTTTTGATACGCTGTTACAGCAATTTGGCCAAGTTATGTTTCCCCGTTTTGCCGAAACAGGCTTGAATGTGGATTTGCTCACCGCAGGCTTAAATGGCGCAAATGTCCATATTGTCATGCGTTGGGTACATAGTGGTTTTGCCCAGCCGTTTGATGAAGTATTAGAAAGCTGTTTTGTGCTCTTTGCGGCGATGGCGGATTATTTGGCTAAACCGTAGCTTGGGGTGTGCCGACATGCTAGGAAAAATACCGTTGGCTCTTCCTCTAATCAATACAGACGACTGCACTGGCTGTGGTCGTTGTGTTGCAGCTTGCCCACCGCATGTGCTGTGGTTGGAAGCAGAGCGGCCGAATGGCTGGGGCAAGAAGAGTGCGGTTTTGCATAATGCGGATGATTGTACAGGCTGTGCTAAGTGTTATGCGGTGTGTCCGTTTGATGCAATTAGCATGATACGGGTAAGTGATTAGTCGCCTAGGTCGGGTTGGAGCACATTCGCCACATCTACTTTCTTTGCTTTAGTTGTCGTTAATGTCATTTCATAATGCTCAGCCATATAAGCCTTCACGGCTTCATCCACCTGAAAATCAATACCATCTTCCAGTGTTTTAATAGCAGGAAAAGTCACTGCGCAGCAATGACCTTCCACCTTAAAATCCTCTTCCGATAACGTACCCTGATGGCTCATGATGGTTTACTCGTGGGTTAATACCGACAAATCGCCAATCACCGCTAAAATCTGGTAAGAGGCGAGGCTTTTATCTTGCTCACTGAATAATAGATTAATTTTAGCCGATAACAGTTCACGTTCCGCATTTAATAAGTCTAAGGTGGTGCGAGTGCCTACATTTAGCTCTTTACGTGTACTATCTAAAGCCAGTTCTGCGGCATTTACTTGCGCTTGATAAGCAGGAACACGGGCACTGGCGGCGAGCCAATGTTGCCATGAGGTCGTCATTTTCTGCTTAACTTCGGCGATAATGTTTTCGGTATTTCGCTGTGCGGCAGAGGTGTATGCACTGGCTTCATTGACTTTAGCAATACTGCGGCCACCTTCGTATAGAGGTACTTGTGCTTTGATATAAACCCCCCAACCATTCATGCGGTCATAGCCAAAGTCAGTGTTGTCTTGAGTGGTAGCGCGGGCTTCGGCAGTCACGCGTACTTTTTTTTCCGCTTCGGCTAAATGAATGGTTTTTTGTGCGGCTAATGTTTCTTCTTGCGCGGCTTTAATAGAAGGAGATTGCAAGGACTTTTCTAGCGCAGCATTTAAGTCCGCAGGAATGGCTAATACAGGTAAATCTGAGCTGACATTGTGTGCTGTTGCGCCTGTCACGCGAAAAAACTGTGCTTCACTTACCGCAATATTGGCTTGTGCTTGGGCAATTTGAGCTTCGCCTTCGGCTAAACGTGCCGCCGCTTGTGCCGTATCCGTTTTAGTGACTTCGCCTGCTTTAAAGCGTTTATCGGCATCCGTTTTCGCTTGTTGTAACGTTTTAAGGGATTGTTGATATAAAGCTAATAAAGATTGGTCACGAACAATTGCGGCATAAGCGGCAATCGCTTGAATGGCGATATTGACGCGTAGTTCTTCCCGATGTTGCTCACTGACGGAAACATTGAGTTTGGCAATATCAACCGCCGTATTGAGCGCACCTGAGGTATAAAGCGGCTGACTCAGTAACAAGTTAATCGTATTTGGCCAACGGCCACCCGACTCAGGAAAAGGTGCGGTCGTTTCTAAGCTCGAACGACCTATTTCACCTGATAGCCATAATTGTGGCTTTAATGCACTTTCGCTGACGCTAACATTCGCTTGTTTCGCGACGATGTTTTGTTCTGCGGCTTGAAGCTGTGGATGATAGGCGAGAGCTAATTTAACGGTTTCGGGTAAGTTCTGTGCTTGTGCCAATAGTGGCAAATACATCAGACTCAACAACAGCTTTCTCATACCTGATAGCCTCGTAAAAAGACCCGTATTGCTTCTTTAATATAATTTTCACGATTGAGATGGTCAGGAAAGGCAGGTAAACCTAATAGCGCACGCCATTGAACGTGACCTTTGATCATCTCCATAAATTGAATTGCGGCGATGTCAGGGTGAGGGCAATTCATCAGACCCGCTTGATGGTGGCGTTGTAGAAAATCAGCCAATAAGCCTAAGCCGTGTTTAGGGCCTGTGCGGTAGGCCATTTCGGCCAAATCAGGAAAGCGTGCCGCTTCGGCAACTAATGCGCGAATCATGGCAATGCGTTCAGGGTCAACAAAGGCTACTAAGACGCGTTCCGCAAATTGGGTTAATGTTTGTTCGAGATTGTCGCTGAGTTCATTAGGAATCTGTAATGTCGCTAAAAAAACCTGACAATGTGTGCCAAACATCTCAGCAAATAAGCCTTCTTTACTGCCAAAGTATTTATAAACACTGGCTTTAGAGCCGCCTGTCCGTTGGACAACTTCATCAATGCTCGTGCCAGCATAGCCTTTTTCTAAAAAAATCTGTCGTGCTGCGTCTAACAAGGCATCTCGGCGTAATTCACCGCGGGGAGTGGCGGGACAGCAGGAAAAACTGAGTTTTATTTTTTTCATCATAATAACTTGAATTGAACTGTACTGTTCAGTACATTATCAGCCAGCATCATAAAATACAAGCCAACTATTCACCTTTGAGTCCCGACTTATGAGTAACGCATCATCGCAAAAGTTACCGTTTATTATTATTGGCTTGTTAGTCATTGCTGTGATTGGTTTGGGCATACGTTGGTATAGTTATGGCCGTTTTCATGAGACCACCGATAACGCTTATATTCGAGCTGACACCACATTTATTACGCCGCGTGTCGGCGGTGAGATTGTGCAATTGTTAGTCAAAAATAATCAAGCCGTTAAAGCAGGCGATTTACTGCTAAAAATTGAAGATGCCGATTATCAAGCGAAAGTAGCAAATGCTAAAGCGATAGTAGCCATGCGTGAAGCGGCGTTAGCCACCAACGGCCAACAAGAAAATACCCAAGGCGAATTAATTAATGAAGCCCAAGCCAATCTCCAAGCTGCTAAAGCGGAAGAGTTAAGATTGCAACAAGAATGGCAACGGGCAAAAGCCTTAGTCGCGGAAGGTGTGGCGACGAAACAGCGTTTAGAAAGTGCGGTTGCTGCTTATCAATCAGCCGTCGCCAACAGTCAACGTGCTGCGGCAAGTATTGCTGCCGCGCAAGCGCAAAAGAAAAGTGTGGGGTCGGGGCGTGAACAAGCCTTAGCGGAAATAGCAGCGGCAAAAGCCACACTGAAACTCGCTGAATTAGATTTGGCGGCCACCGAAGTGCGTGCGCCGATTGATGGCGTGATTGGCAATTTAGCCGCCCGTTTGGGCAGTCGTGTCGTTGGTGGTAGTCGTTTGTTAGCCATTGTGCCGTTAGCGAATGTCTTTGTTGAAGCTAACTTTAAAGAAACGCAATTAACCCAAATGCAAGTCGGTCAACGTGCCGAAATTAAAGTCGATGCCTATCCTAAACAACATTTTCTGGGTCATATTCAAAGTGTGTCGCCTGCCTCGGGTGCGGAGTTTGCGTTGTTGCCGCCAGACAATGCCACAGGTAACTTTAATAAAATTGTCCAGCGTTTATCGGTAAAAGTGTTACTAGATAGCGGCAATGAATTGTTGGTATTAAGGCCGGGAATGTCGGCTGAAGTGACGGTAAGTCTCAAATGACCACGACTTCGGCTGAAACCCCCGAGCAAAAAGCCGCGTATAAAAGGGCATGGATTGCCTTTTGTGCGTTGATTTTTGGCAATTTTATGGCGATTTTAGACATTCAAATCGTTGCCAGTTCGTTAAATGAATTACAAGCGGGCATGAGTGCCAGTTCGAGTGAAATAGCATGGGTGCAAACCAGTTATTTAATTGCTGAAGTGATCGCGATTCCATTATCGAGTTATTTATCGCGCATGATGTCTACGCGTATTTATTTTGTCATTAGTGCAACAGGATTTGCTTTGGCCAGTTTGGCCTGTGCCTTTGCATGGAGTTTACCGTCGTTATTAGTGTTTAGAGCGATTCAAGGCTTTTTGGGCGGCGGGATGATTCCAACGACGATGGCCGCGTTGTTCATGCTGTTCCCTCCTGAAAAACGCATGATGCCGATTGTGTTAGTTAGTATGGCTTCCACGCTTGCACCTGCGGTTGGACCAACCTTGGGCGGCTTTTTGACCAATCATTTTTCGTGGCATTGGATGTTTTTAATCAATCTTGCCCCTGCGTTAATCATTGCCAGTATCGTTTGGGCGTATTTGGACATTGATAAACCTGACTGGAAGCTATGGCACGTTATTGATTGGTTGGGCTTGTTAAGCATGGCCTTATTTTTAGGCAGTTTGGAATACACGCTTGATGAAGGCCCTCGCCATGATTGGTTTGCCGAAGAAGCGGTTGTAATCAGTAGCGTCATCGGATTGCTCGGTGGCCTTGTCTTTTTTTGGCGTAGTTTTACCAATGCCAACCCGATTGTGAATTTACGCGTTTTTGCTAATCGTAACTTTGCCATTGGTTCAGTCATTTCCTTTGTTGTCGGTGTCAGTTTATACGGCATGGTCTATTTAGTGCCTTTGTTTTTGGGTAAAGTTCGCGGCTTTAACAGCTTACAAATTGGTGAAATTATGATGGTGATGGGCATTGCTATGTTTATTACCGCACCGCACATTGGCCGATTATCAGCAAAAATGGATACCCGTATATTGGTCGGCATTGGTCTGATTACGGCTTCATTTGGTGTGTGGATGAACTCACACATGACCCCTTTAGCGGGCATGGAAGAATTGTTTTGGCCACAAATTTTACGCGGTGTCGGTTTAATGTGTGCCATGATTGTGATGTCGCAATTGGCTTTAAGTACCTTGCCAATGACGGAAATGAAAAACGGCAGTGCTTTGTTTAATCTGACCCGTAATATTGGCGGCGCAATGGGTTTGGCGGTGATTAACACCATTATGGATTGGCGTTATGCTTTTCACTGGCAGCATTTAGCGGCACTTACTGACCCAACACGTGCGCCTGTCCAAGATATGTTAGAGCAGAGTGGGGCGTTTTTAGCGGGTAATTTGGGCGAAAACGGCCAACAAGCGGCACTTGCCTTGTTGCAGCAAAAAGTTTCTATACAAGCAACAACATTGGCGTTTAATGATGTGACAATGCTGTTATCTGCATTGATTTTAAGTGTATTGTTATTTTTGCCATTTATTAAAAAAGCGCAACCGATGATGAAGTAACTGTAGGGGCGAATTTATTCGCCTTTTTTATCTGTCATGGGCGAATACATTCGCCCCTACAATCATCTTGAGTCCTTATGACCATCAATCAATATTACGGCAAAAACGCAGTCTATGCCCAAGCAGGCGGCGCGACGGCCATGCTCAATACCTCCGCAGCAGGCGTTATTCAGGCATGGCAACAACATGCGCCTTCTGATGCCGTTTTATATGCCGCGCATGAAGGCATATTAGGCGTACTAGCCGAGCGTTTATTTGATGTCACTCATCTTGCTGAACATAAATTACAGGGCTTAGCGCAAAGTCCCTCGGCAGCTTTTGGCACGTGTCGTCATGTTTTACAGCCTAATGAAGCACAGCGATTAGTTGATGTGTTACGCGCCCACGATATTGGCTATTTTTTTTATAATGGTGGCGGTGGGGCTGCGCGAGCGTGTCAGGATGTACTGGCGGTTGCGGTACAGTTTTCGTATCCATTAAATGCGATTCATATTCCGAAAACCATTGATAATGATTTACCTGCAACTGATTGCAGTATTGGTTTTGGTTCGGCTGCCAAATATTTAGCTACGTCATTACGCGAAGCGAGTTTGGATTTAGCATCCGTGGCCAGTAGCTCTAGCAAAGTGTTTATCTTGGAGACAATGGGGCGTTATAGCGGTTGGTTGACCCTTGCTTGTGGTTTGGCATTTCAACATGACACTAAACAGGCCTATTTATTATTGTTACCAGAGCTTCCTTTTGATGAGCAGCGATTTTTAGATCGGGTTGAACAAACAATTGAGACGTATGGTTATTGTGTGGTCGCCGTTGCTGAAGGTGTAGTTGATAGTCAGGGTAAAACCCTACACGCATCAGGCCTGCAAGATGCCGCAGGTGACCGCCAATTAGGTGGAATTGCCCCCATGCTGGCAGCGTTGATTTCTTCTAAGTTAGGCCATAAATGTCATTGGTCAGTCGCCGATTATTTGCAGCGTTCGGCGCGACATTTAGCCTCGCTGGTTGATTCAGAGCAAGCATTAGCAACAGGTAAAGCCGCAGTCACACTGGCTTTACAGGGACGAATAAATTTTAGCCCGATTATTCAACGTCTAGCCGATAACCCGTATCAATGGCAGATTCAGCCTGTGCCATTAGTTGAAGTTGCTGCACCTGAACGACGCGTGCCACTTGAGTTTTTGACCGTTGATGGTTGGCAGTTAAGTGAGGCAGGGAGGGCGTATTTATTGCCGTTGATTCAAGGGCAAGCACCCGTCGTGTTTGAAGAGGGTTTGCCTTTGTATCCGCAGTTGAACTTACCCTTCGTGGTGAAAAAGTTGGCAGAATTTGAAGTGGTGATTTGAAGTAAATCCCCTCTAACTCCCCTTTACCAAAGGGGGAGAACTTTTTACCTTGGCTAAGCCTGCCAAAAACTAGACAGTTTATTTTTAATATCATCAAACAAAAAAGGTTTTGATAAAAAGTCATTCATGCCTGCGGCTAAACACCGCTCGCGGTCAGTCTCAAAGGCATTAGCTGTCAGTGCAATAATAAACGGTTGCGCAATCAATGGTAGCTCGCGAATAATCCGTGTCGCGGCAAGGCCATCTATTTCAGGCATTTGCACGTCCATAAACACCAAATCGAAATCATGGATTTGTACTAAGTCGATGGCTTCTCGGCCGTTGGTGGCGACATCGGCATTAATGCCTAAGTTCGCTAAAAATTTGCGCATAATCACTAAATTAACGACGTTATCATCAACGACCAAGACTTTCGGTAAGCGTTGGTTAGAAGAGTTAAAGACTGTGTACTGAGCCTCATCGGGTAGTTGTTGTGTTATCCCCAACAATACATGAAAGGCAAAAGTCGAGCCTTTACCACTTTCGCTGTTAACACTAATCGTCCCGCCCATCGCTTCCGCCAAACGTGCACAAATGGCGAGGCCTAGACCGCTACCGCCATATTGTCGTGTCGTTGACGAGTCCACTTGCGAGAATACTTTAAATAAACGATCCATACGCTCAGGAGGAATACCAATTCCTGTATCAGTCACACTGACATGGAGCATAAATTGCGCGTTATTGACGGGCGAGCAATTCGCATTGACCGTCACTTGTCCTTGTCGGGTGAATTTCAAGGCATTACCAATTAAATTGGCGATAATTTGCCGTAGTCGTAGATGATCACCTTCTGCAATCTGTGGTAAATCAGTGGCGTATTGGCCTGTTAACGTGAGTGATTTTTTTTCCGCGAGAGGGCGATAGAGTGTGAGAATACTGTCGAGTTCTTTGTGTAATAAAAAGGGGCGATGTTCCAGTTCCAATTTACCTGCTTCAATTTTGGATAAATCTAAAATGTCATTAATCAGTATTAATAATGCATCACTGCTGGTGCGAATAGCACTGATATAATCTTGCTGCTCAGGATTCAGATGGCTCATTTCTAAGAGTTGCGCCATGCCAATAATGCCATTCACAGGCGTGCGAATTTCATGGCTCATCATCGCCAAAAATTCACTTTTGGCTTTTGTCGCTGAATTTGCTTGTTCAAGGGCGGTTTGTAACTCATTGGTTCGATGTAAAACTTTCGCTTCTAACTCAATAGTCAACTGTTGCAGTTGTTGATTAGAGTTTTGCAGTTCTTGGGTTTTTTCGGCCAGCAGCCGTTCAGACTGTTTACGCGCGCTAATATCACGAATAAAGCCGCCAAACAGGGATTGGCCATTGACGACGACATGACTAAACGATAGCTCAATGGGAAAGACATGGCCATTGGCATGTAAACCTTGTGTTTCTATGGTGCGCCAGTTGAGATTGCCTTTACCCGTCGTCAAATAGCGATTAAATCCCTGTAAATGTGCAGAGCGTAGATGTAGTGGTTGTAAGAACGTCACATTTTTACTCCGTACAGTCGACGATTCATAACCAAAAATAGTCATCAGTGCGGGGTTGGTATATTGAATATCGCCCTTGGCATCTAAGACAATCACTACATCAGTGGTTGTTTCCCATAACATGCGAAAGCGTTCTTCGCTGAGGCTTAAGGCTTGTTGCGTTAAGGTGAGTTGTTGAATTTGTTGTTGTAGTGCCAGCTCTGCTTGTTTGGCTTTGGTAATGTCGCGAATAGTCGCTTGTACGATTTTTTTACCTGCGATCGTCAGGATGGTGAGTTGGACATCGCATGGAAACTCTTCACCATTAAGGCGTTTATGCGTCCACTCAAAAAAATGAGAGCCTTCACGCAAGGCAATATCAGCCACCGCGCGTGCTTTTTCTGTGGATAATCGGCCATCGGGTTGATAAGTGGGTGATAAGTCTAAAGGACCAAGCAAAATAAACTCGGCTTCCGTAGGAACGGCAAATAACGCAAGAGCGGCTTGATTGCCCGAAGTAAATGTTTTTAAGGTTTCAGGTTCACTGGTCATAAGTGCGTCTTTACTTTGAGTAAATAATAGACGGTGACGTTCCTCACTTTCACGGAGGCGATCTTCGGCGCGTTTGCGTTCAAGGGCAATGGCAGCGAGTTGCGCGGAGCTGGCAACGGTTTCAATGTCATGGTGGGTTGGGGTGTATGGGTGATGATGGTACATGGCAAAAGTACCGAGTATTTCCCCATTGCTATTTAAGATAGGCTCTGACCAACAAGAGCCGATGTGCGCCATTGCTGCTAATTCTTTATAGTCCTGCCATAGCGGATCTGTTTGAATATCCGTGACAATGACCCGCTGTTTTAAATAGGCAGCAGTACCGCATGAGCCAGCTTGAGAGCCAATCGCTTCGCCATGAACAGCATCGGTATAAAATTTAGGAAGTGATGGCGCACTGGCAACCGATAAATGAATACCATCATCATCTAACAATAAAATAGAGCACAACATTGGTGAATGTGCGCTTTCAATATCAGAAACAATCGTCGCTAAGATATGGCTGATAGGAGCACCATCCATAATTAATGACAGCACTTTCGTTCGGGATTCATGACGAATTTTGGTGAGTTTTTGCTCGGTAATGTCTTCACAAATGCCTAATAAAAAATCCGTTTTTCCATCATGGGGATTGATGATGGGGACTTTTTTCGTGTGCAGTAACATCGTGCCACGACTTTTGGTTTGACAAAGTTCTTCCTTGATTTCAAGGAGGTGTTGATTGTCGGCAACACATTGGTCGTCGGCTAAATATAAGTCTGCTTGTTCTTTAGGCCATAAATCATGAGTAGTCTTGCCAACCACTATTTCTTTAGGTACTTCAAAAATACTTTCTGCTGCTTTATTCCATTCGGTAATCCGAAAGTTGTCGCGCGAGTTTTTCACAAACATGGCAATGGGGATGTTGTCGATTAAGGTGTGCAGAAAAGAATTTTCCGTTTCAAGCTGTGTGATTTGTTGACTGAATAAGGTATTTTTAGCTTCGAGTTGCGAAACATAGAGGCTTAATTCATCAATAGTTTTAGCGTTCTCAACAGGAGAGCCAACGATTGTTGGTATGACTTTTTCAGTATCAGACGAACGTTTTCCCATGTTGTTAGCTTCCTGCGCATCAGGGAGGGTTTTTTTAGTTATTGAGCCAAAAGCGCAAGGCGCTATTAATTAAATAGACTATACCTCAATGTTGTGGATTGCCAATTTTTTGCGGTGGATTATAAAAAATATCCCGTTGGATAGATTTTTAGACAAAACAAAGCCGACATTAAGTCGGCTTTGTTTTTTACTCTACAAGCAATTAACCTTGATGCCCTGTCGCCAAAATTTCAGCGACAGTTAATGCGGTCATATTGACAATACGACGCACCGTTGCCGATGGCGTGAGAATATGCACAGGTTTAGCCGAACCTAATAAAATCGGGCCAATGGTAACGCCACTACCCGATGCTGTTTTTAACAAGTTAAAAGCAATATTAGCCGCATCTAACGTTGGCATTACTAATAAATTAGCATTACCTGTTAGATTAGAGTTCGGGAAGGCATCACGACGAATTTCTTCGTTCAGTGCCGCATCACCGTGCATTTCGCCATCCACTTCTAACTCAGGTGCATTGGCACGAATCAAAGCATAAGCCTGACGCATTTTAATAGCACTGGCGGTGTTTTCTGTACCAAAGTTAGAGTGCGACAACAACGCTGCTTTCGGCACGATACCAAAACGACGAATTTCTTCTGCCGCCAATAACGTCATTTCGGCAATTTGCGCAGTGGTTGGCTCAGGATTAACGTAGGTGTCAGCAATAAATAAATTGCGGTCTTCGGTCATTAACACATTCATGGCGTAGAAGTTTTGCGCGTTTTTGTTCAAACCAATAATTTGCGAGACATAGTCTAAATGCAAATGGTAATGGCCGAACGTGCCGCAAATCATGCCGTCCGCTTCGCCAAAATGCACTAACAACGCACCAATTAAGGTGCTACGACGACGCACTTCACGCATCGCTAACTCAACGCCCATACCACGACGGCACATTAAATCATGATAGTAATTCCAAAATTCGCTGTAGCGGGGTAGGTTGTCTTGGTCAATCAAAGTAAAGTCTTGACCTGCACGAATGCGTAAACCTAAAGTTTCAATTTGACGGTTAATTGCGGCTGCACGACCGACCAGTAATGGATGCGCTAAACCTTCATCGGCAACAATTTGTACCGCACGTAAGACGCGATCATCTTCACCTTCACAAAAAACAATACGCTTATTGGGTGCAGATTTCGCTTGTGCAAAGACAGGCTTCATAATAAACGCCGAGTTATACACAAACTCAGACAGTTTTTGACGATAAGCATGGAAATCTTGAATAGGACGAGTGGCAATACCAGAGTCCATTGCCGCTTTAGCAACGGCGGGGGCAATTTCCATAATCAAGCGTTGGTCTAAGGCTTTAGGAATAATATATTCTGGGCCAAAACTATTTGGCTCGCCATAAGCGGCGGCTTCATCACGTTCAACATGAGCCATACGCGCAATCGCATGAACGCTGGCAATTTTCATCGCTTCGTTGATGGTGGTTGCGCCAACATCTAATGCGCCCCTGAAAATATAAGGGAAACATAAGGCGTTGTTGACTTGGTTCGGGTAGTCCGAACGACCTGTAGCAATAATGGCATCGTTACGCACGGCCTTAATTTCTTCAGGCATGATTTCAGGCGTAGGATTGGCGAGAGCAAAAATAATTGGACTTGCCGCCATTGTTGCCACCATGTCACGCGTGACAATACCAGCCGTTGATAAACCCAAAAACATATCCGCGCCAATCAAAACATCCGCTAAGGTGCGAGCGTTGGTTTCTTGCGCGTATTTGGCTTTGCTGTCATCCATTGCCCGACCAAAATGTAAAACACCTTTGGAATCAGCAACGAAAATATTTTCACGCTTTGCGCCAATGGCACACAATAAATCTAAACAGGAAAGTGCGGCTGCACCTGCGCCTGAACAGACGATTTTAATGTCGCCAATGTTTTTATTGACGATTTTTAGTGCGTTTAATAAACCCGCACCCACAATAATCGACGTGCCGTGTTGGTCATCATGAAACACGGGGATTTTCATGCGCTCACGGAGTTTCTTTTCGATATAAAAACATTCTGGTGCTTTAATATCTTCTAAGTTAATGCCGCCAAACGTAGGTTCTAAAGACGCAATAATTTCGACCAGTTTGTCAGGGTCGCGCTCATCAATTTCGATGTCGAATACGTCAACACCTGCAAATTTTTTGAACAATACGCCTTTGCCTTCCATCACTGGTTTAGAAGCCAATGGACCAATATCCCCCAAACCTAATACCGCTGTCCCGTTGGTAATCACCGCCACTAAATTGCCACGAGCGGTGTAACGCGAGACGCAACTGGGATCTTTTTCGATTTCTAAACACGGCGCAGCCACACCAGGGGAATAGGCAAGGGCTAAATCGCGTTGATTGGTTAACTGTTTGCTCGGCGTGACCGAGATTTTGCCGGGATGTGGAAACTCATGATAGTCCAAAGCGGCTTTGTATAATGCCTCATCCATAATATTTCTCACTGCTATCTATAAGCATCAATAATAAAAAGTACCGATAGAGACAGACCATGCCATCTCAAATCAGAAAAAACAAAACCCACGCACAAAAAATGCTGCGGGAGTCAAAAAAGTGGTGTGAATATAACACTGTGCGCGTTGCGGTTGGCATCAGTCGCGCTAAAAATACGATTCTTTCCCTTGGTGAGGGACAATCCAGCGGATTGCAGTGATTAAGTAGCCCTAGGGTGGCGGGCGCGGCTTAAAGACTGAAAGAGAGTGACGGGGGTATGTGCGCTAAAAATACTATGCTTATCATGACTTAGCAAGGGACAAAGCACGGACATTTATTCTACACGTGTTGATTTCAGCCAAATATGATTAAAAACAGGTAAGCTATAGTCAATAGCCCTTTTAGCATTGGAAAATATTCATGGAACACACGATCGCACCTACCGCTGAAGCTCTGTTAAATGCCCATGTACGCTATATTTTACTGCAACTGAATGCTGAAAACTTACAAACCACGTTGTTGACAGAAATAGATTTAATACTTGCCAATGCCCCATTGATTACGCTCAATGAATCAGTGACCCCAGAGATGATTAAAGAAACTGTCCATCGTTATGCCGTGGAGTTGGAGCTGGGTGGTGGAGTCTTCGATATCATTGGCGATATCGCGCGAACTGTTTATAACCATGAAATTCATGAAAAAACCGCCTTAAATGATTTAATGTCAGACAAACAACTGACGGATATGTTGGATAAAGTCTTAGAAATGAAAGATTTTCGTGAGCGCATTATTCGTGAATTAGTCGCCAACCCGATGTACAGCTCCTTAGCTTCCGATGTCTTGTATCACGGAATTCGCGGTTATTTATGGCAAAACGCGGTCGGTGGCGGAGGTTTAGGCACTAAGTCGTTGATTAAGTTTAGTCAAACGATGTTAAGCAAAGCCCCTGTCGGTTTTGAAGAGTTAATTGAGTTTAATTTGCGCCGTTATATTCAAAGAAGTATTAGTGCGGTTTTGGTCGAAAGTGAACGCTTTTTATTACAGATTGATGCCGAAAAATTACGTGATACCTTGTTAGATATTTGGCATGAATTAAAAAAGCAAAAAGTCAGTTTAGCGCATCAGTTTGTGACCAGTTTAGATGTCGAAGAAATATTAGTCATGTGTTACGAGTTTTGGCGCGAATTCCGCCAAACGGAGTATTTTAATGTGCTGTTAAACTCGGGTATTGATGCCTTTTTTAATCGTTACGGCGATACAACGTTAGATGTTTTGTTAGAAGAAGTGGGCATTACCCGCGCCATGTTAGTAGCGGATGCTGTTCGCTTTGCACCGCCGATTTTAAAGATGATGAAAGATAAAAACTTACTCGAGCCAATGATTCGACAGCACTTAGTCGGTTTTTATCAGTCTGAAGAAGTCAGTCATATTTTGGCGAATGCCGAGTAAAAGTCGTCAGGCAGGGTGACAGATTTTGTCTTCCTGCCTCAAGATTATGAGTTCATAAAGTAGAATAAACTCGCCGAACCGATAACAACAACAGCGGTCAACCACACCCAAGTCGACGACTCATTATCTTTGGCAACGAGATGAGCTGGGCGAATATCTGGATGTTCTTTCTCGTAAGCTTCTACTAAATTTTTTGCTGCTTTAAGATCGAGTGAGGTTTCGGCTCGGACGATTTTGATGGCTTGAATTTTTTGGCCTAAAGCCAGTGCGCCAATGGCGGAGAGTGGTAAGCGAATAGTGCTTTGTGTGTTGTCCATAATAGAGGCTCCATTTTTAACTCAGCTGCACATTGCAGTTGCCCCAAATTACTTGGGTTCATTGCTTCTAAGATAAATACTAGCATTCGTTTTAAAGGATGTCTGTTGTTGACTTGGCGGTTTTGTGTCAGTTTGGTCACAAATACTACAAGATGTGCGCGATGAAGGGCTCTCTTTATAATGCCTTGAGCTTGTTATTGATGGCGGCAGTATCCACAAAATCAGGATCAAATTTACCACCAAGCCATTTTTGTATGGTTTGATATTCTGGGTCTTGAGGGTTTTTCAACACTTCGCGTAAGTTGTAATAACCACCAATACCGCCACAGTCTTCGGGTGGACACGCGCCACTGGCATGAGTGCAAGTTGGTTTGCTGTTGTCGCTAGGTAAAATCTTTTCTAATACCAGTGCGTGTTCCCAATTATCACCCATATCATAAATGTACGTTAACTTGTCTCTGACAGTCGTTATTAGTTCATTGAGTTTGACTTTGTCAGAGGGATACATACCGTTGTTATCTTCGGGGAAAACTTCGCCAAAAGATGCCTCTTCGTGGTCAAAAGCATACATGTGTTGATTTTTCCAACCCATTGCTGTTTGAATAATCTCATGTAATAAATCTAAGGTAATTGTCGAAGGGACGTTGATGCGTCGCCAAATAACTGGGCTGCTGTCGGTGAGCGTGATTTTAAGTTGGTAGAGTTTTGCTTTGGCGGCCATATTGGGTTCGTCATGTAAAAAGTGGTGGTGAGAGCGGTTAAATGACACTAGTTAATGAGTTAATAAAAATACTGAAGCTTTTGGAGTGTTCAACTGCACTTGTTATATTTGCTATTTTTAGAAAAGGTTTAGAAAGTTGTGCATATACAGAGCTTTCTTTTGAGTATTTTATTGTTGGTAGTTTCTGAGAAATATATCTTGCTAAGTGGTTTTCACAGCTTTGGGTTCTGTTTTTCGGATCATAGTGGGCAAGTAACCAACACTCTAAAGAGTGAATGCAGATGCAGAATATTATTTTATTGCTATAGTTTTCAAAAATATCATTACCTTTCTTGCTATTAGTAATTCGGTCAATAATATTGATGGATACGCAGTCATATAGCTCAGTTTCTGAAAGATCTTCGCCATTTTTGTTTCTTGTACTAACATTAAAGAACGGTTCCTGACATACATCTGTATCTATTTGGATGATAATATAGTCAAGGTAGTTAAATGCTTCATGAAAAAAATCTGACTCGACATAATGTAAAACATGAGTCCAGTTACCGTGATGGCCTTTTAATGTCTTATCACTGGCATCAAGTGAGGGTTGTAAGCATCGGATCTTCGGCGACTGTTCTGCAAAATAACCATTAAGAATATGCTTCAAAGTGACAAAGTCAGTTGGGCCTTCGCAGATAATGCCAAAATTAACAGTCATAACTCAAACCTATTTAGAAGTTTTCTGGCAGGCCGCCGATATATCCTCTTAGAAAAGCTTCAGAGAGTTTGGTTGGAGATATTTTTTGTTTGTCTGTTAATTTCAGTTGGTCAATTTGCGTATGTCCATTAAGATTTCTTGAGGCGATCAATAGCCGCTGCTCCTCATCATTCAGGTCTATTCCATCCAAAATGGCAGGGTTATGCGTAGTTACAAATACTTGTTTGTCGTATTTTTTGGCTAGTTCAACCAGTTTTTTAATGAGTACGGTGCAAAGTTTTGGGTTGAAAGAGGCGTCTATATTATCTATAGCAAAGATCTTGGGCGTAAATTGTGAGCAAAAAAGAGCAGCATAAAATAAAACAAATAGAAAGCCTTCGTTAGCGCTACGTTGGTCAAATAAAGTGGTTAAGTATTTGTCTTTAATGCTGACTTTATCTTCTAAGCTTGATAGGTTCTGTGGGATATCAATGGTTTCAAACCAGTCGAAAAGAGTAAGGCAGTCTATTACATCTTTAAATGCCTCTGCCTCTGTTTCTTGCATCACTTTCAATAGCTTAAGTAAGCCTTCGCCGTTAATTCCTAATGGCTCTATCTGGCCTTCGCGGTAAAAGTTACGGAGAGCTGTGTTTTCGGGGGAGTATAGGAGAAAGTCTGATATTTTGATTGTATCAAGATATACACTATTATTTGTTTCCATTAATAATGACCTAAGCTCGAGAATTTTTTTGCTAAAACTCTCACTATTTCTACTCTTGTTGATTTTGTGTTGTCTTTCTGACCAATTTTTTTCTATTTCTTCTAGGGACTCCATCAATTTTTTTATTTCCAATTGATGCTTAGTGGTTGGATAAACTCTTATAAGCTTCTGATAGGTTTCATTTGAGGATTTAAGTATGTGTTTATGATAATTCTTATTGTCATTATGATTTAACGAGATGTTGATTGTTTCTGTATTCTCAGATTCAAATAAAGAAAACATCCGTTTTGGAGCACAAGCTCGAATTCCTCTTGAGCTTAAAAACTCATTATCTAATTTGTCTGCTTCAGCCGCCCCAAATAATGCCAACGCCTCCAGAAAGTTACTTTTCCCCGCCCCATTCTCCCCAATAATGACATTAAATCGACCAACATCGACTTCAAGCTCTTGAATAGACTTATAGCTTTCTATTTTAACGGACTTAATCATTACAGGGACTCAAAAACGTAAGAGGGCAATTTCATCCTACAGACCTAAAGAAAAAGGCGCAATCCATGCGCCCCGAACACCTTACAAGTTTTTCAATTTCTCTAACTGCTCTTGCAATTTCGCTTGTGCCGTTTTGGCATCAGCCAATCGCGTTTGCTCTTGTGCAATCACAGCGGCGGGTGCTTTAGCGGTAAAGCTTTCATTGCTGAGTTTGCCACCAATACGCGCCACTTCTTTGTCTAAACGGTCAATTTCTTTGCTTAAACGAGCGGCTTCGGCATCTTTGTCAATAAAGCCTTTTAAAGGCACTAAGACTGCCATATTGCCGACTAAAGCAGTGGCGGCTGGGGGTAAATCAGCATCAATAGCTAATACATCTAAGCTCTCTAAACGGGCTAAAAAGCGCAGTTGTGAGCTATAACGCTGTAAACGCAGTTGGTCGGTAGCACTGCTATTATGGAATAACACAGGTAATTGTTTGCTGGGTGAAATATTCATTTCGCCACGAATGTTACGAATACCTGCAATTACCGATTTCAACCATTCAACATCGGCTTCGGCTTCGAGATTGATTTTGCTGTTATCGGCGACAGGATAGGCTTCGAGCATAATGCTTTTGCCTGTTTTGCCTACCAACACTTTCACGCGCTGCCAAATTTCTTCGCTAATGTACGGCATAATCGGGTGCATTAACCGTAACATGGATTCAAGGACACGCAACAAAGTGCGGCGTGTTCCTGCTTTAGCGGCTGGGCTGCTGTCGCCATTTAAGACGGGTTTGCTTAGTTCTAAATACCAATCACAGTATTCGTTCCAGACAAACTCATAAATCGCTTGGGCGGCTTGGTCAAAACGGTAGTTGTTAAAAGCTTCGGTGACATGTAATTCGGCACGTTGTAAACGGCTAATAATCCATTCATCGGCAACGCTTAATTCGACGTTGTCATGGTTAACGGCAACATCGTGACCTTCGCAATTGCTCAAGACAAAACGGGCGGCGTTCCACAATTTATTGCAGAAGTTACGATAGCCTTCTAAGCGACGCATATCCCAATTAATATCACGGCCTGTCGAGGCGAGGGCGGCTAAGGTAAAGCGTAGCGCATCTGTACCGTGAGCATTAATGCCTTCGGGGAATTGTTGCTGTGTGCGTTTGGCAATAGCGGCGGCTTTGTCGGGTTGCATCATGCCGCTAGTGCGTTTTTCTAAGAGGCTGTCGAGGCCGATACCATCAATCATGTCGATAGGATCAATGACGTTACCTTTCGATTTCGACATTTTTTGCCCTTGTTCGTCCCGAATCAAACCCGTGACATAGACGGTTTTAAACGGCACTTGTGAGCTGCCATCGGGATTCTTCATAAAGTGCATGGTCATCATCACCATACGCGCGACCCAGAAGAAAATAATGTCAAAGCCTGTCACTAAAACATCGGTCGGGTGGAAGGTGCGTAATTCTTCGGTGTCGTTTGGCCAGCCTAAGGTGGAGAATGTCCACAACGCGGAGGAGAACCAAGTGTCTAACACATCGTCATCTTGTTTGAGGGTGATGTCTTCGCCCAATTGATGTTTAGCACGTACTTCGGCCTCGTTGCGGCCAACATACACTTCGCCCGTCGCGACGTTGTACCAAGCAGGAATACGATGTCCCCACCATAACTGCCGTGAAATACACCAATCTTGAATATCACGCATCCACGAGAAATACATATTTTGGTATTGCTCTGGCACAAACTTAATACGGCCATCTTCGACGGCTTCAATCGCTGGTTTGGCTAATTCTTTCGCCGAGACATACCATTGGTCGGTCAACCACGGTTCAACAATTACGCCTGAACGGTCACCGCGTGGTGCTTTCAGTTTGTATGGTTCGATTTTTTCTAACCAACCTTCTTCTTGTGCTTGTTTCACCAGTTTTTTACGGGCAACAAAACGCTCTAAACCCGCATAGTCTGTCGGGGCGGTTTCTGTGGATAACAAAGCAAAAGTATTGGCCGCCATCACTTCAAAATGGGCTAAAACATTCGCGTCTTTGTCAAAAATATTAATCAGTGGCAGTTCGTGACGTTTGCCTAATTGAAAGTCATTAAAGTCATGAGCTGGGGTGATTTTTACGCAGCCTGTACCAAAGGCTTTGTCGACATACGTATCGGCGACAATCGGCACTAAACGGCCAGTAATCGGCAAACGAATGTTTTTGCCAATCAAATGTTGGTAGCGTTCATCTTCGGGATGCACAGCAACAGCCGTATCACCTAACAGCGTTTCGGGACGAGTGGTGGCAACGACTAAATGCGTGCTGCCATCTTCCAAAAAGTATTTGAAATGCCACATCGAGCTATTTTCTTCTTCGCTAATCACTTCGAGGTCAGAAATAGCGGTGTGTAGTTTTGGATCCCAATTGACTAAGCGTTTGCCGCGGTAAATCAGGCCGTCTTCATATAAACGAACAAACACTTCTTGTACGGCATTCGATAAACCTTCATCCATGGTAAAGCGTTCGCGTGTCCAATCGACACTTGCGCCCATACGACGAAGTTGTTGCGTAATCGTGCCGCCTGAAATCGCTTTCCAATCCCACACTTTTTTAATGAATTCGTCGCGGCCTAAGTCGTGACGTTTTAAACCTTGCGCGGCTAATTGGCGTTCTACCACCATTTGCGTGGCGATACCTGCGTGGTCTGTGCCCACTTGCCATAAGGTTTTTTTGCCTTGCATGCGTTGATAACGAATCAGCGCGTCCATAATGGTGTCTTGAAAGGCATGACCCATGTGCAACGAACCTGTGACGTTCGGTGGCGGAATCATAATGCAGTAGGGTGCGCCATCGCCTTGCGGGGCAAAATAACCGTTAGCTTCCCATTGTTGATACCAGCGACGTTCACTTTCGCTCGCGTTAAAGCTTGCTTCCATTGTCATAATAAAATACCTAAGAGCAAAATAAGGACAAACGCCGATGCATCTGTCCTATAAATCATAAAAAATTTGGGGCAAATAATAACAGAAAAAGGAGATTTCGGGCGGCTTGGCGAATGGCGACAATTTATGACGTTTTACTGTGATTAAGCTATCGGAAATAGTCATTGTCGTATGTTATAAAGGCGTTATATCTCATGTTATATAGATGTGTTTATGAATGCGATGCAACATTGCCGCGTTTCGCAAAAGCGTTGGGGCGGCCAACTTAATGATTATTATGCTATTCATGACTTTATCGACTCAACTAAAGAGCTATGTACTGATTCACGCCATCGCATATTACATACGATGTGGGCAGTTAAAAATTTGGTTGTGCCGATCTTTGGCCATACGTTAATCAATAGTGATGGTAAGGCTATAGATGTTAAAGATATGTGCGAGCGTGACCATTTATTAGTGGATTTCCATAATCGCTTTATTCCCACGTTGGGCGATTTTATTAGTGCGATGGATGATCTTCCTTTGCCTGATTTTGCAAAACGTATTGAGCGTTTTCATCAAGAATACATACAAGATGAGGCAATATCGACCTTGATGTTGTCTCCGCTATCAACAACAGGGCAGCTTAAATCGTTGTTGCTGACACATAACAGTTGGTTTATTAACACGATTTTACCCAAAGTGTTTCAAACAAAGCCGCAAATTACCGATTTCGATTTAGCACCATCGGTGTTTTTTAATGCGTTGAATTTTGAGTTGTGGATGGATAACGGCTTAGTGTATCCACCGAGTGCGGAAAAGTTACAGAGACATAAAATTATTTTCAATCAAGGAGTTAGTGTATGAGCGACAAAACCTATGTGATTCGTGGTTATCATTTTGGCTATAACGACGAAACATTTTATGTTGCGGGCAGTAGTATTCATAAAATTTATCACGATAAAGCAGAAGCGGAAGCCAATTATAAGCGTTTAGAAGTCGCTGCGGCACGGCAGTTTTCACTGCATGAAATGAGTAGCTTTTTTGATGGTGATGAAGACTTTATTAAAAAAATGGACGATTTCGTTTTTACGCGTTGCGGTGAACATATTGTTGATGAAGATGGCTGTGTCAACGAGGAAGAGTTAACAGAAGCGCTCAATGATGATGATACTTTCGAGTTTATCAATCTCGCGGCGATGAAATCGTATCAATTGGTTGAATTTGATGGCGAGCCTAAATATTTTGCCGCATGGTTGCCCCATAAAGACAGCTATTATATTAAACACGATGAATGTAGTGCCTCGTTAGTGTGCAAAGAGTCTAAAGAAGCGTTAATAGCCAAACTGAAAAATATTTTTGATGAGTTTGACGATTGGCATGTGCTACTTCACGGGGAGCTTTCTGACCTCAGTGATACGCCAGTGTTGTTAGAGCAAGTCCTAAACAGCCATAAAAAAGCCATATATAACAGCAGCAAAAAAGAGTTAGTGATTAAAGGCTATGGTGAAAAAGAACTCGCCGCATTGTTAGCGGTTAATGCATTGCTCAAAACACCTGTTCTTGAGATTAAAGAATTGACCTTGCAAGAGGTTTTAGCTTTAGAACAAAGTTTACAAAGCGAATATGAGTACGACTAGGATTAAATAAAGACAGGTGGGCAGTCGTGCCCACCTTTTCATAAATAGTTAACGCACGGCCAACGACTTCGCCAAAGAAACCGTTGGCTTTTCAATATGACCATCGACCCGAAAACGAAACGGAATCCGTCCATCAGCATCGGCAATATTGGCTAAAGAAGGCGCAATTTTAATGAGTTTTCGTGAGCGTTCACTGGATAATTTAGCATCGACATCCCAATGCACAATTAAGGTTTTAACCTCCAATGAGCCAGTAACTTGAGCATCACCCACCACACCCTCAATATCCCGTAGTTCTGACATATTCATCTTTTCGACACGAATAAAGTTAATATCATAATTCATCACGCCTTCCACTTGGGAAATAGTCAGGGTGTTACTCTGTTTGAAAATCGTATTCAGTTGCCGAGCACTAATCCGACTACCTAATACTTCGCGCAAGCCTTCACTAAATAAACGCGCATTCAACATAGTAATGTCTTTACCCAAGACGTTTGCTTTGGCTTTGATGGTAAATTGAGACGGATTGACTTGCGCTTTAAAGTCAACCTTGAGTTGTGTCCCTGCTTTTTTCTCAAATACTTCAGGTAAAAATACGCCCATTTTACTGGAGTCGAATATGCCCGAAGCCGTTAAACCATTGACATCACCTTGAGCATGAATGTTAATTGACGTTGTACCTGAATACGCCAAACCTTTGGGCATATAAGCACGCACAAAAGGGTAAATTTCTTCCATTTCAGTGGGTTCAATACTCGGTGCACGAATATCCACATCCATGACAGGCGCACGCGGAATGCCGCGAATCACACCATCAACGGTGAGTCGATTTCTCCCCATCGACACCGCCATATCGTTGACTTCGAGCGTACTCTTTTTGAGGCTGACAACGTTGCGACCAATATCCAAACCCATGGTAAATGACTTACCGCGTTGCGTGCCATCTGGCGAAGCCAGCACTAAATTTTCCAGTTGAATACCACCGCGAGACACCATGCCTTCCCACGCATTGCCTTTGAGTTGCAGCTTCATAGACGCTGTGCCACTAACAGGATAAGCAGTGAGTCCATTAGGAATATAAGGCGAAAACGGCAGAATAGGGGCTTTATCAACCGTTAATAAGCCATCTAACGGCACTTGTTCGGAGCGAACGGTATTAAGAATCGGCCCTGCGACACCTTTAAGGCTGACGTTGCGTGTTTTAGAGCTGGGTGTTCGTAAACCGACATCTAAATTAAATTTGTCTTTAATGGCAAAGCCAGTAAAACGAGCATCAATATCATCAAAAAGCAGTTTTGCAGGCCCTCTCACCGCCGTTGCATCTACTACTTGTACTGAGCCGCCACTGGCATGAAAGCTTTTCACTCGTAACCAACTCATCAGTGAGCTACGTTTTTGTTGCATTAAATCGCCGACATTTAAGTTGTAGTTTTTATCCACTAAGACATTGGCGTGAAAGTCACGGATGTTGAGGTCAGTAATAGAAATTCGGCCAATAAGTAGCGGTAAAAGGTCTGCCGTTAAGTCAACTTGGCTGGCGGTGGCAAAAAAAGGCCAATCGCGTAGTGGATGTTTGGCAAAGCGTTCATTTTCAGAAATGGTAATGTCGGTGACTTTGACACCAAAAGGCATAAAGCCCAGCTTTAGTTTTTTGTGTTCTATTTTACGAGGAATCACCGTTTGGACAGCGGCTTCACCAGCTTTACGCGCTTGCGCTTCATCGACGGCTGCCATTGAGGTATTAACGGGTACTGCCATTGCTAGAGCAATTAATAATAGGGAGGTGATGCGTTGTTTAGGAGAAGGCATAACGTTTTTTAAACTCATCAGTAGGCAGTCATTTGAAAAGACAAACTAGCATAAATACAGGATGATGATGCTTTTTAAACGGTTGAAAATGTTTGAGCAATTAACCAGTCGATAACACTGTCGCGCTGCTGAGCTGAATGAGGATGCGTCAGTAAGCCTTCGACAATAAATGTTCCCGCCGTAGCGATAACTATCGCTTGTTCTTTTAGTAAGCCGTTTGCAATTAACTTTTCGACGATTAAATGATCGAGCATTTGATGAAACTGGCTATGCCATAGTTGCACCGTTTGCGATTGCTCTACACGGGCATGAACGGTGAACACCAATCGTTTGCTTTGTTCCAGTTGAGCAATGAGCCACACTAATTGTTCTTTGATGGATGCCGAGCCGAGTTGCGTATATTCGCTTAGCGATGCTAAAACTAAGCCGTTTAATACGGCGATGAGCAAATCGTCTTTGTCGGTGAAATACCAATATAAGGTATTTGGGGCAACACCAGCGTCGCGGGCAACTTGAGCCATAGATGTTGCTTCATAGCCTTGAGCTAAAAATAGCGCACGGGCAATGACGATAATTTCGTCTTGTTTGTCTTTACGGTCAATATCTCGTTTGTTGCGTGCCATTATTTTCACTATTTGCTGATTTATAGTCTTGAATTGTATTCAAGAACTGTTAGTATTTCAATCTTGATTGTCATTCAAGAGGTGGGAAAATAATGCCTGTACTCAATAATATTTCTGTAGCCACACTCAAACTGATGGATGTTGCCGAATTGATGATTTTGTTTGGCGAATTAGAAGCCCCGACAATTCAGGAAATGAACGGTGAATATGCCGCCGTACTATTAAAACAGCCGACTTTTGCGGCAACTATCATGGGTTATTCGGCTATTTATAATCCTGTGATGCCGGGCTTTTGGTTGTGTAAAGCGTTTCGGCCTGTCAGTGAGACGCAGGGCAGGGGCTATAACACCTTTCAACATTTGGGGCGAGTTGTGCAGCGTTATCCGATGCTTACATTAATTGCCGCTTCTCGTTACGATGGTAAGCCAGCCTATCAATTAGTCTATCGAGCGTATCAATCTTTATGTGGCACTATTCATATGGTTGATGAAATTAGAAAAGTCAGCGATGGCGTGTATTTAGGTATTGGTACTTATGGTTTTACTGATGCTCAACGTCGTATCCCTCTGCCATTTTTATTGACGGGTTCTGTGGGTGCTTATCGTGGTGATATGGGTCAGTTACGCAAGCGTTTTAATTTAAATAAAGAGCTGCCTGCACACTCAATGTAGGTTTACGACGAATATGTCTTGCTTGAAAAATCAAAGCAGACTCAAATAAATATGAACTATTTCAGGAGTAATAATATGTCCACTATCAAGCGTTGTGCGTTAATCACTGGCGCATCCGCAGGAATCGGCGCGACCTTCGCCCGTTTTCTTGCCGCCGAAGGCTATGATTTATTGTTGGTTGCTCGCCGCGAGGAGCGTTTACGTGACTTAGCGGCAGAATTAACTGCAGCCTACAATATTCGTTGCGAGATTTTTGCCGCCGATTTAACCGACTCTGCCGCGCCCCGTGCCATTATTGCGTATGCCCAACAGCAAAATCTAACAATTGATTTTTTAGTCAATAACGCAGGTTTGTCGGGTAGTAAATTGTTTGTGGAAACACCGTGGTCAGAACTAGCGGGTGAAATACAATTGATGATTACGGCAGTGACCGAGTTAGCCCATTTGGTTGCCCCCGACATGAAAGCACGGGGTTGGGGGCGTATTATTAATCTGTCGTCGATTGCTGCTTTTGCCCCACCTGCGGCGAGTTTGTTGTATACAGGCATTAAAAGCTATGTGCTGTATATGTCGGAATCCTTGGATATGGAGCTTAAACCACACGGCGTACACGTCACAGCCCTATGTCCAGGTTTTACCTATAGTGAGTTCCACGATGTCATGGGCACACGCTCCGCAGCAAATAGTTTACCTGCGATTTTGTGGCAACAACCCGAAGAAGTAGTCAGTGAAGGTTATGCTGCGGTAATGAAAGGCAAGCCCGTTTGTGTGCCAGGAACAGTGAACAAGTTGGTAACGGCGAGTATGCGACCAATCCCTGAAACGGTACGCTATTTTTTAGGACGCACGTTGAATCCGTTTAAATAGAATCAGTAGAGTTTTCCCTTCGACTCCGCTCAGGGAGCGTGTTTGCGTTGGCTGAGCGGAGTCGAAGCTCATTTTGTTGAGGAGACTTAGTCGTTGCTCGCGCAATTTAACATCCAATGAATGCCAAATTGATCCACTAAACTGCCAAAATAAGCACCCCAAAACATATCGGCAAGTGGCATATCAATTTTGCCGCCTTCGGCCAGCGCATTAAACAGGCGGTCGGTTTCGGCGCGGGTGTCTGTTTCAAGATTGATAAATACATTATTACCGTAATTGACCGAAAAACCCATAGATTCAGGCGCATCCGTTCCCATGAGCACATGGCCGCCGAGTATGGGCAACTCAACGTGTATCACCAAATTTTGGTCAGCTTCGGACAATGGCGGTTGATTAGGGTTAGAGGGCGCATCTTTAAAGCGCATGATGGGCATACTAAATTCGCCCCCAAATACCGATTGATAAAATAAAAAAGCAGCTTCTGTGGTGCGAGGAAAGTTAAGGTAAGTGCTAACGCGAGCCATGATCTATTCTCCTAAATAAAACCCAAATGACGTTGTTATTTTATTGCTTTGCTTCAACATGTCGCGCAAAGTTATTTAAAATAGCTTGCCAGCCCTCGCGCTGTTGTTCAACCGAATGTGTCGATTCTGCGTCAAAGGTTTCGCGCACGGTGACGCCGTTGGCTCCATTTAAAAACTCAACGAGTAAGACACGATCACCCAAAAAGGCAGACTCAATCAATTGATACTCAACAAGATTGGTATATGTCCCCGCAAAATCAAAACCCATACTGCCATCTTTGGCTTCCATCCGTGATGAGAAAGTACCGCCAACACGCAAATCTACAAACGATTGAGTCGTGTGCCAATCAGCAGATGCGGTATTCCATTGCTTTATGTCTTCGGGTGTTGTCCACGCGCGCCAAACATTTTCAATAGGTGCATTAACAATCGTTTCAACGGTGATTTTCATGTATAGGCTTCTTTATAAATGATGTCTAACACTGCGCGAGAACTATTCTAATCAGGTTTTTTCAAACTATCCGCTAATAAACGATTCATTTCGCCATGTAACCATTTACGTAAGTCTTGGCGCACAGTGTCTAAATGTTGCTCGATTAAATCATCAGCATTTTGTAAAAAGCTTTTTTTCAGCTCTTGTTCTACAGACGACACAGGAAAAACCGATGGCGGTATAGGTAGCACAGGACGAGCTTGACTAGCGACGACGCGCTCATACATTTGCCCACCCAAAAAGCTGCAGATATCTTGTAATTCGTCAAACACATTTTGACGAAAATCGACGGGGGAACGCTGCCAACGTTGAGGAAAGTTAGAGCCTAATTCAATGGCCATAAGACAACTCACAAATCATGTTTTTCGAGGCTAAAGCCCTGTTGTTTATAATATTGCCAGCGGAGGCGGGCAGCCTGCTTACTTGCTTCGTCATTCCCCACGACCTCAAGTAGACGGTGAAACTGTGCTAAACCTTGAGGTTGACGCGTACTGATATTTAAACACACACCATCACTTTCGGTAGGTGTCTGTAAACTAATTAATACAGGCGCTGTGGCGATAAATGCCCCATCTCCTACACGATGATGCGCTAAAAAACTTTCAGGCTTATATGACCATAACCAGTCATCACAAGCTTTAGCTCCATCCTCATTTTCTGTTTGAATAAACACACGATGACCATTTGCGACTGCTTTGGCCGTCAACTTACAAACGGCGAGCAGTCGAGCATCGGCTGTGCTCTCAGACAACAAATAAAAATCAACGCGCAACACGGCTACTCAAGTAATGCATCAACAACGGTACAGGACGGCCTGTTGATGCTTTTTGCGCGCCACTGTTCCATGCCGTGCCTGCAATGTCCAAATGCGCCCATGTATAGTCTTTAGTAAAGCGCGCTAAGAAACAAGCGGCAGTTATTGCACCGCCATAAGGGCCGCCGTTGCTAATATTACCCATGTCAGCAAAAGGTGAGTCCAATAATTCTTGATAGTCTTGCCAAACAGGCATACGCCAAGCGCGGTCATTACTACGTTGTCCTGCTTCGGTGAGGGCATTGGCTAAGTCATCATTCGGGCTAAACAAACCTGAAACCACTTTACCCAAAGCAACAACACACGCACCTGTTAAGGTCGCAATATCAATAACGACCGCAGGTTCATAACGGGCAATATAGGTTAAGGCATCACATAACACTAAGCGACCTTCGGCATCAGTATTTAAAATTTCAACCGTTTGACCCGACATGGTGGTGACAATGTCACCAGGTCTTGTTGCTTTGCCTGAAGGCATATTTTCCGCGGCGGCAATCACACCCACGACGTTAATGGGCAGTTTTGCAGCAAGCAGTGCTTTGATTACGCCAAATACTGAAGCCGCGCCGCACATATCGTATTTCATTTCGTCCATCGCGGCCGCTGGTTTAATCGAAATGCCACCCGTATCAAACGTTACGCCTTTGCCGACTAAAACCACAGGCTTATCGCCTTTTTTGCCGCCATTGTATTCCATGACAATCAGCTTGCCTTCTTGGTCTGAGCCTTTAGACACGGCTAAAAACGCGCCCATGCCCAGTTTTTCCATTTCTTTTTCGCCGAGTACATTGACACTGAGCTTGCGTTCGTTTTTGGCGAGCAAGTGAGCTTGTTCAGCTAAGTAACTGGGGTGGCAAATGTTGGGTGGCATATTGCCCAAATCACGCGCGAAATTTAGACCTGTAGCGACGGATTCGCCCCATGCAATAGCAGCTTGACCTTCGCTATTGGCTAAACTTTCACCGACGACTAAAGTCAGTTGGCTTAAACCTGTATCAGTCGTTTTTTTACTTTTAAAGGTTTCAAAACGATAGCTGGCTTCAAGTGTCGCACGGACAACATCACTTATCACTTCGCTGCTATTGCGGTCAGTAACAACGAGTTCACTCAAAAAGCTATAAGCGTGTTTGGTTTTGGTATTTAAGGCTTTAAATGCGCTTGCGGCTACTTTTTGTAAGGCGCGACCATTAAACTCAGCGGCACTTCCTGCGCCAACGACCAATACCAATGGCGTACTGGTGTTGGCAAGATGATATACTGCTAATGTTTGACCCAGTTTAGCCTCAAAGTTAGCGGCTTTAACCGTGGCAGATAATGCGCCAGCACTGATAGCATCTAGGGCTTGACCTGTGGCACCAAGACCTTCGGATGTCATGGGAATAATTAGGGCATCAGTCGCCACCAGCGCGGCATTTATCGAAGGAAGTAACGCGAATTCCATTAAACTCTCACTCAAAAGAAGGGTGTTGATTTTAAAATTGTCAGAATCAGGACTTACAGACCGCGATTAGCGCATAAGTTCTAAAAAAGTGACTTTAGTTTACCTATTACTCGTCCAATTAACAGCACACAAGGCCGTAAAACTGTGATTATTCGTCGCTATTTAGCTAGTCAATTGTTAACTACTACACTTGCCGTTACCGCCTTGCTGACGCTTATTTTGATGGGCGGTCGAGTCATTAAGTATTTTGGTATGGCGGCAGAAGGTAAATTAGATGTTGAATTGTTGTCAGCTGTCTTGCTCTATCGTTTGCCTGGCTTTTTAGAGCTGATTATTCCTTTAGGTCTATTTATTGCGGTGTTATTAGTGTTTGGCCGTATGTATATCGACAATGAAATCTCTGTATTAATGGCCAGTGGTATTAGTCGTTGGCAGTTAGTAGGCTTTAGTTTACCCACGATTCTATTAGTGACTTTATGTGTTGTCAGCTTTAGTTTTTATTTAACGCCACACGGTAACGAGGCTTCTGAAAAGCTATTTAATCAACAAGCGAATCGTAATACCTTTGATATGGTGAGAGAAGGTCAGTTTCAACGTATTGATAATAATATGTTATATGCCCGTGCGTTATCGCCCGATAAAACACAGTTGTTAGATGTCACGCTGTATAACGAGAAAGTTCGGCCTGATGGTTCCGTTGAGCACACGATGATCTACGCAAAAAACGCTCGCCGTTATTTTGATGATAAAACCGAGCTGACGTATATCGAGTTATCAGAAGGCTATCGTTACGAGTTAATGGCGGGGCAATTAAATTATAGTCAATTACATTTTCAATCCTATCGAATGCGCTTAACACTGAATGCTGAAGAAAAAGAAATCAGCCGTAGTCGTAGTTTTAGTAGCACGATTATTTATCAGCGGCTAAAAACAGGGGATTTATTGGCCTTAGGTGAATGGTTATGGCGATGTTCTATGCCATTAATTGCGCCCATTGCCGCTTTATTGGCATTATCGTTAGCCAAAGTGAATCCCCGTCAGGGACGTTATCTCAAATTATTACCCGCTATTTTGTTATATATCAGCTTTGTGGTTTTCATTGGCGCAACGCGTAACAGTATCGAAAAAGGTAAGCTCCTGCCGATGGCATTATGGGCGGTGCATCTCAGTTATTTTGCTCTGGCGTTGTTGTTGTTATGTTGGGATAGCTTAATACTGCGTTACCAAGCATGGAAACAAGCACGCCAAGGAGTGACGCGATGAAACTATTGAGTCGTTATGTTGGCCGCGTAGTGTTGTCATCGATGTTGATGGTGTTGTTACTGTTATTGGGTTTAGATTTGGTTTTTTCTTTTTTGGCGGAGTTAGAAGAATTAAAAGAGGCGTATCAAGCACCACAAGCCTTGATGTATGCCTTGTTGTCTTTACCTTTTCGTTTGTGTGACATGATGCCGATTGCCACCTTAATTGGCGGTATTGTTGGCTTAGGGATGTTGGCCAACAATGCTGAATTAACGGTGATGCGTGCAGCAGGCATTAGTATTAGTCGTCTGGTATGGTGGGTGATTAAACCTGCAATGCTGTTAGTGATGATGAGTTTGGTTTTTGCCGAGTATGTCGTCCCTAAAAGTCAAGAAATGGCGGACTCAGGTAAAGCCAAAGCATTAGGCGAGCACTATAAAGTAGGCGAGTTATCCAGTTATTGGCAACGTCAAGGCGACACGTTTGTTCAAATGCAAAGTGTGACACCTGATGGCGTGTTGCATGGTATTAGTTTTTATCAATTTAATGGTCAAGGGCAACTACAACAGACCCAGTTTGCTCAAGAAGGGCATTATCAACTCCCGCAACAGTGGGTGTTGAGCCAAGTCAGTCAGGCAGAATGGGCAAGCGATGGCTCAACAAAAGGTAGCCAGCAAGCATCAATGATTTGGAGTAGCGAGCTAACCCCCGATTTTTTAAGGTTAGTCACCGTTTCACCTGAATATTTGCCGCCATCGCGTTTATATCGCTATGCTAACTATTTAGAGCGACAAGGTTTAGCATCAAGTGCCTATTTCTTAGAGTTTTGGAAAAAAGCATTAGCCCCGATTGCTGCGCTGTCGATGGTTTTAGTGGCGTGTTCGTTTATTTTTGGCCCTTTACGTTCAGTAACGATGGGCTTGCGAATCATTTCGGGCATTTTAGCGGGTCTAGGATTTCGCTACTTACAAGACTTTGCAGGCTATGCCAGCTTGGTCTATCACTTCTCGCCATTGCTGGCGGCAGGTTTGCCAATTGCATTAAGTTTGTTGTGGGGTCTTGTCGCTTTGCGTAGAGTAAGGTAAAACAACTATGTGACTCTCTGTTTTGCAAGATTAAACAATAAAGACTAGAGTGTTATTTAGGGTCGTGTTTTGTACTGCATTTGAAAAAGAAGTGATTGACTTCTCAAAAGCGTGTTTGGCAGTAAAAACACTGATAGTGTAAGCTGCTTAGAAATAACCGATATAGCAACAGAAAAAACCACCCAGTGAAGGGTGAATTGAAAATAACCGAAAATAAAGAGAATGCCATTTTGTTAACTTGGACTTCCGCTGAAGCCACCGATGTCGGGGCAAAGCGCAAAATTAATGAAGACTCCATGCTGTCCCGTACGGATATTGGTCTGTGGGTGGTGGCTGATGGTATGGGAGGGCACGCGGCAGGAGATGTAGCCAGTCAAATGGTAGTCTCTGCTTTGTCGCAACTCAAACCGAATAAAGACCTTGCTGATTTTGTCGATGCCATTGAAGACAAATTGCTATTGGTGAATCACCAACTACGCAAGCATGGTCAGGAGGCATTGGGCGGACGAACACTAGGAACAACAGTCATTAGTTTGTTTTTTGCCGATACGATGGGTGCGTGTGTATGGGCAGGTGACTCTAGAGCGTATTTGTTTAGAGAAGGGCAATTAAGTCGTATTTCACATGATCACTCCGCCGTGCAAGAAATGATTGACTCAGGCATGATTACCCAAGAGCAAGCAGGGTTTCATCCGCATCGTAATGTCATTACTCGTGCTGTGGGTGGTGGCGAAAAACTGTTTCCTGAAGTGCGGGTCTTTACCCTACAGGCGGGTGACTGGTATTTAATTTGTAGTGATGGTCTGTACAACGAAATTAGTGAAGAGGTCATTGCGGCGCATATTGTTCAGGCGACTCCTGCCGAGTCAGTGCGTGTATTGATGGAAAAAGCCCTTGCGCCTGGAGCTCTCGATAATGTCACACTCATTATCGTTAAGGTAGGGGAGGTGTAAAATGAAAAACGATTATCCTAATGCCAATGCCCGTCTAGCAGAAGTGGCTAAAAGTTGGGCAGAAGGCGAAGTTAGCCATGACGAATGGCGTAAAGAGCGCCGTAGTGTCATTGCCTCGCTGTTAAGCAGTCGCAGAGATTGGTTATCAGGCGAAAATAGAACACTACCGCCGAAAAGAACAAAAACGATTAATTTGACATTGCCGACCATTAAAGTGCCGCCGAATGTGCTTGCGAGTTCCGATGCGCAAATCAGTGTTTTATTAACAGCCGATGTTGAAGCAACTGATGATGATGTGCTGTTGCTGGCACTGTTGCTGTTAGTGATGATACTTACCGCCATACTGTTATTGTACGTGATGTAGATTTTCGTCAGAAAATAGCCCTCATTTGTCATGTACTAGGTCTATTTGTTGGACAATTTAACGAATGGGGTGTTATTGCTTGTTCTATGCTTGTCTTCAACGTGCATGGAACAAGACAATGAGCCAATACCAACCCATAACTAGCCCGCTTAAACGCAGTATGTTTGCGAGGAGCACCAAAGTAGCGACACGCGTAGTGCATGGTCGCCGTCCGTTGTTGCGTGACTTACGCTTGGCTCTGACTCATGCGGCTGAGTTGCCATGGTTGTTATTCCCCTTAAATTCCGAAGCCGATGTCCATCCTGAGATGCTGCCCAGCAGTTATCCTAGTTATGTCGATTATTTGTCGGTATTGGCACAAATGATTGTGCCCACAGAACGTAAATCTATTTCCTATGGCACCTTAGCGGTTATTCCTGCTGACTATGTTTGGCCACAAGAAAAACGCCAGAGTAAATGGTTTTTTATCAATGGTATTTGTACCAGCCCTGCGATGGCCTTACTCGAAACGCGCGAGATGGCCGCGACTTTTCAACGCCCCATTCATTTAATTCATACCCCGACAGCGGGTGTAGTTCGTGATTTATGGGGTGCAATTACCGCGAGAACCCTGCGAAAAGATGGCCGTCTTTCTCGACCTTCTTTTAATATAATTAAAAATGCCTTACTGAGCCATGAAAAAGTGGTGTTGACGACCTATTCCCAAGGCACAATTATTGCCAGTTATGTGGTGAGAAAAATTCTAAAAGATCCTGTGCTGCGTTTACACGCTCATAAATTAGAAGTGTATTGTATTGGTGGGGCGGCCGATAGTTTACATACCGATCGCAATCTGAGTGCGGAGCATGGTCATAGTGTTCCCTATGTTGAGCATTTTGCCAATGGCAAAGACTTTTTTGCTCGTGTTGGTGTCTTAGCGCATTATCACGATACATCGGGTGCTATTTTTGTCATTCCCAATAAAAAAGGTCATATGCTAAACGACCACTACATCAAAGGTATTGGTCGTGGTGATTATTGTGATCAACGCTCGCGTTTATATAAATATGCAAACGGTGGTGAAGCTGGAGTGCATGATTATATTCCGACAGATAGACGGCGTTAAGGTTTGGCTTGATTGCTATCCTCAGACTTTTCGCTAGTTGCTGTCGTGTTTACGGCTGAAGCTGGCCAAAAAAAGTCTCTAGGATGATGACGCAAATGTTGCCCAAGCAAACAAAGTAAAGGCCACCATTGCGCAAAACGCACGCCCCGTGCTTTTAAGGCCACAAATAATGCCAAGCTAAAACTCACCATTAAGTTAGTGACACCAATCAAAAATATGCCAATTGCCGTGACCAAATAAGTTTGCCACGATAATTGGTGTTCAAATGCAACAATCGCATAAGCAAAATTTGCCGCAGAAAAGGCAATATGCCGAATATCAATCGGCAGCCCTAAAATAAAACCGATAGTCCCGATACTGCCAAGCATCAAGCCAAAATAAAAATTCCCTGCTAAAGCACCTAAATTATTTTCAATATACTGTGTCAATGTCAGTAGGCGCGACTCGCCAAATAGTCGTATGAGCTTAGGACGTTGACGCAAGCGTTCGCCGATTCGATGATAAACAGCTTTATTATCGTAATAACCCGAAATTAATCCAGCCAAAAACAAACAGACGCCTGCAATGGCCGCGTGAAACAAGGCGAGACTGGTAAAGGGATTTAGATCATGTAATAGCGAAGCCGCTTTTGTGGTGTTAATAATGTGCTCGTCATTGATGTTGTGCCAAGCCCAACTGACGATATAAGCAATAGGAAACGCGACAGAAATATTACCTATAATGGCAATAAATTGACTGCGAATAGTGTTGACCGTTAATTCAGACAACGCCATCAAGTTTTGAGTTTTTTTATCATGTGCTTGTTCAATGGTAGCGGCCATATTGGCTGCGGTCATAGCGGGTTGTTTTGTGGCAACGGTAAAGTGCAATAAATGAATGAGCATAAAGCCGAATGAATAGTTAAGACTATAAAAAAACGCTTGTCCAAAAGGGGCTAATTTAACGGTCTGGGTCAGAATTTTTATTAACGCCATTAATGGAATAATTAAACCCGCACCCATTGTCGATTTTAGCAACAGTAGGAATCCCGCTTTATCGGTGGTGACATAATGTTCACCCGTTTTACTGGCGTTGTCGGTAATTTGCCGTGATAGGAGTTGAATATTTTGAGCGCATAATTTGCGGATGCTCAGCTTAGTGTTTTCTGCTTCAACCAAGTCAATAATGAGTTCAAGAATATGGTCACGCTGTATGGTATAGCTCTCACAGATAATGGATAACAGTTGATGTAAGCGGGCAATATGCTGTTCTAGACGTTGTAGTAAATAGGTTAAATCAATGGTAATGCCGTTAGTTTTGGCATTTTTACGAATTTTTTCTACTATTTCTGAACATTGAGCTAATAAAACACATAGCTGTTGGTCATCTATGGCGGGGCTTGTACCCTCTAAAAAGCATTTATAGGCCTCAATAAAATCAGTAGCCTCACGGTTTTGTGCTAAAAATGGCGAGTCATAATCTTCAATGGTTGGGTGATTGCCTACTAGTTCAGGCTCTAAACCCATGGCGGTAATGCGGTAAGAAATAACAAGAATGGCATCTAAAAGATCACGGATGCTTTTTTGTTGATGAACAACAAGCTCAGGCGTGTGATTGGTGGCAAATAATAAATCAAAACACTCTTGAAGATGTTGTGGCTCTAGCGATCTTAACCAAAGATAATCATCTTGCTGGGTAAAAATTTGACCGAACACATCTTTAAGATGAGTAGAGTTCACGGCAGGAGGAAGAAGTTTCCATGAAAGCCGTAAGCTTAAAGACTTAGCAAAACCTTCACTCGTTAAAACTCCCATGTCAGTATATAAGTGCACCTGCTTATAATGTGCTAATACAGTCAGTAAGTATTTTTTTAACGCTTCAGCCCACACGCTGTTTTTACTCAGTAAATGATTGAGTGCTAACAGTTTTTGATTGGCCTCAGCACTTGCTGTGGCTTTGCTTGGCCGAAGATGAGTGATGAGTCGTTGTAAATAATTTAGTTGGCAGAGATTGGTCTCATTGATGAGTTCAGATAATAAGCGTTCCATCAGGGAAAAGCCGTCAGTTAACATGGACGAACAGCTTGTCTTGGCGTGCTATGTTTTGTCTGTACGGTCTATGTTGTCAAAACAACATCATTTGTAGGCTTGTGTAAGAAAAGAGTGGAGTTTGTCGAACCCCCTTCGACAAGCTCAGGATCAACGGTTGTTTTTGATCCGCCTATGCCGAGCCTGACGAAACACGACAAGCTCAGTGCGAATGGAAGATATAAACAAAATTTTGTAGTAGGGCTTATTAACTGACTCTATTCAACGCCAATTTAGCCAAACCTTCTAAGGCTTCTTTATAAACAGAGGGAGGCAGTGGCGAGAGAGCGGCAATCGCTAAATCAGATTCTTTAATCGCACGTTGATGACAATATTCTAAAGCACCTGTCTCTTGTACCAAGCGAATAATGCGCTCTAAGTGTTGTAAACCACCTGTTTTAATCGCTTGACGAATAATATCTGCATCTTCTGGTGAGGCAACTTTCATGGCTTGAATCAACGGCAGGGTAGGTTTTCCTTCGGCTAAATCATCACCGACATTTTTACCCATGACTTCGGCAGAACTGGTGTAGTCCATGACATCATCAATAATTTGAAACGCCGCACCAAAATGCAACGCATAGTTTTTCATTGCGTCCCGAAATTGAGCATCACCTAATACTGCGCCTGTTTCAGTCGCCGCAGCAAAGAGCTGTGCTGTTTTACCATAAATGACATCCATATAACGAGTTTCTGTCGTTTCTGGATCGCGTTGATTAATCAGTTGTAACACTTCACCTTCGGCAATAATACAGGTGCTATCGGACATGATTTCAGAAATGGCTTGGCTTTTTAGACTGACAATTAATTGAAAGGCTCTAGAGATAAGAAAGTCGCCGACCAAGACAGCAGTCGCATTATTCCATGCTGAGTTCACCGTTGCTCGGCCACGGCGTAAATCGGACTCATCAACCACATCATCATGAATTAATGTTGCCGTATGCAGCATCTCTATAATAGCAGCGGCTGAAATGTGTTGGTCGCCGTTATAACCTGTGGCTCGCGCAGCTAATAAACAGACGAGTGGCCGTAAGCGTTTGCCACCTCCTTCCACCAAATAATTACCCACTTGCATAATAAGAGGTACGCGTGAATCTAAGTGGTGAATAATAAAGTGGTCTACAGCGGCGAAATCATCGGCAACGGTGGCGAGAATTTGTTGAAAGTTCATTATAGAGAGCCAAAAATAAAAATTAGGTTCACGATAAAGCGGTTTATTAGCGGCCAGTTTGAGCAGTGGCGGCTATTTATAGCATCCCTTAATTGACGGAACGACATAATAAACGGCTGTTGAAAGCGAATACTGGCAATGCTAACAGTCTATTGAGGTTACGACTACCATCTAGATAGCAAAGGAAACAAGGATTAGCGAAAATAGATGCTTGCACTTTTAAGACATTTTGCATACAATCGCGCACCTTGCGAATTATCACCGTGGGCTTAAATTTATAAGCGTCACGGGCTACGGAGTCGGTGAGTATGTACGCGGTTATAAAAAGTGGCGGCAAGCAACATCGTGTTGTTGAAGGCGAAAGACTCAAAGTTGAATTATTGAGTGCTGAACCAGGTCAATTGATTACCCTTGAAGATATTTTGATGGTAGTGAATGGCGACAACATTCAAATTGGTACTCCAGTTGTTGCTGGAGCTACTGTTACAGCAGAAGTGCTTGGTCATGGTCGTCATGACAAGATTCGTATTGTTAAAATGCGTCGTCGTAAGCACTATCGTAAACAACAAGGTCACCGTCAATGGTACACCGAGTTAAAAATTACAGCTATTAGTGCTTAATCGGGAGATTCCTCATGGCACATAAAAAGGCGGGTGGTTCTACCCGCAACGGTCGCGACTCAGAAGCCAAACGACTGGGTGTAAAGATTTACGGTAGTCAAAAAATCATTGCTGGTAACATTATTGTTCGTCAGCGTGGTACACAATTTTGGCCAGGCGAAAACGTAGGTATTGGTCGTGACCATACTTTGTTCGCTAAAGCTGATGGTGTACTAAGATTTGTAACTAAAGGTCCATTCAACCGTCAATATGCGGTTGTTGACGTGGCTGCCTAAGGTTAGTGGTTTTAAAAAGCCCCGTTCATCGGGGCTTTTTATTTGCTAAAAGATTATTATTACTTGTTATTGAATTGAAATAGGCGAAGCATCATGCGTTTTGTAGACGAAGCTATCATCCAAGTTGAAGCGGGTAACGGCGGGAATGGCTGCATGAGCTTTCGCCGCGAAAAATTTATTCCTTTTGGTGGCCCTGACGGCGGTGATGGTGGTCGAGGTGGTAGTATTCTTATGGAAGCTGACCCTGATGCCAATACTTTGGTCGATTATCGCTACACCCGAAAGTTTAATGCCGAACGGGGTCGTGGTGGTCGTGGTGCTAACTGTAGCGGTAAAAGTGGTTCAGATATTATTCTGAAAGTCCCTGTCGGTACGACTGTTGTTGATGAAGATACCAATGAAGTGCTCGGTGATTTGGTTGAACCGCATCAACAATTGTTGGTTGCTAAAGGTGGCTATGGTGGTTTAGGGAATATTCATTTCAAAAGCTCTACCAATCGTTCGCCGCAAAAAACCACGTCTGGTCACGCGGGTGAAGCCCGTAAATTACGCTTAGAGCTCAAAGTATTAGCGGATGTTGGCTTGCTAGGTTTGCCCAATGCAGGCAAATCAACCTTTATCCGTGCCGTGTCAGCTGCTAAGCCTAAAGTGGCTGATTATCCATTCACCACTTTAGTGCCGAATTTGGGCGTGGTCGATGTTGATAGACACCGTTCTTTTGTCATGGCTGATATTCCAGGCTTGATTGAAGGTGCTTCAGAAGGCGCAGGCTTAGGGATTCGCTTCCTTAAACATTTGGCGCGGACTCGCTTTCTATTGCATATTGTTGATATCGCTCCCGTTGATGGTTCTGATCCAGTCGAGAATGTCCAAGCTATAGCCTTGGAATTAAAACGCTTTTCACCCGCGTTAGCAGCCTTGCCTCGTTGGTTGGTGTTAAATAAAATCGACCTCGTCATGCCAGAAGAATGCACCGCCCTCTGTGAAGATATTATTGAGCGTTTAGATTGGCAAGGACCTGTGTTTCAAACTTCGGGTTTAACCCGCGAAGGTTCGATGTTAGTTTGTTATAAGCTCATGGAGGCTATTGAAGCGCAGCGTGCTTTAGAAGCTGAAAATCCAGAAGTTGCTGAAGCCGAAGCTGAAAAACGTCGTCATCTTGAAGCCGAGGCTCGGAATCAAATTCAAAACTTACGTGCCCAGCAACAAGCCTTGTATCGTGCGAAAAAAGAACAATCCCTGTTGGGTGATGATGACGATGATGATTGGGACGATGGTGATGACGGAGAAATGGAAGTCATTTATCAGCGTTAATTCAGCGTATTTAGTGGCATACTTTATCTAAGACTCAATTGGTTTAAGTGCACATCACCATGAATAATCGACATAAACTCAAACAAGCTCGTCGTTGGGTGGTCAAAATTGGATCAGCTTTATTGACGGCCAATGGCCAAGGTCTTGATCAGCAAGCGATGCGCTCATGGGTTGCGCAAATGGTGGCTTTGACTGAGCAAGGTATTGAATTGGTTTTGGTGTCTTCGGGTGCTGTTGCTGAAGGCATGGTCAGAATGGGTCTCAGTGGTCGTCCAGAATCGTTGCATGATTTGCAAGCCTGTGCGGCGATTGGTCAAATGGGCTTAGTACAAGCGTATGAGTCCCATTTTCGTGAGCATGGCCGCCAGTCAGCGCAAATTTTATTGACTCACGATGATCTTTCCGATCGTCAACGCTATTTAAATGCGCGTTCGACATTGACAACTTTAATTAATTGGCGCGTCATTCCCGTAATCAATGAAAATGATACGGTTGCCACCGATGAAATTCGCTTTGGTGATAATGATACGCTGGCGGCATTAGTCGCTAATTTAGTGGAAGCGGAAGCCTTAATTATTTTGACGGATCAAGATGGCATGTTTGATCGAGATCCTCGGCATGATAGCAGTGCGACCTTATTACCCGAAGTTCGAGCAATGGATGAAACCTTGTTTGCAATGGCGGGCGGTGGTGGTGCATTAGGTCGTGGCGGAATGATTACCAAAGTACGTGCAGCTCGATTCGCCGCGCGCTCAGGTTGTGCAACAGTGATTGCGAGTGGCCGAAGTGAAAATGTGCTAAAAAAAATAGCATCAGGCGACACAATAGGAACATTATTACTGCCCGATGATGATCGTTTTACCGCACGCAAGCAATGGCTGGCTTCACATCTGCAAACTGCGGGTCGAGTTGTTCTTGATGATGGAGCAGTTAAAGCGATTGTAGAGCAAGGGCGGAGTTTGCTGCCAGTAGGTATTAAAGTCGTAGAAGGTGATTTTGGTCGCGGTGAAGTGGTTGAGTGTGTTGATGAGGCAGGAAGACAAATCGCGTTGGGTTTAGCGAATTATAATGCGGTAGAAACTAAGCTCATTATCGGACAGTCATCTGACAAAATATTGTCCCTTCTTGGTTATATAAATGATGAAGAGTTTATGCATCGAGATAATATGGCAGTAGTGTGAGTTTTTTGATGTAAGTTAATCGGGTATTAATAGTGAGGAAGGTATTTTTATATGGATATTTGTTGCTGAATTAAGTGTTTATTTTGACGTTGCAGTATGAAGAAATGGCGCGCCCGGAGAGATTCGAACTCCCGACCCTCTGGTTCGTAGCCAGATACTCTATCCAACTGAGCTACGGGCGCGCTGAGGTGGCGAATCTTACAGGTATTCGCCAATTTCGTCAAGGCCTGATTTAATTTAATTTCACAATTGAGAACTGTTACAAAAAAAATTAATCAGTGTGGCGGAGAGTGAGGGATTCGAACCCTCGGTGAGCTTTTGGCCCACACTCACTTAGCAGGCGAGCACCTTCGGCCACTCGGTCAACTCTCCACACAGGGCGCAGATAATAGCATGAATTTTAAAAATTGAAAGGGGTGGTGCTTTTGAACGCCTAATAATTAAGCGGCCTCTGGCTAAAGATATCTAAAGTGCAAAAACTTGAGTTAAATTGTCCAACGAGATCTTGGGGTGAAGAAGTGATTTGTGATATAAAGGCAAAACTTTTTTGAATGTCTTAATTTAATAGCCTGTGATCGTCATTTTGTCGAGAAGTAATTTCAAAGCGTGACTTAAAGTGAGACGTAGTGCTAGAATCCGAGCAAATCGTGACGCAGAACGCCTATGGTTCTCGACGGTTCTCTACTGAGTATTAATTTGGCCATCTCTATTCGAGGGAAAAATATGGAAAGCAAGAATATTGTGGGTATGTCCGTTTTAGGATTAACCTTTTTGTTTGGTGCGCAGGGTGCTTTGGCGCAAGTCGCAATTCAGCCACAATCAGTTCCATTTGGTTCCTTTGTTTTGGTTCCAACATTAAGTCTCAAGACCGTTTCTGATGATAATATCTACAATTTGCCGAGTAATGAAGTTAGTTCGTTCTCACAAATTCTAAATCCGAATTTGGCATTTATTGCGCAAGATCGATTAAATGTTTATAAAGCGGTTTATAACCTTAATGCGGCTAGTTTTGCTAATGACAGTAACGACAGTTATGCAGACCAAACTTTCGATTTGAGTGCACATATTGAGTCTAGTGTTCGTCTGCGTCTTGATGGCGGATTGGCCTATAAAATGCTGCATGATGATCGTGGTACGGGCGTGACATCTGGCCTTGGACTTGCGGCAATTTTAGCTTCTGGTGAAGTTGATAAATACGATGTGACGACGGTGCGTGGTGGTATTGAGTATGGTGCTAAATCGGCGCGTGGCTTGATGGTATTAAATGCCGATATGAATCAAAAGCGTTATTCGCGGGCGAATTCTGTAAACCGTGACAATGATACTTTGAACACATTGTTGGGATTACGTGCCCGCATTATGCCCAAAACGACAGCTTTAATTGACTATGAATATTCTGATACTAACTATAAAACGGATGTTGTGAAGGGTGGTACTGCTGATACTCAAGATACTCGTATCTTGGCTGGTTTGACTTGGGAAAATAGCGCGCAAACCACAGGTAAGTTGCGTCTTGGTCAGGGCAAGCGTCAGGTGGACGGTGGTGCGGACATTAATAAGTTTACATGGGACTTGGCTGTGGTTTGGAAGCCTGTTGCTTTGGATACTATCAACATTAATGGTGGTGCTCGTGCTTCGGATGCGACAACTCCCTATACTTCAGTAGAAAACACTAATTATAGTTTGTCATGGACGCATGATTGGTTGGATAGATTTAATACGACTGTTTCTTTGGGTTCGTCTAAAGATGACTATAAAGGTAATCCATTGGCAGTAGATAATCGTAATGATGACACTAAAACCTATGGTGTTGCAGCGAACTATCAAATGCGTCGTTGGTTGACCTTTAATGCGGCTATCAATGTCAATGACCGTAGTTCTAATCAAGCAAATTTTGATAGTAAGCGTAATGTAATGAGTGTTGGTGCTCAGATTAGCTTGTAATAGGATTTGAGCGTAGAATTTATGCAAAGCCCAGTTCGATTGTTGGTGTTGCTTTCGACTCTTGCGTGGACGCCTGTTCACGCAGGGTTTTTAGAGCAGATTTTCGGCGACTCTGCTAAAAGTCGCTCTGCTACTCTTGTCAGCCCTAGTGTTGCCCCCGTCGTATCGAGTGATCCATACAATTCTACGCCCTTGTTATTCAATAATAATGTCTCAGATTATCGCCTTGGTGCAGGTGATAAACTAGGTATTACTGTTTTTAACGAAAAAGAACTTAGCATGGAAGTGAGATTAAGTGATGCGGGTAGCTTCCTTTATCCATTTTTAGGCGAAGTTCTTGCGAAGAATAAGACAATTAGTGATGTTCAAGCATTGCTCACCCGCCAGTTAAAAGAGGGTTATTTAGTCGATCCAAAGGTCTATGTTAATATTTTGGAATATCGGCCTTTCTTTGTGAATGGTGAAGTTGGCAAGCCTGGTGGGTTTCCTTATCAGCCTGGTTTAACTATACGCAAGGCTATCTCTTTGGCAGGAGGTTTAACACCTCGTGCATCTGTGACAAAAATTTATGTCATTCATGAAAATGATCCTACGGGTATGCCGCGCTTGACGCTGCTCAATGCTGTCCTTTTGCCGGGCGATATTGTTACTGTTGATCAAAGCTTCTTCTAGTTTTAGGTATGAAAAATGGAAAGATTCGATAATAACCTGTCAAATTCGCAGGAAGATGCTATTGACTTGCGTCACTATTGGCATGTGATTTCTCGTTTTAAATGGGGGATTATCGGATTAGCGGTTGCTGTGACTTTAGCTGCTGTATTCTTTGTTTCAGCGATGCGTCCTGTTTATACGGCATCTGCGACTCTCATGATTGAGCAGAAGCAAGGTAAAACACTTACCTCTCTTGATGATGTCTATGGTTCAGATATTACAGGTAAAGAGTACTTGCAGACTCAATTCGAAATTTTAAAGTCTCGCGAACTCGCTGCACGTGTGGTGAGAGAGTTAAATATAGCCGAACATCCTGATTATCTTGCCAAGGTTATAGTTGAAGAAAAGTCTTGGTGGCAACAGATAGATTGGAAACAATATTTACCAGCTGGGCATGAGCAAAATCCTTTACCAACAGAAGAAGAAAAATTTACTAAGTTGGTAGATGGTTTTATGACGCACGTCACTATTGAGCCTGTGCGCCAAACACAATTAGTGAAAATTAATTTTGAGTCTTTTGATCGTAAACTAACTGCTGCTGTAGCGAATGCAATGGCTAGAGCCTATATCAATAGTCAAATGGAAGCGCGTGTGGCTTTAACGCAAAATGCAGCGGACTGGTTGACCAATCGTTTAGGTACATTAAAAACGAATGTAGAAATTTCTGAAAAGAAACTTCAAGATTATAGAGAGACTAACAATTTAGTGGGTAGCAATAGTAGTAGTGATAAGTCTGGTGTTTCTAGCCTAAGCGCAGAGCAATTGACCGCTATTAATCAACGTGTTGTCGCTGGACAATTTAAACTTGCAGAAATAAGTAGGCGTTATGGTGCAAAGCATCCTTCGTTAATTCAAGCAGAAATGGAATTGAGCGAAGCGCAAAGAGCACTTATTGAAGCAAAAGAAATCTCTATTGAGTTGTCTAGAAAAGAATTTCGCTTTAAAGAATTAGAGCGTGAAGTTCAAACTAATCGTAATTTATATGATACGTTTTTCACCCGCATTAAACAGGCGAATGACAGTCTAGAGCTTGATACCGCTAATGCGCGAGTAATTGACCCCGCAGTTGTCCCGAGTTTACCATTTAAACCACGAAAAAGTTTGTTGGTTGCTTTGGCATTGGTCATGAGTTTGGTGTTTGGTGCGGTATTGGCTTTCTTCTTGGATTATTTGGACTCGACCTTTAAGGGTGCGGAAGATATTGAGGATAAATTGGGGTTGTCAATGCTTGGCATGGTGCCTCTTGTGAAGAAAAAGAAAAAAGATGATTCGCCAATATACTTTTTAGATAGCAATCAAAATGGTTATGCAGAAGCGATGCGGACGGTAAGAACCAGTGTGGTTTTATCGGGGATTGATAAACCGCATAAAGTGATTATGTTGACATCAAGTGTTCCCAGCGAAGGAAAGAGCACTTCGGCTATTAATTTAGCGGTTGCATTAGGACAAATGGAAAAAGTATTGTTGATTGATGGTGATATGCGTAAGCCAACCATTGCGAAAGTGCTTAATTTACCGCCTAATAGTCCTGGATTATCGAATGTCGTTGCTGCAACATCTACATTGGATGATTGTATTCTTCATATGGAAGATGCCAATATTGATGTACTCACCGCAGGATTGGTGCCGCCGAATCCATTGGAACTATTGTCTTCGCAAAAGTTTGCTGAGTTGATACGCAGTTTATCTGAAAAATATGATCGGATTATTATCGATTCGCCTCCCACTTTATTGGTGAGTGACTCTTTAATTATGTCGAAGGTGTCACATGCGGTGTTGTACGTCATTCGTTCTGATACAACGGCATATAATACGGCGCGTACGGGCGTGAATAGGCTGCTAGCAGCCAAAGCTCCTGTAATAGGCGTGATATTAAATAAGGTCAATATGAAAAAAGCAGCCCGCTACTATGGTACTTATTCAGGTTATTATGCCTATGGCGACTATGTCTATGGTCATGCAAAGAATAAGAAAGGCGATTGACGTTTAAGTTATTTGATTTGAAAGAAGCTCCTAATCTGGGGCTTTTTTCTTTTTAGACATGAAGTAATAAGTATCACCGCAAAAGTTTGTCAATCTTCTGTTTGCACTGAGCTTGTCTTGCACTGAGCTTGTCGTGCTTCGTCAGGCTCAGCATGGACGGATCGAAGCCAACCGCTCGCCCTGAGCTTGTCGAAGGGGGGTCGACCGGATCACCATAAACGGTGAAATTTTTACCTAGGTTGAAATATGAGCAATAAAAAAGGAGAGCAGAAGCTCTCCTTTTTCGCTAAGTAATAAATTACTTAGGTGCAGCTTATGGTGCTGGAGCAGCAGCAGGTGCAGCAGCGTCAGCAGCTGGAGCAGCAGCGTCAGCAGCAGGTGCTGGAGCGGCTTCTGGAGCAGCGGCTGGAGCAGCAGCGTCAGCAGCAGGTGCCGGAGCGGCTTCTGGAGCTGGAGCAGCGGCTTCAACAGCAGGTGCTTCAACAGCAGGAGCTTCTTCTTTCTTTGCACAGCCAGCGAAAGCTAAAGCGGCAACGATAGCAGCAGTTAAGGCGATATTCTTGATTTGCATAATGTCTCTCTCAAGTTGCATGGAAAATGCTGATTACGATCCCGCTTTTTGAACGCTTACACAATTTATGTGTATGTTTGTAGCATCTCACTAAGCGGCGCGAAAATGATAGCACTTAAAATCATATAATGCATTATTTTTGTCTGACAATTTGCAAGTGGATGTTTTTTGTTAGAAGTAATGAATTTTTTTTGGCATCTGATAATATTGATGCTGGTATTACTACAATAAAGTCTCTTTATTATGTTAGTCAAAAAAAAATTAAGCCATTATTCTGTGATGGTATTTGCTTTGTTGGTGTTGTCGGGTTGCGCTTCAATTCTTGAAAAAAAAAGCCAGCATTTTGCTAATAGCTTTTCTTCCGCAGTGTTAGAAAGCGATGATCCTGTGATGATTGAACAGGGTATTCCCTCTTATTTGTTATTATTAGATGCTTTGGTGAAAAATAATCCTGAGCAAACGGCTTTGTGGTCGGCAGCAGCGAATTTGAATAGTGCTTATGCGAGTAGCTTCATTAAGGATGCAGGTCGAGTAAAAAGTGTTAATAACAAAGCCTTGAAGTATGCTTTTACTGCACTCTGTCAGAAAGATAAACGTTTGTGTCATCCTCAGGCATTGTCATTAGATGAGCTGAATGGTGTTTTACAGCAATTTGACTCAAGCTATGTTTCGACACTCTATATCACAGGTAGCGTTTGGGCGGGCTGGATTCAAGCCAATAGTGATGATTGGAATGCTATTGCCGATATGCCGCGTGTAGAAGCGTTAATGAAGCGTGTTGTTGCTTTAGAAGAGCGATATCAACAAGGCGCGGCTCATTTGTATTTGGGTGTGCTGGCAACTGTCTTAACGCCTGCTTTGGGCGGACGACCAGAGCTTGGAAAGAAACATTTTGAGCAAGCGGTTAATTTGTCGCAAGGGCAAAACCTAATGGCGAAATTATATTATGCAAAAAATTATGCACGAGGCATTCTTGATCGTGAGTTACATGATAAGTTGTTGCAGGAAATTATTGTGGCGGATCCACACGCCCCTGATTTAACTTTGAGTAATATCATGGCTCAACAGCAAGCTAAAGAGCTGTTGCAATCCGCAGATGATTATTTTTAATAGTGGTTTTTAGGCTTGTTTGTCAAGTTAGCATAAAGTTTAACATTGTTTATTTTTTTTTGAGAAAGGCGCATTTATGAAACGCTCTCTGTTGGCAAGTTGCTTGCTGTTGGTGATAACTCAGACACAGGCAATGACTTTAAAAGTTGCAACGCTATCCCCCGATGGTTCGGCATGGATGGTAAAAATGCGTGCAGGTGCGTCTGAAATTGAAACGCGTACGCAAAAAAGAGTGGCGTTTAAGTTTTATACTGGCGGCACAATGGGCAATGATAAGGCCGTATTAAATAAAATCAAGATTGGCCAATTGCAGGGCGGTGCGGTGACAGCAGGCAGTTTGTCCAATTTTTATCAAGATGCACAAGTTTATACCTTGCCATTACGTTTCAAAAACTTCGCTGAAGTAGATTATGTGCGTAGTAAAATGGATGCTTCATTATCGAAAAGTTTAGAACAGGGTGGCATGGTGAACTTCGGCTTCGCTGAAGCGGGCTTTGCTTATGTAATGTCTAAAGCAGCACCCATTCCATCTGTTGTTGAGTTGCGAAAGCGGAAAGTCTGGATTCCTGAAAATGACCCCGAAGCCTCAGAAACATTGAAAGTCTTCCAAGTGACACCAATTCCTCTGTCATTGGGTGATGTGTTACCTAGTTTGCAAACAGGTATTATTGATACGGTCGCTTCATCACCCATTGGCACATTAGCTTTGCAGTGGCACACCCAAGTTAAATACATTACTGAACTTCCGCTTAGTTATATCGTGGGTGTCTTGGCCATTGATCAAAAAGCATTTAATAAAATTGACGCACCTGATCAAGCCGTGGTGCGTGAAGTCATGTTGCGTGTCTTTAAAGACATTGATAAACAAAATCGCCAAGACAATTTGGCGGCCTACAACTCGTTGTTGAAACAGGGCATTAAAGCGGTGAAGCCGAATGCGCAAGAAGTATTGGATTGGCAAAAAGAAGGTAACTCTGCGACAGACCATATTCAAAAAGCGGGGCTAGTAACACCTGCGATTATTCAAGTACTAGATGGCCATTTGAAAACCTTCCGTGCGAATCAGAAATCGTGAAGCAATTATTGGCGCGAGCATTGTGGGTTGTCCATCGTTTAGAGGAGATGATTCTCGTTAGTCTGTTGCTTGCGATGATTAGTTTGGCTTTTGCACAAATCGTGCTGCGCAATGGTTTTGATGGTGGCATTGTTTGGGCGGATTCTTTATTGCGGATTATGGTGCTTTGGATTGCGCTGATTGGGGCAGTGGTGGCTAGTAGGGATCAAAGACATATCAATATTGATTTGATTTCGCGATTTCTTCCTCCCGTTGGTAAAAGAGTTGCGGGTGTTGTCAGTACTCTGTTTACCATGCTGATTTGCGCTGCTTTAGCATGGTATTCCTTTGACTTTGTAAAGATGGAATATGAGTCGCCAAGTCCTGCATTTGCACAAGTGCCTACATGGCTGTGTGAAAGTATTATGCCGATAGCGTTTGCGCTGATGGCTATTCGTTATTTTATCCATAGTTTGCGGCTTGCAATTGTGGGTATTTCTGTGGAATCTTCTGTGTGATAGAGCTTCTTTCCCTTGCGTTAATTGTCGTCGCGTTATTAGGTGCGCCATTATTTGCGGTATTGGCGGGCGCAGCCATGTTGGGCTTTACTAATAATGAGACCCCATTAACAGTGATTGGGATAGAGTTATATCGTTTAGTAGATACGCCGATTTTATTAGCCTTACCATTATTTACTTATGCAGGGTACGTTCTTGGAGAGGGGCAAACTTCGCAAAGATTGGTGCGCTTAACGAGAGCTGCACTCGGATGGCTACCAGGTGGTTTGGCTATTGTCGCTTTTTGTACCTGTGCCTTTTTTACGGCATTTACAGGGGCAAGTGGCGCAACGATTGTTGCTTTGGGGGCGTTACTTTATCCTGCATTAAAACAAGCGGGTTATCCCGATAAATTTTCTCTAGGTTTGGTTACAACTTCTGGCTCATTAGGTTTATTGTTGCCACCGTCTCTGCCATTGATTTTGTTCGCCATTATTGCCCAACAATTACCGCAAGGTTCAAGTGTCAGTATTGAGGCGATGTTCAAAGCAGGTTTATTGCCCTCTTTGTTGATGGTGTCATTCTTGTGTGTGTATGGCTATTACGTGACGCGCAAGAATGATATTCCCTTGTATGCTTTCTCTTGGTCAGAATTGAGATTGGCAGCGGCAGAAGCTAAATGGGAGTTACCGTTGCCAGTTTTTGTCTTAGGGGGCATTTACGGGGGTTATTTTGCTGTTTCTGAGGCGGCGGCAGTCACGGCATTATATGTCACTGTGATGTCCGTGCTGATTTATCGTGAAATTTCATTGTCGCAACTAGTGCGCATCATGCGTGAAGCCATGGTCATGGTGGGCGCAATTTTGTTGATTTTAGGTGTGGCAATGGCGTTTACTAATTGGTTGGTTGAGGCGGAAATACCAACACGTCTTTTTGAACTAACAAAGCAGTATATTGAGAGTAAATGGACGTTTTTGTTATTGTTGAATGTTTTTTTATTGATGCTAGGCTGCTTTTTAGATATTTTTTCTGCTTTAGTGATTATGGTGCCATTACTGTTACCCATCGCAGCAGGTTATGGCATTAATCCTGTTCATTTAGGTATTATTTTCTTGGCGAATATGGAGTTAGGTTATTGTACTCCACCCGTTGGTATGAATTTAATGATAGCCAGCTTTCGTTTCAAACGGCCTATGTCTGAGTTGTACCAAACAACCATTCCCTTCTTATTGGTACTGATGTTTGCAGTTATTATTATTACCTATGTGCCTTGGCTAAGTTTGGCGTTGTTATAGCGGTAAGTACCTACACAGAAGTTAAACCATTCATGCTGAGCCTGTCCAAGCACGACTAACTCGGCGCGAACGAAAGACATAAGCAAACGGCTGCTAGTAGCACATATTGGAGTCAGCTTGGCTGCTAGGTGTTAACAGTGGGCAAATGTCTTTTTCAAGGTGGTAAACACCGACAAGGCTTAAAGCGAAAATACGCTCTTTCATATTCATTTTTTCGTTTAGTTGCCATGTAACCGAGCGTTCAACAGCACTGGCGACAGTTAAACGTGTGCTGTGGTTGAGTTGGCTCCAAAACTGCAAGCCTAGTTCAAGGGTGATGTGAATAACATCAGGCTCGTTAAACCCTAAACGATTGGCGGTTTGGATGGCTTGCTGCATTTCCGTATCAATCTCACCGAAAACAACTTTACTGACAGCAAAATTGATATGGGTATATGCCCAAGTAGGGCGTTGTTTTAGAGCAGTTCGGTAATAATCTAAAATCTCCGCTTTTAATGCTGATTTTTGGGCAGACGAAAGTGCGTGGTTATTGCGATATTGCCACATTTGTATATCCGCAGCGGATGTCAAATAATCTCCGTTATACGGTGTTAATTCTATGGCACGTTTACTGGCGTAAACGGCTGTTTGGTAATCATCATCCGTTGTTTGATAGGTGTTGTTTTTCGAGAGTTGTTGATGCCATAACTCTAAAAAGCTATTTGCTTGAAAGTTGTAAAGCCCTGCAATTCCAGTCATGCCCGCCCACATTGCAAAAGCAAGAGTTAGGATAATAAGGACAAAACGGACACTAAACGTGCGTAGAGAGACTGTAAACATGGCGAGTAAGCACTAAAAATCGGTATATAAACCGCTATATACCACAAGTTTACAGCTTTTGTTAGCAGGTATCTTTTATCCTTGCTGAAATTCCCGTACAATGCTCGCCCTTTGAAGGCTATTGGCCTTAACCTTGTTTTTCTGGAATAAACATTATGGTCGTTATTCGTTTAGCTCGCGGCGGTGCCAAAAAGCGTCCTTTTTACCAAGTTGTTGTTGCTGACAGCCGCAATGCCCGTGATGGTCGTTTTATTGAGCGTATAGGTTTTTTTAACCCAGTCGCTAAAGGTGCTGCTGAGGCTGTGCGTATCAATGCTGAACGTTATAGCTATTGGGTCAGCCAAGGCGCGCAACCATCAGATCGCGTTGCCCAAATTGCTAAAGCATCGGTTGCTGTTTAATTCGCACTGCGATAGAGCGTATTAGTATGGCCAGTATCCCAGCGTCCGATCAGCTTTTATCGATTGGGCGGGTACAAACAGCGTATGGCATTAAAGGCTGGGTCTGGGTGTATTCCAACACTTCGCCCACCTCTAATATTTTTGCTTATACCCCTTGGTACTTGCAAGTCGGTAATGACTGGCGTGAAGTCAAAGTTGCCGAGTGGCGAGAGCAAGGTAAAGGATTAGTGTTGCGCTTTCCTGATTGCCACGATCGTAATGCCGCTGAAGCGTTACACGGTGCCGTTATTTGGACAGCGAAATCTAATCTTCCCGAGTTGTCCGATGGCGATTATTACTGGTCTGACCTGCTCGATATGTGGGTGTGGACAGTGGATGGTCAGCTATTGGGGCGTGTCGATAGCATGATGGAAACAGGCGCAAATGATGTTTTAGTGGTGAAACCTGCCACAGGAAGCATTGATAAAACTGAGCGTTTGATTCCGTGGTTGCCTGAGCAGGTCGTTAAGTCAGTTGATATTGCCAACCAACGGTTAACCGTTGATTGGGATATTGATTTTTAGTGATGGTTGACTGCTGATACCGTATGGGTTGCTGACGTTTATTGAGAGTAGCCATGTGGTTTGGTGTGATTACCCTGTTTCCTGAAATGTTTGCCGCGATTCGCGATGTAGGCATGACAGGACGAGCTATTAGTCAAGGTTTGATGCAGCTTGAAACGTGGAATCCTCGTGATTTCACTACTGACAATTATCGCCGTGTTGATGAACGGCCTTATGGTGGTGGGCCGGGCATGGTGATGTTGATTGAACCTTTGGTTCAAGCGATTACCGCTGCTAAGGCGCGCGCTGCAAGTTTGGGTGTTGATGCACCAGTGGTGTATTTGTCGCCTCAAGGCCAGCGTTTTGACGAAGTCGCAACTGTAGAGTTAGCTCAAAAACAAGGACTGATTTTTTTGTGTGGCCGCTACGAAGGCATTGATGAGCGTTTGATACAGCGCATGGTTGATGCTGAATGGTCGATTGGCGATTATGTCTTGTCGGGCGGTGAGTTGCCTGCGATGGTCATGATAGATGCGATTAGTCGGCGGATTGATGGTGTTTTAGGACATCATCAATCGGCAGAGCAAGACTCTTTTGCGACAGGTTTATTGGATTGTCCCCACTATACGCGTCCAGAAGTTTATGACGGTGAGTCGGTGCCTGCTGTGTTGTTGTCGGGTCATCATGCTGATATTCAACGCTGGCGCTGGCGTGAAAGTTTGAAGCGGACACTATTACGTCGTCCCGATTTATTAGACTCTGCACCTTTAAATGCAGAGCAACGCCGTTTGTTGGTTCAACTGAAAAAAGAGCAAGCAAACGGTGATTTAGGTCAGTCTAATTCTTAGGCTGTGACTATCACGGTTATATGCGCCGAGCCTCTGCTCATAGCCTCTGTAACTATAGAACGCACGTTTATATCCCTACGTGAGTTCGCATTATTGGAGACCTGCCATGAGTGGTAAGCATCCCCTCGTTCAAAGTATTGAACAGGCACAATTGAAACAAAATGTTCCTTCTTTTGCACCTGGTGACACAGTTGTTGTCCAAGTGAAAGTAAAAGAAGGCGAGCGTGAGCGTTTACAGGCTTACGAAGGCGTTGTTATTGCCAAGAAAAATCGTGGTTTGAACTCTGCGTTCACCGTGCGTAAAATTTCCAATGGCGTGGGTGTTGAGCGTGTTTTCCAAACACATTCTCCGCTCGTTGCTGGTATTGAAGTGAAACGCCGTGGTGCGGTACGTCGCGCTAAACTGTACTATCTTCGTGATCGCACAGGTAAATCTGCACGTATCAAAGAAAAACTCGTGGCTCGCAATCGTTAATTGCTGGTTATTGAGTGAGAAAAAGGCGACCATGGTGTCGCCTTTTTTTATGGGCGAAATAAAGTTCTGTTAATTTATTAAGTAATGATATGAGCGCAATCATCCAGCTTCCTGTGAAAAAAGTGAATAAGCCTCGTCGTCAACGGACGCGAGTTTTAGCGGCTATTCCCTTGCCCGATGATAAAAGTGGCGTGGAGTTATTATGGCTCCGTGACCGCTTAATTTCACATGCACTGAGTCAGCATAGTGTTAATGCCTATATTAGTGATTTAAAACAACTGGTGTTATGGGCAAATAAACCGTTATCGTTACTAGCTAAGAGTGATTTTGAGGCCTTTTTAGTCTATTTGACAGAGCAAGAGCGTAGCCCGCGCTCAGTTGCCCGTTTTTTGTCGGCGGCACGGCATTTTTATCGTTTACAAATTGCGGATCGTCATTTAAAAAGTGATCCTACCTTAGATTTAGAAAGTCCTCGACTTGGGCAGCCCTTACCTAAAGATATTTCCGAGTTGGATGTAGAGTCGTTATTGGCCGCTCCCGATGTAACGACGGCTTTAGGCTTGCGTGACCGTGCGATGTTAGAGCTGTTGTATGCTTGTGGTTTGCGCGTTTCTGAGTTAATTGCTTTGACCATTGATGAGCCGAATATGCAAAAGGGTTTTGTCCGTATTCGGGGTAAAGGCAGCAAAGAGCGGATTGTGCCTGTGGGCGAAGTCGCGCGAGATTGGTTAGTGCGTTATTTGCAGGAGGCGCGCCCTGTATTGGTGGTGGGGCGGGCGAGTGATGCTATGTTTCCTAGTCGTGTCGGTGGTTTTATGACACGGCAAAATTTTTGGTATGCCATTAAAGCCTATGCGCAACAAGCGGGCATTGAGCGTGAGTTATCTCCTCATACTTTGCGTCATGCGTTTGCCACCCATTTGTTGAATCACGGTGCCGATTTACGTGTGGTACAAATGCTGTTGGGGCATAGCGATTTATCGACAACGCAGATTTACACCCATGTTGCGCGGGCGCGGCTGCAAATATTGCATCAACAACATCATCCTCGGGGATAATGACAGTTTATTAAAGTAAAGAAAATAGCACAAAATTCTGCATTTTTTGCGTTAAGCTAGGCCAAATTTAGGAGCGTTTTTTATGAAGTTTCACCGTTTATTATTACCCACTGCGTTATTGATGATCAGTGCGTGTTCGCAGGCAGAGCCTCCTGTGGCTTTTATGAAAGACGCAAATGCAGCGATTGATACTTCTGTTTCGGCAAAAGAACAAGACATCATTCGCGCTAGTTTAAAAAAAGCCATTCCTGATGCCGAAATTACCGCCATTAAAGAGTCACCGTATAAAGGTTTGTTTGAAATTAAAGCAAAAGGTTATGGTACGGCCTATATGAGTGCCGATGGCCGTTATATGTTGCAAGGTGAGTTAATCGAAATCAATGGCGACAAAATTGTTAATGTCACGGAGCAAGGTGCTGCTGGCGAGCGCAAAGCAGCACTAGCCGCTGTACCCATGAAAGATATGATTGTTTTTCCTGCACAGGGAAAAACCAAAGGCATTGCTTACGTTTTTACCGATATTGATTGTGGCTACTGTCGTAAGATTCATGCTGAAGTACCTGCAATGAATCAAATGGGTATTGAAATTCGTTATTTGGCTTTCCCAAGAGCGGGCTATCCATCGCCAACGTCAAAAGGTATGGATGCGATTTGGTGCAGTGCAAATCCTAATGATGCCATGACCAAAGCCAAGCAGGGAGTACCCATTCCAAGCGCCAGTTGCGCGAACCCAATCAAAGCACAATATGAGTTAGGTCAAGAGTTGGGTGTGCGTGGTACGCCTGCGGTATTTTTAGAAAATGGTATGCAAGTCGGCGGTTATCTCCCTCCTAAAGATTTAGCCGCAGCAATGGGAATAAAATAGTTTTTCTCGGGTTGATGTATCCAAAGGCGAGGTTTATCTCGCCTTTTTCTATTTGATAAGCGTAAATATATTTACTCTGCTTTGATTGTGTGTCGTTTTCGTCTTGTCTACCGCATCAGACGGTACATTTTCTCTTCAAACCGTTATATCATTCGCTTCTTCTCAGACTTATGCAAAACGAACGTTTAGATGTTTAGCATCCGCGTTTTTCATAAGTCCATCTTAGCGTGGCTAATGGCTGCTAGTAGGCTTAAAAACATAGGTGATAGGGTGAAATCGGTCAAAATTGGCATTGTCGGACTGGGAACGGTCGGGGGCGGTGCATTGAACTTACTGCAAGCAAATGCCGCAGAAATTAGTCGTCGAACAGGCCGCGATATTGTCGTGACTCATGTTGGCGCGCGTCGTGACTATCCGCAATATAATTTGTCGGGGATCACCGTCAGTCGAGATATTTTTGCTGTCGTTAATGACCCAGAAGTGGATATAGTCGTGGAAGTCATTGGCGGAACAACAACTGCACGTGAATTGGTATTACAAGCCATTGCTAATGGTAAACACGTCGTTACCGCCAACAAAGCATTGTTAGCCCAATACGGCAATGAGATTTTTGCGGCGGCTGAGGCAAAAAGCGTATTTGTCGCCTTTGAAGCGGCTGTTGCAGGTGGTGTACCGATTATTAAAGTATTACGTGAAGGTTTGGCAGGCAATCGTATTGATTGGTTGGCAGGAATTATTAACGGTACTGGCAATTTTATTCTCACGGAAATGCGTGAAAAAGGCCGTGACTTTGCCGACGTATTGCAAGAGGCTCAAGCTTTAGGTTATGCCGAAGCTGACCCCACTTTTGATGTTGAAGGCATTGATGCCGCACACAAACTGACGATTTTGGCCTCTATCGCCTTTGGTATTCCGTTGCAGTTTGATAAAGTTTATACCGAAGGTATTACTAAACTAACGCGTGAAGATGTGAGCTATGCCGAAGAATTAGGTTTTCGCATTAAGCATTTAGGTGTGGCACGCCGTACTGCGGAAGGTATTGAGTTGCGTGTACATCCAACACTCATTCCACAAGAGCGTTTAATTGCTAATGTTAATGGCGTTAAAAATGCGGTGTTAGTGCAGTCAGATGCGGTGGGTTCGACTTTGTACTATGGCGCGGGCGCGGGTGCAGGAGCAACAGGCTCTGCGGTTGTTGCCGATATTGTTGATATTGTTCGTTCACTGACCGTCGAAAATCATTGCGCTGTACCGCATCTAGCCTTTCAGCCTGACTCTTTAGCCGATACACCAATTTTGTCGGTTGAGTCGATTAAAACGGCTTATTATTTGCGCTTACAAGCCAATGATAAATCAGGTGTGTTAGCCGATGTCACCCGTATTTTAAGCGACAATGGTATTAGCATTGAAGCGATTCTACAAAAACCTGCTCACGAAGCAGGGACTGTGCCCGTCATTATTTTGACTAAGCCTGTCGTAGAACGTGAAATGAATCGGGCAATTGGTAGCTTAGAAGCATTGGCTGATATTGTTGCGCCTGTGGTTCGTATTCGTTTAGAAGCTTTAGACGCTTAATTTAAAAGACCTTCTCCTAACAAGAGAGAAGGATGAAGAAACACTGTTTAGAGAGAAACACCATGACTTTGGGTAATCGTTATACTGGCCTCATCAACAAATATCGTGATTATTTACCTATTTCCGATGACACGCGCATTATTTCTTTAGGCGAAGGTAATACGCCACTGATTCGCTTAAAAAATATTCCTCGTTTGTTAGGTAAAGATGTCGATATTTATATTAAATACGAAGGCTTAAACCCAACGGGTTCTTTTAAAGACCGTGGTATGACAATGGCCGTTACCAAAGCGGTTGAAGAAGGTAGCAAAGCGGTTATTTGTGCTTCTACAGGGAATACTTCTGCTGCTGCTGCTGCTTATGCTGCGCGTGCGGGTATTAAAGCGTTTGTGTTAATTCCCGAAGGCAAAATTGCGATGGGTAAATTGGCGCAAGCGATGATGTACGGTGCAATCACTTTACAAATTCGTGGTAATTTTGATGATGGAATGGAGTTGGTAAAACAAGTTGCTAAAGAAGCGCCTGTGACAATTGTAAACTCCGTTAATCCATACCGTTTACAAGGCCAAAAAACAGCGGCTTTTGAAATCGTTGAAGAGTTAGGCCGTGCACCTGATTATCATTGCTTACCTGTGGGTAATGCGGGCAATATCACCGCACATTGGATTGGTTATTGCGAGTATTCGACACCCGCTGGCCATAAAGTCACGGATTCTTGTTCGTTCTGTAATGGTCACTGTCGTTTTGCAGGCGGCCCGATGATTGGTAGTCGTCCCAAAATGATTGGTTATCAAGCTGCAGGTTCAGCACCGTTTATGCGTGGCGGTGCAGTGGCTAATCCTGAAACGATTGCTACCGCTATTCGTATTGGTAATCCACAGAGTTGGGAACAGGCGTGGAAAGTGAAAGAAGAATCGGGTGGCTGGTTTGATGAGTTAGGCGACCAAGAAATTCTAGATGCGCAACGCATGTTGTCGATGTACGAAGGTATTTTCTGTGAGCCTGCATCGGCTGCTTCTTTAGGTGGTGCGATGCGCGATATTCAAAATGGCCGTATTCCTGAAGGTTCAACCATCGTTTGTACCTTAACGGGTAATGGTTTAAAAGACCCAGATACTGCTATTCAGCAATGTACTAACAGCGCGACGTTGTTGACTATTGACGCGAATCTGACACAAGTGCGCGACAGTATTTTGCAGTCGATGAAAGTTTAATAGCTCAAAAAATCTTGCGGGCTTAGTGAATTAGGCCTGCAAGTTAAATAGTTAAAAGGAGCGAGTCTGCATGATGCAAGAAAAAATAGACACTTCTCCGCAACTTTCCCAAGAGACAAAAGATCAAGTCCTATTAATCGACTTAGAAAATTGTCCTAGTCAAATCAATGTATTACTAAAAGATTTAGAGCAATTCTCTCAAGTTCTTATTTGTTATGCTCAAAGTGGCGCAAAAATCCCTTTAGATTGGTTGATTCCACTAACGGTAATGGTTAATTCTGAGCGCTTGAAAATTATTAAAATGCCTAGTAGCGGTAAAAATGCGGCTGATTTTGGTATTTGCTTTTTTGCTGGTGCGCTCATGCAGCAGCTTCCTGTTCAGACACATTTTGTCATTATGTCGGAAGATGCCGATTTAGACCATGTGATTAAACTATTGCGTAGCCAAGGCAGAACGGCAGTTCGTATTAACGTCAAAAAAGAAGAAAAGGTAACTGCTATCGTAAATGTCGCTTCAGATAATGACGATACATTTATCCAAGCGTATTGTCGAAAGATGCTGATAAATAGTAAAAATCGACCATCCACAAAAACGGCACTACTGAATAGCTTAAAAAGTCATTGTGCTCAAGATATGAGCCAAGCCGAAGCGGTTTTTAAGCAGTTAAATCAGTCAGGTGCGATTGCTATTGCTGCGAATGACAGGCTTTCCTATAACGACACAAAAATAGCATGCTTCTGAAACGTTAATCAATTTTTGAAACTCTCAATTCTCTCGAATCGTCAACTTATGCCCAAACTCCTAAAACCACGCATCACCCCCAAAATATCTTCCGAATTACAACAACTTCATCCCGTCTTAGCGCGTATTTACGCTGCGCGCGGTGTGCAGTCCCCCGTTGAAGTGCAACATCTGCTCAAAGGTTTGGCTTTGCCGCAACTGTTATTGGGTATGCCAGCAGCTTTGGCTTTACTTACTGAAGCCTTACAAAAGCAGCAACGCATTGTTATCGTGGGTGATTTTGATGCCGATGGCGCAACCAGTACCACTTTAGTCGTGTTGGCGTTACGGGCAATGGGTGCAAAAAACGTTGATTATCTGGTGCCGAATCGTTTTAAATTTGGTTATGGTTTAACCCCTGAGATTGTTGATGTTGCCATTATCGACAAAAAGCCTGATTTAATTATCACCGTTGATAACGGTATTTCCAGTCGCGAAGGCGTAGAGCGGGCGAAAGAAGCAGGGGTAAAAGTTCTCATTACCGATCATCATCTCACAGGTAAAAACTTACCGATAGCCGATGCCATTATCAATCCCAATCAACCGAATTGTCCATTTCCCAGTAAAAATATTGCCGGTGTTGGCGTCGCGTTTTATGTCATGGCTGCCTTGTGTTCTCATTTGAAAACGATAGGTTGGTTTGCTGATAAACCGATGCCTGTGATGGCTGATTTTTTAGATCTAGTGGCATTAGGCACTGTCGCCGATGTCGTGCAATTGGATGGCAACAACCGTATTTTAGTCTCACAGGGTTTAGATCGTATTCGCGCAGGAAAGTGCCGTGAGGGTATTAAAGCGTTATTAAAAGTGGCAGGACGTGAACTAGCCAGTCTACAAGCAATCGACTTAGGTTTTAGCGTTGCGCCACGCTTAAATGCCGCAGGGCGTTTAGATGATATGTCGCATGGCATTGAGTGTTTGTTAACAACCTCGGCAGTTTTGGCGCAACAATTTGCCGAAGAACTCGATAGCATGAATGTTGAACGCCGTAGTATTGAAGGTGCGATGCAGGAAGAGGCTTTACAGCTTTTTGCCCAATTAGAGTGGACAGCCGAAAACCTACCACCTGCGATTGTGTTATTTAATGAAGATTGGCATCAAGGCGTGATTGGTATTGTTGCAGGGCGACTAAAAGAAAAGTTTCATCGCCCGAGTATTGTTTTTGCCCCTGCGGATGACAAAGGTGATGTCATTAAAGGTTCGGCGCGGTCAATTAGTGGTATTCATATCCGTGATGCTATTGAATTGGTAGCGACACAATATGCAGGCTTAATTACTCATTTTGGTGGTCATGCAATGGCGGCAGGAATGACGATTCCACGCGCGAATTTTGAAATTTTTCAACAAGCATTTACCCAAGTAATTAAAAAAGTCGCTACTGAAGAACATTTAACAGCAGCCCTAGCCACCGATGGCGAATTAGAAGCGCAATATTTTACTCTTGAATTGGCGCAGTTATTACGCCGCAGTGGCCCTTGGGGACAAGCTTTTCCTGAACCATTATTTACGGGCGAGTTTGAGTGTTTAGACCAGCGGGTGTTAAAAGAAAAACATCTGAAATTACAATTAAAACATCCCTTAACAGGTAAAGCCTTGGAAGCGATAGCGTTTAATGTCGATATTGCTAATTGGCCTAATAACCCGAAAAAAGTGCTGTTAGCGTATCGTTTAGATGTCAATACGTTTAGAGGCGAAAACCGATTGCAGTTGATGGTGGAGTATTTAGAGCCACGATAATTCGTAGCGCATTTAATCACGCCTCGACTTAGGGTAGAATTGCCGCCTTTACTTTTACAAGCTGCAAAAAACCGTCATGGAAATCAATCCCTACGTCAAACATATCAAAGACCTTATTGAGCGTGGAGAAACGCTCAGGGGGTATCTTTGACTACGACCAGAAGAAAGAGCGTTTAGAAGAAGTCTTACGCGAACTTGAAGACCCCGCTATTTGGAATGTCCCCGAACAAGCCCAAGCCTTAGGCAAAGAGCGTTCCGCGCTGGAAAACAGTGTTGGCGTGCTCGATAAACTGACCTATTCCGTCGGTGATGCCCAAATGATGCTAGATTTGGCGATTGAAGCAGATGACGAAAGTCTGTTGGACGATGTTCAAGCTGAGTTGGCTAGTGCCGAAAAACTCGTCGCTGATTTAGAGTTCCGCCGTATGTTTAGCGGCGAAATGGATATGAATAACTGTTTTGTTGATATTCAGTTTGGTTCAGGCGGCACTGAGGCTCAAGATTGGGCAGGCATGTTGCTACGGATGTATTTACGTTGGATTGAACGTCACGGCTTTAAAGGCGAATTGATGGAAGTCTCTGACGGTGAAATTGCAGGCATTAAAAGTGCCACGATTCGCGTCGAAGGCGATTATGCCTTTGGTTGGTTACGCACCGAAACTGGTGTCCACCGTTTAGTACGTAAATCACCGTTTGATTCAGGCAATGGTCGTCATACCTCGTTTGCGGCAGTGTTTGTCTCACCCGAAGTCGATGATAATATTGAAATTGATATTAATCCTTCGGATGTTCGTACTGACACCTATCGCGCCAGTGGTGCAGGTGGTCAGCACATTAACAAAACCGATTCCGCTGTACGCTTAACGCATATTCCTACGGGTACAGTCGTTGCCTGTCAAAATGAGCGTTCACAACACGCTAACCGTGACACCGCTTGGAAAGTCTTACGCGCCCGTTTGTATGAGTTGGAAGTGTTGAAGAAGAATTCCGCTAAACAAGCTTTAGAAGATACCAAGTCGGAAAACGGTTGGGGCAGTCAAATTCGCTCCTACGTGCTCGACCAATCACGCGTTAAAGACTTGCGGACGAATGTCGAGCATTCTCGCCCTGATACCGTATTAGACGGTGATTTAGATGCGTTTATTGAAGCTTCATTGAAGATGGGTTTGTAAGCAACCCTCCAGCCCTCACTCTAACTCTCTCCCTCGGGGAGAGAGGACTTTGCTCCCTCTCCCAAGGGAGAGGGTTGGGGTGAGGGGACAGTATTTGCCAAATTAAGAGAACATCATGAGTCAGCCCACACCCGAAGTTCAAATTTCTGAAAATGAACTGATTGCTTTACGCCAACAAAAATTGGCCGAGATTCGTACCCAAGGCCAAGCGTTCCCGAACGATTTTCGTCGTCAACATTATGCCCAAAATCTGCAAACCCAATTTGCCGATAACAGCAAAGAAGAATTAGAAGCAGGTGAGAAACAATATGTTTCCATCGCAGGTCGCGTCATGCTCAAGCGTGTGATGGGTAAAGCCAGTTTTATTACTGTGCAAGACATGACTGGCCGTATTCAGTTTTATGTTGCCCAAGGCAGTGTCGGCGAATCCATTTATGCTGATTTTAAAACGTGGGATATTGGCGATATTGTTGGTGGTAAAGGTTATATTTTTAAAACCAAAACGGGCGAACTGTCGCTGCATATTGAAGAAATTCGCTTATTAACCAAGTCATTACGACCATTGCCTGACAAATTTCATGGTTTATCTGACCAAGAAATTAAATATCGTCAGCGTTATGTCGATTTAATTATGAACGAAGACACGCGCAACGCTTTTAAAATCCGTGCCGAAGTTATTGACGGTATTCGTCGGTTCTTACGCGCGCGTGATTTTATGGAAGTTGAAACGCCAATGATGCACGTCATTCCGGGTGGTGCAGCCGCTAAGCCGTTTGAAACGCATCATAATGCTTTGGACATGCCATTGTTTTTGCGTATCGCCCCTGAGTTATATCTCAAGCGTTTGGTGGTTGGTGGCTTTGAGCGCGTGTTTGAAATTAACCGGAACTTCCGTAATGAAGGGGTTTCTGCACGTCATAATCCTGAATTTACCATGATTGAATTCTATCAAGCCTATGCCGATTACAAAGACTTGATGGATTTAACGGAAGCGATGTTAAAAACCGTTGCCCAAGATGTATTAGGCAAAACTGAAGTCGATTATCAAGGCGAAGTCTATGACTTTGGTGCGCCATTTGCGCGGATCAGCATGGTCGATTCGATTCTATTACACAACCCGCAATACACCCGTGAGCAACTGTGGGACAGAGAACAAGCCGCCGCGATTGTTGAAAAAGACATCAAAGAAAAAGTGAAACCATCTTGGGGTGTAGGCAAATTACAAACCATTATTTTTGAAGAAACGGTCGAAACAAAACTGCGCCAACCGACATTTATTACCGAATATCCTGCGGAAGTGTCGCCGTTAGCACGTCGTAATGATGATAATCCGTTTATCACCGACCGTTTTGAGTTCTTTATTGGTGGCCGTGAGATTGCCAATGGTTTCTCCGAGTTAAATGACCCAGAAGACCAAGCCGCCCGTTTTATGGAACAAGTGGCCGAAAAAGACGCGGGCGATGACGAAGCGATGCACTACGATGCCGATTATATTCGTGCCTTAGAATACGGATTGCCACCGACAGCAGGTGAGGGTATTGGTATTGACCGTTTGGTGATGTTGTTTGCGAATGCACCGTCGATTCGCGATGTGATTTTGTTTCCGCATATGCGTCCTGAATCATTGTAATGTAGCTTGGGGGATGATTTATCCTCCCCCTATTTATGTGTGCTTAAAAGGAATTAACCGTGATTGAAGCCGTGACCAAAGATAATTTTGAAGAGCTGTTAGACTTGATGAGGCAATACCAAGAATTTTATCAAGTCGCGTCTATTTCCGATGTTCGCAATCGTGAGTTTTTTGCCCAATTTGGCGAACATAGCCCGTTGGGCTGTCAGTTTTTATATCGCCTAGATAATCTAGCTGTCGGTTTTGCGACGGTGTATTTTTCTTTTTCGTCAACGGCAGTGGCAAAAGTCGGGGTGATGAATGACTTATTTACACTACCTGTGGCTCGACGCAAAGGGGTAGGTAAAGCATTAATTAATTATTGTTTAGACTATGCGCTGAGTCATAATGCCAGTAGGTTGCAATGGACAACGGCATTAGACAACGAAGTAGCACAAGGGTTATATGACTCTTTGCCAACATCCAAAAAGCCGTGGCTATTTTATACCTATCAAAAATAAGCAAAATCCTAAATGAGTATAAACAACGGATTGACTGTTTTTATTCTATAGCTTGCATTTGCTAATGAGAATCATTATTATTTAAAAATAAGCTCATTACCTAGGATAAGCTCATCATGTCAACGCCAGATAATAGTAAAGCAACGGTCATCACACGTCGTTTTCCAACGATTGACTCCAATAATCTCTTTGCCGTGAGTCGGGAGGTTCGTATCAATCATGAAGGTGAAGAATACCGTTTGCGAATTACAAGCAACAATAAATTAATTTTAACGAAGTGATTTTCTCTGTAGAGGCGAATTTATTCGCCTACCACATTCGCTAAACTAGATTTATTTCTTTGGTGGTTTGCGATGGTCTAACCACAATTTTTCCATCATCAAATATGTAAACGAAGCAGACCAGCCAATCATTAATAGTCCTGCTAAACCTTCGACACCTGCAATCAGCCGCAAATGACCTTGAGGCAAAATGTCACCAAAGCCAACTGAGGTGTACACCACCACCGAAAAATAAACAAAATCGAAAAAATCGGTTGTTCCGAGGCCATGAAACGCACCCATCTCTAAATGTGTACTTAGTAAATAATAGGCGCAAGCAAACACCCATACTTCAATAGTATGTGCAAAAAATGCCCCATAAATAACCACCAAAATTCTGACGCGCGGCTGCATTTTTAATTTAGGAATAATTTCAGAAATCAGTCTGAGCACTTCGTAATGAATAGTGACGGTGATAAACACTAAAAAAAGTGTAATAGCGGTAGCAATTAGAAAGTTAAATGAGTTGGTCATAGAAGTATTTAAGCAAAAATAAAAGCTTGAGTAAGCAGTTGATAATAGCAGTTTCAGCGTTTCACGATAGCGTCGTTTTCTATCCTTCTTTTAATGGAGATTATCCTGTCTTGCCTTCTTATCATCGTGCAGCAATGAGAAAGTATTGCAATTGTTACATTAAAGAATGTCATCGTTGTTTAAAGAACTTGATTTTTTAACATTATTTAGCGATATTAGCCCTGTTGATAGATTGTAGGACAATTTATTGATAAAAGGTTTTGTTTGGCTCGGTTGATGTCGTTTTAAATACAGCATTCAGTGGGCGGCATAGGTTTAATTCAACGCTGGAGATAGATTCATGGGCAATATTACGTTTGTAGAGCATGATGGTAAACAACATCAGGTTGAGCTTGAAGTTGGCAAGTCACTGATGCAGATAGCGATGGACAATGGTGTGCCTGGTATTGATGCCGATTGTGGTGGTGCGTGCGCTTGTGGAACGTGTCATGTCATTGTTGATAGTCAATGGATAAAAGCAGCGGGCAGCATCAATCCCGATGAATTACAAATGCTCGAAATGACCCCCGAAAAAACACCAACTTCGCGGCTTTCTTGCCAAATTAAAGCTTCTGATGCAATGGATGGTATGGTCGTACATTTGCCAGAGTTTCAAATGTAATTTTAAAAGGCCTAGATATAACAAGCAGTTACTTTGTCAAAGTAATTCACAAAACGTCTATATGATTTGGTGAAAATTATGAGTCTGTTAACATCTGCGATTGAAAAAGCTTCATCAACTCTGGTTGAGTTGAATGAAAAAGTGCCTGCCATTCAAAAGGCTTCTGACTTTGTTGTTGAACAAGTGTCGGCTAACGTGCCCATTCCTATACTTGTAAAAGGAGTGCAGATTTTTCAAACGGTTAAACATAAAGTATTGCAAACTAAGCCATTTGACGAGTTTATCGAGCAGCCAATTCCTGATGTATCAACTCTAAAATTAGAAGATATTGATGTCAGTAATCCGTTTTTGTACCGACAACATCAAGTAAATCCCTACTTTAAGCGTTTGCGTGATGAGTGTCCTGTGCATTATCAAAAAAATAGTCCATTTGGGGCGTTTTGGTCGGTGACTCGTTATGAAGACATTGTTTTTGTTGATAAAAACCATGATTTATTTTCTGCTGAACCTGCGATTATTATTGGTCAAACACCCGAAGGTTTACCTGCGGAAATGTTTATTGCTATGGATCCACCCAAGCATGATAAACAACGTCAGGCCGTTCAAGATGTGGTTGCCCCTAAAAACTTAAAAGAATTAGAAGGTTTGATTCGTTCTCGCACCCAAGAGGTTTTAGACGCGTTGCCCGTCAACACGCCTTTTGATTGGGTAGAAAACGTATCTATTGAGTTGACGACACGAATGTTAGCAACATTGTTTGATTTTCCTTACGAAAAACGTCATCAGTTGGTTTATTGGTCGGACATTATTGCGGGTAGTCCACAAGCGACAGGTGGGCCAGGTAGTAGCAATGATGAGTTTTATAACGCCGCTTTTGAGATGACTAAGCAATTCTCCGAGCTTTGGTATAAAAAAGCCGCGCAAAAAGCCGCAGGCGCGCCGATGGGCTACGATGTCATGAGTATGCTTGTCTATTCCAAAGATACCGAAGACTTGATTAAAAAGCCGATGGAGTTCATGGGTAATCTTGCGTTGTTAATTGTCGGTGGTAACGACACTACGCGTAATTCAATGTCTGGCGGTGTTTATGCGTTGAATTTGTTCCCCAATGAATTTACTAAGCTAAAAAACAACCCAAGTGTCATTCCCAACATGGTGTCGGAAATTATTCGTTGGCAAACGCCATTAGCGTATATGCGCCGTATTGCTAAACAAGATGTTGAGCTAAATGGCCAACTGATTAAAAAAGGCGATAAAGTGGTGATGTGGTACGTATCAGGTAATCGTGACGAACGCGCCATTGAAAACCCTGATGATTTTATTATTGACCGCAAAGGTGCGCGTAACCATTTATCCTTTGGTTTCGGTGTTCATCGCTGCATGGGTAATCGTTTGGCGGAAATGCAGTTACGCATCTTGTGGGAAGAGTTGTTAGCGCGTTTCGAGAATATAGAAGTGCTCAGTGAGCCTGAAATTGTTCAGTCTAACTTTGTTAGAGGCTACGCTAAGATGATGGTGAAACTCACTGCTAAAGCTTAAAAGACTCAATGCTTAGACAGTGCAAATAAGCCTGTCTAAGCTTTGTTAATCAAATGCTTACGCTCAAGTCTGCTGATAAAAATACAGGACACTCTCCTATGACCAACAAAATAGCGATTATTATTGGTGCGAGTCATGCTGCTGCGCAACTGACAACCAGCTTGCGTCAAGAAGGTTGGGAGGGTGATATTTTAGTCATCGGTGATGAGCCTTATCTGCCTTATCATCGTCCACCTTTATCAAAAACGTTTTTGTCTGGTGATAAAACCATCGAAGATCTGTTTATCCGTCCTGCGGCCTTTTACGAAAAAAATAACATCCAGTTTAAACAAGGTCACGTAACTGCCATTAACCGAGCGCAACAAACGCTCACTTTGAGCGATGGCACAAACCTCTCGTATGACAAGCTGGCTTTGTGTATGGGCGCGCGTGTCAGAAAAGCATCTATTGTCGGTGAAGAGCTTGCGGGTGTTCATTATTTGCGCAACATTGCCGATGTGAAAGGCATTCAGCCCTATGTGGCCAAAGACAAACGGGCGGTGATTATTGGTGGTGGTTATATTGGCTTAGAAACGGCGGCTGCACTGAGAAAACAGGGTATGGATGTGGTAGTGCTAGAAATGGCCGACAGAATTTTGCAACGTGTCACAGCGCCTGAGTTATCTGAGTTTTATACCCGTATTCACCGCGAAGAGGGTGTAAAAATTCATACAGGTATCTCGGTCTCAGCAATTGTTGGCGATGGACGTGTTGAAAAAGTCATTTGTAGCAATGGTGCGGAATTTCCTGCGGATGTCGTCATTATTGGTGTGGGTGTATTACCCAATGTTGAATTGGCACAGGAAGCGGGTATTGAAGTCGATAATGGTATTATTGTTGATGAGTTTTGCCGCACGAATGACGCCCATATTGTTGCAGCGGGCGATTGTGCGAATCACTTTAATGCAATTTATGGCCGTAGAATGCGTTTAGAGTCAGTGCCTAATGCCAGTGAGCAGGGTAAAACAGCGGCTGCCTCGCTATGTGGTTTAACGAAAGCATACAAAAGTTTGCCGTGGTTTTGGTCGGATCAATACGATCTAAAATTGCAAATTGCTGGCTTAAGCCAAGGTTATGATCAAGTTGTCGTGCGTGGTGATAAACTGGCCAGTCGTAGTTTTGCTGCTTTTTATTTCAAAGATGGGCATTTGATTGCCGCTGATTGCATTAATCGACCACAAGAGTTTATGTTGAGCAAAAAAATAATTACAGAAGGTATTGTGATTGAGCCAAGCCGACTAGCAGATGAGACTATCTCAGTAAAAGAGATGTTGTCAGCGGATTGATAAATAGTGAAAGTGTTGAAGTTGTGAGTTGATCAGGGTTCGACAGGTTTTCACATAAGCTATATGTTGCAAATCTTGGGAAATAAAGGCGATTTAAAATCGCCTTTCAGTATTCCAAAAACAGTTAGCGTTGCGTTGTCTCAATCGCAATAGGACATTCACCCCATGCTTCTGGCGTATCCGCTTCGGCTAAAACCATAAAAAAATCAGTCACCGCGATAAAAAGTGTGTGTAGCAATTGATTAATAAGCAACATAAGCCACCCCTAAAAATTAACTATGATTTATCTACGTTCTCGTTCAGTATAAGCCAATTAAAATAAGAAGCGACAGTGATTCAGTGCCTTTTATCGTCTAATATCAACCGCCTAGTCGGAAAAAGCGTTTAATGCCGTCTAAAATCCGTGCTTGGTGTTGGTCATGATTTTCGGCGATGCCTTGTTGAACCGCGACTAATTGCATATTGCGTTCACTAAGAATATGAGCAAACTCTACCGCTAATTCGGGGCGAGAGTGAATAATTTGTTCAAAGCTGTCTTTGTCGATGCGATAACATTCAACGTCTGTCTTGGCAATGACCGTCGCGCGACGCGGTTCGCCTGTCATCAAACCCATTTCTCCAAAGACACGCCCTGCGGGTAGCGTGGTTAAAAACTTCCGTTCAGTTTTAGTCACTTCATACCAAATATCAACTTCGCCGCTAATCAACACATACAACCAATGAGCAACTGCGCCTTGACGGGTAATAATATCGCCTTTGACAAACGGGGTATAAGTGAGCGTTTTTGCTAAATGAGCGCGTTCTTCTTCGGAAAGCGTCGAAAATAATTCCATTTTCCGTAACGCATTTTGACGAATGCTTAGCTCGGCATCCTGTAAACGTGTGTCGCGCTCGACGGATTCCGTTGTCATTTTTACATCGACGGCGGGAGAAGCCAAGCTGTAGCCTTGACGTTGTAATGCCGCAAAAATATGCGTGCGAACGGCACTGTCGGTCGGGTCATCCACTTGTGGATTCGTCAACCAGTAACGCACGGCATAAGACGATAATCCATCTTTGTAATCCATCAGTACGCATTGTGGCGCAGGATTTTTACTGACCAGTGGAATTTCAGCTTCAGTTAAGGCTTTGTCAATGCCATCAATCACTCGTTGCGGCGGAATGCGATTGCTTAAAGAAAAATAAATCCAGCGTCGCCATTGAGGAACATCTTCGCCGGCAACAATGGTCACTTTTGCTTTCATTAACAAACTGTTTGGGATGACGATGATTTCACCATTGCGCGTGCGCACAGCGGTGTGTCGCCAATGAACTTCGATGACCTGACCACTAATATCATCTACCTTTATCCAGTTGCCAATACTCACCGAATTATCGAGTTGCAGTGCTAAACCGCCGAGAATATTGCCCAAAGTGTCTTGCATCGAAAAAGCAATAATCCCTGTAATCACGGCGGAAGTGGTGACTAAGCCCGATAAATTAACCCCCGCTTGACTCATACGCACCATGCCCCATGCAACATAGGCCAACACCAAAATAATATCTTCGAGAATACGAGGCGGAATGAGATGCACGGTGGGTAAAAATACGCGAAACAATGACAAACCAAACAAGCGGATGGTGAGTATGCCGACGAGAATGACGGCGATTTCATCTAAGATACGAACAGGCAAGACCATGCCTAAATACTGACAAACACCACTCGCCAACGCAGACACCAACGCTAGCAGCAAAAACACCAAAGAGTTTTTGAGAATGCTCCAACCTTCACTACGGGTATGGACAAGAATAAATAATAAAACAGCAATTAAAACAAAGGCATTGCTATATTCAGGATGCCAAGCTTGCAGTAGTGCATGAGCAAAAGTGTTAGAAGCAGAATCTGGCATATCAGTCCCTAGGGTTTTATCAATAAACATTAGGCAAAAAAATGCCCATGTAAAAGTTTTTATATTTCTCGCTATGCCTGAGTTTGTTGAAGGGTAGTTAAATTCTTCGACAAACTCATAATTGCCTTGAACGGTGAAATGGTTGTCTAGTTCTATAAATGGCTTTATTACCAAAGCATAAGCGTGTTGGCATGATAAAAAAAGCCTCGTGATGGTCATCAACGAGGCTTTTTGAGTTGTGGTCGTATAAAAAATTAACGACGCATATATTCAGGCAAATGCGGTGAAATCGTTGTCACTAAGGCTTTCATTACGCGAATATTACCTGCAACAATATTGCCTGTTTTTAAGTAATCGTGGCCACCTGCCATATCACAAACAAAACCACCTGCTTCGCGAATTAACAAATCACCTGCGGCCATATCCCAAGGCGATAAACCAAGTTCAAAAAAGCCATCTAAACGGCCAGCCGCCACATACGCTAAGTCTAAAGCAGCAGCACCTGCACGACGAATACCTGCGGTATTTAACGCGACATCTTTAAACGCACTTAAATAGGAATCTAAATAGCTGTGTTGATCTGGACGGAAGGGGAAACCTGTACCAATCAGTGAGCCTTCTAAGCCGCGACGTTCTGTTACACGTAAACGACGACCATTTAAGGTCGTGCCGTAGCCACGGCTGGCACTAAAACATTCTTCGTTGAGTGGGTCATAAACGACAGCGTGTTCGGTTATGCCTTTATATTGCACGGCAATGCTGACGGCAAATTGCGGAAAACCATGAATGAAATTGGTTGTGCCGTCTAAAGGGTCAATAATCCAAACCCATTCTTTGCCTTCGCCTTTACCTTCAATATAACCGCATTCTTCGGCCTGAAAACTGTGAATCGGGTACGCTTTGCGGAGGTTTTCAATAATAATGCGTTCAGCATCTTTATCCACACGGGTCACAAAGTCATTAACGCCTTTCGCTTCGACTTCAATATCAATAAATTGGAGTTGCTGGGCGGCCTTGGCAATCATTTCGCCTGCCTGTTTAGCAGCGCGAACAGCCATTGTGAGCATGGGTTGCATGGACATTGAATGAGACTCTTATCTTAAAGAACTAAAAGGGCGGCATATTATAGCAGAGAGTTGGCGGTTAATTTGCTAACATTGTCGGGAAGTCCTTTCTGATTGATGAAAAAAGTATGTTTAGTAATATTCGCATTGTCTTAGTGAATACCAGTTTGTCCGCCAATATTGGTTCTGCCGCCCGCGCGATGAAAACGATGGGCTTGCGCCAATTAGTGTTAGTTGACCCTAGAATTTTTCCGAGTAGTGAAGCGACTGCTTTGGCAGCGGGCGCATCCGATGTTTTGGCAAATGCTAAAGTGGTGGCGACCTTAGAAGAAGCTATTGCTGATTGCTCTTTGGCGATTGGTGCAAGTGCGCGAAGCCGTACCATTCCGTGGCCGTTATTAGATGCGCGTGAAACAGGCGAATTAGCTCGATTAGAGTCTGAACGTCATCCAGTCGCCATTGTTTTTGGTCGTGAGGATAGAGGCTTAACCAATGAAGAGCTGCATTTGTGTCAATATCATGTGTCGATTCCCAGTGACGAAGAATATGGCGTGTTGAATGTCGCTTCGGCAGTGCAAGTGATCGCTTATGAAGTGCGAATGGCGCATCTATTAGCGGAAAAAGGCGTCGTCAATGATCGAGCAATGCCCATTTCACACGCTCCATGGGATGAAGATTTAGTGCCAAACAGTGAAATGGAACAGTTTTTTAGCCATTTTGAAGCTGCATTGGTGGATTCTGGATTTTTTAATCCTGCAAATCCCCGACAAATGCCTGCACGGATCAGACGGATGTTTGGCCGTTTGCGGTTAGATAGATTAGAGTACAACTTGTGGCGTGGTATTTTTAGCCGCATACAGGCAATGGCCGCAGAGTTAAAAAAGTAAACGTGTTCTAAAAAGAGAAGGGTTAATGATGAAGTTTCCATTATTAGAGCAGTTGCGTGAAGACGTGCAATCGGTATTTGCCCGTGACCCTGCAGCGCGAAATTCCTTAGAAGTGATCATTAACTATCCGGGCATCCATGCCATTGCCTTGCATCGTGTGGCACATGGTCTATGGCAGTCGGACTTAAAAGGCACAGCACGCGCGGTTTCTACGTTTGGTCGCTTTTTAACGGGCATTGAAATTCATCCCGCCGCAAAAATTGGACGTCGCTTTTTTATCGATCACGGTATGGGTGTCGTGATTGGTGAAACAGCGGAAATTGGTGATGATGTGACCCTTTATCATGGTGTGACTTTAGGTGGCACTACTTGGCAAAAAGGCAAGCGCCATCCGACCTTAGAAGATGGTGTTGTTGTTGGTGCTGGGGCAAAAGTATTAGGACCTTTTATCGTTGGTAAAGGTGCAAAAATTGGTTCGAACGCGGTGGTGACTAAAGCTTTACCTGCGGGCGCAACAGCGGTGGGTAATCCTGCACGAGTGATTCTCAAACAAGTTTTAGAAGCTGCGCCAGACGAACAATCCCGTTTAGAGTTTGCGCAAAAAATTGGTTTTCAGGCTTATGCCGCAACGCCTGATTTACCTGACCCTGTGGTGGAAGCATTGCGGGTGTTGTTAGACCATATGCAGGCTACCGATAAGCGTTTAGATAAAATGTGCGGTGCATTAAAACGGGTGAATAAAGACTTTTGTGATGAGCGGCCTGATGAGTTAAAGGCGGAAGATTTGGTGGTGATGCAGGAGTCATCATCGTCTTGATGCATTATATTTAATTAAACTTCGATTCTGCCCCATGAGCGGAGTCGAAGTGAAAATTAAGCAGTCTCCAACAATCCTAGAAAAACAATATCCACAACACCCTGTCTTTTCTAAACTAAACTATGCTAAAACAACGGCCATATTTGTCTTAGCCAATCAAGTGATAAAAACAATGACTACTCAAACTATATCCTCGTTATTTCCTGTGCCTGAAGCCGATGTTGAACAGATAAAAAAGGTTTTTGCCACACAACAAGCCACCGCCATTCAATGGCGCGAATCGACTGCTAATCAACGTATAGAGCGCATTAAAAAACTGCGTGAGGCGGTATTAGCTAATCGAGATGATTTTTATCAAGCCTTTGCCAAAGATTATCGCAAGCCGTCTGCTGAGGTTGATGTCACCGAATTAATGCCCGTTTTAGATGAAATGCGTCATGCGATTGGTGATTTAAAAAGTTGGATGAAGCCTCAAGGCGTATGGCCAACCAGTTTGATGTTAACGACAAAAGCGGCGATTCATTATCAACCCAAAGGGCGAGTGCTAATTATTGCACCGTGGAACTATCCCCTGAATTTATGTTTTGGCCCTTTAGTATCGGCGTTGGCGGCAGGTAATACCGTCATCATCAAACCCTCAGAAATGATGCCGCACGTTTCGGCAGTGATGGCTCGTATTATTAAAGACGTTTTTGCCGAGAACGAAGTCGCTTTGTTTGAAGGCAGTTTGCCCACCGCCGAAGCATTATTAAGTTTGCCCTTTGATCATATCTTTTTTACAGGCTCGCCCGCAGTAGGCAAAGTCGTGATGACGGCAGCGGCTAAACACCTAACCAGTGTGACGCTGGAGTTAGGTGGTAAATCTCCGACGATTGTTGATGAAACCGCCAATTTGCGCGTTGCGGCGGAAACGCTAATGTGGGGAAAATTCCTTAATGGTGGGCAAACGTGTGTTGCACCTGATTATATTTATGTCCATGAGTCGGTGAAAACGGCTTTTATGGGGGAATGTAAAATCGTGTTGGCGGCGCGTTACGGTCAAGGTGCGGCCGAGCAAAAAAATAGTGAAGATTTAACCCGCATTGTCAATCAACGACATACGCAACGAGTGGCTTCGTTATTGGCAGATGCGGTGAAAGACGGTGCAGAAGTGGTCATGGGTGGTGAGGTGGATGTTGAGCAGTGTTATGTCCAACCCACACTATTGGACAACATTCCTGCTGGCTCACGTATTATGGAAGAGGAGATTTTTGGCCCTCTGTTACCGATTATTGGTTATTCCAGTCTTGATGCGGTGATTGCGGAAATTAACGCCAGTCCTAAACCGTTGGCTTTGTATATTTGGAGTCAAAATCAAGCGCATATTGACAGTGTTATTACGCGTACCAGTTCGGGTGGAGCATGTATCAATCACTGTTTAATGCAGTTTGTGCACGGTAATTTACCGTTTGGTGGTGTCAATAATTCGGGTATTGGTAATTCACACGGTTATTTTGGTTTTAAAGCCTTCTCGCATGAACGTGCGGTTGTTCGTGCGTCTAAAGTGATGTTAGTGCGCTTGTTTTTCCCGCCTTATGATGAAAATCGCCGTAAGATTATTCGGATGACAGTGGATTCGATGCGTTTGCCGAAGTTGTAACTGTTATATAAAGGGCAGGCTTATGTGCCTGCCCTAAATTCTTAGTCTTTAATCACAAAGCCTTAATCATTTAAATGTCCTCGCCCCGCGCACAAAAGTCGCTTTTTTATATCCTACTAAACTCATCAACTATTATACTTGACTAAAACAGTAGGGATTAACTAAAATAAGACTATCAGCTAAACCGTTGTCTGGAGCGTGTGATCATGCGATTAACTACCAAAGGCCGTTATGCGGTCACCGCAATGTTGGATCTGGCTATTCATGCTCGCATAGAGCCTGTTAGCTTGGGCGACATTTCAGAACGTCAATCTATCTCTATTTCTTACCTAGAGCAGTTGTTTGCCAAACTCCGTAAAAATGGCTTGGTATCCAGTGTTCGCGGGCCAGGTGGCGGCTATCAATTAGCGCGTCATGGCGCGGATATTTTTATTGCGCAAATTATTGATGCCGTTGATGAGTTGGTCGATGTCACGCGTTGTGCAGGACAAGGCGATTGTCAACAAGGTATGATGTGTCTTACCCATGAACTATGGACAGATTTAAGCCACCAGATTCATACTTTTTTATCCAGTATTAGTCTGGAAGAGTTAGTGCGTCGCCGCGAAGTACAGGCTGTTTCTTTGCGTCAAAGCAATACCCAGCGAATAAGTGAAGACTTTCCCTTATTTGCCCTTTAACCCAGCGTAAGCCAGGTCTCTAATGAAACGTCAAATTTATCTTGATTACTCTGCAACCACGCCTGTTGATCCGCGTGTTGCTGCCAAAATGATGGAATGTTTAACTTTAGAAGGAAACTTCGGTAATCCTGCGTCTCGTTCGCATGGTTATGGTTGGCTGGCAGAAGAAGCCATTGAAACGGCTCGTCAGCAAGTCGCTGATTTAGTGAATGCCGACCCGCGTGAAATTGTCTGGACATCAGGTGCTACCGAGTCCGATAACCTTGCTATTAAAGGCGCAGCGCACTTTTATCAAGGGAAAGGCAAACATATCATCACCTCGAAAATTGAGCATAAAGCGGTATTAGATACCTGTCGCCAATTAGAGCGTGAAGGCTTTGAAGTCACTTATTTAGACCCTACGCCAAAAACAGGTTTGATCACGGTTGAAATGGTTGAGGCCGCGATTCGTCCTGACACCATTCTTGTGTCGTTGATGCACGTGAATAATGAAATTGGCACGATCACCGATATTGGTGCGATTGGCGCGTTAACGCGTTCTAAAGGCATTATTTTTCATGTTGATGCGGCTCAATCCACAGGCAAAGTGTTAATTGACCTTGAAGCGATGCAAGTCGATTTGATGAGCTTCTGCGCTCACAAAACCTATGGTCCTAAAGGCATTGGTGCATTGTATGTACGCCGTAAACCGCGTATTCGCCTAGAAGCGCAAATTCATGGCGGTGGTCATGAACGCGGTTTCCGTTCAGGCACATTACCTACGCATCAAATTGTCGGCATGGGCGAATGTTTCCGCATTGCTAAAGAAGAAGGCATGGCTGAACAAGCTCATCTAAAAGTCTTGCGTGATAAATTATGGAACGGCTTGTCGTCATTAGAGCAAGTGTTTTTAAACGGTGATGCCGAACAACGCATTGCAGGCAATATCAATATCAGCTTTAACTTTGTTGAAGGTGAGTCGTTGATTATGGCGTTAAAAGATTTAGCGGTGTCGTCAGGTTCGGCCTGTACTTCCGCCAGTTTAGAGCCTTCGTATGTGTTGCGCGCTCTAGGTTTAACCGATGAATTAGCGCATAGCTCCATCCGTTTTACCATTGGCCGCTTTACTACCGAAGAAGATATCGACTTTGTTATTCAGCATGCCCAAAACGCGGTGAATAAACTGCGTGATTTGTCACCCTTGTGGGATATGTATAAAGACGGTATTGACCTGAGCCAAGTGCAATGGGCTGCTCATTAATTTTTAAGAGGATACGATCATGGCTTACAGTGAAAAAGTGATTGATCACTACGAAAACCCGCGTAATGTTGGCAAGCTCGATACAGGCGATACTCATGTCGGTACAGGCATGGTCGGTGCGCCTGCGTGTGGCGATGTCATGCGTTTACAGATTCGTGTCAATGATGACGGTGTCATTGAAGATGCTCGTTTTAAGACTTACGGTTGTGGCTCGGCCATTGCCTCCAGTTCTTTGGTGACTGAATGGTTAAAAGGTAAAACGTTAGATCAAGCACAAACCATTAAAAACTCTGATATTGCCGAAGAATTGGCTTTGCCACCTGTTAAAATTCACTGTTCAGTATTGGCCGAAGATGCCATTAAAGCAGCGATTGAAGATTATCGGCAAAAGCAAGGGGTGTAATCGTGGCAATGACTTTAACGCCAGCAGCAGCAACACATGTGGCGGGCTTTCTCGCGAATCGCGGTAAAGGTGACGGCGTACGTGTCGCCGTTAAAACATCAGGCTGTTCAGGCTTGGCCTATGTGCTTGAGTTTGTTGATGGTGCGGATAGTACAGATCAAGTATTTGAATCGCATGGTGTCAAAATCTATGTTGACCCCAAAAGTTTGGTGTATTTAGACGGCACAGAAATGGATTTTGTCAAAGAAGGGCTGAACGAAGGCTTTAAATTCACTAACCCGAATCAAAAAGGGGAGTGTGGATGCGGGGAATCGTTTACTATTTAGCTCTTTCTTTTATGCATTGACTCCTTAAATGTCGCTATTTAGGGAGGATGTGTATTTTTCTGTGCAGTCGAGGCTCTTGTGAACGTGCATGATAACTATTTTGTTTTATTTGGCCTGTCTAAAAGCTTTGATTTAAATAAAGAAGCCTTAGCAAGTCGTTATCGTGAACTGCAAAGGCAATATCATCCCGACCGTTTTGCTCATCATCCTGAAGAGCAGTTAAAAGCTGTGCAATGGTCTTCGCGCTTAAATACTGCCTATGAAGCCCTCAATACGCCAGTCAATCGCGCCAGTTATTTATTGGAATTAGCAGACCATCCTATCTCTTTAAACACCAGCATTGCCGATACTGACTTTTTAATGAGTCAGCTTGAGTTGCGGGAGCAGCTTGACGAAGCAGAAACTGCCGAGCAATTAGTCAGCTTGGGTTTAGAAGTTGAAGAATGGCTAGAAAGTTTGGCGCGAGAGTTTGTCATTGATTATGACGAAGAAGATTGGCTAGAAGCCAAAGATACCGTGCGTAAAATGCACTTTATGTCGAATTTTTTGCGTGATATTCGTCGTCGTGAAGATAAGCTCGAAGACGACTACGATGATGACGAAGACTTAGATTAATCTCCCCTAGCCCCTCTTTAATAAAGAGGGGAACATCCCTTTTGACAAGGATGGATTTAGAGGGTTTAGGCATGATGCTAAGTCAGCAAATAACACATTTTTATTTTTGATTGCCCACTTACTATGGCTCTATTGCAAATTGCTGAACCTGGCCAAGCGCAAGCTCCACACCAACATCGTTTGGCGGTGGGTATTGACTTAGGCACAACCAACTCCTTAGTGGCGACTGTTCGTTCAGGGCAGGCTGCAACCTTAGCCAATGAACTGGGTGAGCATCTATTGCCTTCGGTGGTGCGTTATTTAGATTCAGGCGAAAAAGTTGTGGGTAAAACAGCAAAAGACGCCGCCGTTCAAGATCCGCATAACACCATTATTTCCGTCAAACGCCTGATGGGGCGTGGTCTAAATGACATCAAGCAATTAGGTTCAGAGCTGCCATACCAATTTCGTGCGACCGACACAGGAATGCCTGCTTTTGTCACCGTTCAGGGCGATAAAACTCCTGTTGAAGTGTCGGCAGATATTTTAGCAACGCTGAAACAACGCGCTGAAAATACCTTGGGTGGCGAGTTAAAAGGGGCAGTGATTACAGTTCCTGCGTATTTTGACGAAGCACAACGCCAAGCGACACGTGATGCAGCAACGTTGGCAGGTATAACGGTTTTACGTTTGCTGAGTGAGCCAACCGCCGCCGCAGTCGCCTATGGTTTAGATAATGGCGCAGAAGGCGTACACGCGATTTTTGACTTAGGTGGTGGTACGTTTGATATTTCCTTGTTGCGTTTACATCGCGGTGTGTTTGAAGTTTTAGCGACAGGTGGCGACGCCGCATTAGGTGGTGATGACTTTGACCGCGCCATTGCTTTGTGGATGATGAAGCAAATTGGTTTAGAAAACCCAAATGCCGCACAACAGCGCGAATTAATGCAAATTGCTTGTGCTGCAAAAGAGCAGTTAACGTCAACAGATAGCATTAATTTAGTGTTTCACGATTGGCAGGCGACATTTAGTCGTCAGCAGTTTGATGATTTGATTGCGCCTTTAGTCGAAAAAACCTTACGCGCCTGTAAACGTGCGTTGCGTGATGCCAAACTGAAAGCCAGTGATATTTTAGATGTGGTCATGGTCGGCGGATCAACGCGTGTGCCGTTAGTACGTGCGAAAGTTGCGGAGTTTTTTGCCCGTCAGCCGTTGACTGATATCGATCCCGATAAAGTAGTTGCCATTGGTGCAGCGATTCAGGCCGATGTCCTAGTCGGTAATAAGCCTGAATCAGATATGCTGTTATTGGATGTTATTCCTTTGTCTCTCGGCTTAGAAACCATGGGTAGTTTGGTCGAAAAAGTCATCACCCGTAATACCACCATCCCCGTCACCAAAGTTCAAGAATTCACCACCTTCAAAGATGGTCAAACGGCAATGAGCATTCATGTCGTGCAAGGTGAACGTGAGTTAGTACAAGATTGTCGTTCCTTAGCACGTTTTGAATTGCGTGGTATTCCTGCAATGGCGGCAGGTGCAGCACGGATTCGGGTGGTTTTCCAAGTCGATGCCGATGGTTTGTTAGCGGTCAGCGCCATTGAATTAAGCACTGGCCAAAAAAGCGAAATCACCATTAAGCCATCTTATGGTTTAAACGAACAAGATATTAGCCGTTTGTTGACCGAAGCCTATCAAACTGCCGAAGCGGACAAACATGCGCGTGCGTTGCATGAAGAAAAGATTGAAAGCCAACAGTTATTAGAGGCGGTATTGGCCGCGTTAAAAGATGATGGTCATTTACTGTGTGAAGGCGAACACGATACGCTCGCCGAAGCGATTAAGCACGTTCAGATTGCGCTCGGTTCGAGTCAAAAATCGGTGATTGAAAAAGCGCGGCAAACCTTATTGCCGTTGTCGGATGCTTTTGCGGCGCGTCGAATGAATCAACATATCCATGATGCCTTAAGTGGCCATAAACTTAGCGATTGGGAATAAACACAGTGCCAAATATTATTTTTTTACCCCATGCCGTTTTGTGTCCAGAAGGCGCGGTGGTTGAAGCCGAGCAAGGCGAAAGTGTCTGTGATGTTGCCTTACGTGTGGGCATTGATATCGAACATGCCTGTGAGAAATCCTGTGCCTGCACGACTTGCCATATCATTGTTCGTGAAGGTATTGAAAGCTTGAATGAGATGGATGATTTAGAAGCCGACATGCTTGATAAAGCATGGGGTTTAGAGCCTGATTCGCGTTTGTCATGCCAAGCGATTGTTGCAGATGAAGACTTAGTGGTAGAAATTCCTAAATACACGATCAACCATGCTTCAGAAAAAAATCATTAATCAGGAGAGATGTCATGAGCTTAAAATGGACAGATTCGCGCGAGATTGCCCTCGATTTAATCGACGCACATCCTGATGTTGACCCGAAAACGATTCGCTTTACCGATTTATACAATTGGGTGTTGGCGTTACCAAATTTTAAAGATGACCCACAACACAGTGGCGAAAAGATTTTAGAAGCCATTCAAATGTGTTGGTTGGAAGAAGCGGATTAATTGACTAGATGGCACGACTGTCATGAATTACGGTTAAAATCACGCTGATTGTCTGAGATTAATACGGATTTGTGGCATTCAGGCAAAACCTGCGTATAATCGCCAACCATTTTCCCCATTCACTTAATCATTGTTAAGGAGCTTTAACATGGCTATCGAACGTACATTATCCATCATCAAGCCAGATGCAGTTGCTAAAAACGTTATTGGTCAAATCTACAGCCGTTTTGAAGGCGCAGGTTTACAAATCGTTGCTGCTAAAATGAAGCAATTGTCCAAAGCTGAAGCAGAAGGTTTTTATGCTGAACACAAAGAACGCGGTTTCTTTGGTGATTTAGTAGCATTTATGATTTCTGGTCCAGTCATCATCCAAGTATTGGAAGGTGAAGGCGCAGTATTAAAACACCGTGACATTATGGGCGCTACTAACCCAAAAAATGCCGAAGCAGGTACTATTCGTGCTGATTTCGCCGCTTCTATCGACGAAAATGCGGTTCACGGTTCTGATTCCGAAGCTTCTGCTGCGCGTGAAATTTCTTATTTCTTCAGCGCAATTGAAGTGGCTCCACGTACTCGATAATTCGAGCTTCGTGTGAGACAAGGGCGCAAACATTGCGCCCTTTGTTTTTTCTGTTGTCTATTACTAATACCATGTAAAATTAGCCATTCTTGTTATTTTCTTTGTCTTGCGGTTGTTGTTATGAATCCATCTGTTACTACGCCTGAATCTTCTATTGTTGCCCCTAAAGTCAATCTTTTAGGGATGACACGTGCGCAGCTTGAAGAGTTTTTTGTCAGTATTGGCGAAAAGAAATTCCGCGCTACGCAAATCATTAAATGGATTCATCAACTCGGTGTTGATAACTTTGAAGAAATGAGTAATGTTTCCAAAGCCTTACGCGCAAAATTGGAAAAAGTTGCCGAAATTCGTCCGCCTGAAGTAGTTTACAAAGAGTTTTCCAATGATGGTACGCGTAAGTGGGTACTGAAAGTTGGCGAAAACAGCATGGTCGAAACAGTACTGATTCCTGATGGTGACCGCAAAACGCTCTGTGTTTCTTCCCAAGTGGGTTGTGCTTTAGATTGCAGTTTTTGTTCAACAGGCAAACAAGGCTTTCAGCGCGATTTAACAACTGCTGAAATTATTGGCCAAGTGTGGGTTGCAAACCGTTCTTATTTTGAAGAAAACCAAGATTACGATAGCCGTACCCGTGCTTTAACCAATGTCGTGATGATGGGTATGGGTGAGCCGTTATTAAACTTTGATGCGGTCGTGCCTGCAATGGATTTAATGCTCGAAGATTATGCTTATGGTTTGTCAAAGCGTCGAGTGACGTTGTCGACATCGGGTATTGTGCCGATGATGGATAAACTCTCCGATGTGATTGATGTGTCTTTAGCGGTGTCTTTACACGCCACTAATGATGAGTTGCGTAATGAGTTAGTCCCCGTCAATAAAAAATATCCCTTGAAAGACCTCATGGCGGCGTGCCAACGATTCTTGGCGAAATTTCAAGCCGATGGTGGTCGTCGGAAAGTGACGATGGAATACGTTATGTTGGCGGGTATCAATGACCAAGCAGTTCATGCCTACGAAATGATACAACTATTAAAGAATGTCCCGAGTAAAATTAACCTTATTCCGTTTAATCCCTTTCCCCAAGCACCTTACAAATGTTCATCACGTAGCCAAATTCTTGCTTTTCAAAAAATACTGACCGAAGCAGGATTTATTTGTACTATTCGTGCCACGCGTGGTGATGATATTGATGCCGCTTGTGGTCAATTGGTGGGGCAAGTGCAAGACCGTACCAAGCGTGCTGCACGTTGGCAGCAAAAAATTAAAGAAGGTGAAATTATTCGTAGCCCGCAATAATTCGTAGGGTTTAAGTTTCCCTAGCCTTTAAATATCACCTTGAGTTGAAAACGAATAATGAAAAATCTGTGCTTGATTATGTTGTCACTGTGCAGTTTACAGGCTTGTACCGTACAAGAGTTTGCCAATGACCGCAAAGCTGACCCCGCAGCGAGTGCTCGTGCGCGGGTAGCCATTGCCGCTGAGTATATTCAAACCAATAAACCTGAATTAGCACTACAAAGTTTAGAGCGTGCTTTAGAGTTAGACCCAAAATCTGCCGAAGCCCATAATGTCATGGGTGTGTTACTCGAAAAAGACGATGATTTTGTCAAAGCTGAACAAAATTACCGTAAAGCCTTAAGTTTAAAGCCTGAGTACCCGCAAGCACGTAACAATTACGGCGTATTACTGTATCGACTGAAACGCTACAAAGAAGCGATGGAGCAATTTTCGATTGCCGCTGCCGATTTAAGCTATGAACGTCGCGAAACTGCTCTTGAATATGTCGGTAAAATTGCCCTGATGTTGGGTGATAAAGAGAAGGCAAAAGTGACGTTTGAGCGGGCATTAAAATTAAATTCACGTTTGCCTGAACCTGCTTTAGAGTTAGCGACTTTTGCGTATGACGAGCAGAATTATCCTGAAGCAAATCGCTTTTATCAGCGTTATTTACGGGCGATAGATAAAGACGTTCAGAGTGCTCGTGGCTTATGGTTGGGTATTCGTTTGGCGCGCATTAACCATGATAATAATGCATTGGCGAGCTATGAGCTGGCACTGAAACGCTTATATGCCAATAGTGAAGAATATCAAACGTATTTGAATTCACCGAATAGCGGTTCTTGATAATACGCATTGAACCGACGGAGTACCTGCGATGGAAGTTCAGCCCGTTAAATTGCCGATTGAGCAAGGCGGCTACTTGTCTTTTAGGCCTGGTGAGCGGTTAAAAAAAGCACGTGAAGCCAAAGCGTTAACGCTAGAGCAAGTTTCAACTACGCTCAAAATTCTGCCGCGTATGCTGGAAGCCATTGAACAAGACCGTTATAAAGATTTGCCTGAACCTGTGTTTGTGCGCGGCTATTTACGTTTATATGCCGATTTAGTGGCTTTACCTGCGGCAGATATTGTTGCGCGGTTTGATGAGTATTACACTGCTGATACGGGCAAATCGCCGCAAAGCCAAATACAAAGTCAGCCCTTAAAACGCTTGCCTGATATTTCCCCACGTCGTTTGCCGACGGTTAAATGGGGGGCAATTGGTGGCATCGCGCTAATTATCGTATTGTCTTTCGCCAGTGTCGCCGTTTGGCAAAGTGCTTTGCCGCAAAAAGTCATGGCATGGTTTCAAAATAGCCCAAGTACTGCGCCAGCCAGCGAAACACCTGTGGCCACCAACACCATCAATCTGCCGAATACTTCAACCACACAACAAGCGATAGACACTTTAGAGTTAAGCTTTACGGCGACTACCAAAGTGCTGATTCGTGATTCCAGTGGTAAAGAATTGGCCAATGGCGAAAAAGTGGCGGGAGATACCTTAAAAGTGACGGGTGAGTCGCCTTTTGCTATTGAGCTGAATCCTGCCGATGCCGTGCAATTTCGTTTTAATCAAAGCCCTATCGACTTAAAACCTTACACCGTTAATGGTGTGGTTAACTTTCGTTTATCGAGGTAATAGATGCACATTTCTCCTATCAAACGTCGTGTGACGCGCAAAATTCGGGTGGGTTCGGTGTATGTCGGTGGTGATGCGCCTATTACCGTGCAAACCATGACTAATACCGATACTTGTGATGTCGCCGCTACTGTTGCGCAAATCCAGCGTTGTGTGGCCGCAGGCGCGGATATTGTTCGTGTGTCTGTGCCGTCAATGGAAGCTGCCGATGCCTTTGGTTTGATTCGTCAACAAGTGCAAGTGCCGTTAGTGGCGGATATTCATTTTGACCATCGTATTGCCTTAGCGGTTGCCGACAAAGGTGCGGATTGTTTACGCATTAATCCGGGTAATATTGGTTCAGAAGATAAAATTCGGGAAGTGGTGGCTTGCGCCCTCGATAAAGGTTTGTCGATTCGTATTGGTGTTAACGCAGGTTCTTTAGAAAAAGACTTACAGAAAAAATATGGTGAGCCAACGGGTGCGGCACTCGTCGAATCAGCGATGCGTCATATTGATATTTTAGACCGTTTAAATTTTCATGATTTTAAAGTCAGTGTCAAAGCGTCTAATGTCTTTTTAACCTTAGATGCCTATCGGTTGTTATCCGCTCAAATTGAACAGCCTTTACATTTAGGTGTCACTGAAGCTGGGGTATTTCGTTCAGGCACAGTGAAGTCGGCCATTGCTTTAGGTGGTTTGCTGTTAGATGGCATTGGCGACACCATTCGTATTTCCTTAGCGGCTGAGCCGGAAGATGAAGTAAAAGTTGGTTTTGATATTTTACGTGCGTTAAATATTCGCTCCAATGGCATTAATTTTATTGCTTGCCCGAGTTGTTCACGTCAGGAGTTTGATGTTATTCGGGTGATGAATGCCTTAGAAGCACGTTTAGAAGATGTCCGTATTCCGATGGATGTGTCGGTAATTGGTTGCAAAGTGAACGGGCCGGGCGAAGCAAAAGAGGCGGATATTGGGATTGTGGGTGCTTCACCAAAAAGCTTGGTTTATTTAAATGGTGAAAAAAGCCATTTGATTACCACGGCGACTTTAGTAGACGAAATCGAAAAAATGGTGCGTGAGAAAGTGGCAATTGCTGAAGCTAAAGAATCAAAGATTATCGTCAGAAGTTAAACCGCTAGTATATGTATCTCTGTAATGAGGGTAAGGTGTAAACCAAACCCTCGTCGTCTTTTCATCTCTGCCTATCCTCCTCAAAAAATAGTCCAACAAACGGCAATATATCGTCTAGGCTTAAACTGTTTTTCTCATATTTGTCTTTTTGCCGTCATACAAACGGTCAATAATCATAAAGTTAAATTCGGGACTTAGGCGTTGCATCGTGATTGGCGCGTTTGGTGAATTTAAAGCAGCATCAAATAGCTAATATGTCCATTAATCAGCGATAAGCGCGTAAATCCTAAAATAAAAAATGGAGCATTCCTCAATGAACATGAATCGTCGTCAGTTACTCAAACATGCAGGTTTTTTGACCTCATCCGTTGCCGTTTTTGGTTTAGTCGGTTGTGGCAGTGATAATAACTCCCTGACTGAAGAGCAAACGCTCAGCAGTGCAGGGCACGCAGGTACGTATCAATTCCCGCAAGGCGTAATGGCCGCAGACCCCAAGCCTAACAGTATTATTTTGTGGACGCGTGTTGTTGTTACGGGTGCTGACTTAATCGCCCAAGTTAATGCGGCTAGTGCTGATGTCATGGTGCAATTAGAGTTGGCCGCCAGCAGTGCTTTTGATGAGTTGTTAATGGCTCCGATTATCATTAGCGCACAAGCCAAATATGATAATACCATCCGCCATAAGCTCATGGGTTTAAGCTCTGCAACAACCTATTATTATCGTTTTCGTGCTGGGACAGGCTTGAGTCGTGTTGGTCGTTTTAAAACCGCACCTGCGGCCAATGCATCTGTTGATGCTTTAAATTTTGCTTTTATTGCCTGCCAAGATTGGAGTGTCAATCATTGGGTGGGCATGAGTGCTTTAGCGAAGCAAAATCTTGATTTTTTAGTGCATTTAGGCGACTACATTTACGAAGCGGCGGGGGATAGTTATCAAACTGAAAAAGTAGAAACGACTCATGATGCGCTTAAAATCCCCAGCCAAACCTTAAAGCCCAATAGTACCAGTGCCAAAATTGCCGTTACGGTCGAAGACTATCGTTATTTGTATAAAAAATACCGTTCAGACCTACGTTTGCAAGAGCTTCACGCCCGTTATGCCTTAATTGCGATTTGGGATGACCACGAGTTTTCCGATGATTGTTGGCAAAATAACGAGACCTATGGCAATGGTTCGGTAACGATGGTGAATGGCGTGTTGCCTGTTTCGAACGAACAGTTAGGGATTCCGTCTGCCACTAATGCCGATACACGACAAACAGAACGTCGTCGGGCGGCAAATCGGGCATGGTTTGAGTTTATGCCTGCGGATATTCCTGCTCTAGATGAGTCAGTAGCCAGCAATTTTGCCACCGTTAAAATTTATCGTGACCTCAAATTCGGTAATTTAGCCCATTTTGTAATGACCGATGAGCGTTTATATCGTGCCGACCATATCATTCCTGAAGCTTTAGACAATCCACTCACGCCTACTGCTGACCAATTGGGCAGTATCAATAGCCGTTATTTTGTGCCTGAACCTACCTTTTTACAGGTACAAGGCGGAAAAATGCAGGCAGGAATTAAAGGCGCATACGATAGCCTTCCTGATACCGATGCCAATAAAGTCGTGTTAGGCACGATTTTATTCAAACTCAACGCCGACCCAACAGGCGCAACACTCACAGCAAATGAAGTCGCAGTTTTTAATGAAGTGGGCTTAACGCTGGTTTCGGTGCTTGGCCAAACCCAGCGCAACTGGTGGAAAACAACCATGGCATCAAGTACCGCTACATGGAAGTTTTGGGGTAACGAAGTGTCGTTATTGCGCATGGTGCTGAACTTAAATCAACTCCCTGCTGTAGTTGCACAAGCCAATGCCATGGCCGATGCGGGTTATCCTGCACAAAAAGCCTTGTTAAATAGCTATATCGTCAATGCCGACCAATGGGATGGTTACAGTGCCGAACGTGCCAATTTACTGAACTTTCTTGTCAACAGTAATATTAAAAATGTGGTGGCGGTAACGGGTGATATTCATTCGTTCTTTGCGGGTGAAGTGCCAGCTAATCCTGCTAGTTATACGGCTGGCAGTGCGGCAATGGTCGATTTGGTGACGGCTGGGGTCAGTTCCTCTAGTTTTTGGACATATATCGCCAGTGTCGTTGGTGATTTTGCCGAGGAAGTTAAAGCAACCAAAGCTGCTCGTGCGGCTAACCCAAGCACCTACGAAAACTTACTTGAGAAAGGCGACAATCCTTTTGTGTCATTACGGCCATTAGTCTATTCCTGCCTTAATATGTTGGTTTATTCAACTGTGCGCACAGGAGTGATTAAAGCTGCTACGGGTGGCGCGATTGATGTTGGCACGATCACAGGGCAAGTCGCTTTTGCAGGTCTGCCAGATGCTCAAAAAGTCGCCATTCATCGTGCGGTGTTTGAAGAGTATTTGAACCAAGAAAGTGCTACAGGCGCAGCAGGCTACATACCACAAAATACGCTCAACGAAACTCTAGCAGGCGATATGGGGAAAACGATACAAGGACTGGCGTCAGCTCTTGGTGTGACTATTGCTAATCCTTATACAGGTACAGCAACGCCACCCGCGAAACAAAATCCGTGGATTAAATTTGCCCAAACGCATACGCAGGGTTTTATTACTGTCAAAGTCACCGCAGCGCAAGTCGAGGCGAAATTTCACCACACCTTACCGTTGGTCAGTAGTGCAGGGGTGATGATGAATCCGACGGCAGAGAATGTCGTGAGTTTGGTCAAAACTGTGACGATTAACAAAGATTCTACTTTATTGACGGTTAGTTAGTTTCTGTTGAAAAAATCCCCTCTAACTCCCCTTTGCCAAAGAGGAGAACTTTATAGTAAGCCTCCCTTTGCAAAGGGAGGTTTGGAGGGATTTGCCAAATCATTCTCCACAATTACTTTTTCTCTACAAGCTTATTTGGCGTTACCCTTCACTTTGTTTACAATGCAGCCTGTTTATGGTTTTAAACCATTCGTTATGTGATTAGAGAACTCACCATGTCCGCCAAAATCACCGCCATTCGCGGTATGAATGATATTTTGCCAGTTGCTACCAAAGAAAATCCTGTCACTACCGAACGTTGGCAAGCTGTCGAGCAGGTGTTACGCCAATTAATGCAACAGTACGGCTATCGTGAAATTCGCTTACCGATTGTTGAGGTCACCCCTTTATTTAAACGCGCTATTGGTGAAGTCACTGATATTGTCGAAAAAGAAATGTACACCTTTGAGGATAGAGGCGGCGATTCGTTAACGCTCCGTCCCGAAGGTACAGCGGGCTGTGTCCGTGCTTGTTTAGAACATAGTTTGACCTACAATCAAACTCAACGGTTATGGTACACAGGCGCAATGTTTCGCTATGAGCGTCCACAAAAAGGCCGTTATCGTCAGTTTCATCAATTTGGTGTCGAAACCTTTGGCATGAAAGGCGCGGATATTGAAGCGGAGTTAATTTTATTAACGGCACGGTTATGGAAACTATTAGGTTTAAGCGAGGTCGTCAGTTTAGAGCTAAATTCTTTAGGGGAGTTAGAGTCGCGCCAAGCCTATCGTGCCGCGCTGATTAGCTATTTAGAGCAACACCTTGAGCAATTAGATGAAGACTCTAAACGTCGTTTATATACCAATCCTTTGCGCGTTTTAGATAGTAAAGACCCCAAAACACAAGCGGTGTTGGCTAATGCGCCACAATTATTTGACTATTTAGATGATGAATCTCGCGCTCATCAACTGCAACTGACGGCAGTATTAGACGCGGCAGGTGTTCGTTATACGCTTAATCCGCGTTTGGTTCGGGGTTTAGATTATTACAATAAAACGGTGTTTGAATGGGTGACAACGGCGCTAGGCTCTCAAGGAACTGTCTGCGCAGGTGGGCGTTATGATGGTTTAGTGACCCAACTCGGTGGCCAAGCGACGCCAGCTTTTGGTTTTGCGATAGGTTTAGAGCGTTTAGTGTTATTGATTGACACCTTACAACAGGACAAACAAAGCACTGAAACGGATATTTATATCGTTGCTGACGAAAATGCCGTTAATCAAGCACTGTTAGTAGCAGAAACACTAAGGAATACTTTCACAAAGTATCGTATTCTCACCCACTGTGGTGGCGGTAGCTTTAAGAGCCAGATGAAAAAAGCCGATAAAACAGGCGCAATCATCGCGTTGTTGTTAGGGCAAGACGAAATTGCTCAACAAACCATCACCGTAAAATGGCTGCAAAAAGGTGAACAACTGACCTTGCCACAAACCGAATTATCCGATTATTTGCATAGCACCTTGGGAGCATCCGCGTGAGTACGCATGACGACGAACAACTAGAAAACATGAAACGTTTTTGGGACGACTATGGCACACCGATTTTAGTCGGTTCCAGTATTGCATTAGCTGTATTTGCAGGCTGGCGGTATTGGCAGCAAAGCAAGTTGGAAACAGCAAGCCAAGCAGCAGGTGCTTACCAACGTACCCAAGAAGCCTATCAAAAGTTGAGTTTGTCTCCTGATGATAAGGAGGCTAATACGGAGTTGCAGCGTGAAGCCCAAAAACTGATACAAGAGTATGCCACCACACCTTATGCCTTAAATGCGGCACTGTTGTTGGCCAAGCGTGGTATGGAAAACAAAGATTTAAAAGAAGCCGAAAAACAATTGCGTTGGGTATTAACTCAACCTGTTGATGACGGTGTTAAAAGCATTGCTACTTTGCGTTTAGCGCAGTTATTTGTCGAAAAAGGCGATAACAAAGGTGCTTTAGAGTTATTAGCTAAAGATACCAATGCGGCATTTACGCCAAGTCGAGATGAGTTACGTGGCGATATTTTAAAAACGATGGGTGATGTTGCTGGCGCACAAAAAGCGTATCAATCTGCCGTTAAAGCCTTAGTTGAACGTAATGAACCGCGCCCATTGTTAGAAATGAAAATGGCCGATGTTGGTTTGGTTGCCCCAGAAATCAAACGTCCTTCGCCGATTAAACCAGAGGCAGGAGCATAAGCATTTTGATGAAACGTGCGGCAATAGTGGTCATGGTCGCTACTTTGGCGGCCTGTAGCTCCAATCCCAACGAGCACAAACCTGCGCCTTTACCTGTTTTGCCACAAAAAGCGATGCAGTTAAAGCTGCATAAGCAATGGTCGGTGAATGTCGGTGATGGTTTGGCGGGTGATGTCATCAAACTTCATGCGGCAACACAAGCAAATTTAAGCTACGTTGCCAGTCGCAATGGTGTTGTTCTTGCACTTGATGAGCAAGGTAAAACCGTTTGGCAACAAAAAACGAAATTGCCGATTACTAGCGGTGTCGCCGCAGGTTATGGCGTTGTAATCATTGCCACTGCTAAGGGCGAAGTGTTGGCATTAAATCCTACCAATGGCCAAACGCTATGGCGTAAACCTTTACTTGCGCCTGTACTTGCCTCTGCGGCACTGTCGGCAGAAACCATCGTCATTCAAAGTAACGATGGCAAAGTGTATGGTTTGGATCCTAAAACGGGAGAAAAGCGTTGGGTTTATGATACGCCCGTGCCATCACTCAGTTTGCGCGGCTACGCAACACCCCTCATTGACGAAAATTTGGTGATCGTAGCGACAGCAACAGGAAAAATTGTCGCTTTAGATGTCAATACAGGTATTGCCCAATGGGAAAGCCGCATTGCAACATCTGAAGGCCGCTCCGAACTCGCACGTATGGTTGATGTTGATGGCGATATGTTATTGAGTAGCAATAAAGATCTGTATGTCGCCAGTTATCAAGGCCAGCTCGCTGCACTAAATATTAAAGATAAGCCTGACCCGTTGTGGACTTTACCGACTTCGAGCACTCAATCTTTAGCCGAAGGTTTAGGTAATGTCTATGTCGTGGACTCCGCAAGTAGCATTATTGCTGTTGACCAAGAAACAGGAAAAGTCGTTTGGAAACAAAGTGATTTTGCGTGGCGCGGACTATCAAATCCTGTTGTGATGGGTAACTATTTAGTGGTCGGTGATAGTAGCGGTTATTTGCATATCATGGCGCAAAGCGATGGCCGTTTGTTGGGACGCGAACGTGTCAGTGGTGCAGTCGTCAATCTTGAAGCGACGGAAAATGCACTGACGGTTTATAGTGCGAAAGGGCAGTTTAGTCGTTGGCAGTTGCCTAATCCTTGATAAGTAACAAGGTAAAAGCTGTACCGCTTGTGCTGAGTCTGTCGAGCCATCCTTCGACAAGCTCAGGATGAGCGGGAAATATACACAAATTTTCACTTGGTGACTGAGTTACGACCTAAGTAGTCATCAATCATGCTCAGATAAAGGCGAGAATTTTCTCACCTTTGCTGTTTTTGCACATTAAATCTACCGTTGGCCATCAATCCCCCCTACAATACGCGGTTGTCGCACAGCTTAGGTTCTTTCAATATCTAAGTCTGCCGTTTGTCTAGCTGAGATTTTTCGTCATGAAACCCGTCATCGCCCTAATTGGCCGCCCCAACGTGGGTAAATCTACCCTTTTTAATCAATTAACCCAAACGCGAAATGCGCTCGTCGCTAATTTGCCGGGTTTAACGCGTGACCGACAATACGGTGATGGCAAGTATGAAAACAAGTCGTTTATTGTCATTGATACAGGCGGTCTAGGCGAAAGTGACGAAGGCGTAGAAGCTTATATGGCCGAACAAGCGCGCAGTGCGATTGAAGAAGCTGATATTGTTTTATTTGTTGTTGATGCCCGTGCAGGCTTACTCGGCTCTGACCAAATGATTGCCGATCATTTGCGTAAACACAATAAAAAAGCCTTTTTAGTCGTCAATAAGATTGATGGTTTGCATGATGACTCGGCCATGGCTGAGTTTCATTGTTTAGGTTTTCCGCGTATGTACGCGACGGCAGCCAGTCATGGGCGCGGTGTATTGCAGTTAGTCACTGAGATACTCTTGCCGTATCCAGAAGATCCCGAAGAGCTACCTCACGAAGAAACAGGCATTAAAATTGCGATTGTTGGTCGCCCGAATGTCGGCAAATCGACGCTAGTGAATCGTTTGCTCGGTGAAGAACGTGTCATCGTTTTTGATATGCCCGGTACCACCCGCGACAGTATTTATATTCCCTACGAACGCCAAGGTAAAAAATACACACTAATTGACACCGCAGGGGTGCGCAGACGTGGTCGTGTACAGGAAACAGTCGAAAAATTCTCCGTGATTAAAACCTTGCAAGCCATTAAAGATGCTCATGTGGTTGTTATTGTTTTTGATGCCAGAGAAGGCATTGTCGATCAAGATTTGCATATGCTAGGTTTTGCTTTAGAAAGCGGCAGGGCAGTTGTTGTTGCCATTAATAAATGGGATAACATGGATGAATATGATAGAAAACAAGTGAAAACCGCGATTGATCGACGGTTAGATTTTATTCCTTATGTCAAAATCCACTTGATCTCGGCGTTACACGGCACAGGCGTGGGTGATTTATATCCGTCTATTCAACGGGCTTTTGATTCGGCGATGTTAAAAACGCCGACCAATCGCTTAACGCAAATCTTACAAGATGCTGTCGAAGGACATCAACCGCCGTTAGTGCATGGCCGACGCATTAAATTACGTTATGCTCACATGGGTGGTCAAAATCCGCCTATCATTGTCATACACGGTAATCAAACGGAGTCGGTTTCTAAGGATTATCGCCGTTATTTAGAAAATATTTTCCGAAAAGTATTAAAGCTACAGGGTACACCTATACAACTGGAATTTAAAACCAGTGATAATCCCTATAAAGAAGAGAAGAAAGTCGTGCGTCCGGCACAGTTAGAAAAATTAAAGCGTTTTGTACCGACCAATCAAAAACGTGACAATGATAAAAAGAAGCGGAGTTAATAAGGTATGCGGAAGTCTCAGTTAGGGTTGTCTATTGCGTTGATGGGGTTGGCGGGTGTTTCCTCTGCTGAGGATCTGTTATTTGCTGACCAAGAAATGCCAGTAGTGTTGTCAGCCACTCGGCTCAAGCAGTCCATTGCTGACGCTCCCGCGTCAATGACCATTATTGATCGTCAAATGATTGCCCAATCGGGTGCGCGTGAAATCCCTGACTTATTAAGGCTTGTGCCTGGTATGGTCGTCGGCTACGAAAAAGGCTGGGATGCTTTTGTCAGTTATCATGGTACTTCGGCTGATATGGCACGGCGAATGCAAGTGCTCATTGATGGCCGCTCCGTATTTCAACCAAGTTTGGCTTTTGTCGATTGGATAGGCTTACCGCTAGAGTTAGATGATATTGACCATATCGAAATTGTGCGCGGGCCAAATGCTGCGGCTTATGGTTCAAATAGCTTTTTGGCGATTGTTAATATTATCACCCGTAATCCTGCAGACTTACCGACGGTACGCGCATACACAAGGCAGGGCGGAGAAGGTATAAAAGACAGCTATGTCAGTCATGCGGGTGTGAAGAATAATGTTAGTTGGCAGATTTCTGCTAATACACGGGATGATAGTGGGTTTAGCACTTATTTTAAAAAAGAAACTTTGCTTGATGCTAACGGTAATAAAGTTTTTAACCCATTGGATGGTAATCCCGTCAAAGTATTTAACCCTAAACCATACCCCGATGATAAACGTCAAAAAGCGGTTTATGGTCAAATGATTTGGGAGTCTGATAATGAAGGCTCACTACGAATTGGTGCAGGCCATTCAGAAATGGTTGCGGGTAATAGTGCGGAAGATGGTTTGGTTGCTTTTTTAGAAGAGCCTGATCTAAAAACAGAACAAAACTATTTGAATGTCTCGTTCGAAAAAAGTTGGCAAAATCATCACGTACAATTACAGACAGACTACTCTGAGTTTAGCTCTAAACAAACAATCCGTGTTTCTGCGCCCGCAGGCTTTTTCTTGCCCGAATTGCAGCAAATGTTTATAGCAGACCGTATTTATACGGATAATTTTTTAGGTGCTGTCAGTGATTTATTGTCGGGAGAAAATCCAGACTTCCCAACAATCACCAGTGCTGAGTTAGGACAGTTGACGTTGCAAGTTGCCTGTAAAGTAGGCTTAGAGCAAGGCAGCCAGTGTGGATCTTTGCAACCTGATCCCATGTTAACGCAAGAGCTTAACTATACATCCAACCTTGATAAACGTGAGAGCCGTCTTGAAGCGGAGATACAAGATACATGGACGATATCACCTGATTTACGTGTTGTTTATGGTGCAGGAATACAAGACTCTCGTGCGGAATCTTTACATTATTTTAATGGGAATGTTAAAAATACAGTATGGCGTTTATTTGCGCATGGTGAATGGCAATTTCTATCTAATTGGCGTTTAAACGCGGGTGTGATGGACGAACATGACGATTATTCGGGTAACTTACAATCACCCCGTTTAGCCGTTAACTGGCGTTTTGCACCAACTCAGTCTCTACGTGTAGTGGCGTCGCGTGCCTATAGAACACCTGATTTACGAGAGTCTCAAGCGTATTGGCAATATTATGGTCAAACCGAAGACCGTAGCTTAAGTCAGTATGATGGTTATTTCCCGTATTTGGGAAAAGCACCAAATAAAGAAGGCACCACTTGCGTATTCACAGATAGTTATGATTCAAATTCGCTGGGTGGTTTTGTTTGTACCAATGGTGCGCCTGTAGAACGAATAGTCTCTCATGAGTTGGGTTACTATGGTGAACTTCCCAAACAACATCTCCAATTAGATATTCGGCTCTATCGTGATGACTTGCAGTTAAGTGAGCATAATTTAGAAGTAGATGATTTTGTTATTGCGCCAACGGTTAAACATGAGCAACGTGGTGTGGAAATATCGACGCAATGGCGCCCACATCCTCATTGGCGTTTTTTGCTAAATTATGCTTATGATGATATTACTGTAAGAAACGACAATTCCGATTTCGTCCCTAAACACAGTGGTAATATCGGAGCTTGGTATGATGGTATAGCGGGTGTGCAATCCAGTCTGAATTATGTGTTTTACAATCAGTTGTATAACGACTTTGAAGATGGTGGTTTGTATTTTGACCGTTTGGATTGGCGGTTGGCGAAAAAATGGTCGGTACATAAACAACACGATTTAGAACTGGCAGGTGTTTGGCAAATACGGTTAACTGAAGACAGAGAATTACGCAGAAGCAACGGCGCCCCTCGCGATAAAGTGTGGCTACAACTCAGCTACGCCTATGATTAAGGGTTATACAAGCATTTAATAGCACAGAGACAGTATGTTTAGTCGTGCTATTAAATGAGTATCTAAGGAGGCACAAAGGATAGTGCAAACACATCAAATACTAAAAATGTTACTCCGCATAATCGGTTGTTGTCTATGGATAATGCCTGTTTATGCGGAATTAAACGTCCAATTACTCGCGCCACCGACGGCGGAATCGGCGCAATTATCTAGCTTTTTATCAAAAAGCCTCCCTGACAATGAAGTGGTCATCACCACGCATGAGAAAGTTTTAGAAAAAACAGACATCTTAATTGTCATGAGTAACGACATGATTAAATCGTTGCCTGCCAATCACCCGCCAACCTTGTTTGTCTTAGCGCAACCCAGCACCATCGAAATGCAAAAACAAGACAGTGCGTTGTATTGGTCGCCCAGTTTGTCGGCACAATTAGCGTTGATTCGAGCGGTGTTACCTGCGACGAATCGTGTCGGTATGTTGGTGAGTAATGGCGAAGATGCCTCTTGGTTGCGAGTTTTTAAGCAATATGCCGCCGAACAATCCATAGAAGTGCGTTTTCAAACCATTGATAAAGCCCGAATTGCTCGCCAAGTTTCTGAGTTGGCGGCATCAACAGATGTTTTGTTGGCACAGCCCGATACTGATATTTATAACCGAGAAACAATACGGTTTATTTTATTGGCGGCCTATCGGCAAAATAAAGTGCTAATTGGTCCTAGTCCTGCCTTTGTTAACGCGGGTGCATTAGCCACATTGTATGCCCCGTCCCATGTTGTCGCCGAAGAAGTAGCACAAAAAATTCAACATTTCATTAAAAACAATAAATTACCGCCAGCCAGCAGAGTTAAAAATTTGAGTGTTAGTTTAAATGCTCAGGTTGCTAAATCATTAGGCTTGGCCGTACCCGCAATGAACGAACTAGAGCGATTGTTACGCCTAGAGGAGTTGCCAACATGGCCATAATGTCAAGTTGGAGCTTACGTTTACGCACCTTGCTGGTTGCTTTAGTGCCAGCATTTTTGATGTTTGCGATTATGTTGGCTTATCATGTCAGTGTGCGCTTACAGGATGCAGGTTTAGAGCAAGCACGTTCAGGCACCATGATGGCGACTCAGTTAGCGGCATCGGCGGATTTTGCCATTATTTCTGGCAATATTGACACTCTGACACCACAAATAGACACGATTTTAGCGCAGCCGGGTGTGGCATCGGTGCGTATTTTAGATATTGATCAGCGAGTTTTATTTACCAAACAAAACCCAAAATGGGCTAAAAATACCGATTGGCATCGCTATATGGCTGTTATTCGCCAACAAACGATTAACTTGGATGATGATGATTGGCTAGTTGACAGTGTTGCTGCTAAAGCTGAACCGAGTAATTTAGGTTTTGTTGAAATAGGTGTTAGTTCGCAGCATATTACGCAGCATGGTTATCATATTGTTTATACCAGTATATTGCTAGGAGCGTTCATTTTATTGATGGTGGCGGGCTTAGGCTATTGGATGGCCTTAAGTTTAGAGCGGCCATTACGCGCGATTATCGGCTTGGTGGGGTCATTAAAAAGCCGACAATTTGATGCTCGTGTGCGGATAAAACAAGATGGTGAGTTAGGGGCATTGGCGTATCATTTGAATTTATTAGCCGCCATGCTCGAAGAAAGTCGCTCACTACAAATTACTTATACCGAAGAGTTGATTGCTGCTCGTGGTCGCGCTGATAAAGCCAGTCGGGCAAAAAGCGAATTTTTGGCAATGATGAGTCATGAGCTTCGGACACCACTCAACGCTATCTCAGGTGGTTTGCAGTTACTCAATAGTAATCATTTAATGGGCGAAACCAAAGAGTATGTCGATTTGGCGACATGGGCAGCACATGATTTACGTCGTTTGGTGGATGATGTTTTGGACTTCTCGCGGATGGAAGAAGGTCGCTTAACCCTGCAATTAAGGCCATTCTTACCGAAAGAATTATTTCAACATTTAATGGATGCTTTTAAGTTAGAAGCAGAAAGCAAAAAATTAGAAATTACCTTAATTTTAGAAGGACAAACCGATTTATGGCTCAAAGGTGATGAAGTAAGAATTCGACAAATTTTATCAAAATTACTCGATAATGCACTGAAATTCACCGAAAAAGGGCGGATTGGGATTAGAGCACGTATTAGTTCTTATAATGATATGCAATCACAATTAATGTGTGAAGTCTTTGATACGGGCATCGGTATTAGTGCCAATGCCGTTGCGCATATTTTTGAGCCGTTTATGCAGGTAGATCGTTCGCACAGTCGTCGTTATGGTGGCGCAGGATTAGGTTTAGCCATTGCCTCGCGCTTAAGCCGACTTATGCACGCAGACTTACGTGTTGAAAGTGAGCCTTTAGTAGGAACGTGTTTTTGTTTTGAGGTGGTGCTACCGATTTGTGAGGAGTGTAGTGCTGCGAGTGAGCCAACAATCCCTGCGTCCAACAAGCCGATATTTAATGCTCATGTTTTAGTGGTTGATGATAATCCTGCCAACCGCAAAGTAGCGGAAGCGATGTTGAAATCAGCGGGATGTACTGTCACCAGTGCCAATAATGGCAAAGAAGGACTCGATATATTAATGGCAGGCGGTATAGATTTAGTGTTGATGGATTGTCAAATGCCCGTTATGGATGGTTATGAAGCCACAGAAGCATGGCGAGAGCAAGAACGAGACAAACGTATTCCAATTATTGCATTAACCGCCAATGCCAGTACCGACAATGAAACCGCCTGTTTGTCGGCGGGTATGGATGCCATGCTCGCTAAACCCTTCCGCAAGCAACAATTAGAGCTATTGTTAACGGCTTGGCTATAGCATCGAACCTCGATTAGCACGTTTTGTAAACATAAAGTCGCCAAAAGCGACTGAAATGTGAGCTAATAAGCGATAACCGCGTAAGCCGTGAATAGTTATAAAAACCATTCACGAAATATCCATTCAGGATGAGGGATATTAACCGCACAGGCTAATTGCCATTGACTGTGCTGATGAGTGGTTAATGTTAAGGGTAACTCGGCAAACTCACGGGGAAAGCTCACAGGATTCAAGGTGCCTTGCTGAAAAGAGATACTTGCTAAGTGGTGGGCAAGACCGCGATGCCACGCTTTGACACAAGCTTCTTTACGAGTCCAAAAGTCTAAAAATAGCGGGAAGCGCGCTGACTCGGGCAGCATTAATAATTGCTGATATTCATCATCATGAAAAAAGCGTCGTGCAATCGCCATATAACGGGGATTAATAACGGTGTTGCTTTCTATATCTATACCGCAATAATCGGTTTGGGCTAACACACAAGCTACCCATTCTTCACTGTGGCTCAGACTCGTTTGCCAATCTGTTTGTTGTCGGTTTAATTGCAAACGTTGGTGCGGAGAATCAAAAAGCCATTCTGACGAAGATTTACCCTCAAGATCAGTCAAGGCTTGACGCAACAATAGACGGCTGGTGACAAAGCTTCTTAAACGCAACGGATGCGTGTAGCGTTGACTATAGCGTTGATCAGAAAGAGGCAGTTGCGCTAACTGAAACGCTGTTTCGGCAATGCTCCAGTCAGCACGAGCGGTATAGATATAAACCTGCTGGCTCATGGCTTAGGTGAAGCGACTAATAAAGGATTCACGCGAGCGTTATTAATACTTAATCCCCAATGCAAATGCGGGCCTGTTGCCCGTCCTGTATGTCCAACTTTGCCAATGGCCTCTCCACGTTGAATCGTTTGCCCCATGACGACACTTATTTTACTTAAATGGCAGAGCATGGAAATAATGCCTTGGCCGTGATCTATCATCACCGTTTGACCGTTGAAAAAATAATCGCCCGTTTGCGCGATTTTTCCGTCCGCAGGAGCATAGACAGTTTTACCTTCGGCGGCGGCAATATCTAAGCCTGAATGTGGGTCACGGGCTTCGCCATTAAAAAAGCGTTTTAAGCCAAAAGGACTGCTAAACTCCCCGACAATAGGCATTTGAAAGCGTGGCCATGCGCCGATTGTTGGTGTAAACGTTTTATAAACTGCTTTTTGTTCGGCCGCTTCACGCGCATAACGCGCAAGTTCAACTTCATTGGGGGTGACTTTGCTTGTGTCTTTTAAAGTGATGCGTTGTTCGGGGTAGTCTTTATTGCCAACGCTAAAGTCAAGGCTATCGACAAAGTCAGTGGCAATCAGTTGAATGCTGGCTTGGCCAACGCTGGCGGTGAGCGGAATGCCAACCACAGCCGTTCGGCCATTTGTGGTGCTAATAATCGGCACTGGCATATCCATATATAGAGCTTGGGCGTTGACTGGCGCGTATTCTGGCAGGGGCAATAAAGCAATACCACCGAGGGTTCGGCTTTCTTCAGGTAATGCAGCACTCACACGGCTGACGCATAGTAAAATCAAGAGCAGGACACGAAGGTTTATCATGTTTTTTCATACAAAATGCAGAGATACGCTATTCTAATACGAATAAGGTGTTAAACAGGATTTTTACTTTTTTGTCATTTCGAGATTCAAGCGAGGAGTCTCGTAATGGCGCAGACTATTGAGATGCTTAATTTCTCAGCAGACAAACACATAAAATCAACATGAATGGATATTGAGAGTAACCATGCAAACAAATAGCCTAGTCTTAGTCATTATTGTTGTTCTTGTTGGTGGTGCATGGATGGAACGAGAAAAAGTCAAAAAATATTGGCAAGCACAGTTTCATCCTCAAACGGAATCCCCTCAAACCACTGTTTATACATGGAAAGATAGCGAAGGTACAATCCATTACGCCAGTCATGCTGATGATAAAAAAGCGAAAGAAATGGTTGTTGATACCCGCAAAATCTCGCGCTTAGAACCCTTGCCACCCCCCAAAGAAACGAAAAAAGAGCAAGATAAGTTATTGATAATGGAAATGCGTGAGGAGTTAATTCGAAATCGCGACAAAATGCAGGCAGCAAAAGAAAAACAAATCATGGATGAGTAACATATTGCTGACAATGTGGAGTTGATAGTTGTCCTCATTGAAGGGTATAAACAAAGACGATAAAAATTCAAAACTGGAGAATAATAAATGATGATTAGAACTCGTCTTTCCATCGCCGTCATTGCTGCTAGCTTAAGTTTGGTTGGCTGCGTGGGTGATGATGAAGAGCAGCAAGTGGTGACCGAATCCTATGTGGGTTTTGATCCAGTGGTTGCCTCTGCAGATAATGCTAATTTGCCCGCTAATCAACAACGCGGCCCTGTCATCCCTTTTCCCTTTGATGCGTTATTTGCAGGTGCAAAAACGCCTACTTTAAATATTCCTAATGCAGGCAATGTTCCGTTTGTTGCTAATGCCAATCTGCAAGATGGCTTTTCGACAACAGCATCGTGGTTTATTGATATTTTTGGCATGGTTGATTTGGCCACTATCCCAGCCAATTTGCTCATTCTAAATAGTGCAACTGGACTGCCCTTAGTTTATAAAACTGATTTTGATATTCAAACGTCCACCGTTAAAGATGGCTCAGGCATACCGATTAATGCTCAAAGAACACGTTTGTTAATTGAGCCATTAAAGCCACTTGCGCCTAATACGACCTACATTGTTGTGCTTAAAAAAGGCGTTAAAACCACCAATGGCGGCATGGTTCAGCCCAGCTATATGTTTAACTTGTTAAATAGTGATACCAAAATAACTGACCGTAGTGATAGTTATTTAACTCGGTTCTCCGCCGCAGAAAAAGCCAATTTGGAAGCATTACGTACTTTATTAGTACGTAAAACGGTCAATACCTTGAAAACGATTCCGCAATTAGGGGTAACGGATAATAACGTGTTGTTGGCTTATAGCATTACTACACAAAGTACCACTAAAACGTTAGATATGATGGCCGCTAAAATAGCTAGCGAAGCGGCCATGAATGAAATAGCCGCAGTGCCAATAGGTCAAACGGTGAAGCAAGTCTTAGAGTCAGTGGGGCAAGTAGCTCCACCAAATGCCGACCAAACGGATGTGTACGTGGGAACTCTAAAAGTCCCTTATTATGGCGATGCTCCTTCGGAGGCTAAACCAACTGCTATTTTAGGGAGTTATTGGAAGGCGGATGCGGCACAAGCTGATATGGCTGCTACGGCCACTGCCTTTAAGGTTCCTTGTGCTGCATATGCGACAGGTGCAACGTTGCCCGATGGTCAAAAAGCCATGCCAAGCATTAGTACAACAACTTGCTTCCCGATGCCTGTTAAACAAAGTGACCAAGTTTTACCGATGATTGTGACTGTACCTAAAGGGGCTAAACCTGCAGGTGGTTGGCCAGTCGTTATTTTCCAACATGGTATTACTCGCAACCGTACTGATATATTTGCTGTTGCGTCTTCATTTGCCAAAGCTGGGCATATCACCGTATCTATAGATTTGCCTTTGCATGGATTACCAGCAGCAAATCCGTTCTACAAAAATCAATTATTAGCACCCACACCTGCGGCGGCGTTAATGACCGCTAATGAACGTACTTTTGATGCGGATTTTGTCAATAACACCACTAACGCTTCTGTGAAAGATACCATTGCTGACGGTTCAGGTACGCATTTTATTAACTTAGCTAGCCCAATCACGAGTCGTGACAATTTACGTCAAGGTGCGGCCGATATTCTCGTACTAGCAAAAAGCCTCGCCAATCTTAATGTGGATGGTGTTGCTGGTGGCGATGTGAATATGTCGCAAGTCCGTTTTTCTGGGATTTCTTTAGGTGCGATTGTCGGTACAGTAGCATTAGGAGCGGATAAATCAGCCTCGTTAATTGGTGCCGCTTCTTTATCTGTAGGCGGTGGTGCTATTCCAAAATTATTGGATGCGTCGAAGTCGTATGGCCCTGTTATTGCGGCAGGTTTGGCAGGTAACGGTGTATCAGAAAATACTGACAGCTATGAAACCTTTATGCGTTTTGCTCAGACACTGGCTGATAGTGGTGACCCGATTAACTTTGCAGTCGCTGCAAAAACCAATCGCCCAATCCACTTTACGCAAGTCTTAAATGATTTGGTTGTCCCAAATGATGCCATGAAAGGTGCCGCTTCTGCTACGCAAGACCTTGTGGGCGCAACGGGCTTTTTATCAGGCAATAATGCACTAGCGCGTATCATGGGCTTTACAGAGAAAAAAGAAATAAACATCACTTCTTTCACTCAGCAAAATATGTTGGGCAGTACATGGATTCAGTTTGAACAAGGTACACACGGGTCTTTGTTAAATCCTGCTCATCCTAAAGGTGATGCGGCGACAAACGAAGAAAAAGCTACATTCCTAACGGTCACGACAGAAATGCAATGTCAAACTGCGTCATTCTTTGCAACGAATGGGGCTGTTGTCCCTGTCGGTTGTTCTAAGCCTGTCGCCGAATAACTGATTGAGAGGATGTTTGCACGTATCACGCAAGCATCCTCTTTTCACTCTCAACAGATTAATACTTTAACCTCGCCGCTGAGAAGTCTATAATTACGCGACTTTAATTTGCTCTCGAGTGGCGTTTTTATGTTAACAGTCGTCCAAGAAGCCCTCACCTTTGATGATGTGCTCTTACTTCCTGCTTATTCCAATGTTCTTCCTAAAGATGTTTGCCTAAAAACAAAATTCACTCGCGGCATACAATTAAATATTCCTCTCGTTTCTGCGGCAATGGATACCGTCACTGAAGCGAAAATGGCTATCGCTATGGCACAAGAAGGCGGTATCGCTATTCTTCATAAAAATATGGAAATTATGGCGCAAGCTGCCGAAGTGCGTCGTGTAAAAAAATACGAAGCAGGCATGGTCAAAGACCCCATTACCGTCTCTCCAGAAACTACGATTTATGCTCTGTTAGCGTTAACGCAAGCCCATAAAATTTCGGGTGTGCCTGTGGTGGTCGGTGATGATTTAGTGGGGATTGTCACTAGCCGTGATATGCGTTTTGAAACACGTTTAGATCAACCTGTTTCCTCTATTATGACCCCCAAAGCACAATTAGTGACGGTCAAAGAAGGAGAGACTTCTCAAAATATCAAAGCCTTGTTGCATCAACATCGCATCGAAAAAGTGTTAGTGGTTGATGACGACTTCAAGCTGAAAGGATTAATTACCGTTAACGACTTCCGCAAAGCGGAAATGTACCCTAATGCTTGTAAAGATGAGCAGGGGCGTTTGCGTGTAGGCGCAGCTGTTGGCACAGGTGCAGATACCGCTGCGCGTGTTTCGGCGTTGGTAGAAGCGGGCGTGGATGTTCTAGTCGTTGATACCGCACATGGCCATTCTCAAGGTGTGATTGATCGTGTGTCATGGATTAAGAAAAACTATCCCCATATTCAAGTCATTGGTGGCAATATTGCGACAGGTGATGCTGCTTTGGCGTTGTTAGAGGCGGGTGCTGATGCCGTAAAAGTCGGTATTGGTCCGGGTTCTATTTGTACCACGCGTATTGTGGCAGGTATTGGTGTACCGCAAATTTCGGCGATTGATAATGTTGCTAGAGCCTTAAATAATCGTATTCCGTTAATTGCTGACGGCGGTATTCGCTACTCAGGTGATATTGCCAAAGCGATTGCCGCAGGTGCACACGTCATTATGGTCGGCTCTTTATTGGCAGGTACCGAAGAAGCCCCCGGTGAAGTCGAGTTGTTTCAAGGTCGTTACCACAAAGCCTATCGAGGCATGGGCTCATTAGGCGCGATGTCGGGTTTAACAGGTTCAAGTGACCGCTATTTCCAAGATGCCTCTGCGGGTGTCGAGAAATTAGTGCCTGAAGGCATTGAAGGTCGTGTGCCATACAAAGGGCCAATGAGCGGCATTGTTCACCAGTTAATGGGTGGTTTACGCTCATCAATGGGTTATACAGGCGCAGCGAATATTGAAGAAATGCGCACTAAACCAAGCTTTGTCAAAATTACTTCGGCAGGCATGAAAGAGTCGCACGTTCATGATGTCACGATTACCAAAGAAGCCCCCAATTATCGGATTGGTTAAGGCTTATTTATGACTTACGCGGTTATCGCTTATTTGCTCACATTGCAGCCGCTTTAGGCGGCTTAATGTTCGCAAAACGCGCTAATCGAGGTTCGATGCGTAAGTCCTGATGTTTTTATCGTCTCTTAAGTGCTAACACAAAAGTTTGACCGTTCGCCTTGAGCTTGTCGAACCACCCTTCGACAAGCTCAAGGCGAACGAAAAGTACAAACAAGCTTTCGTTTAGGTACTTATCTATTAAGAGACTAGGGGGAGTGTTCTATCAACATTCCCCCTTTTTTAATTCACGTTTGTAGCTGAGAAACTTCATGCAAGTCGATATCCACGCTCACCGCCTTTTGATTCTTGATTTTGGCTCTCAATATTCCCAGTTAATTGCTCGCCGTGTTCGTGAGTTGGGCGTCTATTGTGAACTTCGTCCTTTTGATATGACCGATGAGGAAATTAGAGCCTTTAACCCTAAAGGTATTATTTTGTCGGGTGGCCCTGAAAGCGTCACCGAAATGGATACCCCTCGCGCGCCTGATGTCGTCTTTACCTTGGGTGTGCCTGTATTGGGTGTCTGTTATGGCATGCAAACGATGGCGCAACAGTTGGGCGGTTTAGTTGAAGGCTCGAATGTCCGTGAATTTGGTTATGCTGAAGTACAAATAGACCAACCCGATGCCTTGTTTAATGGTATTGAAGACCGAGCTGGCTTTATTGATGTCTGGATGAGTCATGGTGATAAAGTGACACGCTTACCTGAAGGTTTTGTCATTACCGCCAGTACGCCGAGTTGTCCCATTGCGGCCATGAGCTGCGAAGCCAAAAACTTCTACGGAATGCAATTTCACCCCGAAGTGACTCATACCTTACAGGGCGAAGCGTTATTACGTCGTTTTATTCGTGATATTTGTGCTTGTGACGATTTATGGACTCCTGCGCAAATTGTTGAAGACAGCATTCGTCGTATTCGTGAGCAAGTTGGCACAGATAACGTGTTACTAGGCTTGTCAGGCGGTGTGGATTCTTCGGTGGTGGCGGCATTGTTACATCGAGCTATTGGTAGCCAACTCACCTGTGTTTTTGTTGATAACGGCCTGTTACGCAAAAACGAAGGCGATATGGTGATGGAGATGTTCGCCAAAAATATGGGGGTAAAAGTAATTCGCGCCGATGCCGAAGAACGCTTTTTAAGCCAATTAGCGGGTGTTAGCGATCCAGAGCAAAAACGTAAAATTATTGGCCGTGTTTTTATTGAAGTATTCAATAGCGAGTCGTCCAAGCTAGATAACATTAAATGGTTGGCGCAAGGGACAATTTATCCTGATGTCATTGAGTCGGCGGCCAGCAAAACAGGTAAAGCGCACGTTATTAAATCGCACCATAACGTCGGTGGCTTACCTGATGACATGCCGTTTGCGTTGTTAGAACCGTTGCGTGAATTGTTTAAAGATGAAGTGCGCCGTATTGGTGTGGCGTTGGGCTTGCCGTATGACATGGTTTATCGTCATCCGTTCCCCGGCCCAGGTTTAGGCGTGCGTATTTTGGGTGAAGTGAAAAAAGAATATGCCGATGTCTTGCGTGAGGCCGATGCGATTTTCTTAGAAGAGCTTCATAAGGGTGGTTGGTATCATCGCACCAGTCAATCATTTGCCGTGTTTTTACCTGTGAAGTCGGTGGGTGTCGTGGGCGATGCGCGTCGTTATGCGTGGGTGATTGCTTTACGTGCCGTTGAAACGATCGACTTTATGACCGCACGTTGGGCGCATTTACCGTATGAGTTAATTGAGAAGGTGTCTAACCGTATTATCAATGAAATCAGTGGGGTTTCGCGTGTAGTGTATGACGTGTCGTCTAAGCCGCCTGCCACGATTGAATGGGAATAGCCTCAATAGGGAAATAATATGAGCTACCCAGTATTGTCAATTACGTCTAATCAAATTTTGGATGATGAGCAACTGGGTAGTAAAGCCAAGTTTTGGTTTGAGTATAATGAGCAGAAGTGGTTATTTAAAGAAGCTCGTGTCATTACTGGAGGACAGCTGTCGGGTGAGGATTGGACTGAAAAAGTTGCCGCAGATATTGCAGCGTTAATTAATATAGATGCTGCAAAAGTGGAATTAGCGATGTATCAAGGACGCAGAGGTTCTGCATCTCTCAATTTTATTCCTGCTGATAATGTGCATTTAGAGCATGGCAATGAGGTTTTAGCAGGCTATTTGTCAAGCTACGATTCGGCCAAAAAACAGCATCAATCAGATCATACATTAAATAATATTATTGACGCTATTCAACATAAGTTCCCTGCATCCGCAGACTATCGGGCGGTCTTAGAAAAACTCGCCAGTTACATGGTGTTGGATGCTGTGATTGGTAATACTGACCGTCACCATGAAAATTGGGGGCTTTTTTGGCAAACTTTACTTTTTAATGCGGATACTCAAACAGCCTTGTGGAAAAAATATGATGTTGCGCCATCATTCGACCATGCTTCTTCATTAGGGAGAGAGTTACTTGATGAAAAGCGCATACAAATAATCGAAACTAACACGATGGACCGCTATATTCGTCAGGGGCGTGGCGGTATTTACTGGAGTCGAACTGACAAACATGGCGTTAGTCCATTGTTATTGGTTGAGAAAGCTGTTGTCGCTTATCCCGATTATTTCAGATCGGCGTTGTTGATGTTATCAAATACGCCCTTATCGGCCATACAAGCGACATTAAATGACGTTCCTCGTGAGCGTGCCTCGGATGTCAGTAAAACTTTTGCTAAACTGTTATTAGAAAAAACATACGAACGATTAATTGGGCTATTGACATGAAAACGCTATTTTTGGCTTGGCAATCTCCTCAAACGAGAGCTTGGTTTCCTATCGGGCGTTTAGAGGCAGATGAAAAGTTAAATAAATATATTTTCCATTATACGCAAGGTGTTGATAAGGCAAAATTACAGGGCTTTCATCCGATGTCAGCTTTTCCTGAGTTTTCCAGACGCTATGAGTCTTCTGAGTTGTTTCCGTTGTTTAAAAATCGAGTGCTTGCTTCTAACAGGCGTGGGTTTCAAGACTATTTACGTTCTTTGGACTTAGATTCGGCATCGGTAGACTTATTGGATATTTTAGCGATTACAGGCGGTGAAAGACAAACAGACAGCCTTGAAGTATTTCCAAAGTTAGAAAAAAACACAGAGTCTATGTTTAAATGCCGCTTCTTTTTACATGGTTTAAGTTATTGTCATGAGTCAGTCCGTGAACGCATCTTAGCTTTGCAAGTGGGGGAGTCATTAGGTATTTTGCTTGAAGTTAACAATCCCGCTACGAGTTTAGCCATTCAGTTCAAAACCACCGACCAAGTGTTACTAGGTTGGTCGCCAAGATATTTAGTCAATGATTTGCTAGGTGCGGCAGTGAGTTATCGAAACCTACAGGCAACCGTTGTACTTAATAATCCAGAAGGTACACCTTTAAATCGGCGTGTTTTAGTCGAAATGACGGGGGTTTTACCCGATGACTATGAGCCGATGTCATCAACTGACTTTCAAATTATTCATTAAATTACTATGTCAACCATCGCCAAAATCACGAACGCCGAACAAGCTCTCTTAGAGTTAATCATGTTTTTTGTCCGTCATCAGCTAGCAGCATGGCCAACAAAACTACAGCCTGTGTTGGAAGCCTTACGCGCTAAAGATGCGACAACGGCATTAACTGCGTGGTCAGTGATTCCTTTAATGGGTGAATATGGTTTGATGCAAGTCGAAATTACTTATGAGTACGGCTATCGTGTGCAGGATTTACAGGCTGAACGTGTCCACTTTCAACGGCTATTAGAGCAAGCATTAAACGCTCTAAATAACTTACGGGCTTATGTACGTACTGGTGCAAATCGTCCCTTGTTAGAGATTTACCTTGACCAGCCTATCTGATCTTTCCCCCATTCCTCTCTTTACCGCCCAAGATACGGCGTTTATGCAACGTGCTTTGGTTTTGGCTCAGCAAGGTGGGGCGTTGGGTGAAGTGCCTGTTGGTGCGGTGTTGGTATTAGACGGTCAAATCATTGGCGAAGGTTACAATCAACCTATTTTAAGCAGTGACCCAACAGCTCATGCCGAAGTAGTAGCTATTCGACAAGCGGCTACGGCGTTGCAAAATTATCGTTTAGAAAACACGACGCTGTATGTGACTTTAGAGCCTTGCACCATGTGTGTGGGTGCATTGGTGCATGCGCGTATTGGACGAGTGGTGTTTGCGGCGACTGAGCCTAAATCGGGGTCGTTAGTGAGTGCGCGTAAGTTGTTTGAGACGGGTTATTATAATCATGTGTTTGTGTTTGAAGGCGGCTTGCTGGCAAATGAAGCCAGCAAGATGTTGTCGGATTTTTTTAGAAGGAGGAGAGAGGCGAAGAAAGTTTCGCCTGTATAATCCTATGGAATAGCTTTGGGTTCGATAGCTGATTTAATAGCATCCATTGCGGTTTGATTAAATAGAATATCTTCACGGATAAAGCCTGTCGCCTCTAACATTCCTTGTGCAAGTGTATTGTTGAATTCAGTATAAAACTGATGCTGTTTAGGTTGGTTAGTCGCTATGTAAGAGTTGATTTTGAGGGTAAGTAACTTAACTGCGTTAATTTGAGTATCTTCCCACGTGCCGTTATTTTCTTCTTTGGTGACTGATTGTATTGCATTGTCAGACTTTGTTGTTACGGTTAATCCGATAGTGTGGTTAGCGTATAGCTTGGGAGTAAAGTCTACGGAGTGGAGTATTACGCTTGGATCATTAATTAATAATCCCAATCCACCGAAATCAATCCCTGTAAAACTGTTATTGTTTTCAAAAAAATAATTTTTGAAGCTATCTAGAGTTTTTACTTCCATGTTATCTACAAATATGCTGCTATTTGGGCTTATCAAATAGTATTCATCAGCTACATTAATTCGTATTAGTTTATATAAAAACGAATTTTTTGGAAATTTTTTATTTTGATCAATAAGAAAGTTATTGCCAAGGATTGAATTTTGATTGTTGATTAATTGATTTTCTAGCGTTTTTATACTGCTGATAGGTATTCCAGATATGTCGATTTTAAATAAAAGTGTTTTTTCACGGTTATTGTCGAATAGCTTCGTTTGTTCTGATAACGTCCAGCCATTTTTAGTTAGGGTGTATGCTTTATTTGTTAAGGGCTGAGTAGTTGTTAGTCGTGTAATTAAGCTATATTGCTGCATATTGTCTGAAACAAGCAAATCATTAGAGTTGGTTTCAAAATTGATTTTATTGATTTCTAAAGAGTCATCATGTATGGAGTGACAAAAATTTTGTTTAACACAATTAAAGCTATATAAAGTTGTTTCATTGAGTAAGTCTTTTTTGGAGGCTGAAATATATGGACGATTTAGAATGTCTAATGTGCTTGTTAGCGGAAACCGAATAGTCGTGGTCTTTGGGTATAGCAATGGAAAGCCAATAGAAAAAGGAATATCATACTGGATATGATATAGTTTGCTAGTTATATTGGCTGTATGTAATGTGGTATTTAAATAAGGTAGAGAGTCCTTATTGGCTTCAATTTTTTCTTGGTTCAATCCAAAAGAGAAATTTGAACTTAATGCAATACGTTGTAAATGTTTGCCAATAGCCGTCGTGTCTTTACTGTAGTCTTGAAATAAATCAATATCGGTAACATTGAGCTGGTAACTGACGATTTGACTCGCGGTATTTATATCCATATTGCCATTGGCGCGCATTGTTTCGGCCACAAACGTTGTTATTGGACTAATGACACCATGCTTACCGAGCGGAGTGGTTAGCGTATAAGGTTTGGTAACAATTTGATTGGTGGTGGTATGGATAATTGCTCCAGCAGAAACAAGCGTAATGACTGCATAATTTGTGCTATCACTTGTAGCTACATCATTCAGCGTATATTGCCCTTGAGCATTAGTAATATCTTGCGGTTCTGTGTTTTCACAAACGAGATTATTGTTATTATCTAAACAAACGGTTGCGCCTTGCAAATAGCCATCGGCAATCACTACGCCTTTCAGCGTTGTTTTGGTGATTAACGGACTATCATAGTCATTCTCATTGCAACCAACAAGCACCAAACCCATAAAAACGACAACAGCAGTGTGTAACGGCTTCATTAAGTACAATCCATTGATTTAAAAAGTCGCGCATTGTAACTGTTTTGTTAAAGTAATAACAAAACGTTTATCGGATTACTGCAATACCCACCGTTGCTTATCCGCGCTAGCCACCCAACTATCCTGCGAAGTCGTTAGCAGTAACGCATCATAATAACGACGCACTTCTTGCACATAAACAAGGGCTTGACCTGCGCGCGGCAGTTGACGCAAATGTCGGCTGACATCTAACCATTTATCAGGATCGTCACCATGCGCTTGACTGATTTTGCGCGCTTTCAGGACATGAGCATAACCCATGTTATAAGCCGCTAAAGTCATCCAAGTTCTATCGGGTTCATGGACGGTGGTGGGTAATTTATCGGCAATGATTTTGTAATACGCTGCGCCGCCTTCAATGCTTTGGCTAGGGTTGTCCCGATTAGTCACGCCCATTTCTTTGGCTGTGCCTTTGGTTAACATCATCAAGCCCGAAACACCTGTGGGTGAAATAGCCGTAGAATCCCATTTTGACTCTTGATAACCAATCGCTGCCAACAAACGCCAATCCATTTCTTGTTTGTTCGCTTGTTGTTGAAACTTCGACTTATACAGTGGCAGGCGGTCTTGCATATCACGCTGAAAGTTTTTTACGCCGAGAGTATTAAAGGTATTACCTTGACCATAAAACGCTGTCAGACGTTTGAGTGTGCCATCTTCATTGGCATCACGTAAAAAGTGATTCGCTAAGCGTAATAAACTTTTATCTTTAGGACGAACTGCCCACGCTAATTGGGTGGTATTCAAAGCACTTGAGACTTTTAACTCAGGAAAAGCGGCACGATGCGCGGCAAATTCGGCATCGTTCATGACGGCAAAATCGACATCACCCGAACTGACTTGTTGGAGTAATTTTTCAGGTGTAGCGTTACGTACTTCGATGATATCCGCTTGCGGATTATCAATCGCTAACTCTATGGCTTCGGAACTGTTTTTACTGACAGCAATACGGGCTTCAGGGAGTGGATTGGCTTCTGTTTCTACACGTTCAATCAGTTGTTGTTTGACTTCTAAATACGGCTCACTGATTTGAACTTTAGCTAAACGCGGGTCATCGCTAGAGAGTCCCGTAATGCCAATATCAGCATCGCCCGATTTTAAGGCGCGAACCACACTTTCGGCATTGGGAGCTTGTTCGATAATTAAGGTAACTTGAAGATTTTCGGCGAATTTGCGCAATAATTCATATTGCAAGCCGCGCGCACCTTCTGCGCCATGAGGAAGAAATGTTGTTGGCCCAGCAACACCTATCACTCGTAAAGTGCCACGTTCGGCGACTTCATCGACGGTGTTGTAAATTGGTCGAATTTGCAGTGTTGCAAAAAAAATAGCAAAGGCGAAGGCTAAACGCCACAGAGTATTGCTTGATTGTTTTACCACGTTTTTGGCTGGCAAGGCCATTTTGCCTGACATGCGTTAGCACCTCTCAGAGTTTCGTTTAGGCAACTGCTATTCCATATAAGCGGTTGAAATATCAGTCGTTTTGGCGTTTTCTTGAGATGTTACCTCCTGTGTTATTGGTCAATAATTAGACATTGGACGCGAACTGTAGTCGCTACTGTAGCAAAAGTCGAGTGAAAACCGCTGAGTAACGTCCGTTTGTAGGACAAAGTGTATCTGATTATGTCGGGGTGAGATTGGTGAATGAGGACGAGATATTGAGAAATGATGACAAATGTATCTGTATATTAAAAATACAAAAATAACAATTGATGATGTAGGACTGAGTTAATTTTCCAAAAAACTGCTTGATTCGGGTATCATATCGCCCTTCTTCAAACGGACACAAAACTCTGTTTTTTGTTCGCCCCGTTTTGTTTTCGACGTAATGAGCGAGTCTGTTATGCTGATTGTAAGTGGTGCTACGGCGTTATCCTCCTTCAAAAATCATCGCCTCTTGGCCAATTTGCAAGCGATAGTGCCTAGCGTTGCGGGTTTAACGGCACGTTTTGTTCATCTGATTGCCCTTGATGGTGAATTAAGCGAACACGAAACTAAACAGCTTCATGAATTGCTGCATTACGATGAAGATTTTAACGGTCAAGGCTTTGAAGAAGCCGAATACGATGCCGTGTTTATCGTCACGCCACGTATTGGTACGATTTCTCCGTGGTCTTCAAAAGCCACAGATATTGCCCGTAACAGTGGTTTAAGCAAAGTTCAACGTGTGGAACGGGTCACTGTCTATTGGTTGCAAACGTCGGACGATTTAAGTGACGACCAACGCCAATTGATTGCAGCCAAATTGCACGACCGTATGACGCAAAGCGTATTAGCCGAGATTGAAGAAGCGGCGATTTTATTTGAAGAGCACACACCAAAATCGCTTCAAAGTATTGATATTTTAGGTGGTGGCCGTGAGGCTTTAGTACAAGCTAACTTGGATTTTGGTTTTGCGTTGTCGCCTGATGAAATTGATTATTTAGTGGCAAGTTTTCAACAAATTGGTCGTAATCCGCACGATGTCGAATTGATGATGTTCGCACAAGCTAACTCCGAACATTGTCGCCATAAAATTTTTAATGCTGAATGGACTATTGATGGCCAAGTCGCCGAAAAATCCTTGTTTGGCATGATTAAAAACACCTATAACCACGCGCCCGACAATATTTTGTCCGCCTATAAAGACAATGCGTCGGTGATTGTCGGTCATCAAGCCGATCGTTTCTTTCCCAATCCTAATAGCAACACCTATGGTTACAGCAACGAGCCTGTTCATATTTTAATGAAGGTTGAAACGCATAATCATCCGACAGCGATTTCTCCCTTTGCAGGCGCAGCGACAGGCGCGGGCGGTGAGATTCGTGATGAAGGCGCAACAGGTCGTGGTGGTAAACCAAAAGCAGGTTTAACCGCGTTTACCGTTTCAAACCTACAGATTCCGAATTTTGTTCAGCCGTGGGAAACGCCGTATGGCAAACCCAATCGTATTGTTTCTGCGCTCGATATTATGATTGACGGGCCTTTAGGCGGTGCGGCATTTAATAACGAGTTTGGACGTCCGAACTTGTGCGGTTATTTCCGTACCTTTGAATTAGCGGCTAATGGCTTAAACGGTATTGAAGTTCGTGGTTACCACAAACCAATTATGATTGCGGGTGGCATGGGTAATATTCGTGCTGACCATGTGCAAAAAAATAGTATTCAAGCGGGTGATTGCTTAATTGTGCTCGGTGGCCCTGCGTTGTTAATTGGTTTGGGTGGCGGTGCAGCGTCCAGTATGGCCAGCGGTGCGAGTGCAGAAAATTTAGATTTTGCCTCGGTACAACGTGATAACCCCGAAATGGAACGTCGTTGCCAAGAAGTCATTGATGTCTGTTGGGCGATGGGTGAGAACAATCCCTTTGTCTCGGTGCATGATGTCGGTGCAGGTGGTTTATCTAACGCGATGCCTGAATTAGTTCATGAACATGATTTAGGCGCAACCTTAGAACTCCGCAACATTCCTAATTTAGAGCGTGGTATGAGTCCGCGTGAGATTTGGTGTAATGAAGCGCAAGAGCGTTATGTGTTAGCGGTTCGCCCGAATCGTTTAGCAGAATTTGAAGCCATTTGTGCGCGTGAGCGTTGTCCTTTTGCAGTACTAGGCCAAGCGGAACAAGTGCAGCATTTAACGGTGAAAGACAATCATTTTGCCAATAAAGCAGTGGATATGCCGATGCAAGTATTGCTCGGTAAAGCGCCTAAAATGTCGCGTCAATTCACTACACAAACGATTGAACAAGCGGCGTTTGATACATCAACGATTGATTTGCAAGAAGCGACCAAACGCGTATTACAAGTGCCAACAGTTGCTTCAAAATCATTCTTGATTACCATCGGCGACCGTTCGGTGACAGGCTTAGTGGCGCGTGAGCAAATGGTTGGTCGTTATCAAGTGCCTGTGGCTGATTGTGCTGTCACAGCCAGTGGTTTTCATGCTTATACAGGCGAAGCAATGGCAATGGGTGAACGTACTCCCTTAGCATTGATTAACGCTGCTGCCTCAGCACGGATGGCGGTCGGTGAAGCGATTACTAACATTGCTTGTGCCAGCATCGCAAAGTTAGGCGATATTAAGTTGTCCGCTAACTGGATGGCTGCCGCAGGTTATGGCATGGAAGACCAAAATCTTTTTGAAGCGGTCAAAGCTGTTGGAATGGAGTTATGTCCCGCTTTAGATATCGCTATTCCTGTCGGTAAAGACTCGCTGTCGATGCGGACAGTCTGGAAAGAGGGAGATGATAACAATGCTGTCACTTCACCTATGTCATTAACGGTGACTTCATTTGCACCTGTGGTCGATATTCGTAAAACGCTCACACCTGAACTCAAAACCGATGTTGATAGTGTTTTATTGTTGATTGATTTGGGAGGTGGCAAAAATCGCTTAGGTGGATCAATTTTAGCGCAAGCCTATGGTCAATTGGGTAATGTCGCGCCTGATCTGGATAATCCACAGCTATTAAAAGACTTCTTCAACACCATTCAACAACTCAATACCGACGGTAAGTTGTTGGCGTACCATGACCGCAGTGACGGCGGCTTATTAGCAACATTAGCAGAAATGGCATTTGCAGGTCGTGTCGGTTTAGATATTGATGTGTCGGCATTAGCCGCCAGTCAGCAAGACCTTGCCGCCGTATTATTTAACGAAGAGTTAGGTGCAGTGATTCAAGTGCGCGCCAGTGACTTGGCCTCTGTACAAGCTGCATTTGCCGCCACAACAGTGACGGCAAGTGTTTTGGGCACAATCAACACGCAACAAACCATTAGCTTTAATTACAACGGCGCAGCCGTATTAACAGGTACACGCGCTCAATGGCAACAAGATTGGGCAGAAACCAGTTATCGCATTCAAGCGATTCGTGACAATGCCGAATACGCCGCGCAAGAGTTCGCGCTTATTGCCGATGATAAACAATCAGGTTTAATTACACAGTTAAGTTATGACTTGAATGCCGATATTGCCGCGCCATTTATCGCCACAGGTGTGCGTCCTCGTGTCGCTATTTTGCGTGAACAAGGCGTGAATGGTCATATCGAAATGGCCGCCGCCTTTGATAAAGCAGGTTTCACCAGTGTGGATGTCCACATGAGCGATATTCTCAGTGGCCGTGTCAGCTTAAAAACCTTCCAAGGCTTAGTGGCTTGTGGCGGCTTCTCTTATGGTGATGTTTTAGGTGCAGGTGGCGGTTGGGCAAAGTCGGTGTTGTTTAATGCTCGTGCGCGTGCAGAATTTGCCGACTTTTTTGCCCGTCCTGAAACCTTTAGTTTGGGTGTCTGCAATGGTTGCCAAATGTTGTCGCAACTGAAAGATTTGATTCCGGGGGCAGAGTTATGGCCACGTTTTGTCCGTAACAACAGTGAATCGTTTGAAGCCCGTACCGCATTGATGATGGTAGAAGAATCTCCGTCATTGTTCTTTACGGGGATGGCGGGTTCGGTCATGCCGATTGCGGTGGCGCATGGCGAAGGTCGTGTTTTGCATCCTGAAATCAATACCTTAAATGCCAGTGGTTTAGTGGCGTTACGTTTTGCTGATGCCACTGGTGCAGCCACAGAAACTTATCCCTTAAATCCAAATGGTTCGCCGTTTGGTATTACCAGTGTCACCAGTACCGACGGTCGGGCAACGGTATTAATGCCGCATCCTGAGCGCGTGTTCCGCGCGGTGCAAAATTCTTGGCAGCCAAGTCAATGGCATGAGGATGGTGCTTGGATGCGGATGTTTAGAAATGCACGGGTGTTTGTGGGTTAATTAAGGTTGTGGTAAAAGAAGAAGGGCGGATTTAATCCGCCTTTTTTATGTTATTTATGCCGCTACCTATCAGAAAAATCATCATCATGCGCCACTTCTTCATTTTCCTAATCACACTCTACCAAAAGTACCTATCACCCCATAAAGGTTTTAACTGTGCTTATGCTTGTTATCATCACTCATTATCATGTTCAGCAATGGTCAAAAATATCATTGCAGAACATGGTGTTATTGCAGGTTGGCCATTGATTAAACAGCAGTTTGTAAACTGCCATTTGGCGTATCAATACTTAGAAACAGAGCGCGAAAAAAAAGAACGAGAACGCCGTGAGCGCAGCAGAAGACGCAATCGCCCCCGACAACGCGAATGTTCAAAAACAGATAAATGTGATTGCGCCCTAGAGTTAGGCGATTGTGTGCCTGATTTGCCTTGTAGCTCTATTATCTTTAACGCAAATAAAAAGCCTAAGCAGCCATCGACTCCTACTTAAATGGCTAATCAAGCAAAAGGTAATGCCAATTCCAAGCGATTACGACCTTCAGCTTTTGCACGATAAAGTGCCTCATCTGCAAGTTTTATCATGGCCTCCGTCGATAGTAATAGTCGATTTTCATTACTGGCTAAACCAAAGCTACCACTTATGTGAATAGTGTCGCCATTGTCGGCAAGGATCGTGGTTTCTGCCAATATCGCACGGCAACGTTCAATTAATGTTGCTGCACCTGCAAGTGTGGTGTCGGGTAACATAATCATAAATTCTTCACCGCCAAAACGCCCAACTAAGTCGCATTTCCGAATGCACGTTGTGAGGATACGTGCCGCTTCTTTTAGTACTCGGTCGCCCGTAGGATGTCCCCATGTATCGTTGATGCGCTTAAAGTGGTCTAAATCCAAAATCACGATGGTGAGAGGTGGGCCGTGGCGCAGCGTGCGAGCTACCTCCATATCAAGTAGCTCCATAATGCTGCGGCGGTTTAATAAGCTCGTCAGCATATCTGTTCGGGACAACGTACGGATGGTGTCTTCACGATTACGCCAGTAATGTAAAATCTGGTCGGCAAACATAATAATGACAATAAAATGTGGCGCGGTATAAAAGAAAATAAGATTGACCCAAATAAGATTAGTCGCACTATTGGTTGGTGGAATGACGGCTGGTGCATAGGGCAACCAACCATAGGCGGTAGCATAGGTTAGGCCAAGCAAGGCAATGGTAGAGACAATCGTTGCACCCCAGACGACACGTCTGTTGAGCAGAATAAAGCCAAAAACAGGAGCACCCAATAGCACGACACCCGTGCAAAAAGTTAAAGTGCCAATGTAATAACTGCACGTGATGAGTGAAAGCGAATAGTATTGTGTTGCTAGGTGTTGAATCCAAAGCGTAGTTGGCCTTCTTTTTCGCAGATATATGCCAACACCAGTAATGACTAATGCACCAAAGAGAAGACCAAGTTCAATCTTTAACAACTCATGCAATGGCTCTAAGTGTACCAAGAGCGTGGCATTGGGCATCAATTGAAGGGCAATAATACTGGCAATATATGCCCCTAAAATAGGTATCAATAACAGCATTACAAAAATGCTTTTATCAACTTCACTCCATTCCAGTACTGCGGCCAGTCGTTGTCGCCAAGTCTTCATATTTTATGCCTTATCGTATTTATTGTTTGTTATTTAGCCGCTATTTTATCGGAGTCAATTTGTTTAATCAGTGACCTAGTTCTACGTTAAGTGATGCTCATAAGTCAATGAAATAAATGAATCGCTCATTATTTTAAATGGATGCGCACAATATGGCGGTCATTAGCATTATGAATATAAATCTATTCATAAAATATCTTTCAAACACCAAAAAACATAGCGTAAACTAGTAAAAATAACTACAAAATCTATTCACTCCATGAATCATCCTTGCCTAGAAAAATTACTCAGCAAACAGCCGCAAAATGCATCTAGCTTAATGGCGGCATTACAACTCTCCCAACCCACGCTTTCACGCCATTTAAAGCAACAGCCGCATATTATTAAAATAGGCCAAGCCCGTGCTACTCGTTATGCCTTAAAACGTCCAATTCGTCAGTTAAGTGCAGAATGGCCTGTTTATCGCGTTAATCAACAAGCCGAAGTTCATTTTGCAGGGCAGTTAATCGCGGTTTATCCCCATTATTATGTCTGGCGTGATGCGATAACAGAAAGGGACAGTCTATATGAAAGTTTACCGTGGTTTTTATGGGATGTTCGGCCTCAAGGCTTTCTAGGGCGTGAATTTAAACAAGTTCACCAAAGTCTAGGGTTGCCGACACGTTTGCAAGATTGGCATGATGATGATGTGTTGTCTTTTTTATTGAAATTTGGTTTTGTCCAGCCGAGCCATTATTTAGTCGGTGAAGAAAGTCGGCTGTTATATCTACAACTACAAAAAGACATTTGGCGACCCGAAGATGAAGACAGCCTCGACAAAGCCCGTTTGGCTTATGAACGTGAAGCGACCAAAATTGTCGGCCAAGAAACAGCTAAGTCTGCTGCCGCTGGTGAGCAACCCAAATTTGCTTTATTTGTCATTGAAAATAATCAAGCCTTAGAATTGTTGGTTAAATTTAGTCCCCCAATTCAAACCGCCAATGGTCAACGTTGGTCTGATTTGCTGATTGCCGAACATCTCGCATTACAAACACTTAAACAATACGGAGTAGCGGCGGCAGATAGTGCCATTGTGAGCACCGCAGGGCGGACGTTTTTAGAAGTGGTGCGTTTTGATCGAACACCCTGTTTAGGGCGGCGTGGGATGGTGTCTTTAGATGCAGTCAGTAATGAGTTTGTTGGTCATAACAAAGCATGGGATGAGCAAGCACAATCGTTATTAGCTCTGAAAAAAATCACCCGCACAGACTATCAAACGATGCTGCAAGTGTTTGCCTTTGGACGCTTAATTGCTAATGAAGATATGCACAATGGCAATATTAGTTTCTTTTTGGCGGATGATTTTTCGCTGTCTTTAGCACCAATCTACGATATGTTGCCGATGTGTTTTGCGCCAACAACGCATGGTGAAGTGGTAGAGCGTGAGATAAAAATCGCTCAACCAACCGTGTTAACACAAGGCATTTGGCCAATAGCCGTGACATGGGCAAAAAACTATTGGCTCAAATTGAGTGAGGATGCCCGAATTAGTGAACCATTTCGGGTAATTGCCCAACAGTATTTGGCCAAGCTCTAAAAAAAGGTTATGCCATATTGAGCGTTAAATTGTTCCCCAGCAGCTAAATGCTGAATCCCCGCTTTGTGGGTTAATTCAGGCGCGCCGTTTTCTAAGTCAGCATAACCAAACCACGGCTCAATACACAAAAATGGCGAGCGTTTGTTTTTGCCGTCAGCTGTCCATAAGGCTACTTCGGGGAAGCCCGTAAAATCGACGGTTACGCCATGTCCGTGATGTTTGTTCTTCAAGCTAATCGTATTGATTTGTCGATGTGGAAACACCAAAGCATCAATTTCAAAATAATGATAACTCAGGGCAAAAGTCTGTAATGATTCTTGAAAAACAACTGGCTTATCGACCAATTGCATCGCGTCATTGAGTTGCCATAAATAGTATTGTTTTGCCTGATCAAAACTCACTTCATAATCTTCAAACTGGTCTTGTGCTTGTAGTTGGGTTGAAAAGGCAGGATGTGCGCCAATTGAAAAGGGCATGGTTTCACTATTCGGATTATGCACTTGCCATTGCACGAGTAGTTCATTTTCTTGCAAGGTATAGCGAATAGTTAATTTAAAATCAAAGGGATAAAGTAGTCTAGTTTTTTCGTTTGATGACACTAGAAATAATAAGTGTGACTCACTTTGCTCAATACAGCTAAATTCCATATCACGAACAAAACCATGTTGAGTTATTTCGTAGGTTTGTTTATTGATGAGTGTTGTATTGTTAGTTAATCGGCCAACAATAGGAAACAAAACAGGTGAAGTTCTGCCCCAAAATTCGGGGTTTGCTTGCCACATATACTCTATGTTGTTATTGATATTTTTGACGCTTTTTAATTCAGCACCTAAACTGTTTATTTCTACACTAAGATATTGATTGTTTAAGCGATATAACATCGTGAGTGTCCTTAACAGGCGATAGTAAAATGGTGAATGGCTTTTTAGACCTAAGTCATGTTAGGTTGCTTTGCCGTTTGAGAAAATAGCTTTATGTATAAAATTACTTTTTATGTGCCAGTAACGCATGTGGAAATCGTCAAGTCAGCGATGTTTACCGCAGGTGCAGGACAGATTGGCGATTATGAGTGCTGTGCGTGGCAAATATTAGGTGTTGGCCAGTTTCGGCCATTAGCAGGATCTTCACCATTTATTGGTAAAAATGGCACGCTTGAATACGTGGCAGAGTATAAAGTGGAGATGGTTTGTGCCGAAGCTTTTCTGCAAGGTGCAGTGGCAGCCTTAAAACAAAGTCATCCCTATCAAGTTCCTGCATACGATGTCGTGCAAACGATAAAGATTTAGGTGAAATAGTCATCATCAGTCAAGTAAGATGTTGATTATAAGATTAATAATGCTTTACTTGGGCTAATAATAACTTTATATAAATTCACGTTTAATTTTACTAAAAAGCAATGAGGTTAAGACCCATGTCAGAACGTACCGACTCCGCGATTATTCTGCGTTTTGTCTTTCAGGCGATGCGTAATGCGGGTTTGCCTGCGGAGCAAGTATTAATGGGCGCAGGTGTGGGTCTTAATCATTTAGAAGCCAATGCCCGTACACCGTCAGCGGCACAAATTGCGTTTTGGCAGTCTGCCGAAGCAGTTTCTAAAAATCCCCATATTGGTTTGCATTTGGGCGAGCATTTGCCGTTGTATCGTGGTCAAGTATTAGAGTATTTGTTTTTAAGTAGTTCGACGTTTGGAGAAGGGCTAAAACGAGTCTTGGCTTATCAGCGTTTAATCAGTGATATGTTGCAAGCACAGTTAGTGATAACGGATGATGAGTGTTATCTAACGAATATGCTCAATGATGGTGCTTATCGACACACTACCGAATGTATTATGGTGGCGGTGTTACGTTTTTTTAGGTTTGTTTCCGAAAGCCAATTTCAGCCGTTAATGATTTATTTTACCCATACCGAAGGGGCAAATCCTGAAGAATATGAGCGCGTTTATGGTTGTCCTGTGGTGTTGGGTGCCGAAGCAATCCGTGTTTATTTTAAACCCGAAGTGTTAAATAGCCGTATTTGGCAAGCAGAGCCTGAGTTATTACGTTTTCACGAGCAATTAGCCCACGAAAAACTACAAGAATTAGCGCGTTTTGATTTAGTCACCGAAGTACGAAGGGCGATTGGCGAATCCTTAGAAAGTGGCAATACCAGTTTGGAAACAGTGGCAAAACGCTTAAGTGTCGCGCCTAGACGTTTACGTAGTCAATTAGCTGAAGCGGGAAGTAGTTTTAATCAAGTATTAGCCGATTATCGTTGCCGTTTAGCCAAGCGGTTATTGGCGCATACGAGTGAAAGTATTGAGCAGATAGTTTATTTGACGGGTTTTTCTGAGCCGAGTACGTTTTATCGTGCTTTTAAGCGGTGGACAAATTTAACGCCGATTGAGTATCGTAAGAAGAAACAAGCGTAGCGTAGGGCGTGGGTTTTCACGCCCTGACACATAGAGGATTTTGGCATTAAAACAGCCTAAGTCCTCAATAGGCAAATTAGAAGTGAAACTCACCACCAATCATTGCGCCATCATAAAGATTATGTGAGCCAAGATTGCCGTAGTCAGCACGATTGTTGCGATAGCCAACGTAAGCGGTTAATTGCTCACTCACTTGATATTCACCACGTAATTCAAGTTCGCGATAGTCGTTCATATCGCCAAACGATAAAACGTTAGGCGCGAAGTAGCCTGACAAAGACAAGGATACATTTTTGTTAGCGGCAGGTGTCACTCTAATCAGGCCGCCAATCGCAATGGCCGTACCATCTGGTAAGGAATCATGCTGTTGAAATACGGCTTTACCGCCAATTAAGGCACTAATGTCATTGTTTAGCGTTTGCTTCAGGTTAAAACCCGCAGTGACGGTATTACCTAAGTCTTTGGTGTGTATCCATGCCGCGTCAGCTTGATAGTTAGTATCTAAGCTATGTTGATAATTTAGACGCACGGAATTGTCATTTAAATCTAAGGCCAAAGAGTCGGCAAAACTAGGGCTGGCAATCAAGGCTAACAATAGTGCGATGGGAGCTTTCATAAACATATTCCTGATGAGGCGGTGTACCAAATAAACTTCATTTGTTTGGAGAGTGATTCATTGTCCAGATCGTTCTTGGCACTGAATCCAGACGATGCCTTAAAGCGCATCAATACTTCTTACTAGCTTTATAGCGAGCAGAGGCGATGGTGAATAGCCTATTTGTGTAAATAATTTGTTACATTTGTACGGGGTTTTGCTGGCTGCGGATGACTAAAACTGAAATATCCGTCAGTGTACAGGAAAAATAATGATAGGATAGGGGCGTATTACAGGTCGTCAACTAATTGTTTTTGACCTGATTTCATTATAAAAACGTATGTATTAAATCAGCATACTTTGCTTTAGGGTTTGCACCGTCTGTTGATTATACTTTAGGCTTAATTAGGGATTGGCTTTCTTTAACTATGAACATAGAACAATAAAATACTCCATATGGGAGAGTCATAATGGGGCATCGTCAGGCGACGGTGATTAAAGGACTAGTATTAGGCTTATTGAGTATGTTAAGCCTGAGCCTGTTTGCGCGTGGAGAACCGAGTGAAGATCAGGTCAAAGCCGCGTTTGTTTATAATTTCGCCAAGTTTGTTGAATGGCCTGAAAATGCTTTTTCTTCTAAAGAAGCCCCATTAGTTCTTTGTGTCATCGGTAAAGATAATGTCGGTTCGGCTTTACAAGTGCTAGAAAAAAAAGAAGTTCAAGGACGGCAGTTACGTTTAAATATCATCACTGATTTAACGCAATATTTGCAAAATAATAGTTGTCATATTTTATTCATCGCCAACAGCGAGTTTGCACATCAACAACAGTTACTTCAAGATTTAGGTGACGCGCCAACGTTAACGGTGGCTGACAATGCGGATTTTATCAAGCAGGGAGGCATGATTAGCTTGTACGTGGAGTCGCAGCGAGTGCAATTTGCCATCAATCAAAGTGCGACTCATAACAATGGCCTTAAACTTAGTGCGCGCATGCTCCAGCTTGCGCGTACACCACACTAGGGGTAGGCAATGATTCAGCTAAGCCATTTACCTCTTCATCAAAAATTGCGTCGAATATTGTTTCTCAGTGCGGGTTCGGCATTGCTCGTTGCATGGCTAAGTTTTGCAATTACCTCAGTCGTTAAACTTCATGAAGAAACCAATCAGCGCGTCAAAACACTCGCCCAAGTGACTTCGTTTAATAGCCAGGCGGCGTTGACCTTTGATGATATTAAAGAAACTACGAATGTGCTGAGTTCTTTGCGAAGTGATCCAAATATTATTTACGCCTGTATTATTAGAGCGTCAGGTAGTGTATTTGCCGAATGGCATCAATCTTCAAGTACACATTCAAAAACTGTTTGCGCGGATAAAAGTGATAACCGTGGTCAATGGTTTACTCAACGTTTGCACATTAAAGAGCCGATTTATTTAGAAGAAGAGTTGATTGGTTATCTGCATATTGATGTCAATATGATGCCTTTGTGGCTGACATTAGCGATGTATTTAGGTGGTTTGGCCCTGTTATTATTGTTCGCTTTACTGTTGGCGGCCTTATTAGGATTGCGTGTTGGTAAACATCTAACCGAGCCAATTTTAAGTTTGGCAACCATGGCCGAAGTGGTATCCGCTCAGAAAAACTATTCTTTACGCGCGATGGGCAGTGGCACTGATGAAATCGGCCATTTAGTCGATCGTTTTAATGAAATGTTGGCAAATATTGAGCAGCGCGATACTGAGTTAAAGTTACATCGTGAAGGTTTAGAACAATTAGTCGTTCAACGTACTCGTGAATTAAGTATTGCCAAAGATGCGGCAGAAGCGGCGAGTCGTGCCAAATCTCAGTTTTTAGCGACCATGAGCCATGAAATCAGAACACCGATGAATGGTATTTTAGGTATGTCGGAATTGTTATTAGGTACCGTATTAGATGCTAGACAGCGTCGTTATGTCGAAACAGTTCATGGTTCAGGCGAGTCGTTACTGCTGATTATTAATGATATTTTGGACTTTTCAAAAATTGAAGCGGGACGTTTAGTTCTAGAGTCCGCAGATTTTAGCCCAAGAACCGTTATTCAAGATGTAGAAAGCTTGCTCTCTGAGCAAGCCCATCGTCGAGGCTTGGTCTTAACAAATCGCATTGATCCTGATGTGCCTGCAATGATGAATGGTGATGCCAGTCGGTTACGGCAGATTTTGCTGAATCTCGTTGGCAATGCGTTAAAGTTTACGGAGCAAGGCCATGTCAATATTAGTGTCCAACGACAAAAGCACACCAAGTCTTCACTATTGTTCAAAGTGACGGATACAGGCATTGGTATTAAACCTGAAGTACAAACCCAATTATTTCAGCCATTTATTCAAGCCGATAGTTCGCATACTCGACGTTTTGGTGGTACTGGACTAGGCTTGGCGATTGTTAAGCAGTTGGTTGAGTTGATGGGCGGTAGCATTACCATTCAAAGTGAGTTGGGACAAGGAAGTTGTTTTCAGTTCGTAGTCTCCTTGCAACCCGCGAGTGAAAATCCTATCGAAAATACCTTGAGTATTGTTGCGCAGCAGTCTTTGCGGACTTCGTGGCAGGGTGCTCATATTTTACTGGCCGAAGATACGCCCACCAATCAAGATGTCATGAAAGCGATGCTTCATGTCTTGGGTTGTGATGTCGATATAGTTGCTAATGGCCAGCAAGCGTTAGATGTATTAATCAACTCGCATTATGATTTGGTGCTGATGGATTGCCAGATGCCCGAAATGGACGGTTTTGAGGCAACCACTCGTTATCGGGAGCATGAAAAAATACATCGTTTAGCGCGTATTCCGATTGTTGCGGTGACAGCCAGTGTTTTAAGTGACGAGCGTGCTGCCTGTTTAGCGAGCGGCATGGATGATGTATTAGCAAAACCCTTTAAACGCAAAGAGTTAGCGGCGATGTTGGAGCGATGGTTGAAGAAGCCATTGATAAAGTAATCAGGCAGGGTATGGGTTGTTGGTGTTTTGAAATTAGGCTTCGACTCCGCTCAGCCAACGTCTAAACGCTGCCTGAGCGGAGTCGAAGGGGGGACATTAACTAAACGTCAATAGCCCCTAAAAATCAATTAGAAATCGTCTAGATTCCCGCATCCGCTTTTAAGGCTTCGGCTTTATCCGTTTTTTCCCAAGTAAATGTGGTGAACGTATCATCATCCACCGTCTGTACCGTAGGTGTCCGCCCAAAATGACCATAAGCGGCAGTCACTTTATACATTGGGTGCAATAAATCTAACATTTTAGTAATCGCGTAAGGACGTAAGTCAAAGTGACGGCGAATTAGCGCAATCATTTTTTCATCACTAATTTTGCCTGTACCAAACGTATTGACTGAGATAGAAGTCGGTTCAGCAACCCCAATCGCATACGATACTTGTAGCTCACAACGGTCTGCCAAACCTGCGGCAACCAAGTTTTTAGCGACATAACGACCCGCATAGGCAGCAGAGCGGTCAACTTTTGACGGGTCTTTACCCGAAAATGCACCGCCACCATGACGCGCCATGCCACCATAAGAATCGACAATGATTTTACGGCCTGTTAAACCACAATCACCGACAGGGCCGCCAATAATAAATTGACCTGTGGGGTTAATATGGAATTGTGTGCCTTTATGCAGCCATTCTGCAGGCAATACATGTTTAACAATCAGCTCCATCACCGCTTCACGCAAGTCGCCATAAGCAATTTCTGGATTATGTTGTGTGGATAGAACCACTGCATCAATAGCAACAGGCTTACCATTTTCATAACGGAACGTGACTTGCGATTTAGCATCAGGACGTAACCACGGCAATAAACCGCCTTTACGCACTTCGGCTTGACGTTCGACTAAACGATGGGCGTAACAAATAGGCGCAGGCATTAACACATCGGTTTCGTTGCTGGCATAACCAAACATTAAACCTTGATCGCCTGCGCCTTGGTCTTCGGAGCGTGAACGGTCAACACCTTGAGCAATATCAACGGATTGTTTGCCAATAATATTGATAATGCCGCACGTTGAACCATCGTAACCGACAGCGGAGGAGTTGTAGCCAATATCATTAATCACGCCACGCACTAAATCTTCTAAATCAATCCATGCGCTCGTGGTAATTTCGCCCGAAATAATAGCAACACCTGTTTTCACCATCGTTTCACAGGCCACCCGTGCATATTTATCTTTGGCAATAATTGCGTCTAATACGGCATCGGAAATTTGGTCGGCAATTTTATCGGGATGCCCTTCGGAAACGGATTCACTGGTAAAAACGCTGTAGTCGCTCATGGCAATAACCTTAACAAGACAAAAATTTAAAAAGTGAACAAAGATAAGGTTTTTGTGAGAAGAGGGCAAGGGAACAATTTTAGGGTTCAGTATTAAAAATAATCATGTTGATGATTTGCTAAGATTAATTTGTGTCTAAGTCACCCATTCTCGACCTCTCATCTCAATAGCATTTGCCCCGTGCCACCAATTCAGCGACAATTACGCCCTCATTAATGCTGATACTCACTACTTTTGTTTGTCTGAGCGTTGGTTTTATTCTGAATTTTAGCCGTTGCCCGTTTTTGGAGTCGCTTTATGACCGCCGTTGCCTTACCTGAACGCCGCTTTGCCAATGCTATTCGTGCCCTTGCTATGGATGCTGTGCAAAAAGCTAACTCTGGCCATCCAGGTGCGCCAATGGGCATGGCCGATATTGCCGAAGTGTTATGGCGTGGAGTGTTGCGTCATAATCCTAAAAACCCGCAATGGCCAAATCGTGACCGTTTTGTCTTATCTAATGGTCATGGTTCGATGCTGCAATATGCATTATTGCACTTAACAGGTTATGACTTAGGTATTGAAGACTTAAAGCAGTTCCGTCAAATGCACAGCCGCACCCCCGGCCATCCTGAGTACGGTTATACCGCAGGTGTTGAAACAACGACAGGGCCACTCGGTCAAGGTTTAGCCAATGCCGTGGGTATGGCACTCGCAGAAAAAACCTTAGCGGCACAATTTAACCGTGATGGCTTTGATGTCGTCAATCACCACACCTATTGCTTCTTAGGTGATGGTTGTTTGATGGAGGGCATTTCTCATGAAGTCTCTTCGTTGGCAGGCACACTCAAACTCGGCAAGTTAATTGCTTTTTATGATGATAATGGCATTTCTATTGATGGCGAAGTGGAAGGCTGGTTTACCGATAATACTGCCCAACGCTTTGCATCTTATGGCTGGCAAGTGATCGGTCAAATAGATGGCCACGACAGTGCTGCGATACGTGAAGCGATTATTGCTGCCCATGCAGACACATCACGCCCGACCTTAATTATCTGTAAAACAGTGATTGGTTGTGGTGCTCCGACTAAGCAGGGTAAAGAAGATTGTCATGGCGCACCGTTAGGCGCGGCAGAAATTTCAGGTGCGCGTGAAGCCATGGGTTGGGAATATCCCGCCTTTGAAATCCCTGCTGATATTTACGAAGCATGGGATTCCACTGCGAAAGGCGAAGTTTTAGAAAAAAATTGGGAGGCTAATTTTGAAGCCTATCAAAAAGCCCATCCAGAATTAGCGGCTGAATTAAATCGTCGTTTGAAAGGTGAATTGCCTGCATCGTTTGCTTTACAAGCCAAAGCCTATATCGAAGAAGTGGCGACTAAAGGTGAAACCATTGCCAGCCGTAAAGCCTCGCAAAATGCCTTAAATGCCTTTGGTCCCTTGTTGCCTGAGTTATTAGGCGGTTCGGCGGACTTAGCAGGTTCAAATTTGACCTTGTGGAAAGGTTGTCATGGCGTACAAGAAAATCCCGCAGGCAACTATGTGTTTTATGGTGTCCGTGAGTTTGGCATGAGTGCCATGATGAACGGTATGGCCTTGCATGGTGGTTTTATTCCTTATGGCGCAACGTTCTTAATCTTCATGGAATATGCCCGTAACGCCGTGCGTATGAGCGCGTTGATGAAACAACGAGTGATTTACGTCTTTACCCATGACTCCATTGGTTTAGGTGAGGATGGCCCAACGCATCAACCGATTGAACAATTAGCCAGTTTACGTGGTACACCGAATATGTCGGTCTGGCGACCTGCTGATGCTGTTGAATCAGCAGTAGCTTGGTTAGCAGCCTTGCAAAAAAACAATGGCCCGACCTCGTTGATTTTCTCCCGTCAAAATTTACCGCACTTAGACCGTGATGCCTTGCAATTAGATAACATCAGTCGTGGGGCTTATACCTTGGTGCAAGAAACAGGTGTTCTTGAGGCGATTATTATTGCTACAGGTTCGGAAATTGAATTGGCAGTAAAAGCGCAGCAAGAGCTAACAGCCCAAGGCAAAGGCGTACGTGTCGTTTCTATGCCTGCGGTAGATGTCTTTATGGCACAAGATGCGGCGTATCGCGATAAAGTGTTACCGCCAGAAGTGCGTGCGCGCGTGGCTGTTGAAGCTTCTCATGCCGATTATTGGTATAAATTTGTCGGTTTAGACGGCAAAGTGATTGGCATGACTACCTTTGGTGAGTCCGCACCGATTAAAGACTTGTATCAGCATTTTGGTATTACCGTTGAGGCTGTTGTGGCAGCGGTGAATGCCGTTTCTCAGTAAGAATGAGATTGGAGCAGGTTTTTAAACCTGCTCCTTTATCTATCAAGACCCAGTTGTTTATCTATCAAGACCCAGTTGTTTATCTATAGGAATACGATAGTTTTATGAGTGAATCACCGCTTCGTATTGCTATCAATGGTTATGGGCGTATTGGCCGTAATGTTTTACGGGCTTGGGTTGAGCGTGGTTGCCCATCACAATTAGAATTTGTCGCCATTAATGATTTAGGTGATCCTGAAGCACTGGTTCACCTGACCCGTTATGACAGCACCCATGGCCGATTTATTGGCAAAGCGGATCTAGACGATACAGACTTAGTGATTAAGGCATCAGAAGGCGCAACGAGTTACCGTATCCCTTTATTGCAGCAAGCACAGCCTGAGTTATTACCTTGGCAAGCGTTACAGGTTGACGTGGTGTTAGAGTGCACAGGGTTTTTTCGTGCCAAAAAAGAAGCGGCTCGGCACTTACAAGCGGGTGCAGATAAAGTCATTATTGGTGCTGCACCGTTTGATGAAGTCGATGCAACGATTGTCTATGGTGTCAATCATCTACTATTGACGCATGAGCAAAAAATCATCTCTAGTGTTTCATGTACGACTCATGCACTCGTACCGATGATGAAGATTTTGGATGAAGCCTTTGGTATTCAATCGGCATTAATGACGGAAATTCATGCCGTTACTTCAGACCAAGTCTTGTTAGACCACACACATCGTGACTTACGACGCAGTAGGGCGGCGGGTCATAACATCATCCCCACCACATCCAGCAGTATTGGCGCACTCAAACGGGTATTGCCCCATTTAGCCGATAAAATTGCAGGTTATTCGATTCGTGTGCCGACTTTAAATGTTGCAGCGATAGATTTAAGTTTTGTTGCTGAAAAGCCCATGACGGCTGAAGCCATTAATGCGTTGTTTAAGAAGAAAGCCGCCAATGAGTATCACGAAATCTTAAGTTATTGTGATGAATGGTTGGTTTCTAGTGATTTTAATCATTCCCCGTACTCCTTAATTTTTGATGCGACCGAAACCAAAATTGTCGGCCAACAGGCAAAAGTATTGGCGTGGTATGACAACGAATGGGGTTATGCCAACCGTTTATTAGATTTGTGTTTAGTTTTAGCAAAAATGCGCTAAAAATCGCGATTTCGTCATAGGTTTGTCGGTGAAATCGTGATGAAATAACGCCCAATAATGCAAGACTAAGGCATGGTATCGCTATGAGTGTCTAAGTCCGAAATATGTTAGTTAATTTTAGAACTGATTTACCGCAGTAGGAGTCCAGAATGTCCGTCTTAAAAATGGCCGATTTAGATTTGAACGGCAAGCGTGTGTTAATTCGTGAAGATTTGAATGTTCCTGTGAAAGATGGAAAAATTACTAGCGATGCTCGTATTTTAGCGTCATTACCGACCATTAAATTAGCCTTAGCCAAAGGCGCATCGGTGATGGTCTGTTCGCATTTAGGTCGTCCGACCGAAGGTGAATCTTCAGCAGAAAATTCGTTATTGCCAGTTGCTGCTTATTTGAGTAAAGCTTTGTCGCGTCCTGTGTCTTTAATCGAAAGTTATGTTGATGGTTATGCCATTCCCGCAGGCGAAGTGGTGTTATTTGAAAATGTGCGCTTTAACAAAGGCGAAAAGAAAAACAGCGACGAATTAGCGCAAAAATACGCCGCCTTGTGTGATGTTTTTGTCATGGATGCTTTTGGTACTGCTCATCGTGCCGAAGCCTCAACCCACGGTGTTGCTAAATTTGCACCTATTGCCTGTGCAGGCCCTTTATTAGCGGCTGAATTAGAAGCCTTAGCATTGGCGTTAGATAATCCCGCTAGCCCGATGATTGCGGTGGTTGCAGGCTCTAAAGTCTCAACTAAGTTAGACGTTTTAAAGTCCCTGTCGGATGTTTGTGACCAACTGATTGTCGGTGGCGGTATCGCCAATACCTTCTTGGCGGCGGCAGGTTACAACATCGGTAAGTCTTTATATGAAGCCGATATGATTGAAACCGCGAAAGAAATTGCGCGTAGCGTCAGTGTCCCTCTACCTGAAGATGTCGTTGTCGCCAAAGAGTTTGCTGAAAGTGCGGTCGCGACCATCAAGTCGGTGAAAGAAGTTGAAGATGACGATATGATTTTAGATATTGGCCCATTAACGGCGGCTCGTTTTGCCAATTTTATTAAATCGGCAAAAACGATTTTATGGAATGGCCCAGTCGGTGTTTTTGAGTTTGACCAATTTGGCGAAGGCACAAAAACCTTAGCACTCGCAATTGCAGGCAGTAAAGGTTTCTCCATTGCAGGCGGTGGAGACACCTTAGCGGCGATTGATAAATATGGTGTTGCAGGTCAAATTTCTTATATTTCTACAGGTGGTGGCGCGTTCTTAGAGTTTGTCGAAGGCAAAAAACTACCTGCGGTCGAAGCATTAGAAGAAGCCGCCAAGCGCGGAGCAATGTTGTGAATATCAATGCCAGTATTATTGACCAGAGATTGAGTGGTCTGATAGCGGATCATGTTGACTTGTTACAGCCTTTTGCTAAGCAAGATGTGACTAAGCAACGCTCAGTTGCGTTTGTCTTGCTATGTGTTAGCGTGGTTTTAGACTTGCCTTTGTCAGAGGCCGCTGAACTATTGACTGAAGGTGGTAACGATGCTGGCGTTGATGCTTTGTATTTAAGTGATATTGAAGATGGTGAGTTTAGTGTCACTTTGTTTCAGGGGAAATACAAACATAAAGACTTATCGGGGGAAGCTGATTTTTCGGAAAATGCCATTAAATCGGCCATCCATACAGTGGCAACCTTATTTGATCCTGCTAAACGGCTAGATATGAATGAGTACCTTAAACCTCGTATTGAGGAAATTCGCTCCTTGATTCGTGACGGTTATATTCCTAATGTGAAATGCGTATTATGCAGTAATGGAAAAGTATGGAATCAGCAAGGGCAATATGCCATCGAACAATCAGGTTTGGCTAGTAGTCAAGTGCAATGGTTACATGTTAACCACGATAGCATTGTTAATTATTTGCAACGTAAAAAACAGGTTGACGATAGTATTCAGTTGCACGGTAAAGCAGTGATTGAAGAGTTTAATTTTAGACGGGTGTTAATTGGTAAAGTGTCAGTAGCAGAAGTGGCTAAATTATTTAGTAGGCATGGTGATGTGTTGTTGGAGCGTAATATTCGCCGTTATTTAGGCTTGCATGCTAACCGTGTCAATTCGGCTATGAGTCAAACCTTAGTCAACCCCGAAACGCGCCCTGACTTTTATTTCTTTAACAATGGTTTAACCGTTATTTGTCGTAAGTTCCGCCACAATGCTTTGCAAGGTGAAAGCTACCAGTTGAAGCTTGAAGGAATACAAGTGATTAACGGCGGGCAAACATCAAAAACTATTCAGCAAACTTTGGAACAACACAATGACGCAGCTTTTGCCGATACCTATGTGTTATTGCGCTTGTATGAGCTAGCGGACGATGATCAAGACTTTGTGCGTGATATTACTTATGCCACCAATAGCCAAAACCCCGTTGATTTACGCGACTTACAATCGAATGATGCTTTGCAACAGCAATTAGAAACAGGCATACAAGGTTTAGGCTATAGCTACAAACGTAAACGTGATGATAGTAGCACGGGGGGCAAATTTATTGCCAATACTATTGCCGCGGAAGCTACATTAGCCATTTGGCGTAATAAGCCACATCAAGCAAAATTTCGTCGCCAAGAACATTTTGGTAAATTATATCATACAATTTTTGATGGCTTAAACGCGAGCCAAGCGGTGTTGGCAGTGTTAATTTTCCGCATTGTCGAAAACGAACGTAAACGTCCAACACTAGACAAGCCACCCGTTTTTTTGCCGTATGCAGCGCATTATTTGGCTATGCTTATGGGGCATCAATTACTGACAGAGGCTAGGCTCAAGCTTATGGATGTGACACATCGTGAGTTTGTACGCTTAGAAGCGTTGCTAAGCCAGCAAAAAGACCAGTATATGGAAACGGCAATCGTGCAATTGCAACAGGCGTTAGATTTACTTTACGGGAAACGTGATGTGTCGTTACAGCAGCTTTCTGCGACCTTTAGACGCGGTGATTTATTAGAAACATTAGGGTCATAAATACATTTTTTACCCCCATTATGAAGGAGAATACAAGTGGCTTTAATTTCGTTACGTCAAATGTTAGACCATGCTGCTGAGTATGGTTATGGGATTCCTGCATTTAACGTCAATAACTTAGAACAAATGCGCGCCATTATGGAAGCAGCAGACAAAACCAATTCACCTGTCATTGTGCAAGCCTCCGCAGGTGCGCGTAAATATGCGGGTGCACCGTTTTTACGTCATTTGATTTTGGCGGCTATTGAAGAGTTTCCGCATATTCCTGTGGTCATGCACCAAGATCACGGCACTAGCCCTGCTATTTGCCAACGATCAATTCAATTGGGCTTTAGTTCGGTGATGATGGATGGTTCTTTAGCGGAAGATGGTAAAACACCGACTAGCTATGACTATAACGTCCGTGTCACGCGTAATGTCGTTGCGTTGGCTCATGCCTGTGGCGTGTCGGTTGAAGGTGAAATCGGCTGCTTGGGTTCGCTAGAAACAGGTATGGCGGGTGAAGAAGATGGTGTCGGCGCAGAAGGCGTGTTAGATCACTCACAATTGCTGACTAGCGTCGAAGAAGCCGCAAGTTTTGTCGCGGATACAGGTGTAGATGCCTTGGCTATTGCCATTGGTACGTCTCACGGTGCGTATAAATTTACCCGTCCACCAACAGGCGATATTTTAGCGATTGACCGTATTAAAGAAATTCACGCCAAGATTCCCAATACCCATTTAGTGATGCACGGCTCTAGCTCTGTACCACAAGATTGGTTGGCGATTATTAACGAGTTCGGTGGTGATATTAAAGAAACTTACGGTGTTCCTGTGGAACAAATCGTCGAAGCGATTAAGCATGGCGTGCGTAAAGTCAATATCGACACTGATTTGCGTTTGGCTTCGACAGGGGCAATTCGTCAGTTTATGGCGAAAAATCCTGCTGAATTTGACCCGCGTAAATACTTTGCCAAAACCATTACCGCGATGCGTGATGTTTGTATTGACCGCTATGAAGCCTTTGGTACTGCGGGTAATGCAAGCAAAATTAACCCCATTTCTTTAGAGAAAATGGCGAGCCGTTACGGTAAGTAATTGCGCAACATATAAAAAGTCGGCTTTTAACGCCGACTTTTTTATTTGTATTTTTTCAATTGCTCTCTCACCGCTAGGCGTGCTTGTCGTCTAATTTCTGCTGATGCAAAGCGTTGTTTCTCACGGTCTGTTTCTGGGAGAAACTCAGGAACACTGACGGTTTTGCCATCATCATCTAAAGCGACAAAGGTAAAATAGGCCGATACGATATGACGTTTCGTTCCCGCATAACTGTTTTCAGCATCGACACGCACGCCAATTTCCATCGACGAACCCCACGCTTTATTGATAGAGACACTGAATAATAACGTATCGTTTTCTTTGGCGGGGGCAACAAAATGCCACGAATCCACAGATGCGGTTACACACGTTTGACCGCTATGTCGCTCGGCAACCACCACGGCCAATCTATCGGCCATGCTCATAATTAAACCGCCAAATACTGTTTTTTTGGCATTTAAGTCATTGGGGAAGATTTTATACACTTGATTGTCAATGCGCGAGGCAGCACTGGTTTTTGCTTGTGATGAAGATGAGGTATTAGCCATTATTTAATCCTAATTTAAAAGTTTGAGATGAAGTGAAGGCTGTACATAACAACACCGTATTTTACCGACGCGTTACCTTATAGCCTGTACACTTACATAAGCATTACTTGTTGTTCACGCAAATCTAACCTAGTTTACCTTTGAGTGCTGACAAATTTTGTTACATCTAGGGATAATGATTTCGCAATCTCGCGAATTCCTATATCTCTTGAAGGAAGTAGATTATGAACACAAAAATGATGCCTTTATTAGCACTCTGTGGGCTGCTCTCATCGTCAATGAGCTTTGCAGCTGATACAGGTGCAGTCGTTGGTGGCGGTGTCGGTGGTGCAGTAGGCGCGGCAATTGGCCATGATATGAATGGCCGTAATGGGGCGATTATTGGCGCAGCCATTGGTGGTGCAACAGGCGCAGCCATCGGGACAAGCCAGTCACGCTCGCAGCCGCAAGTCGTCGTTAGAGAAAATACAGTAGTTAGAAGTAATGTAGTATATGTGCGTGATGAGCATCGCGGACACGGAAAAAAACACCACCGCAAACATCATGGTTGGAAGAAAGGGCATGGCCATAGCCATCATCATTGATATTGTGATGGATGATGAAAAGCGAAGCGGTCAATACTGAGCCTACTTCGCTTTCATAATTACTGTTGCTGTTGTTGTGCCTGTTGCTCACGCGCCATAGCGCGATAACCAATATCGCTACGATGATATTCGTCTGCCCATGTAATTTGCGCTAAATGACGATAGGCGTTGGCTTGCGCTTCGCCGACCGTTTTACCTAACGCAGTGACACATAAAACACGCCCACCATTGGTCACTACTTCGCCATCTCGCAAGCTTGTTCCTGCATGAAAAACTTTACTATCGGTTTGAACGTGGTTTAAGCCATGAATCACGTCACCTTTACGCACATCATTCGGGTAGTTACCAGCGGCCATAACGACACCAACGGCAGGACGAGCATCCCACTGCGCTTCACTAGGTAATTGTTGTGCTAAACCTGCTTCCACCAATTCAATGAGTGACGATTGCAAGCGCATCATAATCGGCTGGGTTTCAGGGTCGCCAAAACGGCAGTTAAATTCAATGACTTTCGGTGCGCCTGTTTCATCAATCATCAAGCCCGCATATAAAAAGCCAGTATAGGGATGACCTTCAGCGGCCATGCCTTGTACTGTTGGCATAATGACTTCACGCATTACGCGCGCATGAACTTCTGGTGTAACGACGGGGGCAGGAGAGTAAGCTCCCATGCCGCCTGTATTCGGGCCTGTATCACCATCACCAATCCGTTTATGGTCTTGGCTGGTGGCCATTGCTAAGGCATTGACACCATCAACCATACAAATAAAACTGGCTTCTTCACCGTCTAAAAATTCTTCAACAACAACACGCGCACCAGCACTACCAAATTTATTACCTGACAGCATATCGGTAATCGCATCTTCGGCTTCGGCTAAAGTCATGGCGACAATCACGCCTTTACCTGCGGCTAAACCATCGGCTTTAATAACAATCGGTGCGCCTTTTTCACGGACATAAGCTAGTGCTTTGTTGGTGTCGGTAAACACGGAGTAATATGCAGTAGGAATACCTTGACGCGCTAAAAAGTCTTTAGCAAATGCTTTAGAGCCTTCAAGTTGCGCGGCGTATTGGGTTGGCCCCCAAATTTTTTGACCCGCCGCCGTAAAGGCATTGACTACGCCATTGACTAACGGTGCTTCAGGACCAACGATTGTTAATGCGACATCATTAGCCTGAGCGAACGCTAATAGTTGAGCGTTGTCCAACATATCCAGAGCGACGTTTTCGCATTTGGCTTCGGTAGCAGTGCCCGCATTGCCAGTGACCACAAAGATTTTTGCCACGCGAGGATCTTGGGCGCATTTCCAAGCGAGAGCGTGTTCACGGCCACCAGAGCCTAAAATAAGAATGTTCATCGTAAATCTCCACGAGCTCAAAATAAAAAAGGCTTGGATAACCAAGCCTTTAGTGGCTGCTACTTAGTGACGGAAATGACGCATTCCCGTAAACACCATCGCCATGCCGTGTTCGTCAGCGGCGGCAATGACTTCAGCATCACGCATCGAACCACCGGGCTGAATGACACAACTAATACCAACTTTGGCGGCGTTATCAATACCATCACGGAACGGGAAGAAAGCATCCGACGCCATCACCGCACCTTGAACTTGTAGGCCAGCGTGTTCGGCTTTAATAGCGGCAATTCGCGCCGAGTTAACACGGCTCATTTGACCTGCGCCAATACCAATGGTTTGACGGCCTTTGGCGTAAACAATGGCGTTAGATTTCACAAACTTTGCCACTTTCCAAGCAAAAATTAAATCATGAATTTCGGATTCGGTGGGCGCACGTTTAGTGACGACTTTTAAATCGCCATCGGTAATCATGCCAATATCTAAATCTTGAACTAACAAACCGCCGTTAACACGTTTAAAATCTAATTGTTGTGCACGTTCTGCCGACCATTCACCACATTCTAAAACGCGGACATTTTGTTTGGTAGCGGTAATTGCCAACGCTTCGGCACTGATTTTTGGAGCAATAATCACTTCGACAAATTGACGGTCAACAATCGCTTGCGCGGTTTCGGCATCTAATTCGCGGTTAAAGGCAATGATGCCACCAAAAGCAGATTCACTATCCGTTTGATACGCTAAGTCATAAGCGGCTTTAATGCCATCTAAGGAGACGGACACACCACAAGGATTGGCGTGTTTAACAATAACACAGGCAGGTTTAACAAAGGATTTAACGCATTCCAAAGCAGCATCGGTATCTGCGATGTTGTTATAAGACAATTCTTTGCCTTGTAACTGTTTAGCCGTCGCAATGCTGACTTCTTTTGGTTGTGCTTCTACGTAAAACGCTGCTTTTTGATGAGGATTTTCACCGTAACGTAAATCTTGCGTTTTAATAAACTGTTGGTTAAACGTGCGTGGAAATTGTTGCGCGGGTTCAGTCACTAAACGACCTAAATAATTGGCAATCATGCCATCGTAAGCGGCAGTATGTTCAAAGGCTTTTACTGCTAAGTCAAAACGTGTGCTTTGGCTTAAACCGCCTGTCGTTTTAATTTCGCTTAAAACCGCTGCATAATCGCTGCTGTTAACAACAATACCGACATGAGCATTGTTTTTTGCTGCTGAGCGCACCATCGTTGGCCCACCAATGTCGATATTTTCAATCGCATCTTCTAAAGGACAATTCGGTTTAGCAACAGTTTGTGCGAAGGGGTAAAGGTTGACGACCACTAAGTCGATACGACCAATACCATGTTGTTGCATAACTTCATCATCCATTCCGCGACGACCTAAAATGCCGCCATGAATTTTAGGATGTAAGGTTTTAACCCGACCATCCATCATCTCAGGAAAACCTGTGTAGTCAGCGACTTCTTGTACAGGAATACCGTTGTCTTTGATGAGTTTGTAAGTGCCACCAGTGGATAATAAAGCAACACCAGAGTTGGCTAATTCACGAGCAAATTCAACAATACCTGTTTTATCAGATACAGAGAGTAGGGCGCGGGTGACTTGCATGGCAATTCTCAGAGGATGAAAAAGAAATAAGAGGTCATTAGTTGGTTTGAAGTCCCACAACCCCCTTGGTGAGAGGGGGGAACGATCCAGTAGTGGGGACGTACCAACAGATTAAAAATAATTAATCAAAAATAAAACCGTGTGTTTTCATTTTTTTGCGTAATGTACCGCGATTCAGTCCTAACAATTGTGCCGCTTTGGTTTGATTGCCGCGCGTAAATTCTAATACCACTGATAATAATGGTTTTTCAACTTCCGCTAATACAAGTTCATACACATCACAGGGTTTTTCGCCGTGAAGCTGGGCGAAATAATGGCGCATGGCACGTTCGACATGAACACGCAAAGCGGCATCGCTCTGTGGAACTGGAATAGAGGATTTAGGACTATTCATATTGACCCTACACGAAATGAAAATTAACTGAAACTTAGTACGATGTACGCCCCAATAGGCTTACATGGCAAAAAAGGCTTTAACTGCGGCGCGCTGCTCAAGCGGTGTGGTTAGTCGATGAAACTGCTGCACAAAGGCTTTACTATTGTCCAAATGCTCGCCATACCAAGCAATATGCTTGCGGGCAAAACGAACACCCAATGCTTCGCCATAAAAATCATGTAAAGCGCACACGTGTTGATAAATCACACTGGCACGCTCTTGCAGACTAGGAGGCGGAAGTTGTAGCTGGGTACTTAAATAGTGGCGAATCTCACGAAATATCCACGGACGACCATGGGCTGCGCGGCCGAGCATAATACCATCACAGCCCGTGTGTTGCAGCACTGATAATGCTTTTTCTGCACAATCTATGTCGCCATTAGCAATAACAGGAATGTTTACAGCCTGTTTAATAGCAGCAATGGTGTCGTATTCGGCGGCCCCTTCGTATTTGTCGGCGCGCGTGCGGCCATGAATGGCCAACATTTGAATACCGCTGTCTTCTGCGATCTTGGCAATCGTGACCCCATTTTTGTTGTCTCGATTCCAGCCTGTACGTGTTTTTAAGGTCACAGGAATAGGAACGGCTTTGACGACGGCTTGTAAAATACGGGCAACCAGTGCTTCATCTTGCATCAAGGCGGAGCCAGCTAAACGATTGCAGACTTTTTTGGCAGGGCAGCCCATATTAATATCAATAATTTGTGCGCCACGCGCCATATTCATTCGCGCAGCTTCGGCTAACATCTCAGGGTCATAACCGACGATTTGTACCGTTTTGGGGCTGGGTTCACCATCATGGTTTAACCGAAAAATGGATTTGTTGGTTGTCCATAAACTGGTATCGGAAGCGACCATTTCAGAGACGGTATAGCCTGCACCATATTGACGGCAAATTTGACGAAAAGGACGATCGGTGACCCCCGCCATTGGCGCGAGGGCGAGGGGCTCGATAAAGTAATCACCAAGGGGAATCGCTTTAATCATTTATATAACGGACGCATCGAATAACTGGCCATTTCTACATCGGGGCTGGCTATTTCTAATTTGATATGAATCGGGGTTTCAGGTGGAACCCGCCGTAAGTGTTTGGCATCACCATGAAGATACTCTTTCGGTTGAAATGCGCGCGAAGCGGTGACCTTGTGTTTCCGATTCATAAAACTGAGCTTTAAAGCTGGCAGAGGTTGAGCAAATTTAGCTTTATTGTAGATAATTAAATCCACCTGTAAGGCATTTTTAACATCGGGATGTTTTTTCACCATCAATTTATTGATGGATAACAGCGAAACGTCTGGAGGTTCAGGCACTTTGCAATTTAATGTTGAACACAGTTGCAACATTTGTGGTCGTGTTTTTTCGTTTAATGCCAAGCTTTCAAAGTTAAAATAAATATATTGCGTGAGCAGCATCATCAGCGCGACACAGCATAACATCGACCATGTTAGCCAATAGCCCCAATTAATGGAAATCATCGGCGCATGTTTGATTTCTAAAGGTAAACTGGCCTGTTGTTTATTAATCGTCGGCGCGCTATTGCTATTCAAAAAGTTAAGCAGGTCGTCTTCTTTGGTGTTTTTGGGCGGATTGCTGTTATCTGGAACGTTGGATTTTGTGCTCGTTTTGGATGAGTTGTTGTCTGCACGATTGTCAGGTGTGTTTTGTTTACGAGAAGGAATTTTGTCCTTTGTCGGAATTAAGTCCATGCTATGATTTTTAGCTTGTTCTTTTTTCTCTTCTTCTTCTAGCTCAGACATCAACGCCTGTGCCCAACTTTCGTCAGCGTTTGCTTTGATTTTATCGACTTCGCCAATGCTTTTGAGATGGTCTTTTTTATCAGAGGCAGGTTCTAGCCATGACTCATGCAGCATGTCACTAATTTCGTCGTCGAATAGCGGTTTTTTAGTGACCACAGGTGCGGCTTTTGGCGGATCGATGACAATTCTAGCTGCAGGTGCTTTAATGTCGGGATTGTCGCTTTGCAATTCATCTTCTAATTCGTCACCGAGCAAATTCATAGCCCATGATTCATCATCAGGGTTTTTGCGTTTTTTTGCAGGTTTAGCGGGGGCATTAGAAGTGGGTGGCTCTAAGCTGGCACTTTGAGTGCGTGCAACAACAGGGGTGCTACCACTGGTGGTGGCATTAGGATTAGCGGTATTGGTCGGTGCAGACGCGGTAACAACCGCTTCACCCGTCACAATATGTTGATCGGCACGAAAAACTTGCAAACAACCGCCGCAGCGGACATGACCGCCACGCGCAGCAAGTTGTTCAGTGGTAATATTAAAAACACTGCTGCAAAAGGGGCAACGTGTTTGTTTGGTTTCGCTCATAATCCCTCAAGCTCCAAATCTTATCTGCGATATAAATATTACAAGGTCAACGCTTTTATCCGATGATGAAAAGGCGGTTGGCTAACCGCCTGCACCCATTAAGCGTTGGTATTTAGTCGTTTACCCGATAAACGACACCAGTTTTCATCTTTAGTATTCAGTTTGTCGAAGATAACCCACGGCGCATAAGCCGTTTTCAGATCTTCGACTTGTGAGTCAATGATACCTGAAATTGCTAGATCACCGTTAGCTTCACATAAACGCGCTAATACGGGGGCTAATTCAGCTAAAGGGCCTGCCAAAATATTAGCAACCACTACGCCCGCTTTAATGTCGGGCATCGCATCGGGGAAACACACCGTCATTTTGTCGGCAACATGGTTACGTGCGGCATTATCTTTACTGGCTAATAAGGCTTGCGGGTCTAAATCGACACAATAGGCGTGTTTTGCACCCAGTAATAACGCGGCAATCGCTAAAATACCTGAGCCGCAGCCGTAATCAACGACAATTTGGTCTTGTAAATCTAAGCCATCTAGCCACTCCATGCACAAAGCCGTTGTTGCGTGTGTGCCTGTGCCGAATGCTAAACCTGGATCAAGTAATAAATTAATGGCGTTGGGTTGTGGTGGGGGAGTCCAGCTAGGCACTACCCATAAGCGATCACCAAAACACATGGGGTGATAATGATCCATCCATGCTCGTTCCCACACTTGGTCTTCTAAAATTTCCACACGATGACTCGGTAATCCACCCTCTAAATGTTCATTAAGAAACTCTAAAATGGCTTCCATATCGGAGTCGATCGTAAACAACGCAACAAGACGGGTAGCATCCCATAACGGCGTGGTGCCGAGTGGTGGCTCAAATAACGGTTGATCAGCCGCATCTTCCATCATAATCGCGCCCGCGCCAACGAGCTCAAGGGCTTCTTCAATGCGTTCTGCATCTGCTTTCGCGCTTTCTATTTTCAGTTGGAGCCAAGCCATTGTTTATCCTAATCCTAGTTTCTTTTCGAGGTAATGAATATCTACGCCACCTTCATTAAAAGCGGCATCGGTTAAAATAGTGTCACGATGGAGAGGGATATTCGTTTTAATGCCTTCAACGACAATTTCATCAAGGGCATTACGCATCCGCTGTAAAGCCACATCTCGACTATCTCCATAAGCAATAAGCTTGCCAATTAAGGAGTCGTAGTAAGGCGGCACGCTATAACCCGCATAAATGTGCGAATCCATGCGAATACCAGGCCCACCAGGGGCGTGAAAGTAATTGATTTTGCCAGGGCAAGGTAAAAACGATTTTGGATCTTCGGCGTTAATACGACATTCAATAGCATGACCACGAATGATAATATCTTCTTGGCGATACGATAAACCTAATCCCGCAGCAATACGCAGTTGTTCTTTGATAATATCTACCCCCGTCACTAATTCAGTGACAGGATGTTCGACTTGTACGCGGGTGTTCATCTCAATAAAGTAAAAACCGCCATCTTCATACAAAAATTCAAACGTACCAGCACCGCGATAAGCCATTTGTTTACACGCTTGTACGCAAGACTCAGCCACTTGTTGACGAATTTGATCAGGAATATGAGGGGCGGGTGCTTCTTCAACAACTTTTTGATGACGACGTTGTAAAGAACAATCTCTATCGCCTAAATGAATGGCATTGCCTTCACCATCTCCTAAGACTTGAATTTCGACATGGCGCGGATGTTGTAAAAACTTTTCCATATACACCGTGTCATCACCAAAAGCCGCTTTGGCTTCGGCTTGAGTGACGGCAAGAGAATCAAGTAATGCATCAATATCGGTCACCACCCGCATCCCACGACCACCACCACCCGCAGCGGCTTTAATGATAATCGGTAAGCCAATACGCTGGGCGATAGCAACGGCAGTATCCGCAGAGACAGCACCGTCAGAACCTGGAACAGTGGGCACGCCAGCGGCTTTCATCGCTTCAATGGCGGCGACTTTATTGCCCATCATGCGAATGGTTTCGGCGCGTGGACCAATAAAAATAAAACCTGATTGCTCAACAGCATCCGCAAAATCGGCATTTTCTGATAAAAAACCATAACCTGGGTGAATGGCTTGCGCTTGTGTGGCTTCGGCGGCGGCGATAATCGACGGCGTATTGAGATAGCTTTCTTTGGAGGAAGCAGGGCCAATGCACAGGGCTTCATCCGCCAAACGCACGTGTAACAAATCACGGTCGGCTTTAGAGTAAACAGCAACCGTGCGAATGCCGAGTTCCTTACACGCTCGTAATATACGCAGGGCAATTTCGCCACGGTTAGCGATTAAAACTTTTTTTAGCATGATGGCCTCGTGTCATTTAGACAATGGTAAACAAGGCTTGGTCAAACTCAACAACCTGACCGTTTTCGACTAAAACAGCTTCAATTTTACCGCTTTTTTCCGCCTGAATTTGGTTCATCATTTTCATGGCTTCAATAATACATAGGGTGTCGCCTTCTTTAACAACTTGGCCAATTTCGGCAAAGTTGGCAGAAGTCGGAGACGATGCTCGATAAAAGGTACCGACCATTGGCGAGCGTTGAATAAAGCCATGTGTGGTTGGCTCTACCGCGGCGGGTGCGGTGCTAGAGGTTTCAACGTTTGCCGAACTAACAACGGCGGCAGCAACAGGTGCGGGTGCAGAAGGTGCGCAATAGGTGGTTTGATTGGTGGCAATAGGGCGATTACGGGCAATACGAATCGACTCTTCACCTTCTTTGATTTCTAACTCATCAAAAGTGGACTCTTCGAGCATTTCAATCAGTTTTTTAATTTTACGAATATCCATAGATACCAGTCTCGTGTTAGCGATTGTTTAAGTATTTAACAGCATATTGCAAAGCAAAGTCATAGCCTTGTGCGCCTAGACCACAAATAACACCGATAGCGACATCGGAAAAATAAGAATGATGACGAAATGCTTCGCGGGCATGAACATTCGATAAATGCACTTCCACAAAAGGAATTTTCACTGCCAAAATGGCATCACGTAGAGCAACAGAAGTATGCGTAAAAGCGGCAGGATTAATAATAATAAACGCTGTACCGTCATTGGCGGCAGCTTGCACTCGGTCAACGAGTACGCCCTCGTGGTTGCTTTGTAAGTAATTAAGCGTGTGGCCTTCTTGCACGGCATTCATCGACAGTTGGGCGTTAATATCGGCCAGCGTGGTTGCGCCATAAATAGTAGGTTCACGAGTGCCTAACAAATTTAGGTTTGCGCCATGAAGCAACAAAATTTGAGCCATAAAAAATCCATAAGCCACAACAACAGCAAAAGTGTCGAAAGTTATCGCCTAAAAGCGCGTAAATCGCGATATTATCGCAACAGATTCTAGAATTAGGTTTATTTTTAGAATTGTTAGCGGTTTTTTCTGCACCATACCTAAACTCTCGATTTTAGGCAATCAGTGAGATTCACGATGTCACAGATAGTACGGTTTTTTCTGCTTGGTATGTTGGTCTTTTGCCCGACAATTGGCATTGTTTACGCCGATCAGCAACAAATTGTGTTGCCGTCAATTGTGATTGACTTGTCATCTATAGCGACACATATCTTTCATCAACAGGCGATGTTGTTTTTGTTTTTTAGTATTGGTGCTGTTTTTTTACTGTTTTTTGCTTATGTATTATTGGATCGCCAACGTGAAAAAAGCATAAGCAATCACGGCGATATTCAGGCTCGGTCAGTATTGTTGGTTTGGTTGATATTTTTATTTTTATTGGTAGTGGGTTTGACGTTACCCACATTGCGAGTCGTACTCTCCATCGTCAAATAAACAAAAATTTTTGCCTTTGTCTTAATAAGGACAAAGGCAAAAAGCTGTCTTTATTTAGAGAGCATTTTATTAACGGCAGCGAGAAGAATTTCTTCAGTTACTGGTTTAGTTAAATACTCACTTGCGCCTTGACGCATACCCCACATACGGTCGGTCGCTTGGCTTTTGGTGCTGACCATAATAATCGGAATATGAGACGTTTCGGGGTCTTTGGTGATTTTACGTGTGGCTTGAAAACCATTAGTTTCAGGCATAACCACATCCATTAGAATCAGGTCGGGTTTAACTTTTTTGGAAGCGGCAACGCCAATTTCACCTGTATTGGCAAATGAGCAAATGTGACCGTGTTTGTGCAACATTTGGCTCATGCCCGCTTGTTCGGTGGGGGAGTCATCAATAATTAATATATGCGCCATGTTTGCCTCTGGGCTGGTTTTTCGTTCCAAAAATACAGTTTTTTATTCAACTGCCTATGGCTGTAACTATATAAGAATCCTTGTAAATATCTAGTGTTATCTTTTGGACAAAGTGCGAAATCCTGACTTTATTAACGCACTTTGTTGATCTTTAGCCATGTAAAAGACGGCGTTATGTCTGCCAGCGAACGGACTAGGGCTTCAATTTGTTAGATAGTACAGAGGCTTACTACTTAACTTAAAAGGCATACATGTTATGAATAAAGATCAAGTCAAAGGTGTTGCAAAAAACATCGAAGGTACCATTCAAGAAAAAGTTGGCCAACTGATAGGTGATAAAGAGCAACAAGCCAAAGGTCTGGGAAAACAGATTGCTGGTAATGTGCAAAAAACTGTTGGCGATGCCAAAGAAGTTGTTAAGGATGCAGCTGACAAGCTTTAAATATTGGCAAGCTCACGCTGAGTGGGCTTTCTGAGAAGCTATAGTCCGTGAATAAAAAAACACAAGCTAGAATACAGGCTTGTGTTTTTTTGTGTTTGCCGCGGACTACGATATTCCCGAAGCCACCTACTTACTGTTGAATTCCTTGCAAACTTTGCGCTAAAGACAAAGCATGATGGTCTGACAAGCTAGCAATAAAATCGAGCATTTGCATTAAACCTAAATATAAGTCCTCATGCGAGTCAATAGAGTGATTGCCCAGTAGTTGTTGTAACCGTTGCTGTTTAAAGGTAAAAGGCTGTTTTTTATAACGAGCGGCGGCCATATCCGCAAAAGCATTGAGTAGGGTATGTAAACTGGCATAAGCGGCTAATTCTAATTGTGCTTTTTGCGGATGATTAAAAATACGCTCACGGGCGAGATTTTTTGCAGCATCAATACCCTCCGATAATTGTACGGAACAGTGATTCAGTAAACTGCCGACTAATTGCCCAGATAAGAGTGCTTCTTGTTGTTCAGCAAAGGCATTGGTGACGGCCATGACTAATTTTTCGATCACTTTACCGCGTAAAGCAGCAATTTTTTGTAGCGCAGGTACGTCTTGTTTTAATTCGGGCGGTGGCGGTAAATCATCGAGTAATTGTAAAAATAACGGCTCAATTTCTTCGTAACGCAACATCCCTAAGGCTAAACCATCTTCTAAATCAATTAAGGTGTAGCAAATATCGTCTGCGGCTTCTAATAAGTAGGCGAGAGGATGGCGACACCAGCGATTATCGCCCGTGCTAATTAAGCCTAAATGTTCGGCAATATTGGCCAATAAATGTTTTTCGGTGTGATAACAGCCGAATTTAGCGCGTTTATGGCTAGCGACACCACCCGACAACGGTTGCGATAACCATGGATATTTTAAATACGCGCCTAACGTGGCATACGTTAAACGCATTCCACCTTCATTAGGATGATATTCCAGTTGCGTGAGAATTCTTAAGCCGTGAGCATTGCCTTCAAACTGGCATAAATCAGCCGCTTGCGCGGGTGACAGTAAGGCCATTAAATGGGCTTGTGCAGGTTGCAAAAACCAGTCACGAATGGCGTATTCACCTGCATGACCAAACGGTGGATTGCCAATATCGTGTGCTAAACAAGCCGCTTGAATAATCGCGCCAACATCGGCTGGGGACACCCAATGGGGTAACTGCTCAATAATTTTTTCTGCCGCCAACATCCCTAAACTGCGACCGACACAAGACACTTCTAAGCTATGCGTCAAGCGTGTATGGACAGCATCGTGTTGCGCCAACGGGTGAACTTGGGTTTTACGGTTCAACCGACGAAACGCACCCGAAAAAACAATACGATCATAATCTTTATGAAAGGGACTTCGTGAGCTTTCATCGTGTACTTTACGGCTACCTAAGCGTGACGGGTTCAGTAGCTTTTCCCAAGACATCTTCATGCGTGATTGCTCTTAAAATTGGTGTGCTTTTAAAATTGGATGGCAGACATTTGTGCGGGAATTTCGGCTTTAATGTGGTGTTCAGTTGCTAAGGCATCACATAAAATATCCATCGTTTTTGTCTCACCATGTACCAAATAAAAACGAGGCTGATTGCTGAAGTGTGCCGCCCAGTTTAATAAATCTTTCTGCCCCGCATGTGCCGAAAAGCCGCCTAAGGTGTGGATTTGCGCTTTAATAATAATTTGTTGACCAAACATTTTTACGTGTTTCAGGCCATCGACTAAAATGCGCCCCAGTGTGCCATTGGCTTGAAAGCCGACAAAAACAATGTGGGTGTTAGCTAACCACAAACGATGCTTAAAGTGATGACGAATTCGCCCACCTGTACACATACCGCTACCTGCAATAATAATCGCGCCTTTTTTAATGTTGTTGATGGCCATCGACTCTTCAACACTTTCACTAATGGTTAAATTAGGCAGAAAAGAGGCCAAACTATCGCCATGTTTTGCACGAATTTGTGCGACATCTTCGTTGTCTAGGTCTTGTAAATACAGTGAATAAACATCAGTGACCGCTTTACCCATGGGACTATCTAAAAAAACATGCCAATGATCTAACAGCCCTTCGTGATAAAACTGCCCTAAATGAAACAGTAATTCTTGCGTGCGGCCAACGGCAAAAGAAGGAATCAGAATATTACCGCCATCTAATTCCGCTTGTTTTAAAATGGCGCGGAATTCATCCAGTGTTTCACTAAAACAACGATGGTTGCGGTCGCCATACGTTGACTCCATTAATACGACATCGGCCTTATCAATGAATTTAAAGGGACGCATCAAGGAGGCATCGGGATTACCTAAGTCGCCTGAAAATACTAAGGTTTTTTCGTCAGCACCATCACGCACTTGTAGTTCGACAATCGACGAGCCCAAAATATGACCAGCATCGTGAAAAGTCAGGGTTAGATTTTCTAACAGCGTACGTGGTTTTTCGTAGTCTAAGCCTTGGCATAAGCGTAAGGTCGCGGTTACATCATCCAAGTTATATTCTTCGGTCATTGTTTTTTTACCAGCGCGTTCACGGCGAATGTTTTCGTGTTCTAAGTCGCGCAGATAAATACTGACCGCATCTTCGAGTAAAATTTTGAGTAAATGTTGTGTGCCTGTGGTGCAGTAAATAGGCCCTTTATAACCTTCATGTACCAGTTTTGGTAATAGTCCTGAATGATCGAGGTGGGCATGAGAGACAATGACGGCATCAATTTCATTGGGGTAAAACTTAAATTGTTCTTTGGTAATGCGTTCAATAGCATCACCACCTTGATGAATACCACAGTCGAGTAAGATTTTTTTACCTGCATTTTCGAGCAAGTAGCACGAGCCTGTGACTTCTTGGGCAGCACCTAAAAAACGAAGTTTACGCATTGTTATCAATCCTTTAAGACGGTTATTTTATAACAGTGTTTTTTTCAGTATAACCATTGTTCAGGTGTTGTGGATGTCGTATAAGTCGTTAAGTGAAAATTTTTTGTGCTTAAGGTGCACTTAAGATTGCGGGTTTATGCTGTACTGAACATTAGTAAAAGGGGATAAGGTAAATACAATGTCTTTAAAAAATACGACTAAAGCATGGGGTGGTTTAGCCAAGGTATTTCATTGGTTGACTGTCGTGATATTGATTGCCGCGTGGGTGGCCGTAGCTTTGCATGAGGGCGCAGAAAAAGACTCGCCTGATTATATTAAATTTATTTTACTGCATAAGTCCTTCGGTCTTTCCTTGCTGGCCGTGGTTTTAGCGCGGTTATTATGGCGGTTGTCGAATGTGACACCTAGCCCAATAAATATGCCTGAATTGCAAAAGAAAGCCGCTTCTTGGATTCATGGTTTATTGTATGTGGCGTTATTGGCCATGCCCTTGTCAGGCGTGATTATGTCGCAATTAGCAGGAAAGCCTGTCAGCTTTTTTGGCTTGTTTGACTTGCCACAATTGTTAGATATCAATAAAGAGTTGGCAAAAGATGTGAAAGAGTTGCACGAGGATGTCTTTTTCCCGTTTTTAATGCTGCTGATTGTTGGCCATATTGGTGCGGCCTTGTTTCATCAGTTTGTCTTAAAAGACGGGTTACTAAAGCGCATGTCGTAGGGATAAAATATCTTCTGCTCAAATATCAGGCAAAGAAAAGGGTGGCATAATAGCCACCCAATCAAGCAAAGAATTTTAAACTAATTCCGCATATAAATCATAGTCATCGGCATCAGTAATAGTAACGGTGACAAATTCACCCACTTTTAAGGCTGCTGCGCCTTCACCTTCAATAAACACATTACCGTCGATTTCAGGGGCATCTGCCGCAGAGCGAGCAATTGCTACACCTTCTTCGTCATCAATTTCATCGACTAAGACTTGTATGGTTTTGCCGATTTTTAATTGCAAACGGTCGGCAGAAATGCCTTGTTGTAGTTCCATAAAACGCTGCCAGCGTTCTTCTTTGACTTCTTCGGGCACAGGATCGGGCAGTTCGTTTGCTGCTGCGCCATCAACAGCGGAATATTTGAAACAGCCAACACGGTCGAGTTTGGCTTCTTGTAGCCAATCTAACAATATTTGGAAGTCTTCTTCGGTTTCACCGGGGAAGCCAACAACAAAGGTTGAACGTAAAACTAAATCAGGACAAATTTCTCGCCATTGTTTAATACGCTCAAGCGTGTTTTCGCTGTGAGCTGGGCGTTTCATGAGTTTTAAAATGCGTGGACTGGCGTGTTGAAAAGGAATATCCAAATACGGCAAGATTTTGCCTGTGGCCATTAGGGGAATGACATTATCAACATGAGGATACGGATAAACATAATGCAAACGTACCCAAACGCCTAATTCACCTAAAGCTTCGCAAAGTTCTTGCATCCGTGTTTTTAACGGACGGCCACCCCAAAAGTCGAGTTTGTATTTTAAATCTACGCCATAAGCCGACGTGTCTTGCGAAATCACTAATAATTCGCGTACACCGGCTTTGACGAGGTTTTCGGCTTCGCTCATTACCGAACCAATTGGCCGCGAGACTAAATCACCACGCATCGACGGAATAATGCAGAAAGTACAACGATGATTGCAGCCTTCGGAAATTTTGAGATAGGCGTAATGTTTTGGTGTCAGTTTAATGCCTTGTGGCGGCATTAAATCAATAAAAGGGTTGTGGTCGGCTTTAGGTGGTAAATGTTGATGTACCGCGTCCATCACTTCTTCATAGGCATGAGGGCCTGTGACTTTTAATACGCTAGGGTGTACGTCACGAATTTGGCCTTCTTTAATACCTAAACAGCCTGTAACAATAACTTTGCCGTTTTCGCTCAGGGCTTCGCCAATGGCATCTAAAGACTCTTGTACGGCGGATTCAATAAAGCCGCAAGTGTTAACAACAACAAGGTCTGCACCATTGTAGTCGGGCGAGATTTGATAACCTTCGGCGCGTAATTGCGTGAGGATACGTTCGGAGTCCACCAAGTTTTTGGGACACCCTAAGGACACAAACCCAACTTTTGGTTGTGATAACGACATGAACGCACCTCTAGACAGCAAATAAAAAACGAGCGGCATTATACTTGGTATTGACGGGAAGGGGGAGGGCGATTTGAGGGAGGGTTTGCTGCTGAGTTTAAGCCTGCGTCAGCATAAAACTAATATGCGGACGTGGCTTTTGCTGATTTTCCCAATATTCACGTTTTCAGGAATAATTCAGGATTGACGCAAACTGTTTATCAATAGGCAATCCAAAACTAAGGCATCCATCAATCATCATCAACACTTTAGGTCTTTCAATATGTAAGCAATGATATTAGCCATCGTGATAATTAGTAAATAAATAGAAAACTGTGTGCATACTCCAATTAAGCAAACTCAGTCTGCTTTTCGGCAACTACTATAAATAAAATAGGCTTAAGGAATTTGGTCATGTCTAAATCATCTGCGAGTCGTACATATATCCGCCATTTTTTGCCTCAATCCACGCTTGTTTTTGTTATTGCCTTGGCTCTATTCGCTTGTGGTGGCGGTGGATCATCTGACTCTGCAAGTACTGGCGATAAACCAGAAGTGGCAGAAGCCGTGGGCTGTGATCAAGCGGCGGTGTTGGATAAAGAAGGTCAGGTTGTTTTTCCTGCAGAAGCGACCGAAATTGTAGGGCCTGTGGATGTCGATGAAGATTTAGGCTTGTTGTCGGATCTTTATCCCGATTTAGATACCACAACAGATAGTTATTTTGCCAAAGTTGAGTGTGAGCCATCTATTGGCGGGACATTACCCGCAGATGAACCACCCACTCAAGACCAATTGGATGCCGAAGAGTATGTCTCGAAGTTTGAAGCGAACGAAGGGCAAGCGATAGTTGAAGACCTGAAAGTCAATCCTTTGCCTCCTGTTGCCTCTATAGACACCGTAACAATGGGCAATTGTTATATGAAAACGGCAGGTACGGATGCTCAAAAGCAAGTGGCGTGCGATAGCCCCTTGTTTTTGCAATCGAATCAACCGTTTGAAGGGCGAGACATCATCTATGTGCATGGTTTAGCAACCGACCATCTCAAAGATAAAATGTTGAATCCTCCGAGTGCGATGGGGTCTGTACATCCTGTGAACAAACTTTGGCCACAGGATGCAGTCGAGTTTCTTAATGCGGGTGGTTACTTCCGTACTTATGCCGAAAACTATTGGAAAGATCACCTGTTTGAGCATTTAGGCATGGGTTGGCAGTGGGGTTCTGGTGATTCTGTACCTATCTATCAGCCTAAAGCGAATCGTTATATGCTCGTGGCATGGTCTTCTAATCAAACGATGGAATATGCTCAACACGCGATGCTGACACAAATCCAGTTGGCGATTAGTAGTAACAAGAATGTGGTCACGCCATCAAGTTATCCCGCGACATTTGTACGACCTTTCTGCTCGAATGGCTGTATTGTCATTAGTCACTCGACGGGTTCACCGATTACCAGTTCCGCCATGAGCCTAGCCAACTTCGGTTTTTTTGGTGCAGGAGCTAAGCAAATTCCTAGCCATATTGCCGCGCATATTTCGTTTGCTGGCGCAATATCGGGTAGTAGAGTTGCAACTGTGGGAATGGCGATTGCCTTGGGTGCTGCGCCCGCTGTAGGGGCTTCGAATGTACTTTGTGCTATCGTTGATTGGCTGTTTGGTGCAAACAATACCTGTAATGCCGATACGACATTTGTCGCGAATAGCATCCTGCGCGATTTGATACCTGCTGTGACGCAAGGTATATGGGGTGATTGGATTGATAGCTCTCCTGTGCCCACAGTGACCACAGCAGGCGGACATCCTGTCGGTGGTTTTGGGGTGACAGGGTTTATGTTGCCAGGTGTTGATGATGGTGTGGTGACAATGAATTCTGCCTGTGGCAATCCTAATCCTGTTTTTCCGGGTTTGTTGCCGCCGAGTGGGTTGACCGTGAGCAGTTTGGTGAAAGCGTTTGATATGTCAGAAAATGGCGGAAAATTCTTACGTTCGGCCAAAATTCTCGTTAATCAGAAAAACCTAAAAGCCATCGCAGGAGCTAATTATTTAGCTGGCTCTTGCACACCGTATCTATCTCCTACAGGGATGGTTATGCCTGTTATTATTGCTTGGGGTGGAACACCGTTTGATGCTCGCAATCGTTTCAAAAATCATTATTCTTTTATTCAAGGTTTAGCGGAACATTCTTACGATGGCGGTAGCAGTGGCGCTAATCCTTGGCCAAGTACCATTGGCAATCCCCCCAGCACTTTGCGACAGTATTTGTTTTTTGCCACCAATAATGTGGAAGAAAGTAGAGCGGTGACTGACGCTGAAATTTACACCCGAATGATTGATGGCAATGGCACTCATTTAGTAAAACCCGTTGCTGTCCATGAGATTGTTCGTGGTCGAAAAGTCAGTTTTCGTATGCCGTTTAATATTGGCAGTTGTAAGAAAAAAGGCAATTTAAACTACTTTTGCCAACGATGGATCTGGAAACGTACCTACAACTTGCTGGATAAATGGCAAGAAAAACAAAGTAGTCATTATGCTTATGAGTTTGTTGGTAGACGCTGAGTTTGATGGTTAATTGTTGTTGGTTTTTGGGAAAGAGTGCTGTGAAAGTGGTACTCTTTTCCCCCATTAAAATGCTGATGCTTTTCATGCCTAAACTGGTTAAGGCATCCGATCAACCACCATCAACACTTTCGGCTGATGTTTTTTACTCAGCGTGGCATAGTCCATCAAACACACTTTACTTTCAGGATAGAGCGAATAAACGACATCATTTTCCACGCCTAGCAGTAAGACTAAATTGCCCTCACGGTCAGTCGAAAGAGCCATGACGTTTTTGAATTGGCGCATTTCATCCAAAATACTGCCTTGAAATTCGGTTGCTTGAAAACCAACTTTCGTGATTACATTTTGAATATCAACAAAACTCAACATCGGCGAGCCATGTGTGATGTCTAGTACATGAGCAGAAACACTTTTAGCAGCAACCGTATCGCCTAAACGCCCATTTATGGCGGCACTAATCAGCACTGATGCACCAGACGGGTCGGTTTGGTTAGTTTCCAGTTCTAACGCTTTGGTGAAATGAGTGCTGATGTAGTCGTTGCTATCTTTGTCGTTAAGGCAATAATCAACCTTGACGGTTGGTTTGGCGTTTGACTGCAGTGTTGAGCAAGCAGTCAACGTCGTTAATATCACGGTGAGCCATAAAATTTTCATTGTTGTTGTCCTAATAGTCTAAGCAAAATACCTTCATAAATTTCTGTCAATGTATCTAAATCCGCAGCATTCACACATTCATTAATTTTATGAATCGTTGCGTTGATAGGCCCTAATTCCAACACTTGCGCGCCTGTAGGTGCAATAAAACGACCATCTGATGTGCCACCGCTGGTCGATAGTTCGGTATCAATACCCACCACTTCTTTAATGGCGGCAACGCTAGCGGCGACTAATTCACCTTTAGCCGTTAAAAACGGTAACCCACTGAGATTCCAAACAATATCGTATTTTAAGCCGTGTTTTTGCAAAATCGCTTCGCTACGGGCTTTTAACTGTTCGGCAGTGACTTCGGTAGAAAAGCGGAAATTAAACAATACTTTAACATCGGCAGGAATCACATTTGTTGCGCCCGTTCCCGAGTTAATATTGGAAATTTGGAAAGATGTTGCAGGGAAAAATGCATTGCCGTTATCCCATACTTCGGCGGTTAATTCGGCAAGGGCAGGAGCGATACGATGAATCGGGTTGTCAGCCAATTGTGGATAGGCTACATGACCCTGTACCCCAATCACCGTTAATGCGGCATTTAACGAGCCGCGACGACCATTTTTAATGACATCACCAATCGTGGTTGTGCTAGAAGGTTCACCGACTAAACACCATGTCATTTTTTCTTGTCGTGCTTCTAAATGCTCAACGACTTTTACTGTGCCATCAGTGGCAACACCTTCTTCATCACTGGTAATTAAAAAGGCAATTGAACCGCGATGATTCGGATGTTTGGCGACAAATTGCTCACAGGCGACGACCATTGCCGCTAAGGAGCCTTTCATATCAGCCGCGCCACGACCATATAACACACCATCACGAATTTCGGGCTGAAAGGGTTCGCTGTGCCATGCGCTTAATGTCCCTGTCGGCACAACATCCGTATGGCCTGCAAAAGCGAACACAGGTTCGGTTGTACCGCGACGCGCCCAAAAATTATCAACCTCACCAAAGCGTAATCTTTCAATGTGAAAACCAATGGCCTCTAAGCGTTGAATCATTAATTCTTGGCAATTAGCATCCACAGGCGTGACGGATGGGCAACGAATTAAATCTAAAGTTAAAGCAAGCGTAGGTGACATAAAAAAATTCTGTGTAATGAAACGAATGGCGACAGTTTATCTATTCTGAGAAATAGCGCAACTTGGCAAGAACCTTGCTAGAATCACCCCACTTTTACGGGGAGGATACCTGCAATGAAAAACTTATTCACACTGAGCATCTTGGCGGCCGCAGTAACAATGTCGGCATGTAGCAAAAAACCAGAAGAAACTACTCCAGCCGCAGGTGCAGCGACAGCAAGCGCGTCAGGCGCAACGATTATTAAAATTGGTCATGCCGCACCGTTAACAGGCCCTCAAGCCCATTTAGGCAAAGACAACGAAAATGGCGTGCGTTTAGCCGTTGATGAATTAAATGCTAAAGGCTTAACCATCGGTGGCCAAAAAGTGCAATTTGAGTTGCACTCCGAAGACGACCAAGCAGATCCGCGCATTGCCACGACCGTCGCGCAAAAATTTGTCGATGATAAAGTCAATGTCATGATCGGCCATTTAAACTCAGGCACAACGATTCCCGCATCGCGTATTTATAATGATGCAGGCATTGTTGAGGTTTCTCCTTCTGCCACCAATCCTAAATATACTCAACAAGGTTACAAAGGCGCGTTCCGCGTGATGGCAAATGACGTGCAACAAGGCAAAGTGTTGGGCGAATTTGCCGTTAAAGAGATGGCGGCCAAAAATATCGCTATTATTGATGACCGTTCGGCGTATGGCCAAGGCTTAGCCGATGAGTTTGAAAAAGCTGCCAAAGCCGCAGGTGGTACGATTGTGGTGCATGAGTTTACCAATGATAAAGCGTCTGACTTCACCGCTATTTTAACGAAAATCAAAGGCAAAAGCCCTGATGTCATCTTTTATGGTGGTATGGATGGTCAAGGTGCACCGATGGCCAAACAAATGCAAACCTTAGGTTTGAAAGCTCAATTTTTAGGTGGTGATGGTATTCATACCACTGAATTTATGAAGTTGGCAGGTGCTGCGGCTGAAGGCGTAACCGCTTCTTTGCCAGGTGTACCTTTAGAAAAAATGCCAAAAGGCCCAGACTTTAAACAAAAATTTGAAAGTAAATATGGCGCGATTCAACTGTATGCTCCGTATTGCTATGATGCAGTCATGGTTGTAGCTGAAGCCATGCAACGCGCCAACTCTGCTGAGCCTGCTAAATACTTACCCGAAATGGTAAAAACCAATTACGAAGGTGTTACCGCCAATATTAAATTTGACGATAAAGGCGATTTACAAGGCGGTGCAATTACCGTGTATCGTGTTGTGAAAGGTAATTGGGAAGTGTTAAAAACGGTGGGTGCGCAGTAATCTTATCTTGTATTGCTCCTCCACCTGATAAGGGGGAGGTTGGGAGGGGGTTATTTGCCATGACGCAGAACCCCACCCTAACCCTCCCCTAAATTAGGGGAGGGAATAAGCCACTCCACAACGAGAATAATAATCATGAAGCAACTGTTTGATAGTTTTAAGTCCACATCCTTAGATGTATTACCTAATTTAAAAGAACGTTATGGCTTATTATTACGCCATGATTTAGTTAGCGTAAAACTGATGCAAAAAGACGGACAGATTTTGCTAGAGTTTACCGTGACCGATAAAGACCATTATTCTTTTGATAATAAAATTATTGTCAAAAGTTTAAGTTTAAATTCTGCGGCAGATTCCGTATTTAGTAGCACGGTTTCTATTTTTGAAAATGGTCGTTTGTTGGTTGAAGAGTTACCACCAACGACATTGGCCAAATTAGCCGATTTATTTGATGAAAGTTCTGCCGCCGCCATTATTAATTACGCCCAACAGGGTTAGTGCAGGACTTACGCATCGCTCCGCGATTAGCGCGTGTTGTGAGCATAAAGCTGCCTAAAGCGGCTGAAATGTGAGCAAATAAGCGATAACCGCGCAAGTCCTAAGTGAAGTTTAAGAGTATTGTCGATTGGATATTTTTGCCCAACAACTGATTAATGGCCTGATTTTGGGCAGTATCTACGCCCTGATTGCCTTAGGCTATACCATGGTCTATGGTATTTTAGGGTTAATTAATTTCGCGCATGGTGAAATTGTCATGATTGGGGCAATGGTCTGTATTACCTGCCTCAGTTTTTTATTAGGCCATTATGGCGACTTATCCCCGTTGTTATTGGTTTTTGCCAGTGTGTTAATGGCGATTCCTGTCTGTGCGTTATTAGGTTATAGCATTGAACGTATTGCCTATAGACCTTTACGTAAAGCCCCCCGTTTAGCGCCGTTGATTACTGCGATAGGTGTCTCCATCGTTTTACAAAACTTAGCGATGATGATTTGGGGGCGGCAATATGTGCCTTTTCCTGCGATTTTTAGCAATGTGCCGTATCAAGTCTTTGGCGCATCCATTACACCCTTGCAAGTCAGTATTATTATTTTAGCGGGCGTCATGATGTTGGCTTTAGTGCTACTGGTGCAAAAAACAAAACTGGGTCGAGCTATGCGAGCCACTGCGCAAAATCCACAAGTCGCTTCCTTAATGGGCGTAAACGTCAATCAAGTCATTGCCTTAACCTTTATTTTGGGTTCGTGCTTGGGTTCTGTAGCAGGCATTATGGTTGCTGCTAATTATGGACAAGCCCATGCCTATATGGGCTTTTTATTGGGCTTAAAAGCATTCTCGGCAGCCGTTTTAGGTGGTATTGGTAATATCGCAGGGGCAGTGATTGGTGGTTTATTGCTGGGTATTATTGAAAGTTTAGGTGCAGGCTATATAGGCGATTTAACTAATAATTTCTTGGGCAGCCAATATCAAGATATTTTTGCCTTTTTGGTATTAATTACTGTTTTAGTATTTAAGCCGTCTGGATTAATGGGCGAAAAAGTGTCGGAGCGTCCCTAATGAAAAAAATCTGGTTGTCTTATGCTTTAATTGCCATTGCTCTCTTGATAGCTCCGTTTGCCGTCGGTCATTTTGGTTCGTCATGGGTACGTATTTTAGATTTCTGTCTACTGTATATTATGTTGGCGTTGGGCTTAAATATTGTTATCGGTTATGCGGGTTTATTAGATTTAGGTTATATCGCCTTTTATGCGGTCGGGGCTTATACGATGGCTTTATTGGCATCACCGCATTTTGACTTACATTATTCGGCGTGGATTATTTTGCCGATAGGCGCAGGTCTTGCTTGTTTAGCTGGTGCTGTTTTAGGCGCACCGACTTTACGTTTAAAAGGAGATTATTTAGCGATTGTCACCTTAGGTTTTGGTGAAATCGTTCGGTTATTTATGAATAATCTCGACCGGCCTGTCAATATTACCAATGGCCCACAGGGTATTAACATGGTCGATAATGTCGGTATTGGCAGTTTTGATTTAGGTAAAGGTTTTGATATCGCCAATAATCATTTTGGCTCAATGTATAGTTATTATTATTTATTTTTAGCTTTAACACTGCTGACCATTTTTATCTGTATTCGTTTAGAAAATTCGCGGATTGGCCGAGCATGGATGGCGATTCGAGAAGATGAATTAGCCGCTAGAGCAATGGGTATTAATACGCGTAATATTAAATTATTAGCCTTTGCCATGGGCGCAAGCTTTGGGGGTTTAGCAGGCGGATTATTTGCCAGCTTTCAAGGATTTGTTAGCCCCGAGAGCTTTAGTTTAATGGAATCCATCATGGTGTTATGTATGGTGGTCTTGGGCGGTATGGGTCATATTGGCGGGGTGATTTTAGGCGCGATTTTATTGACTTTAACACCTGAAGTCTTGCGCGAAGTGATTACGCCATTACAACGTAGTTTATTTGGCCGAACCGTTGTTGACCCCGAAAATCTACGCATGTTGTTGTTTGGTTTAGCGTTAATTTTAGTGATGTTATTAAAGCCCGCAGGTTTGTGGCCGTCACCGCGTCGTCAGGAAGAGTTAAAGCATGGTTAGTTTGTTGTAGGGGCGAATTTATTCGCCATATTACAGATGATTGGGCGAATAAATTCGCCCCTATAGAGGTTGATGATTATGTCGCTAGCCCAACAAATAAAATGTATTAGCGAAGCTGAGTACCTAACAGGCGAAAAGCTTTCTGAGATTAAACATGAATATGTTGACGGCGAAGTCTATGCAATGGCAGGGGCGAGTGCCAGTCATAATCGTTTAACTCTTAATGTTGCCCGAAAAATAGGGAATCATTTAGAAGGCAAACCTTGCCAACCGTATGTCTCAGACATGAAGGTCAAAACAGGCAGTAAGTATTTTTACCCTGATGTCTTGGTCGATTGCTCCAACTTACCTGACGATAGCCACTTTACGGAAAGTCCGACCTTAATTGTCGAAGTATTATCAAAAAGTACACGACGCATGGATGAAACGACTAAACGCACCGCCTATCAACAAATCGCTACTTTGCAAGAATACATTTTGATTGAGCAAGATTTTGTTGATGTTGAAGTGGTGCGTCGAAGTCGTGGTTGGCAATCAGAACGCTTTTATTTGGGTGATGCCATCACGTTTGAATCTATAGCTTTAACACTGACCGTCGAAGATATTTACGAGCGCGTCAATAATCCTGAATTACTTGAATGGCGGCAATTACAAGCTGAAGCGCAAGCCGCCGTCGCAAACTCTGAATCGAAGTTAGCCCATCAATGACTGCATTATTAACACTTTCACATATCGAAAAACGCTTTGGCGGCATTCACGCTCTCAAGGACGTATCTTTAACCATTCCTAAAAATTGTATTTACGGTTTAATCGGCCCTAATGGCGCAGGCAAAACGACCCTGTTTAATGTCATCACAGGCTTATATGAAGCGGATGGCGGTCAACGCTTTCTCAATGATCAACTATTGCCTTTAACGCTTAAACCCCACGAAATTCTGATTAAAGGCATTGCCCGTACTTTTCAAAATATTCGTCTATTTCAAGACATGACAGCTTTAGAAAATGTCATGGTCGCTCGTCATAGCAAAAGTAAAGCAGGGGTATTGGGCGCGATTTTTCGCACAGCGGCTGTTCGTGCCGAAGAACAAGCCATTCGAGACAAAGCCCTGTCGTTATTGGCTTATGTCGGCTTAACTGCCAGTGCTGATCGCATTGCCAAAACCTTATCGTATGGCGACCAACGTCGTTTAGAAATTGCCCGTGCCTTAGCAGCCGAGCCGACCTTATTGACCTTAGACGAACCCGCCGCAGGCATGAATCCCACCGAAACCGCCGAATTAACCACTTTAATTCGTCGCATTTATCAAGACGGCACAAGCGTGTTATTGATTGAACATGATGTCAAATTAGTTATGGGCTTATGTCATCGGGTGGCGGTGCTAGATTTTGGCCAATTGATTGCCGAAGGTGTACCCGCTGATATTCAAAAAGACCCGAAAGTCATTGCTGCTTATTTAGGAGGTGGCGAATGACCGTATTATTAAGCGTCCGTCAGTTACAAGTCGCGTATGGTGGCATTCAAGCGGTTAAAGGCATTGATTTAGACGTCAACGAAGGCGAGTTGGTGTGTTTAATTGGCGCGAATGGTGCAGGCAAAACATCGACATTAAATTGCTTAGGCGGCTTATTAAAACCGTCAGGCGGCGAGATTATTTATCAAGGCCAAGACCTGCAACGCATCCCCACGCATGAACGGGTGAAACATGGTTTAGCCTTAGTGCCAGAAGGTCGAGGTATTTTTCCTAAACTGACTGTTGCTGAAAATCTGCGTATGGGCGCGTATGCGCGTAGCTTGCAAGTGGGCGAGTTAGAACAAGCGTATGAGCGTTTTCCGCGTTTATTTGAACGTAAAGAGCAATTGGCGGGCACATTGTCGGGTGGCGAACAGCAAATGTTAGCTATTGTTCGTGCGTTGTTAAGTAAACCGAAGCTATTGTTATTAGATGAACCGTCTATGGGTTTAGCGCCGTTAATGGTGCAAAAGATTTTTGAAACCATTGCCGAAGTCACCAAAGAAGGAGTAGCCGTTTTGTTGGTAGAACAAAATGCCAAAGCTGCCTTGCAATTGGCTCAACGTGCCTATGTCATGGAAAGTGGCAAAATCAGTTTGTCGGGCGATGCGAAGGCTTTAGCGGCTGATCCGCGTGTACGTGCGGCGTATTTGGGTGAGTAATGGCTAAGATCATTGGCGGTTTTGTTATTGGATATTTGCTGTTTATGATTGCCATGTGGGGATATTCCGCACAGCAGATTAAGCAAGTCTGCGGCCAAGTCAATGTGGGTATGAATGTGACTGAGCTTCGGCAACAAGTTGCAAACGCTTCTGTGATAAAGGGGCGAGAGCGCAAAGACGGGCTACAAACAGCATTATTACTCCATAGTAGTTATTCTTTTGGTCGTTATACCTGCGACATTCGCCATGATGGCCAACGTGTCACCCAAGTTCGTTATTCATTTTTGGATTGATGTTATGGAAATGACCGTCACCACCCCTGCGATTTTATTTCCCGCTATTTCCTTGTTGATGTTGGCTTATACCAATCGTTTTTTGGCCTTAGCGAATTTAATTCGTAGTCTTCATGCTCATCACGAGCAGCGTAAACATGAACATGGTTATCAGGGGCAACTGGCTAATTTGCGTAAACGTTTACGCTTGATTCGACGGATGCAAACATACGGCGGTTTGAGCTTCTTTTTGTGTGTGGTGTCGATGTTGAGTCTGTTTTTTGATAGTGAACAAGCAGGGCGGTGGGTGTTTGCCTGTAGTTTGGTCTGTCTGATGGTGTCTTTGGCGATGTCGGTAGTTGAAATTCGGATTTCTTTAGATGCCTTAGAGATTGAGTTGGCGGATTTGGATTAGTTTTTCTTTTTATTGTTTAAACGCTCTAATAATTCAATAAACCAAGCTTCGTGGCGTACGTTGTCTAAGTCTGTATCTTTACTTAAGTATTTGTGGGTATTAAAGGGTAAGGTATTGTATTGCTCTGCATGTAATAAATATTGTTTGCTCAACTCTGTTTGATTTGTTAATGCATAATAACAGGCCATATTATATGTTTGGTTAGGTTTAATGATTAAAGCTGCTTTATGCTGCTCAATGGCTTGGTTAAACATGGTTTCATCTTCTTTTAATTGTGCTAAACCTAATAAAGCATTGCCATAATTACTGATGATATTAGCGTCATTAGGTTGAATGATTAAAGCTGCTTTATGCTGCTCAATGGCTTGATTAAACATGGTTTCATCTTTTTGTAGTCGTGCCAAATTCGCTAAAGCATTGCCATAATTATTGATGATGTCAGCATCATCAGGTTTAATGATTAAAGCTTTTTTATATTGCTCAATGGCCTGATTAAACAAAATTTCATCTTCTTTTAATTGTGCTAAACCTGATAAAGCATTGCCATAATTATTAATGGTAACAGCTTCATCAGGTTTAATGATTAAAGCTTTTTTATATTGCTCAATGGCTTGATTAAACAAGGTTTCATCTCTTTGTAATTGAGCTAAATTCGATAAGGCAGTGCCATAGCTTTCAAAAAAAATAGCATTATTAATCTCGTTATTAATCTCTAATGCCTTTTTAAAGTGATTGATAGCTTTATTTAAATACTCTGTATTTTTGTACTTTAAGTGTAATGGGGTAAGGGTTTTAGCCAGTTTTGCATGTGCTTGATAAAAGTCGGGCAGTATTTCTATTGCCTTATTAAAAAAATTCTCATATTGATTATTATTGTTTTTTAGTAATTCAATGGATTTTTCTAAATAGGCAGAGGCGACAATCTTAGAGATATGAAGAGGGGCGTTAATATTATGGTTTTTATACCATTTAATAATGTAGTCGTATTTTTTTTGGTTTAGGCTTTCTGCAAGTTTTATTGCTTCAATGATGGTTTTGTTTTGGCTGGTGATTTTTAAAGTGTTTTTAACTTCTTCAAGCAAATCAATTTGTGTGTCTTTATTGCTCAAAGGAAAATCATTAATATGCTCACAAATGGATTTTAAATGATTAATAGGGTCTTTGAACATTTCTGTAGGAAAACAGTCCAGTTCTGTAGCAAGCTCAATTAAAAACTGATCAGCATCTTGTTTACCAATAAAATGACGGTGATTTGCATTGACATCGATAAACGTCTTAACATTTGAATTCGGCTCTTTAGCATAATCTACCCAAAATAAACGATGTTGCCCAATAAAATCTTCTTGCACTAATTTAAAAAAAGCATCAGCCCCACCGCTATAACCAATAAATAAACTAGGTGCGTTATTTAGCGTTTCTTTAATATAGTTTTTTAGTTTTTCTGCTTGTCTTTCTGTGTCTTGATTGGAGTTGGCCAGTTCAAATCCACTCCATTGGCCATGTAGATGAACAATCGAACGGTTGGGAATAGAGGAAAAATAGTCTTGATGCAATACTTTTAAATCATAAATGGGAGGGTAAAAGTTATCTAAACTACAGGCTTTTGTTAAGATGTTGTCAAAATTAAAGGTCAATACTTTTGAAACATAGCCATTTTTGAGTAGGCTAGCTAAAGCAATATGTGCCCAATTAATTTTGGCTTTATTAAGGTGTTTTTCGAGGAGTTCTTTTTGTTCATTTGGCACTAGTTTGGCCATACAATGACCGTAATCCTCCTTTTGTTTATCCGATAAATCTTTCAGATTTGCTCTGTGTTTTTTATTGATTTCAGCAACAAGTTCACGAGCTAAGGGCATACCTGCACTTTTTGAACAACCAGCACCTGTAAATACAACGATAGGGTTATTCTTTTTATTGGCTTTTATGGTTTTTGCAATTTCTTTGGCTGTAAGGCTCATGGATAAAAACTTCATAACATTTAAATATAAGATTCAATTATATGGATATTGATAAGGTTTACAATCAATTGAATTTTAATAGATAACCCAAGTTTGGGATAAAGACCCTTAACTCCTTTTAGTTTGATATTCAAGGTAACCACCAACCAAGCAGTTACCTTAATTCAGCTATTATTCCCCCATCAAACTCTTCCTCATCCGATGCAACCCGCGCCACACCAAAAACACACTCACAGGCACAGCCAAACCCACCACCAATTCAGGATGTTTGATCAACCCTAAATCACTCAACGAGCCCGCTAAATACTTCACCAAACCCACCAAATAATAACTAATCGCCACCACAGACAAGCCCTCAACTGCTTGTTGTAATTGCAATTGCGTTTTACTACGCTGATTCATCGACTTTAATAAGTCTTGATTTTGTGCCTCTAAGGTCAAATCAACCCGTGTGCGTAACAGCTCACTAGCTCGGTCAATCCGTTTCGATAAATCATCCAAATGGTCACTAATCGCTTCACAGGTACGATAGGCAGGTGTTAAACGACGAGGTAAAAACTCATTAAAGCTTTGTAGACCCGAGACTTCTTGTTCACGTAACTCTTCCAGCCGACTCAGGACTAAATCGTAATAAGCGCGAGCTGCCGAAAAGCGGAAGTTACTGTCAGAAATTAACTGTTCAATCCGTGCCGCGAGTGTGGACAGTTGACCGAGTAATCGACGCTCATCTTCTAAACCGCGTATGGCATTAATTTGTTGATTAATTTCAGCGAGTTGTTGATCCATTGCCGAGACTTCAGGTGCCATACTGCGTGCCATCGGAAAGGCCAATAACACCATCATTCTATAGGTTTCCAATTCTAAAAGCCTTCGCACTAAACGACCACTTTGGCACGGATTCAAATCACAATTCAAAATCAAAATACGGCCTAAGCCATCATTATGAATACGATAAGCAGTCCATAAACGCGCCCGACGCTCACCAATCCACGAGCTAATCAGTCGATGACCTTCAAAATATTGCCGTAAAATATCGGGCGAAACCGACTCTTTGGGCATATCGGCAATTTCAACGTGTAAACCACTAATGACTTTGCCGGGAATTTCTGCCAACCATGCAGAAGGCAATAACGATAATGCGGTGTGTTGAAACGGTGCTTGATTCTCAAGACGATGAACAAAAGTATATGTAGAAAACTCGGTGTGTCGTTCCCAACGTAATTCAAAACTACCAAAGTTTTGGTAATAACAGGACGAACCGACTAGCGGTGGTAATACCGAATAACGCTCGCATAACACTTGAATATGACGATACTCTGCGCCCGCATTAGTTCCCATGTGTAACACCGCTAATTGCGAGACACGAGAACCTTGCTCCAACATAGGAAAGGGTCGGGTGTGTAATTCATTAAATAAACGTTCACGGTCACCGTGAAATTGTAAACGCGGGACATCACGAGACGCTAAGGTTTCGGGTTGAGTTGTTTTATAACCTGGAGTGATGAATTCCGTCATGGGTAAGGATTCCTTGAGCGTCGTCGATAGATCAATGAAAACGGCGGCTATTTTAAACAGTGATGTAGGTAAAAACACTAGCTAGAGCGGCCGAATATCTAACCATTGTTGTTTATTAAGCAAAAATTAAGCCATTTAAAGTGAGATTTTAAAATTAATTGCGATTGGATCGCATCAAAGAGCAATATGACCACCTGTGGATAAGTATGTGGATAAGCATGTGGATAAGTTGTGACTGGTTTGTTTAAATGGTGTTGATTTATTAAGTGCATTATTACATTTTCTGGGCTTTATCCTATAAAAATAAAGCGTTATGCTCGCGGCACTTTATAAATTCCAACACAAGGAAATAAACAATGAAACTTTATTACTCCGCAGGTGCGTGTTCCTTAGCTCCTCACATTGTTGCCAAAGAAGCAGGACTGGCTATCGCGTTGGAACGGGTCGATTTACGCGCACATAAGACAGCGGATGGCAGCGATTTTTATGGCATTAACCCTAAAGGTAGCGTGCCGTTTTTATTGTTGGATTCAGGTGAGTATTTGAGTGAAGGGCCGATCATTTGTCAGTATCTCGCTGATTTAGCAGAAAATAACACCTTGATTCCTGCGGCGGGAACAATGGCACGTTATCGAGTGATGGAATGGCAAAATTATATTACCTCCGAATTACATAAATCATTTTCGCCGTTGTTTAATCCTGCGTCTGCGGTGGAGACTAAAGCCGAGTTTGCGGCGGGTTTAGAGAAAAAATATGCGTGGGTATCGACTCAGTTGGCAGATAAAAACTATTTGACGGGTGATGATTTCACGGTTGCGGATGCCTATTTGTTTGTCGTAACGAATTGGACTAAATATGTGGGTTTGGATATTTCCGAATACACACCACTAACCCAGTTTTTACAACGGGTTGCCTCACGCCCAGCGGTTTTGGCGGCGTTGAAAGAAGAAGGCTTAATCTCTTAATCTAATGTATGTCGGGATGAGTCTATTCATCCCGACGATTTCACAGCAAAGGAAAAATCAATCATGCCCTACGTCAATATTAAAATCACCCGTGAAGGTGCAACAGCTGAGCAAAAAGCGGAATTAATTGCAGGCGTAACCGATTTATTAGTGCGTGTACTCAATAAAAATCCAGCAACGACTGTCGTGGTTATTGATGAAGTTGATACCGATAATTGGGGCATTTCAGGTCAAAGCGTGACCAAGTTACGACAGCTTCCTGCCAAATAGTATTTAGGTAATCCACAGTCAACTTTCGGTATTTTCATGTCCTTTTTTAAAGACCTGTCATTTTCGGCAGTGGTGGCAGGTTTTGTCACGGTGCTGGTCGGTTTTAGTAGTTCTGGTATTCTTATTTTTCAGGCTGCGCAAGTTTTAGGCGCAAACCCTGCACAAACGAGCTCGTGGTTGTGGGCATTGTGCATGGGGATGGCCGCTACTAGTATTGGCCTGTCGCTACGCTATCAAACCCCGATCATCACCGCATGGTCAACCGCCAGTGCTGCCATGTTAATCAGTATTGCCAGTAGCTTAACTATGGCAGAGGCAATTGGCGCGTTTATTCTGTCGAGTGTGTTCATTAGTCTAGCGGGCTTTACGGGCGCATTTGAACGGGTGATGGCGCGTGTGCCGATGTCTATTGCCGCCGCGATGTTGGCAGGTATCTTACTACGCTTTGGCATTGGTGCTTTTACGGCAATAAACACTCAGCCTTTGATGGTTCTAGCAATGCTTGGCGTTTATCTGCTTTTGCGTCAAATTCAACCGCGTTATGCGGTGTTAGGGGCACTACTTGTGGGGGTAATGATTGCCCAAGCGCAAGGTCTTTTGCATTTTCGTCAACTTCAATTCAGCATGGTACATCCAACGTGGGTAATGCCTCATTTTTCTATTCATTCGGTGATTGGTGTGGCAGTACCTTTATTTTTAGTGACCATGGCTTCGCAAAATATGGCAGGGGCGGCAGCAATTAAAACCTTTGGCTACAACGCACCTATATCTCCGATTGTCGGTTGGACGGGTATTGCCAACCTCGTCTTTGCCCCATTTGGCGCATTCTCTATCAATCTAGCAGCAATTACTGCGGCAATTTGTTTGGGGCGAGAAGCGCACGAAGATAAACGCAAGCGATATGTAGCGGCGGTATTTGCGGGCGTGTTTTATTTCATCATGGGTTTATTCGCGACCACAATGGCCAGCGTTTTTGCCGCATTTCCACCAGAGTTAGTGATGGCGTTGGCGGGTATTGCTTTATTAGGCACGATTGGTAATGGTTTGGCGACTGCTCTGCATCATGAGCATGAACGAGAAGCGGCATTAATGACCTTTTTGGTGACGGCATCGGGCTTAACGATGTGGAGTATTGGTTCGGCATTTTGGGGCTTGGTGGCGGGAGGAGTTGTTGTTTTACTGTCGCGGAGAAAAACAGATTAGATGTTCGCTAAATTATTTTATCTGTGATTCTCTACCGCTGGTGCTTTTTGTCTTGAGTGGTGAATATCTTTTGCACGATTCATGTTAAGTATAAAGTGCTAAACGTGCATTTTTGCACTATAAATAGAGATGAGACTAAAATCATTCATTAGGATATTTACATAACAAAAAATCGCAGGGGTGCATAATGGTCAATATATTAGTTGTAGATGATTCGCCAACGTATCAAGCAATGGTTGGCGAGCTATTACAAAGACGTGGTTATGCTTGCACTTATGAGGAACGCGGCGACTCAGCTCTTGCTTCGGCCATCAAAAACCAGCCCGACCTGATTCTGATGGATGTTATTATGCCAGGAGTCAGTGGTTTTCAAGCAACTCGACAACTGACAAAAAATCCTCAAACAGCACATATCCCCGTCATTATTATTAGCACCAAAGACCAAGAAACCGACCGTGTGTGGGGGCTACGTCAGGGAGCGCGTGAGTATTTAGTCAAAACGGTGAGTGAAGATGTATTGATTGAGACGATTGAAAAAGTGTTGAAGGGATGAGTGATAGCCTATATTTTTATCCTCCTCATGGATTTTGACAGGGTGATATTAGGATATTTCTATGAATGTCATTTCTTATGGGTAGTAGAACGTCCCGAAAAGTTTAGGCCTGTTGCCAACTCACCACAGTCACTACTTTTTCTAAATCAGCACGCCGCTGTTCAATTTGCCAAGCGTCATAACCTGCCTGCATATCTATCCATAACCCTGCGCGACTATTAAAGGCAATCTCAATCCGCATCGCCGTTTCTGGAGTGATAGGCGCTTTTTGGTTGACGATGTGTGACAGCGTTTTACGCGATAAACCTAGTTTTTTGGCCGCGTCCGTAATGCTCAAATTGAGGCCATCTAGCCAAAACTCTTTTAATACTGCACCTGGATGTGCTGGATTATGCATACCTTGATAATTCATGGCTTGCTCCTAGTGATAGTCTTCATAATTGACCAATTCAACACCACCCTCAATAAATCTAAAGGTTACACGCCAATTAGCTTGTACCGTGACAGAAAAATCACCTTTACGTTGCCCTTTGAGCTCGTGTAGGTTCAGCGTGGGCATGTCCATATCTGTAGTGGTCATTGCTTTGTCTAATAGGGTTAAAATGCGCTGCAAGCGTGTTGCGTGTTTGGCTTGTATGCCTGCGGTACTGCTGGTGTCATAAAACAGTTTAAGTCCTTTATGTTTAAAGCTCTTAATCATAGCCGTCTCCGATAATTAGTGTAACCTAGTTGGTTACGGTTTTGTAGTTATATCTGACGGCTTATCAGGCAAGTGGTCTGACAAGATGGGGTGGAGTGGGGTACGGATTGAATTATTGGTGTGATTGCTATCATGTTTGCATCTCTATGTGCTGGTTAAGATGCTGTGGAATATGACAGACTGAAAATCGCTTAATAGCAGAATAAGTATTATTCGATTATAGCGATTGATTTTCTGTGCTTAGACAATAACTTAGCGTCATACGAAATGGCGCGTGTTCTCTTACGTAACGGCACTGTTCTATAAAGAAAAGCAAGTGCATCTGTGTCGGTTTTTATGTTCAGTTTGGCTTTGATGCTGTCAACTACGTGGCGCAGGTCTCTTGCATAATCAACGTTTGTGTAGGAAATAAGTGCACTCTCATCAGCGTTTTCTTTCTTGGGTCTGCCTCTTTTTCGTTTGTTATATAAAGCAAGTGCGCCAAGTGGTAGTTTAGGTTTTCTAGGTGCGCCAATTCGTCGGTTTTCAAGTTGCCTTATGTATCGGTTACTCAGCGCAATGTCAGTCTTATATACGGCTACTTCATCTTTAAGTACGTTAATTAACTCATTAGCAGCATCAAGCAATATGGAGTTGCCTACTGCCGCCTGTTTCCATTGCTCTAGACTCCATTCTTTGCGGGGTTTTCCGAAATCTTGTTCAAGTTCAGCAAGAGAATTGATTGTCTGTACGCTCGTCACACCACACCCCCTAACCTAACACTAATCACATTTGCTCGCTGATATACCACCGCCGTCAACTAGCTTATAAGGCTTGTCTTTGGGCTTGGCATCGATAACTTGTTGGTACTTTTTTGTTGGTTTTAAAAACGTACTAACAGAAATGCCAACAGAATTTTGGTTGGGCGGTATCCGAAAAAGTAAAATAACATCCTATTTTTATTGATATTTTTTTATGTGATTTATAAAAATATCCCCATGACTTCGCGCTTGGTGTGCTAGGTAGCCATCCAATTGTTGTGTTATTTTCTCTTTTTTGAGCTTGGGTAAGTTTTTGTGATAGTGGGTAAAGGTTGATTTTTTACCCATTTGCTTGCTAGTTCTTGAGCTTCATTTAGTTGTGCAGACGTAAGTTGTGGGCTTAGAACGTCTCGACTATTCTTTGCCATTCCATCGCCATTTGCAGCTGCCAAGTTAAAGAAGATATGAGCTAATACTAAGTTCTTTGCTACTCCTTCCCCATTTGTGTACATCACGCCAAGATTATTAAGTGCATCAGTCTGTCCTTGTTTACTAGCTTTAAGATACCATTGAAAGGCTTGGGTATAGTTTTGTGGTACTCCTTGTCCTTTGCGATATATGTCACCGAGTGAATTCTGAGCCTCAATGTTGCCTTGCTCAGCTGCTTTAAGTAACCATGTGGCTGCTTCGTGATAGTCTTGTGTTATACCTAGTCCTATGAGATACATCATTCCCAACTTTAGTTGAGCATCTTCATAACCTTTCTCTGCGGCTTTTCGAAACCAATCGGCTGCTAGTCGGTAGTCTTGTGCGACACCTTCACCATGTAAATATATAAAACCCAAATTGAATAGAGCTTGCACATGGCCTTGCTCAGCTGCTTTAAGATACCATTGAAGAGCTTGGGTGTAGTCTTGAGGTACTCCTTGACCGTCGCCATACATTACGCCTAGATTGGCTTGGGCTTTTGAATAACCTTGCTCCGCGGCTTTACGAAACCATGTGGCTGCAAGTCGGTAATCTTGAGGTACACCTTTTCCTTTGAAATACATAAGACCTAGATTGAACTGCGAGTACTTGTCTCCTTGCTCTGCGGCCTTATGATACCAATCAATTGCTTGACTAAAATTTTGGGGTACACCTTGCCCCTTGTCATACATCTCACCTAGATTGTACTGCGCGTTCGTATTGCCTTGCTCGGCCGCTTTGCGAAACCAATTAGCTGCTTGGGTATAGTCTTGTGTGACACCTTCCCCATGTAAATATATAAAACCTAGAGCGAACTGCGCTTTCGCATTTCCGCCATTCGCTAAGGGTAAAAACTCCCTTAATGCCGTTGTATAGTCTTTTGCGTGATAAGCTGTTGAACCTTCATCGAAACCCGCAACACATTCCATACTTGCCATTGCTATCAACAATACCCATGCATATCCTTTCATAATGTTGTCCTATAAAAATCGTCGTAATATAAGCAGTTATACTAGGTTCGGTTTAAACTTCAAATTAAGTTATAAAAAAATAAACTTCGTTTTATTGGCTATATATGACCTTCAAAAAACAATCCCCGATTTTTGCGTAGTCAATACACGAGTAAAAAGAGCTTTTTATCGTTCCGTATTGCCATCAATACGTTTTTGAGCGAGGGATATATCAGGATAAACGCCAAGTGCTAATAGTTTTTCTTTGCCTAAAAAATAATACTTAATACGCCAATACTTACCGCCATTGGGCTTCACTAGCAAATAGAAGCCGCCACCATCAGATAGCTTAAATTCTTTTTCTAAGGGCTTGATGTTTTTAATGCTGGCATCGGTTAGAGCTTTGCTTTTGGTCATAAGGGGTATCGTTTTTTGGTGACTAATTAAGTATCACCAAACATACCCCTGTTTTTTTTAGCTTTCAATGACCCACTTAGATTGCTTTAGACAATAAAAAAAGCCCTGAATCGTTAAGAATCAAGGCTTTTTAGACTGCTATAGATAACTATAGACTTAAATATGGTGGGTTGGGCGGGATTCGAACCCACGACCAATTGGTTAAAAGCCAACTGCTCTACCGGCTGAGCTACCAACCCACGTTTACTTTATTCTCAACAGTGTTCGCTGCTGAGGCCGCATATAATACAAGAATTCAGTTTTTATGCAAGTAATATGACGAATAAAATCAACTGACTGCCTATAAAGTCGCCAATATGGCGTAAAAAAGCCCCTTAACAACAGGGGCTTTCTGCATACACCTACACTTAGTATGTAAATCGTACTAAGTGCAGTTTTGCTAAGACTTAGAAGCGATAAGCTTTGTCTTGAATGTTTTGCCAAATCTCAGTAGTCAATGGTTGATAACTGTCGGTATTCGGCAGCCACACATACAATGGCTCTTTCGCCAGTGCAGGGTCGTAGTTTTCTTTTTTCAGGTTGTTCTTTTGGTATTTGAACGTACCTGTGGTTTCCATCAACTGTTGTAAACGCAAGAACACAGGAATGGCATAGGCGGGCATTTCTTTCTTAAAGCCAGCGAGTAGCTCTTTGAAGTCAATAGTCATGCCTTCGTGAGGCGTAATGGCAGCCATACCAGCACGACCATTGGTGTTGGGGATTTCTACGCCATAAACAACTGCTTCGGCAATCTCAGGGATACCGCAAATGAGATTTTCTAATTCGGTAGTAGACACATTTTCGCCTTTCCAACGGAAAGTGTCGCCTAAACGGTCAACAAATTGGGCATGACGGAAACCAATGTCACGTACCAAGTCGCCCGTATTAAAATAACGATCACCAATCTCAAAGACATTCTGCATAATGCAAGATTCATTTTTGGCAGGGTCGGTATAACCATCAAACGGCGTACGGTCGGTGATTTTGCCAATCAATAAACCCGCTTCGCCACGCGCTGCTTTAATTAAAAAGCCGTCTTTGTTGCGTACAGGTGCTTCGTTTTCTTTGTCGTATTTGACAATAGCGTAGGGCAAAGGTGAAAAGCCAACGGTGTTGTCAAAGTTGAAGATATTGCTAAAGCCAATGTTACCTTCGGAAGAGGCGTACAGTTCATAGACCTCATCAATACCAAAACGTTGTTTAAATGGCCCCCAAATATTGGGGCGCATACCGTTACCCACCATCTTAGTGACGCGATGAGCGCGGTCTTCAGGTTTGGCAGGGACTTCGGCTAGGTAACGACACAACTCGCCAACATAGCCAATACTGGAGGCGTTAAATTTACGCACATCATCCCAAAATTCACGCGCTGAGAATTTACGACGCAAGGCAATACCTGCACCACCCGCTAATACCGAACCCCAGCACACCACCATCGCTGTCGCATGATAAAACGGTAGCGTGACGTACATAATGTCACTGTGGTTTAAGTCCATTACCGAACCTAAAGCACCATAAGCTTTCATCCAACGGCCATGACTAAAGATAGCGGCTTTAGGCATACCCGTTGTACCAGACGTATAGATGTAGAACAGGCCATCGCTATAATACACTTGGTTGGTCGTAGGCGGGTTGTAGCTTGGTGCATTTTGCAGGTCTTGGGCGAGGTTACGGAAACCTTCGGGAGCAGTACCTATATCTTTGAGCGTATCAGTATCAGAAATCCAATAAATATTGCCACAGTCGATATGAATATCAGCGCGAATATCATTAAAAGCAGCGACGACTTCTTCGCCAATAATCGCCATTTTCGGTTTAACGAGATTAATACTGTGAGTTAATACTTTGCCTGTTTGTGAGCTATTTAACAGGGCAGAGGTCACACCAATTTTGGCTAAGCCACTAACAATGGCTAATAATTCAGGACGATTTTCGGTAAAGACGGCAACAACATCACCCTTTTTTAAGCCTTGCGCTAAAAAGTAGTGCGCGATACGGTTTGCCCATTGGTTAAATTGCAAATACGTTAAATGTGTATCTTTATAGAGAACAGCACTGCCATAAGGGTTAGCTTTGGTGGCTTTTTCTAATGCCCAACCTAAGCCACCTGTTTTAGTGGGGTTAGTGCTGGAGCCAATGGCCAAACCATAAACCATTTTCGGTAATTTTTTTAATAACGCAGGTGCTTTGCGAAGTACGTCAATGGGTTTAATAATATCTTGTGTGTTGCTCATGTCTGGGGAGTCCTCTAACACGGTACTTTCAGAGAAGTAACGTGGATGAAAAACACGACTTACAGACCGTACTGCTTTCTGATAAGACCATGAAAGAGCCGATGGTACGGTGAGTGTAAGTCCTAAACGTCGTCTTGAAGATGGATATAAACTAATCCGCGTTTTGATAACGTATGACGAGGATTTACACGTCTCTTTGTTAACCGATGGTGGTTACAAAACGCGCGAATGGTAGTGCGCGGCGTAAATCCTGATTATCCTGCTAATCTCAAGCCGCGCTTAACTTACCTTCAAGGCTGCATCCATGCAAGACTTGTCAGCAGATGAGGTGAAAATAACGGCATTAAATCGAACAATTAATCCAAAAAGAAGTCTTTTTGGATTTGGTCAATGGTGGCAGGGTTGCAGGCATAGCCACTAAAGTCCGTGACTCCTGTGCTTCTTAATACCTGTTCATCGGTTAAATTTTGGCCTGTTTGACGTTGGGTGATGATTGTCCACGCGCCATCAGCCATGATTTCAGGTTTACGGCAAATATCGACTGCTTCTTCGTTGGCGATGTTATTGGTGACGGCCGCAGTGGCGATATAGGTTTCTGGCCACAAAGTATTCACACAAATATTGTAGTCTTTAAATTCTTGCGCCATGCCAATAGACAGCAAAGTCATGCCGTATTTTGACAGCGTATAAGGGGCAAATACCGTCAACCATTTTGGATTAAGATTGATGGGTGGCGATAAGCTCAAAATATGGGCGTTGCTGGACTTTTTAAGAAACGGTAACGCCGCTTGGCTACAGACAAAAACGGCACGATGATTGATAGATTGAATTAAATCGTATTTTTTTAGTGAGGTATTTTCGACATTGGTCAGCGCGATAGCGCCTGCATTATTGATGAGGATATCAATGCCGCCAAAATGTTCAGCTGCTTGTTTCATTGCTTGATGAACAGCCACTTCGTCGCGAACATCGAGCAGAATGGCTAAGGCTTTGCCGCCTGCTGCTTCGACTTCGGCGGCAACACTATGAATACTACCGCCCAATTTTGGATGAGGCTCGTTTGATTTGGCCGCAATCACGACATTTGCACCGTCACGCGCACAACGTAAGGCAATTGCACGACCAATACCGCGACTTGCTCCGGTAATAAATACGGTTTGATTTTTAAGGGACATAAGTAATAATCCTAGATTGTTGAGACTGATGGTAGTGGTAGGGCTACTGATGGTTGCCTGCCGCAGACCTCACTTTTGTTACGACAAAAGTAAGCAAAACCATTTGTGACGCAAAACTCGGCATCCATGCCTCAAACAGTTGCGCCACAGCATCCCTGCAAAGGCGAAATTTTGCATTTAATGAAAGAAGGCTAGTTAACTAGGTTCAATCACCAACAATAATTGCCGTTTTTTCACCTGTTGTTTTTCGGTGACGATGATTTCTTTCACCACACCCGCACAAGGAGCTTTTAACGGATGTTCGATTTTCATCGCTTCGAGTAATAACAAGGTTTGACCAGCACTCACCGTATCACCGACTTGCGTTAAGATGTTGACTAGTAAGCCGTCCATCGGGGCGTTAATTTGGTTTTGACTGGCGGCATTGGCTGTTTTGGGCGGTGCATAGGTATCGTCAGAGGCGATGATTTGCCCTTGTCCCATATCAAAATAGACGCTGCCATCATCCAAGACATAATCTAAAGCACGACGATGGCCGTTTAACACATAAGTCAGTTTGCCTTGTTTGTTGCTGTAGATAGATAAGGCGAATGAATCTGCACCAACGGTGATTTGCCATACACTATTCGCTGTGAGAGGTGCGGCAACTTGCACATCTTGTTTGGCTTCACCAATGCTAACGGTGATGTGTTTAGGCGGTAAACTGGCGGTTTGTAGACGTTCGGTGGGTGTCGTTGCTAGGCTTAATAATAATCCTGCTACTGCAAAATCAATCGCTTGAGCTTGATAAGGACGTAACGTGGTTAAGCTTTCTTCATGTTGCGCCAAAAAGCCCGTATGGGTATCGCCTGCAATAAATGCAGGATGACGTAATAATTGAGACAAATAAGCTTTGTTATTATTCAAACCCAATAACACACTATCTTCAACGGCTTTCGCTAATACGCGTGCCGCTTCACTACGTGTTGTACCCCAAGCAATGACTTTGGCAATCATCGGATCATAAAAGGGACTGACTTCGCCGCCTGTTCTGACTCCATCATCAATCCGCACTTGCGCGCCTGTCGCAGGTTGCCACGACAAAATTTTACCTGTTTGCGGTAAGTAGTTTTGGCGTGGGTCTTCGGCATATAAACGTACTTCTATCGAATGACCGTTAAGTTGAATTTGTTCTTGGCGTAAGGGTAAGGGTTCGCCTGCCGCCACGCGTAATTGCCATGCCACTAAATCTTGGCCAGTAATTAATTCGGTGACAGGATGTTCAACTTGTAAGCGGGTATTCATTTCTAGGAAATAAAAATTGCCTTTGCTGTCGAGCAAAAATTCTACTGTGCCTGCACCGACATAATTCACTGCTTTGGCTGCCGCAACCGCTGCTTCACCCATACGCTGACGCAGTTCAGGGGTCATGACAGGGCAGGGAGCTTCTTCAACTACTTTTTGATGACGACGTTGAATTGAGCAATCGCGCTCACCTAAATACACACAGTTGCCATGTTGGTCGGCAAAAATTTGTAATTCCACATGACGAGGATTGATGACGGCTTGTTCCAAAATCAATTCGCCACTACCAAAGGCATTTTGTGCTTCGGAACGAGCAGTACGAATGGCAGCTAAAATGTCGCTCGCTTGCGTCACGCACCGCATCCCACGACCACCACCGCCTGCGGAGGCTTTAATCATCACGGGTAAGCCAATTTTTTCTGCTTGTGTGGCTAAAAAATGTTCGTCTTGGTTTTCGCCTTCGTAACCTGCAATACACGGTACGCCTGCTTCAATCATCATGATTTTAGCGTGACGTTTGCTGCCCATATCGTGAATTGCTGCGGCTGGCGGGCCAATAAAGGTGATGTTGTTATTCGCGCAAGCGGTGGCGAAGTCTTCGTTTTCCGACAAAAAGCCATAGGCAGGATGAATGGCATTTGCACCCGATTGTTGGGCGGCGGCAATGATTTTATCAATCGATAAATACGAAGCCGAAACGCTAGAGTCACCAATATGAATCGCTTCGTCTGCTAACTGCGTGTGTGGAGCGTTGGTGTCAGCATCGGAATAGACGGCAACGGTGCGATAACCTAATTGTTTGGCGGTTCTAATAATCCGACAGGCAATTTCGCCACGATTGGCAATTAATACTTTAGTAAATGACATAATATCCTCATCATCTGATTCCCTCCCTTGACAAGGGGAGGGTTAGGGTGGGGTTTTGCGTCATGGCAAATAAACCCCCTCCCAACCTCCCCCTAAACTAGGGGGAGGAGTTATTTTATAGTACCCAGCTGGCAGCGCGTTTTTGCACAAACGCCATGCCGCCTTCCATGCCTTCAGCACTTTGAATGGCGCAGGCAAAGGCTTCGGCGGCATCATCTAAGAGCTGTTCTAACGGCTGATGACCGACTTGCTGTAATAAGGCCTTAGTGACTTGGGTGGCGTGTGGCGCACATTGTTGTAAGTCATGAATGACCCGCATCAGTGCAGCTTCTAAGCCGTCGTTATCGGCATATACTTCATGCACTAAACCGATTTTTTGTGCGGCTTCGCCGTTAATACGCAACCCCAATAAGGCTAAACGTCGGGCTTGAGTCAGTCCTAAGCGCTGAACAATAAAAGGGGCAATTTGTGCGGGAATAATGCCTAAACGGGTTTCGGGCATACCAAATTGGGCGTCGGCTTTGGCTAAAGCGACATCACTGACACACGCCAAACCAAAACCACCGCCTAAAATCGCGCCTTCTAATACCGTCACTACCACAAAAGGTGCGCTATTGACTTGCGTTAATAAATGGCCAAACGTGCGATTAAAATGTTGATAGGCTTGAGGGTTATCCGTAGCTTGTTGACGAATTGTCATCATGTCACGAATATCACCACCTGCACAAAAATGACCCCCTGCGCCGCGTAATACGACCGCACGAATGGCATTGTTGGCTGCCCATGCAAACGTGGCTTGTAGTTCTTGCACCATTTGCAAACTCATGGAGTTGCGGCTTTCGGGGCGATTGAGCGTAATGTGCAAAATGCCTTTTTCGGGGCAGACGAGTAATGTTTGGCTGACAGGTAGAGTCATTGTTATATCCTTTTGGCAGACATTTTGCCTGCGCATTATTTCTTTCAGCTGTAGGGGCGGTTTTAACCGCCGTATTCATTGGCGAATAAATTCGCCCCTACAACAGGAGAGGTGGATGAATTTACTTCTTCTTTTTACTCGGTAAAGTATTCGTCAACTTGCAAATAATGCCGAGCATGATTTCATCTGCACCACCACCAATAGAAATTAAACGACCATCACGATAGGCTCGGGCAATTGGGTTTTCCCACATAAAGCCCATGCCGCCCCAATACTGCAAGCACGAGTCGGTGACTTCACGCATTAAACGTCCGGCTTTTAATTTCGCCATTGACGCTAATAAGGTTACGTCTTGGCCATTGATATGCTGCTCACACGCTTGATAGACCAAGGCGCGTAAACACTCTACTTCCGTACGCAACTCGGCAAAACGGAAGTGGATGACTTGATTATCAATTAAGGGCTGGCCAAAGGTGGTGCGTTCGCGGCAGTATTCAATGGTTTTTTCAATACAGGCTTCCATACCGCCAATAGCGTTGGCGGCACCGTATAAACGCTCTTCTTGAAATTGCATCATTTGCATCATAAAGCCCATACCTTCAGCACCTACGCGGTTGCTTTGTGGTACGCGGACATTATCAAAAAATATTTGTGCGGTATCCGATGAGCGCATCCCCATTTTGTTGAGCTTTTTGGAGAAACTTACCCCTACGGCATTGGACGGCACAATAATCATTGATTTATTGACGTGTGGCTTATCATCTGACGTATTAGCAAGCAAACAGAAGAAATCGGCTTGGGTGGAGTTGGTAATCCACATTTTAGTGCCGTTGATAATATAGTCATCACCGTCTTTGACGGCAGTCGTTTTAATGGCGGCAACATCCGAGCCGGCATGAGGTTCAGACACGGCGATAGAAGCGACCATTTCGCCAGTAATCGCAGGCGTGAGATACTTCGCACGTAATTCTGGTGAGCCAAAACGGGCAAGGGCAGGTGTCGCCATATCGGTTTGCACACCAATTGCCATTGGTACACCTCCACAAGAAATACGGCCTAACTCTTCAACAACGACCATATTGTAGGAGTAATCCAAGCCCATGCCGCCGTTTTCTACGGGCTTACAAATACCTAAAAGACCCAATTCGCCCATTTTTCTAAATAATTCATGGGCTGGAAAAATACCCGCTTCTTCCCATTCATCCACAAAAGGGTTGATTTGGTTTTCGACAAACTGACGTGTCATGCGACGTAGAGCGTCATGTTCTGGAGTAAATTGCATGGTGTTATCCTCTTTGTTCGGTTCTTTTCCTTCATTAATACGAAGGAGCAAATTATTTAGAAACGTGCTACGCCATACGTGCTTGGCTGAAGCTGTCTTTTTTCGCCATCGCGAATGGTTTGTAGTAAAAAAATCAATAGCTTGCGGGTATCGCGTGGGTCAATAATGCCGTCGTCAAATAAATTGGCGGTATTAAATAAAGCACTGGATTGCGACTCTAATTTGGCGGCAGTACTCATTTCTAAAAAGTTAAGTACGTTTTCGTCAGGCGTAATACCCATTTTTTGCTGTTTTTGTTCGGTGACAATACGCAGCACTTTGCCCGCTTGCGCGCCACCCATCACCGCTGTTTTGGAATTTGGCCACGAAAAAATAAAGTGAGGGTCTAAACCGCGACCACACATCGCATAGTTACCCGCACCATAAGAACCGCCAATGACAATCGACAACTTCGGCACACGGGCATTAGCAACGGCTTGAATCATTTTTGAGCCGTGTTTAATCACGCCATGTTGTTCGGATTCTGTGCCCACCATAAAGCCTGTCGTATTGTGTAAAAACAGTAATGGCCGACCTGTTTGGTCGCACAATTGAATGAATTGACTGGCTTTGGCTGCGCCTTGAGGAGTGATTGGGCCGTTGTTGCCAATAATGCCAATAGTCACGTCACCGATGCTGGCCCAACCACAAACCGTTTGATTATCAAATTCGGTTTTAAAATCTAAGAAATTAGAATCATCGACTAAACAAGCGATAATGCTGCGGACATCATAAGGCTTGCGTAAATCACAGGGAATTAAACCAAGAATGTCGTCAATGGGGAAACGCGGTTCGGCATATGTCGCTGTGTTGGTGATTTTATCCCAACCCAACATGCCCACTATGTCACGAGCTTGGCGAATGCCGTCGGCATCATTTTCCGCTAAATACTCTGCTGTACCTGCCACTTGTGCGTGCATCGCTGCGCCGCCTAATTCTTCTTCGGTAGCAACTTCACCCGTTGCCGCTTTTAATAAAGGAGGGCCTGCTAAAAACATCGCCGTTTTATTGCGGACGACCACCATATAATCGGAGAGGCCAGGTTGATAGGCACCACCCGCTGTCGCATTACCATGAACAACGGTGACTTGGGGTAAACCCATTGCCGATAAACGCGCTTGATTAGCAAAGGAACGTGCACCTTCAACAAAAATATCGGCGGCATAATTCAAATTTGCGCCACCACTTTCAGCCAAAGTCACCATCGGCAGTTTATTTTGTTTGGCAATCTGTTGCAGGCGTAAGCTTTTACGCAAACCACTGGGCGAAATCGTGCCGCCTTTAATGGCGGAGTTACTGGCACCGACTAAACAACGCACGCCGTTAATCACACCAATGCCCGCAATCATATTGCCGCCCGCTTCAGTGCCATCTTTATCGTCGTGGAGCATATAACCTGCTAAACCACACAACTCGACAAAGGGTGAGCCTGCATCTAATAAATGCTGAACCCGCTCATGCGGTAACATCTTGCCGCGTTTGACGAATTTTGGTTTTTCTTGCAATGAGCGTTCGAGCACTTTTTGCTTAATGGCGGCCACTTCGTCAATTTGTTTCAGCATTGCCTGTTGATTGGCAACAAAGTCAGCACCGTGGCGATCCAGTTCTAAGTCAATGATGGGCATTACACTTTCCCCTTTAAGACATTAGGAATAAATGCCCGATGAAAACCGTTATAGGCTTCAGAGTTTTGATGGTCGGCAAGGGGATAAATCGGTGTCCCTAAAGACGCTGCACCATCTATACGAATGGTCACGCCCGAGACAAAGGCAGAGGCTTCGGATAACAGGAAGCAAGTGACGCTAGAAACTTCGGATTCTGTGCCCATGCGTTTTAATGGCACTTTACTGGCTAAGGTTGGAATGACAAATTGTGCAAAATCACCTTTGTATGAATCCATGCCCGAAGAAATAATCCAACCTGGTGCAACAGCATTAACACGCACACCACTGACCGCCCATTCAATCGCAGCCGTTTTGGTTAAATTATCGACTCCTGCACGCGCTGCGCCTGAATGTCCCATGCCAGGCATTCCACCCCACATATCGGCACACATATTGACGATACTGCCGCCATGTTGCGCCATCCACTGGTTATAGACTTCGCGCATCATCAAAAACGTCCCGTGGAGATTGTTCTTCACGACAGCATCAAAACCATTAGTGGAAATATTGGCGAGTGCGGAAGGGAATTGCCCCCCTGCGTTATTAACTAAACCATCAATCCTGCCAAAGTCTTTAATGACAGTAGCGATAGTGTCTTTGACTTGTTGTTCGTCACGGATATCGCAGACCATTGAGCGAATTAGCCCACCGTCTTGAATAATTTCATCTTCAACGAGTGCGAGTTTTTCCGCTTTACGGCCTGTGATAATGACTTGCGCGCCTAAGGCAGCTAATTCGTGGGCGGTACAACGACCAATACCCGAACCACCACCTGTGATAATGATCACTTTGTCGGCAAACGCATCTTCACGAAAAATGGAGTTATAAGACATATTTTTAAACCTTATTGATTAAACTCCTCCCCCTGAGAAGGGGGAGGCTGGGAGGGGGTTAGTCGCTGTAACGCAAAACCCCACCCTAACCCTCCCCTTATCAAGGGAGGGGACTTTGAGTATTAAATAAGTTCCGCAGGAATCTTCACAGGCATCGCCAATAACTGTTGTGCGTGAGCTTTGCCTTGTGGGTCAACGCGTTGACTAGCAATGCCGCCGCCGCCGAGGGCATAGGTCAACATAAAGTTAAAGGCATTTAAGCTCGGCATTTCATAACGAGTCACTGTGCTGCGCGCTTCTAGCCAATGTTGACAATAAGCAGCAACGGCTTCTTCACCTAAACTGGCACGAATCCACGGTAAGTATTCGGCTTTACGCGCAATCACACCAATGTTAGAGGAGTCACCTTTATCACCACTGCGCGCCCATGCTAATTGCACTAAAGGCACTGTATGAGTCACTTGACTGTTATCCGCAACTTCACCACAAGCTAAACGCGTAGCCGCAACAAAACCGCCCTCAGTCGGCAAAGACACGGCAATACGTTCGCCTTGAATATCTAAACTGACAGGTACGGCTGTTTTGGGCACGACACAAGAAAACAAACGCACGACTGGGGAAGGTTTAGGACGACCACCCATAATGCCCGCCAAACCGGGTGCCATGCCTGTAGAGGCTTGGGCAATTTCGCTGGATAAAAATAACAAGGCTTCTTGGACGGGATAACGAGCTACCATGCGGACGGTAATTTCGCGACATTGTTTGGCTTCAGGACGAGCATTCGCGCCATACGCTTGTTCGCTACCGACAATTTCGATATGCGTAGACATTAGTGCGGGCGCACCACGTTTAGCTAACACTTTATTGACTTTGCTAAAAATAGACTCTGCAACCCGTTGGCCTTTAGCAACCGCATCAATACCAATAATGACAAAGCTGACAATTAAACGATAACCGTCCATGTAGGTTGCCGATACTTTATAAGTATCACTGGGCGCACGACCTTTAGCACCACTCACTTTGACTAAATTATCGCCCACTTGCTCGACTTGCACTTCGGTAAAGTCACACACAACATCGGGTAAGAAATAGGCTTGTGGGTCGCCAATTTCATAAATTAATTGTTCGCGAATGGTGGCGGTGTTAATTAAGCCTCCTGTTTTCTCAGGCTTGCTCACCACAAAAGAGCCATCCGCAAAACATTCAGCGACAGGAAAGCCCATGTTGTCGTAGTCGGGTACATCTTGCCAATCAGTGAAGTTGCCGCCCGTACATTGTGCGCCACACTCAATAATATGACCCGCTAACGAACCTTGAGCCAATTTGTCGTAATCATCCACCGACCACCCAAACTCATGTAGCAATGGACCTAAAACCACCGCCGAATCAACAACACGCCCTGTAATGACAATATCCGCGCCCAATGCCAAGGCATCACGAATCGGAATGCCACCTAAATAAGCGTTCATACTTGCTAACATCGGCGGCATGGCTTCACCGCTAAACATTTCACGGGTATCGGCATCGCGCCATGTTTGTTGTTCACCAACTAAATCATCACCCAAGACCACCGCTACTTTCAGATTTAAGCCTGCATCTTTAATCAGCTTTTCTAAAGCGTCACGACAGGCGAGAGGATTAACTCCACCCGCATTACTAATCACTTTGATTTTTTTCTCAGCAATTTCAGGTAATAACCGCGCCATCACTTGCGAAACAAAATCGGTCGCATAGCCCGCATCCGGCTTCTTCATCTTTGCGCCCGCCATAATCGACATGGTGATTTCGGCAAGATAATCAAAAACTAAATAATCAATCTTGGTTTGGCGCACTAATTGAAAGGCGGCGGTATTGGTATCGCCCCAAAAGCCAGAAGCACAGCCGATGCGTATAGAGTTTTTGCTGGTCATAACATTTCCCGTATGTTTTGCAGGTTTTTCAATGTGCGTAACATACCAAGCAAGTGCTTGCTTGTGCAAGTGACAAATTCACGTCATACTCAAATTCAGCTAAACTATTACAACTAAAAAGACATTGCCCACGGTATAAGCCTACGTTTTATAAGGAATTACACAGGGTTGATGTCTTTAGTCTTCATTCTGTAAACAAAGTCAGGTAAAACAACCATGTTGGTAAAAGTGCCACAGCAATTAAAATCGCTCGAAAAAATACCCAGTTTTGGTTGTTTAGATGACTCTCCACGAGGACGGGTATTGCGTGCCGCCGCACATCTGTTTCGAGTGAATGGTTATGAAGGCACAACCGTACGTGAAATTGCCGCAATGGTCGGTATTCAGTCGGGTAGCTTGTTTCATCATTTTAAAAGTAAAGAAGAAATTCTATTTACGGTGATGAAAGAGGTGATTGAATACACCAGTGCCAAACAAAATGAAGCAATTGCCCAAGTCAGCACGGCGCGTGATAAATTAAAAGCGTTAATTATTAGTGAGTTATATGCCATTAATGGCGTAACTTGCGACGCCATGACGGTTTTAGTATTTGAGTGGGATGCACTGTCGCGTAGCCATCAACATGATTTATTAGCCTTAAGAAATGACTATGAAGGCACATGGGTTGGCATCTTAAAGCAATTAAAAGATGAGTCAGGTTATGTAGAATCACCACAAGTGTGGCGTAAATTATTAGTTGGCGCGATTGCGTGGACGGTCACTTGGTTTAGAAAAGATGGTTCTATGACTTTGGAGTCGTTGGCGGATCGGGTGTTGCTGATGGCGTTGGGACGGTAGTATTCATGTGGATCATCAGCAAAAGTTGGGTATAGTGCGACTAAATGAAAAATAATGAGTTATTGAAAATACAAATGGAAAAGCTGTTTTTAGTTAGTCGTCGCCAGCTCCTCGTGTCCACCATGGGGTTGGCTGTTACTGCGTGCAATCCAGAAGATGCAGCGATAGTAACCACAAATTCAGATGTGATTGATGGCTATATGCAAGAGCAATCCTATGCGCCAGGCGATGTCGCTCTTATTTATGTCAACGCCAAAACACAAGGAAGGCAAAAACTCTCTTTGCAAGATGTAAATGGCCAAGAAGTGTTTAGTTTTGAAGCGCAAGTTCAGCCTCAGGTCGTAACGAATACGCAACCATGGGCAGAAGGCTTTGGTTACGTAAACCCCGTCATTGTTACGACGCCAAATGTTAAAAGTGGTATTTACTTTTGGAATGGTAAAATAAGATGCATTATTCGTGCGCAGCGAAATACTACACCCAGTGTTGCAGTTGTCTATCCGTCAAATACAGAGCATGCCTATAGTGCTATGGGAGGCAAGAGTCTCTACTATCCTGCGGGAGATTTAGCTGTCCAAGTTTCTTTTCATCGTCCTTGGAGTAAAGACGTATATTTTTTCTCTAAGTCATATTATGAATGGCTAGTTACTCAGAGGGATTATAATGTTGGTCATATATCTGACTATGATATGGATGACTATGAAAATATTCGGGGTGCTAAGCTACTAGTTGTTATTGGTCACAGTGAGTATTGGACTAGAACTGCTAGGTTGAATTTCGACCGCTTTGTGGATGAGGGGTGTCATGCTCTTGTGTTGTCGGGTAATACCATGTGGTGGCAGGTACGATACTCAGAAAATAAAGATAGAATGATTTGTTATAAAGGGGGGAATGACCCAGCTGCGCCAGCGAGTAGTCCTCTTCGCACAACTAATTGGTTTGTATCGTCACTGAAATATTCGATCTTGTCGAGTATTGGTGCAGATACGAATTATGGTGGTTTTGGCTTTAGATATACGGATTTGGGATGGGACGGTATGCGTATTGTCTCGGCATCTTCTCCCATTTTTAAAGGATTAAATATTAAAAATGGTGATATTTTACCCCTTCGAACTTCGGAGTATGATGGTGCTCCTTTGTCTGGCTTTGCAGCTAATAGTGATCCGATTATTGATAATGTGAAATTAGGTTTTTATCGAGTGGATTTAATTGGATTTGACCGTAGTTACTACAAGTTAGATACAACTGCTACATGGATGGTTTTTCAGAAAAAGTTGTCTTCTGGTTTTGTCTTAAACGGAGCATCAACGGATTGGGGATCAGCAAATGGTATTGGTGGGTCTGATAAAGCTCGCTTCAAGATAATAGTGCGTAATATGATGGACCTATTGCTGCAGGATGTTTATCCGATATAACGCAGCTTTGCCTTTGGGAATGCCATGAAGTCTGTTGGAAGTTTAGTCATTTGTGGCCATATTAAGAGTTGGTCTTGATTGGTGCGGACTTTTTCCTTGGTCTTTAATTGTGTGATTAAAAACCAAAAAATTAGGATTTGGCGTATTATTTTTACAATATAAGGATGCAGTCGATGCAATTAGGATATATAGCCGCAAATTAAAAGACCTTCCGAGCTTTTTTGCGATATCACTTTTGCAGGGATTCCTCCGAGTGTTGCATTTCCCTCTGGAAAGCTTTTGTTTACAACGGCATTAGCTCCGATGGCTACATTATCGCCAATCACAATTTTACCAAACATTTTAACGCCTGGGCCAATGTAGCAATTATCTCCAATTGTAGGAGCATCTGTACTTTTTCCAGCTTCTGTTCCGATGTTTACACAGACGTGTAAACGACAATTTGCACCAACTTTAGCACCACCGTTGACTACTATTGTACCAGCATGAGCAATAGACAAGCCTGGTCCAAATACATTTATCGGAATTTCAAATCCTAGTTGTCGGCTCTGTAAGCGGTAACGATATCGAGTTAGCAGCCTCAGCAATTTATTTTTATTGCAATTTGTAAGATATTCGAGTTTTCTCATTGTTCTTTGAAACTTAAATATGTCATCAAATAACAAATTCACGAGCGTTGCCTTTCTATTTAAAGACGCTCTATCTGCCTCAAGATATTTTAAGTAGTCATCATATGAGTTGATCATTTTTTTGCTCATTAACGTAGGATTGGTTGACGTTTCACAAAAAATACAAGCCAACGCACAAGATGAATTTTAACATCTCTTGTTAGCTTGGTTGGCATATATTAATACTAATACGCTACCACATTCTTTTGTGGTTAAAAATAAACCAACCTACTAAAAGTGTCGACAAATCTTACGAAAAGTAACACTAAATTCATATCGCTGGCGTAACTTCAGCAGTTTATCATCTAGCTCATCTCCGATTTTAAGTGGATTTGCCTTATGAGACTTTAAGAAAATATGACGTACTTGATACTCATGGTATATAATTGAAACCTTTAATTCTTGAATTCTTATCAAAATCCTTCCAAATAAGGACATTAAATTCTATGCGCGACTTCATTACTACTAAAACAGTTGCTGTGGTTGGTCTCGGTTATGTTGGTTTGCCCCTTGCCTTAGCATTTGGCAAAAAAATGAATACAATTGGATTTGATATTAGTGAGTCCAAACTAAAAGCTTATATGGAAGGATACGACCCAACAGGAGAAATGGAGTCTGAGTCTTTTCAGCAATCCACGAAATTAACATTTACGACCAATCCATCCGAACTTAAAAAAGCAGACTTTATAGTTGTCGCTGTGCCTACTCCTATTGATAATGCCAAGCAACCCGATCTGTCACCTGTCGTTGGTGCAACAAAAGCGTTGGCTCCTCATTTGAAAAATGGCGTTATTATTATTTATGAGTCAACGGTATATCCTGGCGTAACAGAAGATATTTGCGCGCCTATTATTGAATCGCTCTCAGGAGTGAAGAGGGGATTAGGGTTTAAGCTGGGTTACTCTCCTGAGCGTATTGTGCCAGGAGATAAGACACATCGTTTAGAAACGATCACCAAAATCGTTTCAGGTGAAGATGCCGACTCTCTTGACGCAATTGCTGCATTGTATGAGTCCGTAGTCGATGCGGGCGTTTATCGTGCGTCAAGTATTCGTGTGGCTGAAGCAGCTAAAGTTATAGAAAATACACAACGCGACGTTAACATTGCTCTTGTCAATGAGTTGGCGGTGATTTTTAATCTTATGGGTATTGATACCATCGAAGTGCTAGAAGCTGCTGGGACGAAATGGAACTTTTTACCATTCCGTCCTGGTTTAGTGGGTGGTCATTGTATTGGCGTTGACCCTTATTATCTGACGCATAAAGTTCAAACATTGGGTTATAACCCTGAGGTGATTCTAGCAGCGAGGCGAATTAATGATCGCATGGGATCATATATTGCTCAGCAAGCTATCAAGAAAATGATTTTTGCGGGTTCAATGGGGCTGGGTGCTCGTATTCTAGTAATGGGTTTAACCTTTAAAGAAAACTGCTCAGACATTCGCAATACTAAAATTGTTGATATCATCACGGAGCTTGCGGAGTATGGGCTGGAAGTCGTTGTCTGGGATCCTGTTGCTGATGTACACGAGGCAAAGGAAGAATACAGTTTAAATTTGAAAAGTAGCCTAAATGATATTGGTATTGTTGATGCTGTTATTGCAGCAGTCGCGCATACGGAGTTTAAAAACTTAGATATGGCTGAGTTAAAAAAACATACACGCGGCAACACCCCTTTTCTAGATATAAAAGCAGCATTTGATTTGGAAGCTCTTAAAGCTGTAGGCTTTAGTGTTTGGCGTCTTTAAATGAGCGATGGTTTAGTAACTTGTTATTATGAAAATACAGAAGGATGAACTGATGAAAAAATTTGCCTTAGTAGGTGCTGCTGGCTACATTGCCCCACGTCATATGCAAGCCATTAAAGCGACGGGAAATCAGCTAATTGCTGCTTACGACCCCAATGACTCCATTGGAATTATTGATAGCCATTTCCCCGATGCCGATTTTTTTACCGAGTTCGAGCGTTTTGATCGTCATATTGACAAGTTGCATCGCGCTAAAAAAGGTGGCGCGGTTGATTATGTCGCTATCTGTTCACCTAATTACCTGCATGACTCCCATATGAGATTTGCCTTGCGTAGTGGTGCAGATGCTATTTGTGAAAAACCTCTAGTATTAAATCCGTGGAATATTGATGGTTTGTTGGATATAGAAAAAGATACTGGACGCAAAGTAAATACGATTCTTCAGTTACGTGTTCATCCTTCAATCATGGCGTTGCGTGAAAAGGTAAGAAGCGAGAAACGTGATACTAAGCACGAAGTTGATTTAACTTATATCACCTCGCGTGGTCATTGGTATTTGCAGTCATGGAAAGGCGACATAAGTAAGTCTGGTGGTATAGCGACAAATATTGGCGTGCATTTCTTCGACATGCTGCATTTTATCTTTGGTGATTTGCAACAGAATATTGTACATCATAATTCGCCAACTAAAGCTGCTGGTTATTTAGAGTACGAAAATGCGCGCGTGCGTTGGTTTCTGTCTGTAGATGTTGAAGATGTTCCCGCCTCACAACGTGAAATTGGGCAGCGGACGTATCGCTCAATTACGGTTAGTGGTGAAGAAATAGAGTTTTCAGGTGGCTTCACAGATTTGCATATTCGTAGTTATGAGGAAATTCTTGCAGGGAGAGGTTTTGGCTTAGAAGAAAACCGAGTGGCGATTGAGACTGTTTCAGCGATTAGAAACATGCAGCCAATTGGCTTGAATGGTGATTTCCATCCGTTTTTGAAACTTTTGAATCAATTGTAGTTGCATGAGGAGTGATGTGATGAAAATAGATTCTGATGTTTTAGAAAAGGCGATAGGGCATCGGTTTGATGTTTCAAGCTATGCAACTTTAGGTATGTCCGATGCCGTTCATGTTGGAGGGGTTCTCTCCTTTTTGGATAATCCCAAATATGCATCTGTTGTTAATGCTAATCCAAATATAAAAGGGATTTTTATAAAGGAAGCGGATAGCTGTTTGATTAGAAATGATGTTGAAAAACTTATTGTAGACGACCCTAAATGGTTCTTTTTTAGTGTCGTTAACTATCTCGGAAAAAACAAAAAGCGAGTAAAGAGTGTAATTTCCGATACGGCGTGTATTCATCCGTCAGCAGTCATCTCGGATGTGGGGGTTATTATTGAAGATGACGTTGTAATTGAACCCAATGTTGTTGTTATGTGCGATGTTATTATTAAAAAAAGAACAGTCATTCGTGCAGGAGCCGTGATTGGAGTTGATGGCTATGAGCATAAGAAAACAACAAAGGGCGTATTATCTGTTGTGCATGATGGCGTTGTTATAATTTGCGAGGATGTAGAGGTTGGTGTTAATTCTTTTGTTGCTAAAGGCTTTGATTATAGAGCAACTATTGTCGGTGCTGAAACAAAGATAGATGCGCTTGTTCATTATGCTCATGGAGTGCAATGTGGCAAAAGATGCTTAATCGTTGCAAATGCTATGCTTGGCGGAAATGTAACTATCGGTGATGACGTTTGGATTGGGCCTTCGGCATCAATTGCGAATCGCCTGACCATCGGTAATGGAGCGTTTGTCACAATGGGGTCGGTTGTAACAAAAAGCGTTAAAGAAAATGAGAAAGTAACAGGAAATTTTGCTATCCCACATCATCTTTTTCTCCAAAATCTAAAAAGAAGCGTTTCAAATGATTGAGTTTATAGATTTAAAGTCACAACAACTCCGTATCAAAGACAAGATTGATGCAGGTATTCAGCGTGTATTGTCACATGGTCAATATATTCTTGGCCCAGAGGTGAGCGAGCTGGAAGAAAAGCTAGCCGCTTTTGTAGGCGTAAAGTACTGCATTAGTTGCGCTAATGGTACTGATGCCCTGCAAATTGCCCAGATGGCCTTTGGTATTGGTCCGGGCGATGAAGTTATTACGCCTGGTTTTACTTACATTGCGACAGCGGAAACGGTGGCATTGTTAGGCGCAAAACCAGTTTATGTTGATGTTAATCCACGAACATATAACTTAGATCCACAACTGTTGGAAGCGGCAATCACTTCGCGCACTAAGGCTATTATTCCTGTTTCATTATATGGTCAGTGTGCTGATTTTGACGCTATCAATGCAATTGCGGCTAAACATGGTATCCCAGTTATTGAAGATGCTGCGCAGAGCTTTGGTGCAACCTATAAAGGCAAGCGTTCAGGTAATTTAACTACCGTGGCTTGTACAAGTTTTTTCCCAAGTAAGCCATTGGGTTGTTACGGCGATGGTGGTGCTATTTTTACCAATGATGCAGAGCTGGCAAAGGTGATGCGTCAAATTGCTCGTCATGGTCAGGATAGGCGATATCATCATATTCGCGTGGGTATAAACAGTCGTTTAGATACTTTGCAGGCGGCAATTCTACTACCAAAGCTCGAAATTTTTGCTGAAGAACTCGCTCTTCGTCAGCAGGTGGCAAAGGTCTATGATGGCTTGCTGAACGATATTGGAATCAGTAGTACTCCGTTTATCGAAGAGTACAATACTAGCGCATATGCTCAATATACAATTCAAGTCAGCGACCGTGATGAGTGGCAAGCCAAGCTTCAAGATGCTGGAGTTCCTACAGCGGTACATTACCCGATTCCTCTCAATAAACAACCTGCTGTAGCAGATGATAATGCTCATTTGCCTGTAGGCGATGCAATTGCAGAACGTGTAATGAGTTTGCCGATGCATCCTTATTTAGATGAAGCTAGCGTTAAGAGTATAGTTTCTAAGCTCTTTGATATTTAAGGTTATGCGACTGTTTACAAAGTTAAATAATGTTACGCAGTCTACTTTTGCGCGCGCCGTTGCCGTATTAATGGGGGGAACTATATTTGGTCAAGCGTTAGCGATTTTGGCGTTGCCGCTTCTCACTAGATTATATACCCCAGAGGATTTTAGTGTACTTGCCGTATATTCAGCTTTGCTAGGTGTTCTGTCTATTGTCTCAACTCTAAGGCTAGATGTTGCCATTCCTATGCCTAAAAAAAGTGAAGATGCGGCAAATCTTCTAGTTCTTGCTGTTTTTTTTGTATTGCTAACCTCTAGTCTAGTAATGGCTCTAATATGGGTTATTCCTTACGATGTGATAGCCAAGTCTCCTATATCTGTTTTGTCAGCATACCTTTGGATGATTCCTTTGGGGATATTATTGGCGGGACTGTATAACGCTTTGCAGTTTTGGGCTATTCGAAATAAGTCCTTTATGTTGATATCTCATACTCGTATAACACAATCTGTTATGGCTGTATCTGTACAGATAGGGTTTGGCTTTTGGGGGTTGATGCCGTTAGGGTTGTTGTTAGGTTATGTATGTAGTAACGGTGGTGGCGTACTAGGGTTGAGCAAAGATGTATGGCAAAAAGACAAAAAATCTTTTAATGCTGTATCGTTTGCAAGCATGAAAAAAACGTTATACGAATACAGGCGTTTTCCCCAGTATTCAACATTTGAGGCTTTTGCTAATAGTGCAGCAATACAAATCCCCATAATTTTTATTGCAGCGTTGGCTATTGGGCCAGATGCAGGATATTTAATGTTGGCTATGCGTGTAATGCAAGCTCCTATGACATTAATAGGCAGTTCTATTGCACAGGTTTATTTAGCACGCGCACCCGAGGAGTATCGAAAAGGTAATCTGCAACTTTTTACTGTAGATGTTTTTGGCGGGTTATTAAAAACAGGAATTGGCCCCATTATTTTTGCAGGAATTGTGGCTCCATATATTTTTCCAATTGTTTTTGGCGATACATGGTCGCGTGCAGGCATTTTAATTACATGGATGACCCCTTGGTTTATTTTTAATTTTCTAGCATCACCGATATCAATGGCAATTCAAGTATTGGGTCACCAGTATTTAGCACTGCTTCTTCAAATTTTTGGTTTTTTCCTTCGATTAGGCTTTGTTATTGCTGCCTCCATATATGTAAAAGGTAGTATTTCAGAAGCTTACGCAGTGTCTGGGGCAGTTTTCTATTTAGTTTACTTGATTATAATTCTCAAGTTGACTCATATAGGCATTGCTGTTTTGTTTAATGAAATCAAGAACAGTATTTACTATATTTTGGCGTGGAGTGCTTTTGGGGGAGTGGTCGCGTTGCTTTTGACATATTTTCTACGTTTATAATGTTTGTTATATTGAAGAGTAAACCTAGATAGATTACTGGTAATTTGTGAAAGCAAGCGGACTAAATTAACAATTTATTATTTTTTTGCATAAATTATGCTTAGGTGTTTATACTAAATGAGTCAACTCTTTGAGTCTAGAAATTATAGTTTGGGCTTCTATGGTATTGTTTTATATAGTTTGCTTCGAATAGCGGAGCTGACTTATTTTCAAAGTCCTACACCAGAGTTATTCTACTTATTTGTTTTTCTTGCCATGTTAACACCGCTGTATATATTAAAAGAAGTTATGGATGGCACTTTTAAGCTGACGTACGGTAAAGTGTTAATGGTGGTTTTGATGCTTTCTTTAGTATCTGTCGTTACGTTGCAGTTCTTTTTTCTAAAACAAAATATTTATGATCAAGATGGTCGTTCAGTATTTGAATATACGAAAGGTTTAATCTACACCGCTTACGTTTGGCTTTTAATTGGAGCCGCTATCAGCAATTCAAGAGTTAGAGCGTCATTATGGATGCCTTTTTTACTTTTGGGCAGCTGTTTTTGGTTGTTAAAAATGGGTGCTTTTGGTGGGATATTTGTTGATTATAATATATTATCAGTGTTGTATGGTACTGAAAGGATGTCTCATTTAGCGATCGAAGATTATGTGGTTTTTATTTGCATGGCAGCTTATATATTGTCTCCGAGAGTCATTAAACCTGTTGTTTTTTTGGGGTTTTTGTTGTTGGTTCTTATGTGTGGAGGCCGGTCTGCGCTTTTTATGAGTGTGCTAAGTATATTTATTTTTGAATATAAAAATAAAGAATATAAACTGTATAAAAATTATATTTACATCGTTGCATTTTTTTCTATTGTTGTGGTTTTATCTGGAATAGGTTTGGATTATTCGGATGATTCGGTACGTAAAATGTTACTACTTGACGGTTTGGATTCTGATCTTTCTAAGCAGGAGCGTGATGTTTTGCTATCGAGTGGATTTTTGAGTTTACAACATCAGGCTCTTATAGGAGATCCAAATATTATAGTTAGTATGTTTGGCACACTGGGAGCTTATATTCATAATATTGTTAGTGCGTGGCAGTTTTTTGGGATTTTTATATTTGCTTTGTTGATTTGGTGCCTGATTTACTCTATAAAAAATGTGATTTTAATTTCTGATGTATGTGGAAGTAAAAATGTGGTTGTTAATTTTGGAGTTTTAACTCTGATTTACACGGTAATTAGTGTCGTATTTACTAAGTTTGTGGGTTTTAGCTTTTTGTGGTTTTCTATAGGCTTTTGGTGTTTTTACGATGCGCGAAGACCATTTTCAGCTAAGTTGAGATGAGTTTTTATTAGGGCATGCTTTTTTGAGTGCCTTGTAATAAAAATTTCAATTGATCGCTATAAGTTATGTGAGAAGCCTCTATTATGGTAAATCATTATGAAATGTCTTTTTCAGCTTGAAGTTGATTCGTATTTGTGGATTGGCCGTCTGATAGGCGTGGTAGTTTAAACAATTTTTGATTGTAATAATTAAGGTTTCAACAATGAAAAGAATAGAATATATTTATTTTTTTGCTAGCTCAGGTGTTAATAAAAAAATAAAAGGAACAGTAAATGCCCTTAACGATTTGGGTTTTTTAGCTGATGATATTCCAATCACTGGAAGCTTTTTTAGTCGTCGTGTTAATTTGATTTTTAATTTGGTGACCACTAAAGCAGATATCATTATACTAAGGCATGATTTTCTTCTAGCAGCTTTGTATTTACCATTTTTTATTTTTCTTCGTTGTATGGGTAAAAAAATAATTGTAGATATTCCAAGTCCTTTAATTGTCGCTGCTAAAGAGCATTTTTCAATACATAATTTTTCTTTTGCGGGCTTAGTTAAAATAGTACTTTTATTCGTTCAACATCCATGGTCATTATGGCCTGTGAATTTAATTTTAGAATATGCAGAAGAGTCGAGATTTTTTTCATTTGGCTTGAAAAGTAAGATTTTATATACCACAAATGGTATAGATGTAAGTCAGATTCCATCTATACCGGTTAAAGAAAGTTATGATGGTAATTTCAATATGATTGCTGTAGGTGAGATTGCATTTTGGCATGGATATGATCGCTTGATAAAGGGCATGAGAGATTTTTTCATGCTTCATCCAGAACAGAAAAAGTCGATTTTTTTTCATGTTGTAGGGGCGGGAAGTGATGTCGAAAATTTGAAAAAAATGGCAGATGAGTTAGGACTAAGTGAGAATGTAATTTTCCATGGGCATAAGACTGGAGATGCTTTAAGTAGTATTTATGCGAATGCCAATTTAGCAGTTGGCACTTTAGGATTACACCGTAAAGCAGGTTCGAATGCTTCACCTTTAAAAAATAGAGAGTATTGTGCATATGGACTACCATTTGTAATGTCTCATTTTGATGCTGACTTTGCTAATGATGTGTTTTTTTGTTTACAGGAGGCCCCAACAGATGATCCGGTCAATGTTAGTCATTTGTTGAGTTGGGCATCTGATCAGACACGTTGCTCTCCAGACGGTAGGCAGGCAATAAAGGATTATGCATATAAGTTTTTAGATTTTAGATTTAAGTGGAAAAAAATTCTAGATGAGTTAGAGGCGGGTAATACAACTCGATAGGCTCTCTTCCTTGCATAACTTGGAATGCTATTACTGGCATATGGATACTTGAATGGCTATCATGACAGAATCAACATCTAATATTTTAATAAATGCTAGTAATCTGCATGTGGGTGGAGGGATTCAGGTTGCAGTGTCTTTTATTGACTCTCTCAGTCGTATGGGCAATATAGAAAAAGAAATTCATGTGGTTGTGTCATCGGAAGTGGATTTTAATCTTCAACAACTCCAATTGAATCCTAATGTTTTTTTAAGCTACAGAGTTATAGATGTTTACGGGTTAAGTACATTGTGGTCGGATTTTGGTAAATCATTAAAAGCGTATGATCTTATTTTTACAGTATTTGGACCTCTGTATCTCTTGGGCTATAAGGGAATTCAAATAACTGGATTTGCTCAGGCTTGGATTATTTATCCAGAGAATGAAGCGGCATTAACCTTGTCACTTCTGGAACGCGTTAAAACGCGATTGAAATTCTTTATACATTCTCTTTTTTTTAGTAGAGCAGATAAATTAATTGTTGAACTAGAGCATGTCCGAAAAAGGTTGATTTCTATGGGGATTACGACTTCAAATAAGGTTGAAGTAGTCCATAATTGTTTGTCAAGTTTATATTTAGATATTAATAAATGGCAGCCTCTCAATAACAAGATTTTAACTAAGAGCTTCTCAATAGGATTTGTCGGGCGTGATTATCTTCATAAAAATACTATAATTTTTCCGCAAATAAAAAAAAATCTACTTGATAAATATAGTATAGACGTAGATTTTTATGTCACATTATCTGATGAGGAGTGGCAGTTAAAATCTGAGGATTTTAGGCGTGTTATTAATAATGTTGGCGTTTTAAGTGTAGCACAATGCCCATCTTTCTATAAAGAAATGGATGCAGTGATCTTTCCTAGTTTGCTTGAGTGTTTCTCTGCAACGCCACTTGAGGCAATGGCTATGGGAAAGCCATTATTTGCATCAAACCGCGATTTTGTTCGTGATGTTTGTGGTAATTATGCTTTATATTTCGATCCAATGAATCCAGATTCGGCGGCAGATATTATTGCTTGGTATATAAGAAATCGTGCAGGAGGTGATCAGTCATTTCTTTCTGATGCGCGTCAGTATGCGGAGAGCTTCTCTAGTGCAAAACAAAGAGCTGTTGATTATGTTGCTATTATACAGAAAATGATCTGATTTCATCATTATGAGGGGGTATCAATGCGTTACTCGATAAGCCCTGCTTGGTTAGTGTCCATTTTGTTTTTTGTTATCTGTGGGCAGTGTGCTGCATCTTTTTCTATAAATAAAGCTTCGGTAAAGAATAGTTACTCATGTATTAAAGCGAGTGATTTAAAAGTAGAGTGCGTAGGAGCGGATAATACATTCACAGGAAAATTAAATGTATTAGATGACGAGTTTATTAGCTCAGACTCTAAAGAGAATTTTGAAATTCAGTTATACCCTTTTAAACGTAAAGACGCCAGTATTTATAAGGTTACCATTAAAGATGTATCTTCTTGGTGTTTTGATTTTGTAGGGGGAGGATCTTCTACTCGCACGTTCAAAGATGCCCCTTTTTTGATGGCCGATATGAGTTCGGTTTTTCTTTTAGCTTCTCCAAATTTAAGAGTATCAACAGATCGTCTTAAACATAGTCTTCAGATTTGCAATGGCTATGAAACAAAAGTCCAACCATCAATAGTCGGTAAAAAAGAATTTTGGCTGCTGATAGGCTCGTCAAAAGAAATAGTTTACTTAGCGAAGACTCCTTCCTTATGGCTGCCCGTTGATAGTCTTTCTTCGAAAGTGGTGGATAAGTCATCACCAGTAGTTCAAAAAGAGAGCTATTTTTTTATTGATCTAAATGAAGGTAATGCTACTAAAGTATTGGGAAAGGCAAAGTTGGGACAATTTCCATATTTACTTGTATATACGGATACTTGGGCAAAGACGGCGGGAACTTACCAAATTAATAGTATAAGCTATCCAAATAATATCAACGGTTTGACTCGTGTTTCTGATCTTGCAGCACAGCATAATATAAAAATTGGGCTTCATGTAATGACAGCTCTTGTGTCAAAGTTTGACCCCTTAAGCACCCCATTGCCAGATATAAGGTTGCTGAGATTAAATAATGTACTCGTGGAAAAATACGGATATTATCTCGTAGATGTGAATTCATCATTAAAAAATGAAGTATCTGATCGTATCGCGGATGTCATGAATCAAATAGGAGCAGAAATGATCTATTTTGATGGTGGTGAAGCGTTAGCAGTTTCTAATAACGCCTCATATGATATTGCAGAAATACAAATTGAGATATTAAAACGACTAAAGAAACAAGTTTTGGTTCAAGGATCAGGAAATGTCCCAAGATTGTGGCCCTATCTGAGTAGAATTGCAATGGATGATTTTTCATCTCTTGCGCCAGTTGATTATTTGGATTTTTATAAAATTTCTCAGGTTTTACCTATGCTTGATGCTGCATTTATGCCGGCAGAGCTGGGTTGGATAGGCCTACTTTCAGAAACCCCTTCGTACCCTGCGACAACAGTTGAAGATATGTCAACTTATATGGCACGTACATTGGCTTTAAATATCCCTTTTTCTATTGAAACGCGAGAGGCATCTTTGGATGCAAATCCTTATACCGAAAGGTTGTTGCGTATGTTTGGAGTAACTAATCACCTTTTGCAATCGGATTGGGGGGATGTCTCCTCAAGGCGGCGATTGCGGCAAGGAGAGTGGTATTTTGTTGATGGGAGCCGTCCTTATTTTGCCCAATTTAAACTACAGAAAAAACATATTTTATTGGGAGAAAGTATTGTTGATTTAGCAGTTACATCTAAAGAGACAAATGGCTTTATGTTTAGATTGAAAAGCATACATGTTGACGCAAAAAATAATATTTCACTACTTCCAAATCTAAGTGCGAATAAGACAATAAAGACGCAAAAAGTTGATAAAAGCAATCGTGGCATATTAATAGAAAAAGTGAATTTGTCTCAAGGGTATTTGAGATCGGTTAATGGTGATTATTTAAATTTAATGCAAGGGGAAATAAAAAGTCCAGTAGGAGATGGTGGTGTTAATTTTACTAAAGCTAGAAAAATGTATGTTGAATACTCTACAAACTCATTAGGTCAGAATAATTCAGATTCGTGTTCTATACTAAATTTACAGTTGGAAGACAGTAAAGGATTTTTTCGTGATTATTATCTTGATATCTCTGCCAATCGTACGCAATCTATCGTAATTAATTATGAGGATGCACCTGCACGTATGCTCAAGGATTTACCCCCATCGTACTCTCAATATAAATTGAAATCAGCGGTTTATTCCTTTGATTTTTCAAGAGTGGTTGCTCTAAATCTTAGATGGATGAAAACTTGTGCAATGAATTCTGAAGTTATGTTGAAAAAAGTCGAAATGATTCCAGAAGAGACCGCTACTCTTGATGGCATTTCTTTATTTATGGGAAATAGAAAATTAATAGATATTCCGTCACTCCATACGCAAGAAGTGCTTGATATTTTTCCTGACGGTGATGTTACTATTTGTAATATTGGGGTTTGTAATAAAATAGCCAACATATTTTCATTGGTTAATAAAAGTGCTAATAAGCCTATTCAGATTAGAACAAAAGGTAATGCTGCCTATGATATTCATTTAGGCGAGCTCACCTCTAGAGTTCAATTAGAGGTGAGTGATTGATGATTTCGGATCGCAGTAGTCTAAAAAATACACAATTTGCTAATTAGGCTAAGATGTCTTTTGTCTGGCATTGTCAATTTTAGTGATCGTATTATTTTAGAGTTCTGATAGTCTAAAATTTTTAGATGGTGTAGAATTTGGAATATTTTGGGATTTAATTGTAATTGATCCTGACAGTGCATTATCAAATGAGATCGTAATGAATTATCGAAAGGATATACAAATTCTAAGGGGGGTGTCTGTTCTACTGGTAGTCCTATTCCATTTGGAGATAGGCTTTGTAAAAAGTGGCTTCTTGGGTGTTGATGTTTTTTTTGTTATTAGTGGTTTTTTGATGGCCATTTTGTATGATTCAAATAAAAAGTTTGATTTTTTCTTGAGGCGAGCTAATCGTCTTCTACCTGCATATTACGTAGTTATTTTATTTGTATTGATTGCCTCTATTTTTATAACAACGCCAAATGATTTTAATCAGGTTCAAAATCAGTCTATATTTTCAGTATTTTTTCTGTCAAATGTAGGTTATTTTTTGCAAAACTCTTATTTTAGTAAGGTTGAGTTTAACCTTTTACTTAATTTGTGGTCACTTGGTGTGGAGATTCAATTTTATTTGTTAGTGCCATTTTTGTTTTTTATTTTTGGAAGAAATAAGATAATACTTCCTCTGGTTATTTTCCTTTCTTTATTGTTGTGTTTTTTTATTGTTGGTATATCACCAAAAACCTCTTTTTATATGATGCCGTTTAGATTATGGGAGTTTTTGATTGGTTATACTGTTGCATCATATTTGACAAATAACGGAGTGGTAAAATATACCGTTTATTCTTGGCTTGGTGCGTTGGCATTAATAATAATTATCGCTATTCCTTTTATGAATGTCGATGGTCAATCATATGGCTTTATATTTGGACATCCAGGACTTTATGCTTTATTTGTTAGTTTGGCAACTGGAGTTGTTTTAGCATTTGGAGTTCCAAGGCTTATAGAAGACTCAAAAATAGGTACAATACTAGAGGTGATGGGGAAGTACTCATACTCTGTCTATTTGGTGCATTTTCCTGTAATCGTACTTTTTTTATATAAACCTTTTTCTGGTACGGTTCTTAAAGCTGGCCATAACTATCAAGTTGTTGCTTTAATAGCTTTAATAGCTTTATTGTCTTTTTTTATGCATCGTTTCATAGAAACTTCAATACGATTGTCGAGAAAAAACTTCATCAAAATATCCATACTGCCTCTTGCAATAATATTTTTCTCTTTAATAGGCCCTCAAATTCAAAAAATAAAATTCTCGGAAAAAGAAATGATGATATCTCAGGCTTGGGAGGATAGGTCGGTTTATAGATGCGGAAAATTAATAAAAATAATGGAGCCTAAAGCATTTTCATGTCTTATAACGCATCATCCAACAAAAGATTTGAAAAGTATTCTACTTGTTGGAAATAGTCATGCTGATTCAATTAAGACTACTTTTGCTTCTGTTGCGGATAGTTTAAATGTAAATGTGTATTTAATTGTGCAGAATGATCCATTAATGCAGGGTGGTAGCGAGCCGGAGCGCATAATTAGTGAGGCTATTTCTAAGTCTATAAATACAATAGTGCTTCATTATTCACCAAAAGCAGTGAAAGTTTCAACAATTGAGAGATTGGTGAAGTTAGCAAATGTTCATAATATAATGGTTACGTTTATTATGCCAGTTCCAACATGGCAAGAAAGTATTCCTAAAAAACTATGGGAGAATCTTGAAAATAACGCACCATTACCACAACAGTCAATTGCTGATTACAACAGAGCAAACCAATTATTTTATAACGATTTGCTAAATATAACTTATAGGAATTTCAAGATATATCCAGTTGGTGATATTTTTTGTAATGAATATTGTCAAGTGGCGAGTGAAGTAGGTAAACCTTTTTACTTTGATAACGGACATTTAACACTGACTGGTAGTGAAGTGTTACATTCGCTTTTTTACAATATAATAAATGATACTTCTCATTTAGCAACTGTTATTGATGAAACATAGCATTTCTCTTTAGTGAGTGTTAACTTTATAAATATTTAAATCAATGATTGTGAAATTTTTATTATGCGTTTATTGGTGGTTACCCAGTATTTTTGGCCTGAGACTTTCATTATTAACGATTTAGTTAAGTGCTTGGTCAGAAATGGGCATGAAGTTACTATTTTAACGGGCAAGCCTAACTATCCTGATGGCAAAATACATGAGGGTTATGAGCAGTCGGGCATAAAACATGAAGTGTTTGATGATGCCGTAGATGTAATTCGTGTGCCATTACGGCCTAGAGCCGAGGGTGGAGGTAAAAACTTAATCTTAAATTATTTATCATTTGTTTTTTCAGGACTTTTTTATTTTCCTCGTCTAGTAAAAAAACGAAAATTTGATGTGATTTTTGTTTTTGCTCCGTCGCCAATCGTAGCTGCAATACCTGCTGTTTTGCTGAAAATTTTGTATCGAAAGCATTTGGTTATTTGGGTACAGGATTTGTGGCCAGATAGTTTGTCTGCTACAGGGTTTGTTCGTAATCCTTTGCTATTGAAAATTGTAGGTTGGCTTGTGCGTGGTATTTATGCGTTTGCTAATACATTGTTGATTCAGTCTAATGCCTTTCGCACGCCAATGTTGAATTATACCTCCAATGAAAAAATCATTTATTATCCCAACTCTATAGACACAACTCCTATAATTAGCCGAGATGATGCCCCTTTGCCCTGTGAGCTCTTGGAAGTGTTGGAGAATAATGTTTGCGTGGTATTTGCAGGTAATATTGGAAAAGCGCAAGCCGTTGATACTATTGTCGAGGCTGCATTACTACTACGAGATTTACCAACTTTGAAGCTAGTGATCGTTGGTAGTGGTAGTATGTTGGAATGGATGCAGCAGCAGAAAAGTGAACATAAATTAGATAATTTAGTGTTTGCTGGTCGTTTTCCGATGAGTATGATGCCAAAAATATATAGCCACGCATCTGCATTATTAGTAACGCTCAAAAATGAAGAAATATTCTCTTTTACTATTCCCAGTAAAGTGCAGGCCTATTTGGCGGCAGGTAAACCGATTATTGCGGCATTAAATGGTGAAGGTGCAAGAGTCGTAGCAGAGGCCAAAGCAGGTTTGATTTGCCCAGCTGAGAACGCCCCATTGCTTGCTCAAACAATTCGTAATCTCTATGCTATGCCGTCATCTGAACGTGCAAAAATGGGTGCTGCTGGTAAGGCCTATTTTTCTGAGTATTTTGAAATGAACCAGCAGGCAAAGCGCTTGATTGAAATTATAGAGTCAAGATTGACCCGTACATAAAGGAGAGAAGAGTAGATGAGAGTATTAGTGCTTGGTGTTACAGGAATGTTGGGAAGTGCCGTCTTAAAAGTTTTCTCCGAAAAGCCTGAGTTTGATGTATGGGGAACTTTACGGAATAGCTCGGCCCGACGATATTTTTCTGAGAGCCTACATTCGCATCTAATTGCTAATGTCGATGTATTGGATCAAGACTCTTTAGTTGCCACTTTACAACGAGTCAAGCCAGACTTAGTTATCAATTGTGTAGGACTGATTAAACAGCTTGAAAATGCTAAGGACCCACTAACGGTTTTGCCAGTTAATGCAATGCTGCCTCATCGGCTATCAAAGTTGTGTGCTCTTGCGGGAGCAAGACTGGTACACGTCAGTACTGACTGCGTATTTTCGGGTTCTAAAGGTGGTTATTTAGAGTCTGACCTTTCAGATGCTGAAGATTTGTATGGTAAATCAAAATACATTGGCGAGTTGCATGATGCAAGTCACGCTATTACTTTGAGGACATCCATTATTGGTCATGAGTTAAACTCAACTAATGCATTGTTGGACTGGTTTTTATCTCAAAATGGATCAGTCAACGGCTATTCTAAAGCTGTTTTTTCAGGATTACCTACGATTGAGTTGGCGCGAGTTATTCGTGATTTCGTGATTCCGAATAACACACTTCATGGTTTGTACCATGTCTCTGCAAAGCCTATCGCTAAACTAGACTTGCTGAGAATTGTGTCTGCTCAGTATGGGAAAGACATCGAAATTCATCCGAATGACTCATTAGTTATTGACCGCTCACTAAACTCTGAACGGTTTACTCAAGCAACTGGTTATGTGTCTCCAGCGTGGCCTGATTTAATAAAACAGATGCATCAATATCGTTAAGCGAGGGACTCTATATGTTTGATAATGCAACTCTTTTAATTACTGGCGGCACGGGTTCGTTTGGTAATACTGTTTTAAAACGCTTTTTGGATACGAATGTAAAAGAAATTCGTGTTTTTAGCCGAGATGAAAAAAAACAAGAAGATATGCGCATTGCTTTGGCGAATGATAAAGTCAAATTTTATATTGGTGATGTTCGTGACTATAACAGCGTGGCTCAAGCGTTAGTTGATGTGGATTGTGTGTTTCATGCGGCCGCGTTAAAACAAGTTCCTTCGTGTGAGTTCTACCCGATGGAAGCAGTAAAAACGAATGTTATGGGTACGGAAAATGTACTAAATGCAGCGATTGCAAATCATGTAAAACGTGTTGTTGTGTTGAGTACAGATAAGGCGGTGTATCCGATAAATGCAATGGGCATATCCAAAGCTATGGCGGAAAAACTTGTCGTTGCAAAGTCTAGAATGATTCCAGAAGGTGGGACGGTAATTTGCGCTACTCGTTATGGTAATGTCATGGCGTCTCGGGGCTCTGTTATTCCGCTTTTTATCTCTCAGCTTTTGAGTGGTAATCCACTTACTGTGACTGACCCAACGATGACGCGCTTCCTAATGTCTCTTGAGGACTCTGTTGATTTGGTGTTGCATGCATTTATGCACGGAAAGCAAGGTGATGTTTTTATTCAAAAAGCACCTGCTTCTACCGTGGCAGACCTTGCTCAAGCACTGAAAGAGTTATTGAAAAAGAACGGCGACATTAAAGTTATTGGTACGCGTCATGGTGAAAAGTTATACGAGTCGCTCGTGTCGCGAGAAGAAATGGCAAAAGCTGAAGATATGGGGCGCTATTTTAGGATTCCAGCCGATAACAGGGATTTGAACTACGAAAAGTATTTTGTTGAAGGTGAGCAAAAAATTTCAGAGTTGGATGATTATACTTCGCATAACACGGTTAGATTAGATGTTGCTCAAATTAAAGAGTTACTATTGAATCTTAACGAAGTAAAGGAATATTTTCATGCTTAAAGTTATGACATTGGTGGGTACTAGGCCAGAGCTCATCAAAATGAGCCGAGTGATTGCGGAATTAGATCGCCAAGTGAATCATGTGCTTGTCCATTCTGGACAGAATTACGATTACGAATTGAATCAAGTTTTTTTTGACGATCTTGAAATCCGAAAGCCTGATTATTTTTTAGGTGCAGCTGGCGAAACAGCGGCGAAGACTATTGCAGACGTTATTGTTAAAACGGATGAGCTGTTGGAAAAAGAAAAGCCAGATGCGATTCTACTTTACGGAGATACAAATACCTGCTTGGCAGTAATTGCAGCAAAACGCAGAAAAGTTCCTGTTTTTCATATGGAGGCAGGAAATCGCTGTTTCGATCAGCGTGTGCCTGAAGAGCTTAACCGAAAAGTGCTTGATCATCTCAGTGACATCAATATGGTACTTACAGAGCATGCTCGACGTTATTTGATTGCTGAAGGTATTCGTCCAGAGACCATTATTAAAACGGGCTCACATATGGATGAGGTTCTTGAGTATTATATGCCCAAGGTTGAAAAGTCAGACATTTTGACTCGTTTGGGGTTGGAGCAGGATCGTTTCTTCATCGTGAGTGCGCATCGTGAAGAAAATGTAGACACCCAAGAAAATTTACGGGATTTACTTGATACCCTTCGAGCATTAGCAGATAAGTATCAGTTCCCCGTCATTGTTTCCACTCACCCTAGAACAAGAAAGCGACTCGAAGAGCTTGGTGAGGTGATTGAGCACCCACTCATACAATTTGTTAAGCCATTTGGCTTGTTGGATTATCTAAAGTTACAAATGGCAGCATTTTGCGTGTTGTCCGACAGCGGAACGATTACTGAAGAAACATCTCTGCTAAACCTTGCAGCCATTACTATCCGAAATGCTCATGAGCGGCCAGAAGGTATGGATGAAGGTACTTTAATCATGAGTGGATTAAAAAAAGATAGAGTGCTTGAGGCGGTGAAGGTTGTTACCAGTCAGCATAATAGACAGATGAGGATATTCCCTGTTGTTAAAGACTATGTGGCAGGTCCAGTGTCAAAGCAAGTTGTGCGTGTTGTATTGAGTTACACAGACTATATTAATCGGGTGGTGTGGCAAAAAGAGGTATAAAGAAATTCTAGCAATTACTGTTGCATGACTTTTTCATATCTAATGAGTGTTATTTGGGGATTAGCTTGGAAAAGTGCCCGCTATTAGTTCTGTTTGGTTTAATGAAAAGAGATGATGCCTGATGATTCTTGTGACTGGTGCAAATGGATTTATGGGTACACGACTTTGTGAGGTATTACGCGAGCGTCATTACCCGTTCAAAATGGCTGTTCGTGGAACATACTCACAGGCGATATCAATTGGTGATATTGATGGTCACACAAATTGGCAGGTAGCATTAAATCAAGTGACGACGGTTGTGCATATTGCTGCTCGTGTTCATGTGATGAATGACAAATCAACGGATCCACTGGCGGAGTTTCGTAAAGTTAATGTCGATGGCACCTTGAATCTCGCTCGGCAAGCAGCATCAGCAGGTGTAAGACGTTTTGTTTTTATCAGCTCTATTAAAGTAAATGGTGAAAAAACGACTATCAATCACCCGTTTTGTGCTGATGACACTCCAGATCCGCAAGATGCTTATGGGATTTCTAAGCTTGAAGCAGAACAAGGCCTACGTTTATTGTCAGAAAAAACGGGAATGGAAGTCGTTATTATTCGCCCCCCTTTGGTGTATGGCTCAGGGGTAAAAGCCAATTTTCTTAGTATGATGCGTTGGCTCAGTAAGGGGATTCCTTTGCCTCTTGGCGGAATTAAGAATAAACGCAGCTTAGTCTCATTAGATAATTTGGTAGATTTGACGGTGGTTTGTTGTCATCATCCTGCCGCTGCAAATCAAATATTTTTAGTGTCGGATGGGGAAGACTTATCGACAACTGATTTATTAAGGCGCATGGGAAAAGCTCTTTCCTCCCCAGCTCGATTAGTTCCCGTACCTGCGATATTTCTGCAATTCGCGGCAATGCTTTTAGGTAAAGGGGATCTCGCCCAGCGTCTCTGTGAGTCTTTACAGGTAGATATAACTAAAACTAAAGAGTTGCTGAATTGGAGTCCACCTGTCAGTGTGGATGAAGGATTATATATAACGGCGCAAAGTTTTCATCATGAAAAGACTATTTGATTTAACGGTCTCCCTTTCAGCAGTTTTAATACTGATGATTCCTATTGCATTGGTTGCAATAATCGTCAAACTTACTTCAAAGGGGCCTGTATTGTATTGGTCAAATAGAGTGGGTAAAGATAACGTTATTTTTCAGATGCCTAAATTTCGAACCATGCAAGTTGATACCCCAGCAGTTGCAACGCATTTGCTTGCTAATCCTAGTTCGTTTTTAACGCCTGTTGGCGGATTTTTGAGAAAAAGTAGTCTTGATGAGTTACCCCAGCTGTGGAATATTATCAAGGGCGACATGAGTTTAGTCGGCCCAAGGCCCGCACTCTTTAATCAAGATGATCTCATTACTTTACGTACTGAACATCAGGTTCACAAACTATTACCAGGTTTAACTGGGTGGGCGCAAATCAATGGAAGAGATGAATTGCCCATTCCAGAAAAAGTTAAACTCGATATCGAATATTTGCAAAAACAGTCATTTATGTTTGATTTCGTGATTTTATGGCGAACGTTTATTAAAGTTTTGGCTCGGGATGGCGTGTCGCATTAATAGTTCAGTCCAAATCACTCAGTACGAGTGTTCTAACCTTACAGTTTTTACTCTCTAATTCAATAGTGTTTTATTTGTATTATTCGAATGCGTTGGGTTAAAAATCAATAAATGAAGTGTGGTTGGGCAACAAAATGTGTATGTTGCAAGATCCATTTGAAAATCAATGAGTAGTGTCGGGATAGCTTGATGAAGAATACACTGTTGCAAATGTTGTCGTTTCCTCGAAAGGTTAAGCAGGGCATATTGGTTGTATTGGATCTTATTGCACTACCTATATTGTTGTGGATGGTATTGGCATTACGCTACGATACGCTCAATCCCCCCATATTACCTACTCTTACTTTAGGATGGTTATATGTTGCGCTTTTTGGTGTGGCCATTCTAAAAGTCTGTGGTGTCTATCGTGCTGTTGTTCGTGCTTTTGATGAAAAATTTCTACAAGATATTTTATTGGCAGTGGGGGTGATTGTTGCAGGCTTGTTTGTCGGGGTAATTTTACACTGGTTACCTATGCCGCGTAGCACCCCATTTACCTTTGGTTTTTTTATTTTTTTATGGATATGGGCGAGTCGATCGATTATTCGTCGTTCGGTTCGGCTGTTATTTCAATTGCAAGTGCCTGTTACACGTGTGGCTATTTATGGCGCAGGTTCGTCAGGGCGACAAACCTTTGCCGCTTTACGCGCCGCTCCAGAGTATTTTGTCGTTGCTTTTTTTGATGATGATGCCAGTCTTGTCGGTACAACCGTTCAAGGTTTGCGCGTGTACGCGGGTAAGGATTTTGCACGTATAAATCAAACATTAGAAGTAGATGAAGTACTCATTGCATTACCTTCAGCATCCCGAGCTTGTCGCCGAGAAGTCATTGAACGATTAGAGCCTCTTAGAATTCGTGTTCGTTCTTTGCCTGGTTTTACTCAGTTAGTGAATGGCCAAGTCTCTATTTCTGATATTCATGAAGTGGATGTTGCGGACTTGCTAGGGCGTGATGCGGTGCCACCATCGCCTGAGTTGATGGCAAAAGATGTTACAGGTAAGCGAGTAATGGTGACGGGTGCAGGTGGATCAATCGGCTCTGAGCTCTGCCGTCAATTAATTGCCGCTAAACCTTCATTGCTGATTTTATGGGAACTCACCGAATACGCTTTGTATCACATTGAGCAAGAGCTGAAAGGAATTGCTGATGGTGTGCCTATTGTGCCGATTTTAGGTTCAGTGTTGCATCAGGAGCGCATGACTAATGTTTTAAAACACTATCAAATAGACACGGTTTATCATGCAGCCGCTTATAAACACGTCCCCTTGGTAGAGTGGAATCCATTTGAAGGTATTGTCAATAATTCAGTAGGAACATTACGTTCAGCAAAATCTGCTGTGGCTGCTGGAGTTTCTACGTTTGTGTTGATTTCTACCGACAAAGCGGTTCGTCCTACCAATGTTATGGGTGCGTCTAAGCGTTTGGCTGAGTTAGCATTACAGGCGTTAGCGGCTCAACCTGATGTCAAAACCCGATTTTGTATGGTGCGTTTTGGCAATGTCTTGGGTTCATCGGGTTCAGTCGTCCCGCTCTTTCGTGAGCAAATTGCCAAAGGTGGGCCTGTGACGGTCACTCACCCCGATGTTACGCGTTATTTTATGACCATTCCTGAAGCCTCCCAACTAGTGATTCAAGCGGGTGCGATGGGTAAAGGTGGCGATGTTTTTGTTTTGGACATGGGTGAGCCTGTAAGAATCGTGGATTTAGCACGAAAAATGATTAATTTGAGTGGTATGTCATCGCGTGATGGTGATGGTGATGGCGATATTGAAATACGCTTTAGTGGCTTACGTCCTGGTGAGAAACTCTACGAAGAGTTGCTGATTGGCAGTAATGTGGTGACGGGTACAGAACACCCTCGGATTATGCGTGCTGTAGAGGCATTACTGCCGATGCCTGTTTTAGAGCAATTGTTGGATGATATACATCAAGCGGCTCAAGATTATGATGTTGTGCGTCTAAAAGAGTTATTGATGCAACATGTTGAAGGCTATGTGCCTGATATGAATATTACAGGGATGATGCCGATTAACTCATAAATCTACAGGTAGTGGTTGTGTTCGTTTTATACGCCAGCATTTTGCTGGCGTTATATTTTTAATGTTACAGTATTAGCCATATAGATGAATCGGCATACGGTATATGCCATTCGTCGCACTTTTGTGAGAAGGAAAAACAATGAATATCACGGTGGTTGGCGCAGGTTATGTGGGTTTAGTGAGTGCGGCCTGTTTTGCGGAGATGGGCAATACAGTCACTTGTATTGATGTTGACTTAAGTCGTGTAGCGCAACTTAAATTGGGTGTTATTCCTATTTATGAGCCTGGCTTAGAGCCGCTTGTGCAGAGCAATGTCAAAGATGGGCGTTTGCATTTTGATAGTGTCCTTGCTCCTGCGGTCGCATTGGCAGAGGTTGTTTTTATCGCGGTTGGCACTCCTCCTCATGAAGATGGTTCGGCAGATTTGCGTTATGTCCTTGCGGTGGCTTCAGAAATAGGGCGTAGCATTCAGCAATACACGGTGATTGTGAATAAGTCTACCGTACCTGTGGGAACTGCGGATAAAGTCAAAGCTATAATAAAGAGTGAGTTGGTTCGGCGTGGTGTGGAGATTGCGTTTGATGTAGTTTCTAATCCTGAGTTTCTAAAAGAAGGAACCGCCATTGATGATTTTATGCGTCCCGATCGAATTGTCGTTGGAGCAGATAGTGAAAGTGCTAAAGAAATAATGCAGGCTTTGTATGCTCAATTCACTCGAAATCATCAACGCACCATTTTTATGGGTGTGCGTGACGCTGAAATGACTAAGTATGCAGCGAATGCGATGTTGGCGACCAAAATTTCATTTATGAACGAAGTGGCAAACTTATGTGAACGCATGGATGTTGATGTAGCCAATGTGCGATTAGGAATTGGAGCTGATGCAAGAATAGGTTATCACTTCATTTGGCCTGGTTGTGGTTACGGCGGGTCTTGTTTTCCTAAAGATGTAAAAGCACTCATTCGTATGTCTAGGGATGTCGGTTTTGAGCCTAAATTGTTGCAAGCTGTAGAGTCACGCAATGAGGCGCAAAAACTTCGATTGTTTGAAAAAATAGAAGACTATTTTGGTGATGTCAAAGGGAAAACCATTGCTGTATGGGGGTTGGCTTTTAAGCCGAGAACAGACGATATGAGAGAAGCTCCTTCGGTTGTTCTAATATCGGCTTTAATTACCGCAGGTGCAACCGTTAAAGCGTATGACCCTGTTGCAATGAAAGCAGCAAGAGATGAGTTTCCAGAATCGTATTTTGAGAGTGGCGATTTGAGATTGGTTGATGGTCAATATGAAGCTCTGATTGATGCCGATGCGCTAGTGTTAGTAACGGAGTGGAAGCCATTCAGAAATCCAGATTTTAGAGCAATGAAGCGACTAATGACAGGAAGTGTAATTTTTGACGGAAGAAACCAATACGATATCCCGTATGTTCAGCGCGAAGGTTTTACCTACTTTGGTATAGGTCGTTGAGTTTGTTAATGTTGTGCATATTAGGTTGACACTTTTTATACGATAACGACAGCCAACGGCATGTTGTAATACTGAGTTTTTTATTGACAGCTTTTTGTTTGTCAGCTCGCCCATATTTCAATAGAGTTTACTCCGCATGCTGTTGTTTTTGTTGAAATAAAAAATTCTTGAGAAGGGCAGGCTTATTCTATGAAGACATCTATTAATACCGTTGTTTTACCTGTTGCAGGCTTAGGCACACGCTTTCTTCCTGCAACCAAATCCATTCCCAAAGAAATGCTACCTGTGCTGGATAAGCCGCTGATTCAACTCGCTGTTGAAGAGGCTCATAAAGCAGGTATTCAGCATGTTGTATTGGTTACAAGTGCCAGTAAAAGAGCGATTGAAGATCATTTTGATGTCAATTTTGAGTTAGAGTCGACGTTAGAAGTGCGTCAGAAGTTGGCAATGCTCGATGCTGTGCGCTCAACCCTTCCGCAGGGTATGACCTTGTCGGTTGTTCGGCAACCTAAGGCGTTGGGCTTGGGTCATGCGGTATTGTGTGCCTATCCTATTGTCGGTGATAAACCCTTTGCCGTGATGTTACCCGATGATTTAATTGATGATTTAGACGGTGGTTGCTTGGCTGATATGGTGGCATTTTATAATCAAAAAGGTGCGTACTCCCTAGCAGTTGAAGAAGTACCTAGAGATAAAACCGATAAATATGGTGTTGTTTCATTAAATAGTGATGGTCAAATCGTGGCAATGGTCGAAAAACCAAAGCCAGAAATTGCACCTAGCACCTTGGCTGTTGTCGGTCGCTATGTGTTACCCGCAGAAATCTTTCAGGCATTAGCAACAGTGCAAGCAGGTGCGGGCGGCGAGATCCAATTGACAGATGGTATTGCCAGTTTACTGGCAACGCAGTGCTTTTATCCTCATCGTTTTAAAGGTACGCGCTACGATTGTGGCAGTAAATTAGGTTATTTACAGGCGAATGTCGCTTTTGGTCTTCGTGATGCCGAAATTGGCACACCTTTTCGAGCATGGTTGCACGATAATAAATAAAGCAGGTTATGGATATGACGCACAACGTTCCACGTACTGAGTTGTCCGAGTGGTGTTATTTGCAGGGCAAAGCCAAAGCGATGCAGCAAATGCATCTTCGTGATTTGGCGGATGATACAGAACGAAATCATCAGCTCACCTTTCGAGTGGGTTCTTTGCTGCTGGATTTATCAAAGCAAAAAATGGATGTTTCTGTTTTGAAGGGATTGGTAAAGCTAGCAGAAGCGGTGAAACTACCCAAAGCGATTGAAGGCTTGTTAAGCGGCGAAACGGTGAATAATACCGAAAATCGTCCTGCGTTACATACGGCACTAAGATTGCCAGTCACTGCGTCTTTGATATTGAATGGCCAAGATGTGGTTCCTGCGGTGCATGACAGTTTGGCCAAAATGAGTGATGTGGTCACGCGGATACACTCTCGGCAGTGGCGTGGATTTTCAGGGCGAGCGATTACCGATGTCGTCAATATTGGTGTCGGTGGCTCAGATTTAGGGCCTTTTATGGCCTGCCAAGCATTGACCGAGTTTGCGCCAGAGGCGGCTAATCGTCTGCATGTTCATTTCGTTAGTTCAATTGATGGTACGCAACTCTCTGATTTATTAGGCTCTTTACGCCCAGAAACGACATTGTTTATCCTTTCATCAAAATCGTTTACCACCATTGATACTATGTCAAATGCTCATACGGCGTTGCAATGGATGCTAAAAGACGGAGTCGATAAAGAGTCAGTTTTAGCACATCATTTTATTGGTATTTCTACCAATACCCAAAAAATGACGGCATGGGGAATTCCAGAAAGTAGTCAGATTGTCTTTTGGGAGTGGGTGGGCGGCCGATTTTCGTTGTGGTCAGCCATTGGTTTGCCGATTGCGCTGAAAGTGGGTATGACTAATTTTTTGTCGATGTTGGCGGGTGCTCATTTTATGGATGAGCATTTCAAAACAGAGCCTTTAGCCACAAACCTACCTGTTCTATTGGGTTTGGTCGGTGTCTGGAATGCCACTTTTTTGGATATTCACGCCCATTCAATATTGCCTTACGATGGTCGTTTGAAGTTTTTTCCCTCGTATTTAACGCAATTGGAAATGGAAAGTAACGGTAAGTCAGTTGATAAAAGCGGTAAGCCTGTTGCCTATAATACCTGTCCTGTGTTGTGGGGCGAAGTCGGTTCGAATGCCCAACACGCCTTTTATCAATTGTTACATCAGGGTACGCAAGCAGTTTCCTGTGATTTTATTGCCCCTGTTCGTCGTTATAAAGCCTATCCTGATTCGGGCGAGGCGCATAAATCGTTGCAGTCGCAACATCAATTAACCTTAGCCAATTGTTTGGCGCAGTCCCGCGTTTTAATGTTGGGTGATGCCAGCACCGACAGTGATGAAAATACGCCCAACTTTAAACGCTATCGCGGTAATCAACCCTCAACCACCTTATTGTTGGATGAATTAACGCCTTACAGTTTAGGGGCATTGGTAGCACTGTATGAGCATAAAGTGTTTGTCATGTCAGTATTGTGGGATGTGAATCCATTTGACCAATGGGGCGTAGAGTTGGGTAAAAAAATAGCCGACAAAATGACGCAAGCACTAGCTGGGGAGGCTATTGATGGTTTTGATGCATCAACTCAGCATTTGTTAAAAGTGATTGCTGACATTACCGCAGGAGGACAATAACATGAAGTTATGTGTACATGGCAATACCTTACCAGCATGGGTGTCTGCGGCCAAGCTGGCTGAAATGGGCAATCAGGTATTAATGCGCAGCGGAGGCTTAAATAACAGTTTTCATCCTTCGCGTGAGCCTGAGTTATTAACATTGTTAGACGAGCAAAAGCTATCAGGACGTTTGGTGTTGAAGTCCTTCACGGATGCTCTGCCCAAAGATATCCATATCCATCTGCTTGCCCTTAATTTGGCATTGTTTGATATCGAACGATTGATTGCTGATATTTTAACGCAGTCAACATCTGATTTACTACTAATCGTACATTCGACATTGCCTGTGGGGAGTCTCGATCATTTACAAGCTTTTGCTGATAAAAAATTAGCGCAAATCAACGCAGTGCATCGTGTTTCTGTCGTTGGTTTTCCGCCCTTTGGCCGTGAAAGTACGGCTTTGGCTGATTTTTCTCGCCCCGCCATGGTGTTGTTAAGCGGTAACGATGATGCCGCGATTCGTTTAACCTTAGAGTTGTTACGCCCCTTTGTTCGCAATACAACTCAAGTTATGACCGTGCCACATACGACTGCGGAATTGATTAAGCTCGGTGTTAATGCCATGTTGGCGACTAGAATCAGCTTTATCAATGAAATGGCAGCGTTAGCTGAAAAGCTGGATGTCGATATTGAGCAAGTGCGTGAAGGTTTAGCGGCTGACCCACGCATTGGGGGTGATTATTTACAAGCAGGCTGTGGTTTTGGTGGCCCGAGTTTTTCCAGTGATTTGCTCAGTTATGCCAAAACGATTAAAGAAGAGTTAGATACATCAGGTTTAATTGATGCCGTGTTAGCGATTAACGAATCGCAACGCGAAATTCTCTTTAGAAAAATATGGCGGTTTTTTAATGGTCGATTATCAGGCTTAAATATTGCTATTTGGGGAGCTGCCTTTAAAGCAGGTACGGCCAGTTTAGAAAACTCGGTGGTGCAGCCGTTATTACAGGCTTTGTGGGCGCAAGGTTGTCGGACATCGGTTTATGATCCGATGGCGGGAGATTCCTTACGTCATCTTTACCGTGATCAACCGTTGTTAACCGTCGTTGATAGTGCCGCGCAAAGTATTGAAAGCGCAGATGCACTGGTTGTCGTGACGGCATGGGATGAGTTTTGGAGCCCTGATTTTGAGTTGCTCAAAGAAAAATTAGTGCGGCCTGTCATTTTTGATGGTCGCAATATGTATGATCCTGATTATATGAAAGCACAGGGTTTTAGATATTTTGCGATTGGTCGTGGCGAGTCGATTTAAACGCTTTTTAGGAACAATGACATGAGTCAAATACAAAAGTTACCCGCCTTTAAAGCCTACGATATTCGTGGTCGTATGCCCGAACAGTTAAACGAATTTATGGTGTATTGCATTGGTAAAGCCTATGCGCGGGTCATGAAGCCGCAAGCGCCGATAGCCGTTGGTCAAGATATTCGTTTATCTAGTAAGTCCTTAAGCCAAGCCTTAATTGCAGGTTTAAATAGCGAAGGTGTGACGACCGTTGATATCGGTTTGTGTGGCACGGAAATGATTTATTTTACCGCAGGTCAAGACCGCATGGGTGGAGGTATTATGGTGACCGCCAGTCATAATCCAGCCGACTATAATGGCTTGAAAATGGTCAAAGAGGGTTCACGTCCGATTAGTAGCGATACGGGTTTAGGTGCGATTGAGCAAGAAACTATCGCCTTAATGAGTGCGATCTCTGCGCCAGCAGCTTATATCCCCACAGTGAGCTTACATAGTGAGCAAAGTGTTTTGGCGGGTTATATTGCTAAGTTATTGGCATTGATCGATGTGGCTAATGTGAAACCACTGCATGTGTTAGTGAATGGCGGTAATGGTTGTGCTGGGCCATTTTTTGATGCCTTAGCGCAGCATTTGCCGTTAAAAGTCACACGGATGAATCACGAGCCAGATGGCACATTTCCCAATGATGTGCCGAATCCGATGTTACTAGAGCAGCAACAACTCACGGCTAAAGCGGTAGTTGCCGCTGGTGCGGATTTAGGCATTGCGTGGGATGGTGATTTTGACCGTTGTTTCTTTTTTGATGAAAACGGTCGCTTTATTGAAGGTTATTATTTGGTTGGTTTGTTGGCCGAACAACTACTCAAAAAGTCGCCTAAGTCAGCCATTGTGCATGATCCGCGTTTAGAGTGGAATACCATCGAAAAAGTACAAGCACTCGGTGGCAAAGCTGTGGTATGTAAGTGTGGTCATTCGTTTATTAAAGATAAAATGCGTGAAGAAGATGCGGTGTATGGCGGTGAAATGTCAGCACACCATTACTTCCGTGATTTCTTTTATTGCGATAGCGGCATGATTCCGTGGTTGTTGATCATTGAGTTGTTATCACAAGATGGTCGTCCATTTTCGCAAGTGGTTGATCAATGTATGATGGATTTCCCTTGCAGTGGCGAGATTAACTTTACCATTGCCAATGCCAAAGAAACCTTAGCACGTATTCAAGCGTTTTATGCGCCTAAAGCATTAGCCATTAGTGATTTAGATGGTGTGTCGATGGAGTTTGCCGATTGGCGTTTTAATGTTCGTAGCTCTAATACTGAGCCTGTCGTGCGTTTGAATGTTGAAAGTCGTGGTAATGCGACATTGTTGAATGAGAAAGTCGCTGAGTTAAAAACACTCTTGGTTGGTTGAGCAGGGCTGTCAAGTTCCCTCCCTTGAAAAGGGGAGGGTTAGGGTGGGGTTCTGCGTCATAGCAAATAACCCCCTCCCGACCTCCCCCTTGTCAGGTGGAGGAGTTACGCATCAAGAGCTTTTCCCACTCATTGACAGTTAAAACTTCGCCAAAAATGGCGCAAGTAACTTCTGTCCATCCACTTGCGCGTCAATCACTGTCATAAAGGTATAAGCACCCACAAACTTCCGACTAATAAACATCAGTTCTTTGGGTGGGACACTAAAATGACGGTTGGATGCGGATTTTGCCGCTTTTATCATCACCCGATTATGCAAATTGCTTTTTGCCCAAATATAACGACCGTCAGCAGTAACCGCTTCGGGCGGCGCATCTTTTAAGTCGGTAAATGGCTCTACCGCTAAAAAGAATAACTCGCTAATACCATTTTTGACTTCCACAGGCATGGCATCTAAAAAGCTAAAGCCGTGCATAGCCGCTAGCATCATTTCTTTATTACGTGTGACTGATGCTTTGGTAAAATTACGCGCTAACTCTAATAAGTCTTCAGGAAAGTCCCTGACCGCGCCAAAGTCCAACAAAATAATCTTGTCAGGGACAGTATCACCATCACCCAAACGGACTAAATAATTACCAAAATTAGGGTCAGTTTGCATTTCACCCCATTCAAAGACTTCACGACAGCAAATCTCTAACGAGGCTTCAGCCAATTTATTACGACGTTCTTGCGATAGCGTCATAATGGCATTGCTGTTAATCGGAACGCCATGTTCATAGGACATGGCAATGATATGGGGAGTTGAGTAATCGGGATAGATTTTAGGAACGATGTAACGCTCATCATTCTTTAAGTGCTCTTTAAATAAACGCGTGGTTTCCATTTCTTGCGGGTAGTTGACTTCGCGATGCATCATCAAACGAACTTCATCTAGCCATTCGTCAAACTCTCGTGTTTGTGGCACAACACGGGCAAAACGCATCATCTGCGTCACTAAGCTCAAATCGGAGTCAATGGCATCCGCCACACCGGGATATTGAATTTTTAACACTAATTCTGTGCCATCACTCTTACGACGAGCACGATGCACTTGTGCTAAAGAAGCTGCGCCTAGCGGCTCATGGTCGATAATTAAATCGTTGAAACGTTTCTCACCCAATTGACTTTTAAGGTGTTCTTCAATGGTTGACCATTCTAAGGCAATGGTGTTGTCGTTAAGTTGGTGAAAGGCGCGAGTGACTTCGTCGGGTAAAAAGTGTTCACCATACAACGCCATCATTTGGCCAATTTTAACAATGCTGCCTTTGAGTTTTCCCATCTCATTGACCAGATATTCAGCTTGCTCACCTAAGCTTTGTTTGCGTTTGAGTTCGCGAGTGGCTTCATTGCTAAACATCGTACTGGCACTGCTAGTCGCAAAACGTGTACCCGCAACAATGCTCGCTTTGGCTAAAGACCAACGACGTTCAAAACCACCTGTTTTTAAATGCTGCAACTTTTGGGATTTTTTCTCGCTCATGGGCATGGGGTTCCAGTGAGAAGCAGAAGCAAAGCAAGAGGGAGCTTAGCTCTACAATGGTAAAATGGGTGACTCAATTGTAACGTAGTTTGTGGGCTTTGGGCGTAGATTGTCTAACAACTAACAAAAAGAGGTATGATGCGGAATATAGTCGATTATAGAGAAGAAGAATGAATCCTTTAACCTTTAGTCCACCACCGTTAAGTCGTTTGCAAAAAGCGTTGTTTTTGCAGAAGAAATGGTTTGCGCCTGAGTTCTTTGGTTTGGAAAATGTTGATCGAGCCAAGCCTGCTTTGTACGTAGGCAATCACACGCTATATGGCACATTAGATGGGCCATTAATGGTCTTGGGTTTGTATCAACATAATGGTGTGTTTTTACGGTCATTGGGTGATCATATTCATTTTCAAATTCCTTTGTGGCGTAACTTGTTATGGGATAATGGTTGTGTGGCGGGAACGCCCGAAAACTGTCAGCAATTAATGCAAGCCAAAGAGCATATTTTGGTGTACCCCGGTGGTGGCCGCGAAGTCATGAAAAATGATGGTGAACAATATCAATTAATATGGAAAGAGCGCACAGGCTTTGCGCGGATTGCGATGCAACACGGTTATGATATTGTGCCGTTTGCGGCGATTGGTGCGGATGATGCCTTTGATATTCATTATGATGCCAACGATTTTCAACAGTCGGCGGTCGGTCAGTTATTACAACAATCGGGCATCAGTGATAAGTATTTGCGTGGTGGTGATGCCTTTGCACCGATTACGACAGGCTTGGGTTTATTGCCGAGACCTGAAAAATTTTATTTTGCTTTTGGCGAAAGAATTAGTACGCAAGATGTGAGTCATGAGGCGGATGATAAGTCGTCACAATGGCAAGTCCGTGAACAGGTTGCTGCTTCTATTTATGGCTTAATGGAGGACTTATTTGCGATTCGTGAAAAAGACCAAGCAACATGGCCAACATGGCGCAAAAAACTCACCAAGCGTTAATTGTTAGGATTGAAAGAAAAAATGACAGAGACCATTGATCAAGCAACACAAACAGAACTCGAAGCTGCTGCATTTCGCCGTTTAGTGGCGCATTTACAGGAGCGCACCGATACACAAAATATTGATCTGATGAATTTGGCGGGCTTTTGCCGTAATTGTTTGGCGAAATGGTATAAAGCCGCCGCCGAAGACAAAGGTTTAGTCGTTGATCACGACCAAGCACGTGAACATATTTATGGTATGCCATACAACGAATGGAAAGAAAAATATCAAAAATAGGGCTTGTTGGATATTGGTTTAAAGAAACCCTTCGACTCCGCTCAGGGCTAATTTTTCGCTGGCTGAGCGGAGTCGAAGCCATCTTTCCTGTAAAACACTAAAGGTCTTGATATTTGCCGCCATAACACCATTTGTTTGTCAGTAAAAACTGACAGGCTAGACAAAATCCGCTAAAATGCGCGCCACTTTAATCATCGAACCAGAGGACACCGTTGTGACGATTAACAACATTCTAGCCTTGCAAGAAGACCATTTTGGCCGTTGGAAGAATCGTGAAGCGATTACCGAAAATTTACTGCCGATCATTGGCAGAATTTATCGTGAACGTAACATCATTGTTCAAGTCTATAGCCGCAGCCTTGTTAATCGTTCGGTGATCCAAATCCTCAAGCAACATCGTCGCGTGCGTATGATTGCAGGCGAGTTGTCTGTGGTTGACACGGCTCCCTTTATCGACGCATTAAGTCTGATGAATGATGTTGGCTCTTGCCAAGTTGATGTCGGTAAAATTGCTATCGCTTACAAAAACAGCGATAAAAGCCAAACGCCGACCGAATTTTTACGCGCTCAATTAGCTCCAGCAATTGGTTTGCATTCTGCTGAACATCCTACCGATGTCGTGTTATTTGGTTTTGGTCGTATTGGCCGTATGTTGGCGCGTTTGATTATTGAGCAAACAGGCAGCGGTCAAGGTTTACGTTTGCGCGCTATTGTCGTTCGTAAAACCCAAGAAGGTGATTTGGCGAAACGTGCCTCGTTATTACGTCGTGATTCAGTACATGGTTCGTTTGATGGCACGATTGCTATCGACGAAGAAAACGAAGCGATTATTGCGAACGGTAACTTCATTAAAGTGATTTACGCCAGCAGCCCTGAAGATATTGATTACAGTCAATATGGCATTAAAAACGCTATTTTGATTGATAACACAGGCAAATTAAAAGACATGGTCGGTTTAAGCCGTCATTTGACCTGTGCTGGTATTGCTCGTGTGATTTTGACGGCCCCCGCCAAAGGTGAAGTAAAAAATATCGTTTACGGTGTCAACAACAAAGACATTAATGATGATGACAAAGTGATTTCTGCCGCGTCTTGTACCACCAATGCAATCACACCGATGTTGAAAGTATTAAATGACAAGTACGGTATTGAGTCGGGTCACGTTGAAACTGTTCACTCCTTCACTAACGATCAAAACTTGATTGATAACTACCACAAAGCGGATCGTCGTGGCCGTTCTGCGGTGTTGAATATGGTTATCACTGAAACAGGTGCAGCAAAAGCGGTTGCTAAAGCCTTGCCTGAGTTGAACGGTAAACTCACGGGTAATTCCGTTCGTGTACCAACACCCAATGTTTCGTTAGCGATTTTGAATTTAACATTCCCACTAGCGGTAAGCCGCGAAGAGTTGAACGAATACATTCGTCAAATCGCTCTGCATTCTAATTTGCAAGGTCAAATCGAATATACTAGCTCAACCGAAGTGGTTTCTTCAGACTTCATTGGTTCGCGTTCAGCTGGTGTGTTTGATTCGCAAGCCACGATTGTGAATGGTAACCATGTTTCATTGTATGTATGGTACGACAATGAAATGGGTTATAGCTGCCAAGTGCAACGCATTGCCGAACAAATGGCGGGCGTAAAATACTTAACGATTCCTCCAGAGCAATTGTCTGCTTAACGAGTTTTTGTTGTTAAGAAGCCAGAGCGTTGTCTCTGGCTTTTTTATGGCCGATTATTTCGCTTTTCTGCGATTTTTGTTGCTTGTATCAAGTTATCGACGATAAAGCGCAGCGAAAGACGGTGGAGTTATACCGCGATTACCCTCTATAATCGCCCTTAAATTAAGGCAAAAGACTGCCATTATAAAAATCAGGCCAGTCGCCAGCCATTAAAGTTGTTTTTCCTTTGTTCTTGAGTGTTTTATGATGGTTAAGATAAAACGAGGTCTGGATCTCCCGATCACTGGCTCGCCGTCACAACAAATCAGTGCTATGCCGTCGATTCGTTCAGTTGCCATTTTGGGGGCAGATTACCCTAGTCTGATGCCAACCATGAAAGTGGCAGAAGGTGATAGAGTCATCAAAGGGCAGCCCCTGTTTGCCGATAAAAAAAATCCACAAGTGATTTTTACTGCTCCCGTAACAGGTCGAGTACGCGCCATTAATCGTGGTGCGCGTCGTGTATTTCAGTCGGTAGTCATTGATGTTGAGGCGAATGCGACGGAAGCGGTCAGCTTCAAATCGTATAATCCACATCAACTAATTAATCTTAACCGTGATGGTGTCGTCGAGCAGTTAGTCGCTTCAGGATTATGGACAGCCATTCGTACTCGACCTTTTAGTAAAATCCCCAATCCCGACACCACGCCTAGTGCCATTTTTGTCAATGCGATGGATACCAATCCCCTAGCGGTCAATCCCGAAGTCATTATTCAAGCCGAACAGCAAGCGTTTGATGATGGTATTGCCTTAGTGTCAAAACTGGCGACTAAAATTTATGTTTGTAAAGCAGATACCGCGCAGTTTAAGACGGGTTCTGTGAATGCGTCGGAGTTTAGTGGTGTCCACCCTGCGGGTTTAGTGGGCACACATATTCACTTTTTGCATCCTGCCTCTGCCTCACGCACCGTTTGGCATCTCAATTATCAAGATGTCATTGCTATCGGTAAATTATTTGCCACAGGTGAATTAGATAGTTCACGAGTGATTTCTTTAGCAGGGCCATCAGTACGGCAGCCGCGGTTATTACGCACGATTTTAGGTTCATCATTGATGGACTTAACGACGGGTGAGTTATCAGGTAGCAATAATCGGGTGATATCAGGCTCGGTGTTATCGGGTCGTCAGTCGCAAGGCATTGAGTCGTATTTAGGACGTTATCATTTACAAGTCTCGGCTTTGGCAGAAGGTACAGAGCGCGAGTTTGTGCATTATATTAAATTGGGTTCACATCGCTTTTCTGAGTTGGGCGTATATGTGGGTAAATGGTTGGGTAAAAAATTCAATATGACCACCAGTACCAACGGTAGCCCAAGAGCGATGGTGCCTGTCGGTGCGTATGAAGCGATTATGCCTTTAGATATTTTGCCCACGCAGTTATTGCGTTATTTGTTAGTGGGTGATACCGACATGGCCGCAGCCTTAGGCTGTTTAGAGTTGGACGAAGAAGATTTAGCGTTATGTACTTTCGTCTGTCCAGGTAAATATGAATACGGTCCTATCCTGCGCGATATTCTCGACCGCATAGAAAAAGAGGGCTAAACGACCATGAAATGGATGCGTAAAAAATTAGATGATATAGCACCCCACTTTGAAAAAGGCGGTAGTTACCATAAGTGGTATCCCTTATTTGAAGCAGTAGACACTTTTTTATATAGCCCTCCGTCAGTGACTCATGCAGGTTCACACGTTCGCGATTCGGTTGACTTAAAACGGATCATGATTTTGGTGTGGATGGCGACGTTTCCTGCGATGTTTTTTGGTATGTGGAATGTGGGTAATCAAGCTTTAGGAGCATTAGCCTATGCCGCACAACATGGCGCAACGGCAGAAATGGCAGTTGACGGTTGGCGACACGCCTTAATTGCTTTATTGGCAGGATTCGATGCCAATTCGTGGTGGGATTGTTTGATTTACGGCGCAACATTTTTTGTGCCGATTTATCTCGTGACGTTTATTGCGGGCGGCTTTTGGGAAGTGTTATTTGCCATGAAGCGTGGCCATGAAGTCAACGAAGGCTTTTTTGTCACCTCGGTATTATTTGCCCTAGTTTGTCCACCGACTGTGCCCTTATGGCAAGTGGCTTTAGGCATTAGTTTTGGTGTGGTGTTAGGTAAAGAAGTGTTTGGTGGTACGGGTAAAAACTTCATCAACCCTGCGTTGGCTGGCCGCGCGTTTTTGTTTTTTGCCTATCCTGCTTATATGTCGGGTGATACGGTATGGACAGCGATACAGCCTGAAGTCTGGAAACACGGCATTGATGGTTTTTCGGGCGCAACTGCCTTAGGTCAAGCCAAGTTAGCAGGTTTGACTGGTATGCAGCACATGACTGCAACAGGCTTGCAGCCATTAACATGGTGGGATGCGTTTATTGGTTTTGAAGCGGGTTCTGTGGGTGAAGTCTCTACCGCCGCTATTTTGCTGGGTGCAGTGGTCTTATTAGTCACTCGTGTCGCCTCGTGGCGCATTATGGCGGGCGTGATGATTGGTATGGCTTCTATGTCCTTTGTCTTTAATCAAATCGGCTCGACGACCAATCCAATGTTTGCCATGCCGTGGCATTGGCATTTAGTGTTGGGTGGTTTTGCTTTTGGTATGGTCTTTATGGCCACTGACCCAGTTTCAGCAGCCATGACCAATACGGGCCGTTTTATCTTTGGTTTATTGATTGGCGTGATGGTGGTGTTGATTCGTGTCGTCAATCCCGCTTATCCCGAAGGCATGATGTTGGCAATTCTGTTTGCCAATTTATGCGCGCCATTGATTGATTACTTCGTGATGCAAGCCAACATCAAACGGAGGGCATTACGCAATGTCTAAAGAATCTACAGGTAAAACGCTATTAGTTGCCACCGTGTTATCCGTGGTGTGTTCGATAGCTTTAGCCGCCGCTGTCACCCTATTAAAACCGATTCAAGACCAAAATCGTTCATTGGATAAGCAACGTAAAATTTTGGCAGCCGCTGCGGTATTGCCCGAAGGTGAGGGCAGTCCGACTGAAGTCCGCGCGCAGTTTAGCCACTTTCAGCGTTATTTGGTCAATTTGTCCACAGGTGAGTTTAAAGAAATCAAACTCGATGACCCCTTTGACCAACGCAAAGCTTTCAAAGAAGCGAATAAGTCGATAGCTTTAACACCCGAACAAGACACCGCGAGCCTAAGACGACGCGCCAACGAAGCCGATATTTATGTCTTGCGTGATGCGTCGGGCAAAGTCGAAAAAATGGTATTGCCGATTTCAGGTTACGGTTTGTGGTCTACGTTATACGGTTATATCGTCCTAAAAAATGATGCAAATACCGTCATTGGTATTACCTTTACCGAACACGCCGAAACGCCGGGCTTAGGCGGTGAAGTGGATAACCCAAAATGGAAAGCTTTGTGGATAGATAAACACGTTTACAATGCCGAAGGCCAAGCAAAATTGGGTTTAATTAAAGGTAATGTGGACACCAGCAAGCCAGAAGCAAAATACCAAGTAGATGCGTTATCGGGTGCAACACTGACCAGTAATGGCGTATCTAACTTGATGAAATTTTGGATGGGTGATATGGGCTTTAAAAAGTTCTTGAGCAAAGTACGCACAGAGGGCATTTAACATGGCAGAACAACACAATACCAAAGAAATTCTCCTTGGCCCTATTTTTAATACTAACCCTGTGATTTTTCAGGTGTTAGGTATTTGTTCGGCTTTAGCGGTAACAAGCAGTCTTAAAAATGCCTTGGCTATGTCCATCGGTTTAACGCTAGTCACCGCGTTTTCTAACTTTTTTATTAGTTTGATTCGTAACGTCATCCCTAATTCCATTCGTATTATCGTGCAAATGGTGGTCGTGGCGACTTTAGTGATTATTGTTGATCAGTTATTACAAGCGTTTGTGCCAGAAATTGCCAAACAAATGTCGGTGTTTGTAGGTTTGATTATCACCAACTGTATTGTCATGGGACGTTTAGAAGCCTTTGCCATGAAAAATCCGCCTGTCATTAGTTTTGTTGATGGCTTTGGCAATGGTTTGGGTTATTCCGCGTTATTGATTTTGTTAGCGGTGATTCGTGAGTTATTTGGCTCAGGTACTTTGTTTGGCATCACAATTTTACAAACCGTGAATAATGGCGGTTGGTATATTCCCAACGGCTTATTGTTATTGCCACCGTCCGCTTTTTTCTTAATAGGTTTAGTGATTTGGGCATTACGCTCATGGAAAACTGACCAACAAGAAAGTACCGAATTCAAAATAGCCCCCAATAGCAAAGCGCAAGCTAGCCACTAACAGGAGCGCGGAGCATGGAACATTATTTAAGTCTTTTTGCCAAAGCGGTGTTTGTCGAAAACATGGCCTTGTCCTTTTTCTTGGGCATGTGTACTTTTTTAGCGATTTCTAAAAAAATTCAAACCGCTATTTCATTAGGTATTGCTGTTATTTTTGTGCAAACCATTACCGTGTCAGCAAATAATTTATTGTGGCAATTTCTGCTCAAAGAAGGCGCGTTAGCGTGGACGGGCATGAAAGGTGCGGAAACCATCGACTTATCGTTTTTAAGTTTGATGAGTTATATCTGTATGGTCGCCGCCTTAGTGCAAGTGATAGAAATGGCCTGTGATAAATATTTACCCGCACTTTATAACGCCTTGGGTATTTATTTGCCGTTGATTACTGTCAATTGTGCCATCTTGGGTGGTGCATTATTTATGCAGCAACGAGATTACGACTTTGCCGAAAGCGTCGTCTATGGCATAGGTTCGGGTGCAGGTTGGGCATTAGCGATTGTACTGCTTGCGGCTGTGCGTGAAAAAATGAAATACAGCGACGTACCCGCAGGCTTACAAGGCTTAGGCATTACTTTTATTTCCGCAGGACTAATGGCCTTAGGCTTTATGTCTTTCTCTGGCATCAAATTGTAAGGGGCGGTCAGTATGTCGCAAGAATTTATTATTGTTTTAAGTATGGTGATGTTTACGGGCACAGTATTGGTGTTAGTTGCGTTTATTTTGGCAGCTCGGTCAAAATTAGTCACTGAAGGCACTGTTTTTATTGATATTAACCACGATCCCGAAAAACGCCTTGAGGTCAATAGTGGTGGTAAATTACTGCAAGCTTTAGCGGATGAAAAGTTGTTTTTGTCCTCTGCTTGTGGTGGCGGTGGCACGTGTGGTCAGTGTCGAGTTAAAGTGAAAGCAGGTGGTGGAGACATTCTTCCTACCGAAGAACCGCATTTTACCAAAGGTGAAATTCGTGATGGTTGGCGTTTAGGCTGTCAATTAGCCGTTAAACAAAACCTAGAAATTGAGTTAGACGAAGAGTTTTTTGGCGTAAAACGTTGGGAATGTGAAGTGCTGTCTAATGATAACGTCGCGACGTTTATTAAAGAATTGGTACTGAAGTTGCCCGAAGGTGAAAATGTCCATTTCCGTGCTGGCGGTTATATGCAGCTAGAAGCCCCTGCCTATGAAGCCAACTACCAAGACTATGATATTCAAGAAGAATATCGCGGCGATTGGGAAAAGTTTAAGTTATTTGATGTCAAAGCCAAAACCACCGAGCCAACCATTCGTGCTTACTCAATGGCGAACTATCCTGACGAAAAAGGCTTATTGAAATTTAATATTCGCATAGCCACGCCGCCATTACGTCAATTACATGAGATTCCCGCAGGTAAAATGTCGTCTTGGGTGTTTAACCTGAAAAAAGGCGATAAAGTCACCGTGTTTGGGCCTTTTGGTGAGTTTTTTGCGCGTGATACCAAAGCAGAAATGGTGTTTATTGGTGGCGGTGCAGGTATGGCTCCCATGCGTTCGCACTTATTTGACCAGTTAAAACGCTTGCATTCTGACCGTAAAATTTCTTTTTGGTACGGTGCACGTTCGCTGCGTGAAACGTTTTATAGCGAAGAGTACGACAAACTTGCTGCCGAAAATCCTAATTTTGAATGGCATTTAGCATTATCTGAACCGCAACCCGAAGATAATTGGACGGGTTATACAGGATTTATTCATAACGTATTGTTTGAAAACTACCTGAAAAATCATGCCGCACCCGAAGACTGTGAGTTCTATATGTGTGGCCCACCGATGATGAATTCGGCGGTGATTAATATGCTGTTAGAGTTAGGTGTGGATAAAGACAATATTATGTTGGATGATTTTGGGGGTTGATGTTTGCTGACTGCCATGATTAGCAAAGTAAGGGCGTGATTTATCACGCCCTTGTCTTATAATGGCATTGCATAATTTTCTGTTTTAGGAGATTTAACATGAGTTTGGCGCAAATTATTCAACAACACGTTGATTTATTGCCGCAATATCAACAAGCTGAAGTCTTAGATTTTGTGTTGTTTTTAGAACAAAAAAAATATGATGCCGCGAGTATATTGGGTAATAAATTACCACTTCGTAGCCCTCATCCTATGGCAGCACAAATAAAAATCACGGGTGATATTTTCGACTCAATACCTGCGGATGATTGGGATTTGCCTGTATGATTATTTTAGATACTCATGTTTGGTTGTGGTGGTTAATGGGTGATACACGATTAAAACCGCAGTGGCGGCAATGTATTGAAACCACTGACAGGGTGTGTGTGTCGGCTATTTCATGTGTTGAGGTGGCGTGGTTAGCCGAATCTGGCCGAATTACCTTACCAAATGCGTCTGATGAGTGGATGGAAAATGCTATTACTCACTCAGGGCTTGAGCTTATCCCCATCACGCCCAATATTGCCAAGCGAGCGGCAGAACTGACTCAACATCATCGTGACCCACAAGACAGATTAATTATTGCTACGGCATTGGCTTATCAAGCAACTCTAATTTCTGCGGATAGTAAATTTCCTCTCTATGCCGAATTATCAGATTATTTATTAGATTAAAAGTCAGTAGGATTGATATTTATAAATCAAGGTGATGGAGTTTGTTATTATTATGCGTCATGTATTTACTCTCATTATCTATTTCAGCCTCACAAGTTGCTCATTACTCGCATCTAAAGAGCCCATCGCCTTTTCGGGTCTTGCTTATTACAGTATGCCGTGGAGCGTAAAAATTGATGCCTTACCTAAAGACTTATCCACACCAAAACTTCAACAAGAACTACAACAAACTTTAGATAACGCCAATGCAGTATTATCCACTTATCAGCCTGATACTGAGTTAATGCGTTTTAACGCCGCCCCGATTGGCGTATGGCAAACCGCCAGCCCGATGTTATTTGATGCTGTAAATACTGCAGTTGCCGTGAGTCAAAAAACGCAAGGCGTTTATGATGTTACCGTTGCTCCTTTAGTCAATTTATGGGGGTTTGGCGCACATGCTGTGCCGAATAAAATACCATCTGTCGAAGCGATTCAAGCAGCTCAAGCGAAAGTGGGTTGGCAACATATCGGCATAGATAACACACAACAAAAACTACAACGACAAACGGATATTGAGCTTAATCTATCGTCGCTTGGCGAAGGTGTCGGCGTGGACGCTTTGGAAAAAGTGTTAGCGAAACATGGTGTGAGTAGTTATATGATTTCGGTAGCAGGCACATTACGCACGCGAGGTCAAAAATTAGACGGTTCGGCATGGCGTATTGCTATCGAAAAACCTGATGGCAGTGGCTTACCTGAACGTGTGTTAAATATAGGCAAAAATGTCACCGCTATTTCGACTTCGGGCGCGTATCGTAATTACCATGAAATTGAGGGTATTCGTTATTCGCATACGATTGACCCCCGAACAGGTAAGCCGATTGCCCACAAAACGGTTTCTGTGACTGTGGTTTTTCCGAAGCAATCAAGCCAGTTAGCGGACGCGTGGGCAACCGCTCTCAATGCGCTCGGTGCAGAGGAAGGCTATACTGTGGCTGTTAATAACCATATTCCCGCTTACTATTTAGTCAAAACAGCACAAGGCTTTAGTGAGAAATACACGCCCATGTTTACCCCATTTTTAGGGGAGAGCGCAAAATGACCTTATTTTTTGTTTCGTTGATTGCCATCGTCTTAATGATATTACTCATGGCTGTTGGCGTGTTAATGGGCAAAGAACCCTTAAAAGGGACTTGCGGCGGTTTGAATCGTATTATGGGCGATAGAGATTGTCCCGTTTGTGGTGGTGACACAACTAAATGCGAAAGCACTACTTCAAATAATCAACAAAGTGATAAAGCAGTATTAGGCCGTGATGCTATGAAAGGTCACGAATAAATGGCGTGGATTTATTTGTTGATTGCAGGTGTGCTCGAAATTCAGTGGGCGGTGACCATGAAATACACTGATGGTTTTACTAAGTTAACGCCTTCTATTATTTGTGTTTTGGGCATGGCTGCATCGGTGTATTTTTTGGCTTTAGCACAAAAAACCTTACCACTAGGCACAAGTTACGCCATTTGGACGGGTATTGGTGCGGTTGGTGCGGCGATTTGTGGCATCGTTTTATTTAATGAGCCGCGAGATTTGGCGCGTATAGCCTGTATTGGCTTGATTGTCGCAGGGATTTTAGGCTTAAAAATGACGAGTGGGCATTAAACCCCTAAGACTTTCATCGCTAAAGTAGGGGCGTTGGTAATCAGGCTGTCTATGCCCATCTCGCGCAACGCTAACATCCGTTCAGGTGCATCCACCGTCCACGTTGATACCGTTAATCCACTGAGATGGGCTTGCTTAACTAAATCATCCGATAATAAGCGATGATGAGGCGCAATCAAGGTGCAACCCAATTCTTGGGCAAGAGCGATAATATCACCCTGAAAGTATTCTTCGACTAACAACCCACGCGGAATCTGTGGCTGTGTTTGTTGCATTAAGCGTAAATAATCTATGTTGAATGAAGTCGTTACCGCGCGCGAGCCAAACGCTTGCCACAAAGCAGGTAATTGTTGAGCAACAATCATGCAGTCTTCGGCACTTTCAGTTTTGACTTCTAATTGCAGATGGTCAAAGTCTTTAAGCAGAGCTAATACCTCTGCCAAGCTTGGCACACCGTCATTATCAGACCATTGAGGAAATGTCTTGTGACAAGCATCTAACGCGGCTAATTCAGCTTGAGTTTTGTTTTTAATGAAACCAATGCCGTTGGTTGTTCGTTCTAGCGTTTTATCATGGATAACAATTAATTGACCATCGGCAGAGACATGAATATCAAACTCAACCTGACGAATTCCCATTGCCATTAAATAGCGAAAACCACTCAGGGTATTTTCGGGAGCTTCGCCTTTGGCACCACGATGGCCAATAATGTCCATAAATTAAGGTTTAACTTCAACGTTAATGGTAGCTTCATTGGGGGCAACAGTAGTCGTTGTGCCTTGTTCTATTTGAGGAACGGCTTTATTTTCATTGAGCAAACGTACGCTTTGCACGACATGTTTATATTCAAAAACAACGGTATAGTCAGAGTAAACCCAACGTGTAATCGGTGGTTTACCGACAGCGGCTACTTTTTTAATGGGCGCGCCAAAAGTTTTTTGTACTTTGGCCATACTCATGCCCTGTGGTGGCAAGTCGGCTGCAGTGACAAACGAAGTCACTAATAAGAGAGCAGGTAGCAAAATCCAGTTTTTCATGTCGCGCCTCAGCGAATATGTTATATTTTCAGCCATATTAGAGAGTTACCGCCTTTTATTCAAGAAGCGTATAACTGATTCGTCTGGTTGACTGATGTTAAAGATTCAGCCAAATTTTTTCTGTCGTTTTTTAGCGTTTAAATTCCATGCCTGCAACTCCGATCACTAAAGTGTCAAAGTCTTCTTATCATGGCCGTAAACCTGCACGACAAAGCAGTGAGCAGCGTCGTTTGGCTATTTTACAAGCCGCATTGCGAGTCATGGTGCGTGATGGTGTGCGAGGTGTGCGTCATCGTGCAGTGGCCTTAGAAGCAGATGTGCCATTATCGGCAACCACTTATTATTTTAAGGATATTCACGATTTATTAGCCGATGCTTTAACGCTATACGCCAAAGAAGTGATGGAAAATATCGTTAATCCTTTTTGGGTGCGTATTCGCGAATGGTTGTTGGTGAATTTCCCGTTGTATTCGGGTTTGGATTTAGCCAAAAATTTACCGCAAATTGTTGAGCATATTGTTGATGTTGCCATTGACGATGTCGTTGACCGATTACGAAATCATCGTGACAAACTGATGACCGAACAGGCCTTTTGGTATGCTGTGTTGCAAGATGAACGTTTACATAGTTTAGCGATAGATTATCGTCAAAGTTTACATCGTGATGTCACGCAAATGTTAGAGCTGATTGGGGTCGAAAGTCCACCCAATGCCGCGCGTTTAATTTTGATGACCATTCGCCAATTAGAAATAGAAGCCTTGTTAAAGCCGAATGGTAGTTATGATCGTGTGGAAATGAAGCAATTGTTAATGTATCAAGTCCGCGCTATTTGTCGGTTTTAAAAGGATTTTGCTATGACTGCTGTCGCGCCAACGTTGACGACTGAACAACAAGAAATACTCTCTCGTGTGCAATTACATGAGTCATGGAAAACGGCCTTAGCACCTGTCTTTTTAAAGCCCTATATGGCCAAGCTGCGTCAGTTTTTGGCGGAAGAAAAAAAGCTCGGTAAAACCATTTACCCGCCTGCACCTGATTATTTTAATGCCTTCAACACTACGCCTTTATCACAAGTGAAAGTCGTTATTTTGGGGCAAGACCCGTATCACGGGGTTGGCCAAGCGCACGGTTTATGTTTTTCGGTGCGTCGAGGTATTGCTGTGCCGCCGTCATTACATAATATTTATCGTGAGTTAAGTACCGATGTGGGCGCGACACCTGTTCGTCATGGCGACTTAAGTACATGGGCGGAACAGGGTGTTTTACTACTCAACAGTGTGTTAACGGTCGAAGCAGGGCAAGCGGCCTCGCATCAAGGGCGCGGTTGGGAGTTATTTACCGATGAAGTCATTAAAGTATTAAACGATGAGTGTGAACATTTAGTCTTTTTACTGTGGGGTAGTTATGCACAAAAGAAAGGCCAACACATTGATACGGAAAGACATTTAGTGCTAAAAGCGGTTCATCCTTCACCAATGGCAGCCAATCGGGGCGGTTTTTTTGGTTGTAAACACTTCTCTCAAGCGAATGCATATTTGCAACAACATGGTCTTGAACCGATTAATTGGGCGTTACCTGCATGAATGATGTTGTCCTATTTCAAGAGTTAAGCTGTGCCAATGGTAAACGTATTGGCGTGGCACAACTGAACAGTGAAAGAACGCTGAACTCCCTAAGTCTGCCAATGATTCGTTTGTTATATCCGCAACTGCAACAATGGGCGCAAGACGACAATATTGTTGCCGTGTTTTTGCAGGGGGCAGGTGAAAAAGCCTTTTGTGCGGGTGGCGACGTTAAACAAATTTGTTTGGCGGTTCGTGCCAACGGTATTGATGACACGGCTGCTGAAGATATTTTTAGTGCGGAATACCGTTTAGATTATTTTATTCATTGTTTCCCTAAGCCGATGATTGTTTGGGCAACAGGTATCGTCATGGGTGGCGGTATTGGTTTGTTATGCGGTGCGTCTCACCGTGTTGTTACTGAAACCTCGCGTTTAGCCATGCCTGAAATTAATATTGGTTTATATCCCGATGTTGGTGGTTCGTGGTTTTTGGGACGGTTAGGTAAAGTCGGATTATTTCTTGGTATGACAGCCGCTAATATCAATGCTCAAGATGCTTTAACGATTAACTTGGCGAATTTTTCGGCGGATTCAACCCAACGCCAAAGCGTGATTGACGCGTTAACAACAATAGACTGGTCAAATGATACGACTGAACATCATCAACAAGTCACACAATTGTTGGCTCAATATCGTCATTCGTCATTAGTGCTTTCACAATTACAGACCTATCAACAAGAAATCGAACAGCGCACCACTGCAACAAGTTTTACCGAGTTATATCAGCAGTTAACTGCGCCAAGTGAACATACATGGCTCAATAAAGCCGCCAACACCTTAAAAGCAGGTTCACCAACCAGTGCAGCACTTATTTATCGCCAATGGCAAAATGGTCAACAATTAAGTTTGGCCGATTGTTTTAGACAAGAGTTAAATTTGTCGGTGCAATGTGCGCGTCATCATGATTTTATTGAAGGTGTACGCGCGTTATTGGTGGATAAAGACCAACAACCACGTTGGCAGCCAGCAACGATTAATGAACTCACCGATACATGGCTAGATGAGCATTATCAACCGTTATGGCCTGTACATCCCTTAGCTGATTTATAGGATTAAATAACTATGTCATTTTATGCTGATCATGTGTTTCCTGTGGTTTTGGATATTGCCACCCGTCCATTAATGCCGCAACGAAAAGAGATTATTGCCTCAGCAAAAGGCCGCGTCTTAGAGATAGGCATTGGAACGGGGTCTAATTTGCCGTTTTATAGCGAGCAAGCGATTGAAATTGTGGGTATAGAACCTGACCCCGCGATGTTGAGCAAAGCCCAAGAAGCGGCTGCTAAAATCCGTATTGCGGCGACCGTCAAATTGGCCATTGATGACGCTCAAAACTTACAGTTTCCCAATGAAAGTTTTGATACAGTCATTATGTGTCTGGTGTTGTGTACCATTCCCGACCCATTAAAAGCCTTGCAAGAAGCTTATCGTGTCTTAAAACCAAACGGCCAGTTAATATTTTTAGAGCATGTCCGCGCACCTAATAACAATATTGCACGCCTGCAAAATTGGGCAACACCTGCTTGGAAACACTTAGGCTGTGGTTGTCATTTGAATCGTGATACCGAACAGACCTTGGTGGCCGCAGGTTTTCAGTTTTTGCAAATAACCCGTTATCAACATCCCAAAATGATGAAATTAGGCGCGAGTATGATTCAAGGCTTGGCGGTTAAACGCTAAGTACTTTTTATAGCCAAAAATTATCACGAGAATAAAGAGTATGAATTTAGAAAAAGTAGTGTTTGCCTTTTTTATTGTCCTCGCCGCGACGCTGAATTTTGGTTTTTTTATTGGCGATATTGACCGCCCCGAATTGCATCATGTCGGGGAGTTTGCAGCGGCATTGGTGGTGAATTTGATTGCTACTTCACTCAAATTTGGCGACCGTTCACACATGGGGGCAACACAACTGGCGACTAGCTTAGTCGCTGTCCTTCAGTTGGTAGCGGCATCGATTGTTTGGGGCTATCAAACGCAAGTGATTGGCGAAATGACCCCCAGTGCCATGTCTAGCATTGTCTCGTTATCGGGTGGCGCGATGCTGGCTAATTTGGTGTCGTTGATTTTATTGATTGCTGAAACCGTGATGTTTCGCCGCTAATGAATGCTGCTCTTTTTATTGCCTTGCGCCGTTTGCGCCTGCCGATTATTGCCCTGATATTAAGTTATGCCATTAGTGTGACAGGCTTAGTGTTGATTCCTGGTATGGATAATGAGGGTAAAACGGTAGAAGTCAGTTGGTTTCATGCCTTTTATTTTATGAGTTATACCGCCACGACCATTGGTTTTGGCGAGATACCGTATGCCTTTACCAATGCCCAACGGATGTGGGTAACCTTTTGTATTTATTTGTCGGTGACAGTATGGGCGTGGCAGCTGGCCGCGATTATTGCTTTGGCACAAGACCGTGCTTTTTTAGCGGCGATGAAGCGTGGCAACTTTAGCCGTCAAGTTAAACGTATTCGCGAACCGTTTTGGCTGATGTGCGGTTATGGTCAAACGGGAGCTTTATTGTGTGACCGCTTGGGGCATATGGGACAGCGCGTGGTGGTATTAGAAAAGCGCGAGCAGGAAATTTTTGAATTAGAGCTACATGACCACGGTTTAAGTGTTCCTGCATTATTGGCCGATGCCCGTAATGCTGAGGTATTAATGCTGGCGGGGCTTTCTCATACCGAGTTGGCAGGCGTATTGGCGTTAACCTCAGATGATGCCACTAATCTAGGTATTGCTGCGGCAGCTCGTGTGCTTAACCCGTATGTGCCTGTCTATTGCCGTTCCGAAACGCCGAGTGTTGCCGAAAGTGCCTTAGCGTTTGGCACAGATATGCTCATCAACCCCTTTAAAGTGTTTACTGATGAACTGCGCTTATTGTTAATTAACCCCGAAGCACACACCTTATTTACGCACTTAACACCCACGCATGGGACAGGTCGCTTGAGTGAGCGTTTGTGTCCAGAAGGGCAGTGGATTATCTGTGGCTATGGCCGTTTTGGACGTTTAGTTGTAGATGTACTGACGGAAGCAGGACGGCCTTGCACTCCTATTGACCCTACCTTGCTCAATATTTCCGCTAAAGCAATTGATGGAGTTTGGCAGGACGAGCTCGACGAATTAAAAAATGCCCATTTGCCTTATGCCGCAGGTATTGTGGTGGCCACAGGTGATGATACGCGTAACTTAGCGCTAGTGGCTTTAGCGCGGCAAGTGAACCCTGATATTTATGTGATTTTGCGGCAAAACGATGACCATAGTGCTATGCTATTTCACGCTTTACAGCCGGATATGTTAATGGTGCCGAGTGTCATGGTCGCGCAGCAATGTTTAGCTGCCATGACCTCGCCTATGTTGCTACGCATGTACGACCATTTGCTGACGATGCCTGCTGACAGCGTACATCGTTTATTAGCCAATTTACCGCATCAAGATACGCACGTTTGGGAAGTTTTTCTAAATTTTGATGAAGCACCTGCAATGTTTGCGTTATTTTGCCGAGATCAACAGATTAAGCTCAGTGATTTACTGCGTGATAATCGTGAGCGCGATAGACGGATGGAGTCCTATGTCGTGGCTTTGTTACGCGGTGGTAAGTTTATTGCCGCGCCTGATGAAGAATCATTAGTGCTATTACCGAATGATAGATTGTTGATGGCAGGTGCAACCAGTAGCCAATATCGTTTGGCGTTAACCTTGCGCGATGAGTGGGTGTTAACCTATGTCTTAGACGGTATTGATCGACCTGATGGCTGGATTTGGCGATGGTTTGCCGCACGTCAAGAGCGCAAGAATGCAAAATCCCCCTCTTTGGCAAAGAGGGGTTAGGGGAAGATTACTCTTTCACTTCCACCACATACGGCAGATCCAACAGCGTCAATGCTTGCTGAGTTTCTGCTAAATGTAAATTGTCTAAATGTCCACGCCGCGCAATCGCTAACATTTCTACGGTGTTGTCGTCACGTTTGGCCGCTAATACGACATGGCCTTGCGTATGATCAGTATCATCGACAATAGCGGCATTAAGTGCAGGCAATTCTGCACTAGTGGCTTGAAAACGATGAATAAATTGTTTGAGTTTTCCCCTAAAGTACAATCGAGCAATTACTTCCTGACCTGTATAACAACCTTTGTTATAACTCACGCCATTTAAGTTTTGAAAGTTCAATTCTTGAGGCTGAAATAGCTCGCTGGTGCTTGCCAAAACTTGCGCTTCACCTGCAGTAATCTGTCCCAGTCGCCAAGTGTTCAAGTCGCCAATAACGGCTTGTTGGGTGAATAGTGGCCATAACGTCGCTAATGTTTCAGGTTTAGCCAATACTAAAAAGCGTGACTCACCATGCAAACGTACTACTGAGGCTTGCGCGTTGCTCATCACTTCATCAATGGCAGTAGGACAGTTACCTAATAGTTGAGTTATTAACGTTGTCGCACCTTCACCCATCACACCAAAAACAGCTAAGTCTAGCGTAGATAATTGGGCTTTGGAAAAAACGATATATTTTTGCAATAAGGTTTTGGCTGTCGTGACTAAAGGAGCATCCATGACCAAATGAAAGCTATTTTCTTGCCAATTGACTGCTCGAAAACTCACGATTGCTCGACCTTTAAGATTACATAAACAACCTAAGCGCGAGCTTGTGTCGTTAACTTGGGCAAAGTCGCTACTACTTTGACCCTGCAAAAACTTAAGTGCATCTGCACCTTGTACCGTCAATACGCCTTCATTGGCTAAAGGAATGACAATCGTGTTTGTTGGAGCAGAAGTGACAGTGGTTGATAAACTTTCCCAAACAGACGACATAATCTGAGTCTCAATTAAATAACATAAACAATAGTAAAAAAATGGAGCTAATTGCTGAAAAAACAAGGCTAAGTGATAGGATACTGCAACCCTAATTGTAGTGTAAAAAAATATGCGTGAATTAACCAATGCTGAACGAGCAATGTTTTGGCGAGCAAGACGTGGTCTAAAAGAGTTGGACGTTTTTTTTGAGCCTTTTATGCGTGACCATTATTTGTCGCTTCCTGATAATGAGCAAGTAATGGTGGCTAAATTAATTACATGCGAAGACCCTGATTTGCTGACGTGGTTTATGGGTTACGAACAACCCGAAGATGCTGATCTTGTTCATATTATCAAGGTGATTCATGAGCGTTTGGGCAATCAATACCCTAATTAAATCATCATCAAAGCAAATCGCTGTTGTTTGTGCTTTTCATGTGTTGGCGGTGGTTGCTATTGGTGTGGCTTACATCCCACTTTGGGCGAAAGTGCTGGCGATATTGCTGCTGGTATTTATGTTTTGGCTGAGCTGGCGACCACTTAAATTGCAATTGTCGAGTAGTATTGTCGCGTTGGTGGTGGATGATGAACATTGGACAATCACACTCAATAACGGACAGCGTTTGCGGGTGCAGTTACAAATATGGGCAGTATGGCGTTATTTGATGGTTTTAGATTTTCGGGCGAAGGATGTTAATAGCAATTATCGAGTGCTTATTTGGCCTGATAGTCTTAAACAGGCTGATTATCGGCGTTTACAGGTGCGACTAAGATTGGCGGGAACGGAGCGAAAATTACGTTTGTTGGAAGAAGTATAGTCCTTGTTGAATATTCGCTTATAGAGAAACTCTTCGGCTTCGCTCAGTGAACGTCTTTACGTTGGCTGAGCGTAGTCGAAGCCCTCAATTTTAAAGCGTAAACAAACTTTTTTACTGTCTCAACACTTCAGGATGTTCGCTCGCTAATTGGTCGCGCATTTGTTGAATACGGCGTAATTTTTCTTCCCCTTCGGCAATTTGTTCGGGCTTTAAACCCATCGCTTTAGCTTTGGCAATATCAGCTTGTAGGCGCGGAATTTCGACTTCTGCTGCTTTAACGTAACCTTTGTACAAACGCATATTTTGACGCGCTTCATACTGAGCATAGAGTTTAGGGTCAGCTATTTCTTCGGGTGTGGCTGCTTCTTGTACAGTGTCGTGAATAATAGTTGGAGCGCGTGGGTCGCCGTTTTTCATGGCATTTGCCATTGATGTCGCTGCATCGACATTGCTCGGTTCTAATGGCAGCAGAGGGCTATCTGTACCCGTAATGACAGGTGCTGGTGGCTCGGCAATGTTGCTCGGCGCTTGTTCGCTGTTTAAACTCGGGCCAATACCTGTCTCAGCATTGGTCGATGACGACATGGCAAAAGAGGGGGCTTTACTGCTATCGACTAGCCATGTTCTGGCAATAAAGGCTAAAGAAGCCAGTACCACAACAGCAACGGTAAACCCAATAATAGGCTTTTTCATCTGTAACCCCTTAAACGTCAGGATTTAGTTAGGATAAGGTTTTATGAGGTATAGGGGCGATGAGGTATCCCCCTATAACATCTTTTATCTACATTAGTGTTGGTGATGGTCTTCATCACTCAAGGGCGCAACGACAACATCACCTTCTAAAGTGCTACTTTGTCCTTGAAAGCTTTTATGAATATGAATATCCGCTTCTTTAATGAGCTTCATCCGTATTTGTCGATATTCGGTAGCGGCTTTTTGCCTAGCAATAATTTGTGCGGCAACATAACGCACGCTGTCGCTGTCAACGGCTTGATAACCTTCATCCTTTTGGGTGATGAATAAGATTTCCCATTGGCCATTGGGCGTGCGTACGGGGCGCGAAGGCGTGTTAACCGACTGCATAAAAGCCAAAGTGCTTAACCATGAAGGATTTTTTAAGTCGTGAATAATCCAGCCTAAATCCCCCCCTTTGTCTTTGTCAGCAGCAATTGAGTATTGACGGGCTAGCTCATCAAATTTACCGCCTTTTTTTAGCAAGTCTGCAACGGTGTTGGCTGTTTTTTCGTCAGCAACAGTAATGTGTTGGGCTTTGACTTTTTCGATGCGTTTAAATTCGTTTTTGTGTTTGTTGTAATAGCTTTTAATCTCGGCCTTCGTCACTTTCGCGGCTAAACTTTTGACATACGGTACATCGTCATGAATGTCCGCAGCAATGCCAATATAAGAAGCAAAACCATCGTGATAGGTTTTATTGGTAATGGCTTGTTTGATGCTGGCGATGTCTGCTTCAGTCAGACCTGATGCCGTTTTTACCCAATATTCAACATAACGATTAACCACTAACTCCCGCGCTTGAGCACTGACATAATCACTTTCGCGGCTATGAATTTTGTCACGGCCCTGAACGTTTTGGCTGTAATAAACGTCTGAAAAGGTGATCGCGCCTGTGTTCTTATCATCAAAACGATAATTGACTAACACACGTTTAGCTGCGGAAACTTTGCCTGTGGCACTCAGGGCAAATTCGAGTTGCATGGTTTTATTACTAGGTAAATAAGTATCCCATTCGCTGGCTTTGATGGAGTTTTCGTTACTTAAGGTGTTGTCGAGTTTGCCGCCGAATTGTTTTAGGGCATCGCCTAAAGGTTTGGCAAAGGCAATTTGCATAATTGCGCGATATTCTTGCTCTTCAAGAATGGCGGGTTTAAAACTGACTTTATTATCTTCAACAATCTTGTCTTTGCCAAAACGTTTCAAACCATATTGTCCCATTAGTTGATTTTCAATCAGGGCGTTAAGTACCGCTGCGCGTGAAAGCTCTGGCTTTTTGGCACTGGAAACTTTGTACATAACCTCTAAAACGGCAGGACTAAAGCTGATACCCGCGACGGTTGCGACTTGGGTTTTATTGGTGATATCGTAACTAATTTTGGCATGAGCAGATGACATACCCATCAAGGCGGCTAATAAACTCATACGCCATAGACCTTTGGACATAAAAACCTCTTATTTATTTTTCAGGCTGTTAGCGACAGCCCAGTATTGTTATTTGTTTAGCAGAAAGGGGGCTTGATTTAGATGCTCTTTCTGCAAATAGGTGTATCAGTTATTGTGACTAAAAGTATAGAGGCAAAAACAAAAATCCCCCTAAAAACACATTCTTAGGGGGATTTAGTGCGCACTAACTAAACAGCTTGACTTAGAAGCGTTCAGCCGCACGGTTTAAGACACGAACAACCATCGCGATAGCATGAGGAATGACAACATTAGCTACATTAGTACGATCATTAGTATCTGTGCTTGATAACACAATACCACCTTGGCTGTAGGCAACTCCCGCAGCTTGAGTTAGAACAGGACGAATGTCTGTTGCCGTAGCTGCTAATGGTGTCAAGTTATTCAATGCTGCAGTGACTTTAGCTGGGCTATTGAAAGCTAATGTATAGTAGTTGTCATTAACCCAAGTTTCCCAGCCAGCATGATTCAACGCCGAAGTTGTCCAAACGTGGTGAGGTTGCAATAGGTCTGTGGTGTGCATGACAAAACCTAAAGTCTGTACTGTAGGTGTCGTCAAGAATTTTTGGAACCAGTATTGGCCTAAGTTATCAATCGGTTGAAACGGTGAGGTTTCAAAGTCTTGATACATTTTGTTAGTTGAGTAGCCACCTAAACGATAATTTGCTTCGGTAATGCCGTAAGAATTATATTTGGATGTTTCGCCAAACCATGCTTTTAAGCCGCCTGCACCATCATCTAAATAATCACCATACAACCAGCTTGCTGCCATGTTGTCGATATCGCCCCAAACCGTCAACTTAGCGTAGTTGTAACCACCAAAGTCATTGCCGTGCACGTCAGAACCTTGAGTACGGTTCATAAAGTGCCAATAAGAAGTGTATTTGACGATGCCTGAGCCTGCGCCCCAAACAGGAGCTTGTTGACAGCTACCTGTCGATGCGCCACATAAAAAAGTGTCAGAAAAGTCATCGACATCATACGCGCCTTGACCTAAAGCAGTGGCAAATTGGTCGATCGTCAAACCCGCTTTCGTCGCGCCATTTAATAATTTGGCGTAGTTTGTTGTTGTAGGGTTGGCTTTCATGTAGTTAACGGCATCAATCGCGATGCGTTTATGGGTTTCTTGCGAGAATGCTTGGGCTTCCATGGCCAAACCTAGTGCTAATGTTGTTCCAACAACTAGTTTGGAGAAGTTCTTCATTATTGACCCCTGAGGTGTTTGTTTATTCGTGTGTTAGCAGAACAAAGTGGTTCTGTATAAAGTGCGTTAAGAATAGACTAATTTATACGCTTTGCTTTGTGGAAAAATGACAAAAACTTAACCTAACGCGCCACAAAGATTAACGGTATGAAAAGGGTGATAAATGGTTTTAGATGAGCGGTGAGTGGTTGTTATTTGGCGATGAGTGGTGTTTTTGCCGATAAAAAAACCCACTTTTAAGTGGGTTTTTTGAGTTTATTTTAATGCAAGCTTAGAGGCGTTCAGCGGCACGATTTAATACACGAACTACTGTAGCAATCGCATGTGGAATAACGACATTGGCGACATTAGTGCGATCGTTGCTATCGGTGCTTGATAACACAATACCACCTTGACTGTAAGAAATTCCTGCCGCCTGAGTTAACAGTGGGCGAATGTCAGTGGCAGTAGGGGATATGGGAGTGAGATTGTTTAATGCGGCTGTGACTTTAGTAGAACTATTTAATGCCAAGCCATAGTAGTTGTCATTGACCCAAGTTTCCCAGCCCGCATGGTTCAACGCCGAAGTTGTCCAAACGTGGTGAGGTTGTAGTAAGTCGGTAGTGTGCATAACAAAACCTAAGGTTTGAACTGTCGGTGTTGTTAAGAATTTTTGGAACCAGTATTGGCCTAAGTTATCAATCGGTTGAAACGGGGATGTTTCAAAATCTTGATACATGGTGTTTTTTGAGTAGCCGCCTAAACGATAGTTCTTTTCAGTAATACCATAAGCATTGTATTTTGAACTGTCAGACCAAAACCAACCTGTTAAACCACCTGAGCCATCATCTAAATAATCGCCATATAACCAAGTGGCGGCCATATTGTCGATATCGCCCCAAACGGTGAGTTTGGCGTAGTTATAACCACCAAAGTCATTACCATGAACATCTGAACCTTGAGTGCGATTCATGAAATGCCAATATGAGGTGTATTTAACAATACCCGCACCCAAACCCCAAACAGGAGCTAATTGGCAACTACCTGTGGTGGCGCCACATAAGTAAGTATCCGCAAAATCATCGACATCATACGCGCCTTGACCTAATGCTGCGGCGAATTGGTCAATCGTCATGCCTGCTTTGGTTGCGCCAGCTAACAGTTTGCTATAGTTCGTAGTGGTTGGATTGGTTTTCATGTAGTTCACGGCATCAATAGCGATGCGGCGATGTGTTTCTTGGCTAAAAGCTTGTGCTTCAAGGGTTAAACCCATGCTTAGTGCAGCCAAGCAAGCGATTTGAGTGATTTTTTTCATATTTTTCCCCTGATGTATTCGTGCTTCGATTGTTAACAGAACAAAGCAGTTCTGTATAAAGTGTGTTAAGAATAGACTAATAAAACAGCATTTGCGTTGATGGAAGATGACAAAAACTTAACCTAACGCGCCACAAAGATGAGCGGTATTTAATTGCCGATGAGTGGGTGTTGTATGTCGATGAGCGGTATATTTTTATAGATAAACGGCGGTTTTGGCGATAGAAAATGTGCATTTAAGTGATGTGTATGGTTAATCGTTTTTTGAGGGCATCCATTTGGCTAAAATACGGCGTAATGATTTCATTTCGACGGGTTTTGACAGGTAATCATCCATACCTGCCACTAAACAGCGTTCTGTTTCGCCGCGCAGCGCATTAGCGGTAAAAGCAATAATAGGAATATGTTGATTGAGGTCTTTTTCGGCGAGACGAATGGCGTGCGTTAATTCAAAACCATCCATTTCGGGCATGTGGCAATCACTAATGAGCAGAGCAAAACGATGTTGTTGCCAAAGATCAAAGGCAATTTTTCCGTCGTCAGCTAGTCGGCAAGTATAGCCTAAATGCGAGAGTTGTTTTTCGATAACCTTTTGATTTACTGGATTATCTTCCGCAACTAAAATTAATTGTCCTTGTTGTTCTGCCTCAGAATAAGTGAGTCGTGTTTGTGTGTTGGGGTGCGATTCTTTTAAAGGAATCCCCAGTGCTTGCGCGCTTTTTTTACCACTGGCGATTTGTAAGGCTAGCCATAAATCCTCACGTCGCAAAGGCGATATCCATAGGCGAATCATGTTGGCGGGTAAACTGTGACTGGTACTAGATTTGTCATGGCGAAAGGTTAACAATAAGGTCGGCAAATGGGCTAGCGCGGATGTGGGCGTAGGCCATAAAGAGCCTAATATTAAGACAGGTTTTATTGAGGAATGAATTTTGCCAATATGTACTTCTGCTTCAAGTAAACTGTCAAAAATGTGTAAATGTACACCCCAATAATGCAAATAAGCACAGATGTTTCGTCTAAGAATGTTTTGCGGTAACACGGCAACGACGTGAACATCATTTAATTGATCGAGTTGACTTGCTTGTACGGTTTGAGCCAGAGGAAGGTGTAAAAACACACTAAAACAACTGCCAAAACCAACAAGACTATTGACCTCAATGTAACCACCCATCATTTCGACTAATTTGCGGCAAATAGATAAGCCTAAACCTGTACCGCCATAATGACGTGTGGTTGAACTTTCGGCTTGGGTAAAAGGCTCAAACAAGCGGTGAATCGATTCGGGTGTCATACCAATGCCATCATCTTCAATTTGTAGCACTAAGTCGATGGCATCATCATGTAAGGTAATAAGTTCAGCACGAAGTTGGATTAAGCCATATTTTTTAGGCGTGGCATGGGTAAACTTAATGGCATTACCGCATAAATTAAATAAGACTTGCCTTAATCTCACAGGGTCGCCCATGAGTAAGTCAGGAATATTGGGATTAACAAAGCAATTTAAAGTGAGTTGTTTTTGCGTGGCATTGGGCATTAAGGTTTCGGCTACACCTTCTAATACCTCACTTAAAGAAAAACTGATTTTTTCTATACCTAAACGTCCTGCTTCAATTTTGGAAAAATCTAAAATATCGTCAATCAGATTTAATAACACAAATGAAGATTCACGCACGGTGTTGAGCATCTTGTGTTGGTCGTGATCGAGTGCTGTTTCTCGTAACAAATCAATCATGCCAACGACACCATTCATCGGTGTTCTAATTTCGTGGCTCATCATCGCCAAAAATAAACTTTTTGAGGCGTTAGCGGCTTCAGCTTGCACTTTCGCTTCTTGTAAATGTTCGTTGGCTTGTGCTAAAGCGGCGGTACGGTCAATCACCCGTTGTTCTAATTCTTGATTGAGTTTCAAAATCGCTTGTTCAGAATTTTTATGCTCAGTAATGTCTGTGGCAACAGTTAACACACCGAGTAAGTTATCGCCATTAAAGTGAAATGGGATTTTTGTGACATGAAAAAAGCGGTCGCCAGTATGAGTTGCTAATGTTCGCTCAGGAAGATCGACACGAACATTATTGAGACGTACCGTGGTATTAGCGGATTGAGCGGTTGCCAGCCAGCCGCTCTCAATATCCGCTTGTGGGGCAATGTCCTTGGTTGAGCACCCTAAAATATCGTGGATATTGACGTTATGGGCATTGGTATAAGACACATTAGCCAAAATCATGTGGTCTTCATGATCAATGGCATAAATTTGTTGCGGTAATAAATCAATAATATGTTTGAGATGCGTTTCACTGCTTAATAATTTTGACTCCGCTTGCAACAAACTTTGTACTTGTTTAACGAGGGTGTCAGTAGCGTGTTGATAATCTTGTTGTAGTTCATCCAAATTGCGAGTCACGCGGGCAAGTGTACGTTGTAAGTCGATATTTTGGTCTTGAGTAATCGTTAAACTTTCTAGGGTGCTCAGTAATGGCTGAACAAGGTGTATTAAATTATTTTCAGCCATGAGTGGAATACTCATCAACCAAAAGTGGGTACTCAATTGTTTGAGCGTGCATTCATCGGCGGAGTACACCAGTACGCCTTTGACTTTGGTTAAACGTTGTTCAACTTGCTGCACTAACGCGGAGGGGTTGTCGGTGTAAATAGCAAATACCCGACTCAGTAAATCTTTACGTGTCGGCTGTGCAAAAATAAAGCCTAAAGGGGGAGGGTTGACGGTGCTGAGAAATAAGGTGGTCATGAGCCGATCAACAATAAAACATAGGTCATATTATGAAATAAATTAGCACTATAGCCATGAGTTGTGCGTAGAGGGCCAATTTCACCTAATGAAGGGAAGCCAACTAAGGGCAACTTACCAAAATGTTGAGTGAGGGCCGTGATTTCATGGTGCAGGCGTGTGCCTAATATTTTTTTGCGTCCTGCACAACTGACAATAATTGCCGCGACAGGATTAATGTTGTTTTCAGCCGCCGCTAATGCCGCAAGTTGATAGGTTTCTTCAATGATCAGTTCAGGTTGTGCCAAACAGACTTGCACTTTTTGCCCAGCCGCAATACCGCCGTATAGATGTAAGGTGTTTTCACTGTGGCCAATCTCTTGAACAATAGAGCGCACGCGTTTAATACCTTGCTCATGTTCGTTAATAATCATCAGCGATGTGGCATCACTGCGTAAAATAGGCTTGCCCGTTTCTTGTTCAATAAAGCGCATGGCGGGCAAGCCATTAATACTGTCTATACGATTGCCTTCTGCTTGATCAATAATGCCTACATTACCCATTGGGGTAATTGAGTTTTCAACGTATATTGCAAAATCAATAGCACCTGTTGCTGAGAGTGCGACGACACAATCACTCAGAACTTCGTGATTGGCATATAAAGCGCATTTATGCCACTGTTGGTCGTCAGCCGCAAAGCCGCCAATGACAGGTACATGAATTTCATGCTCTAAGACGCTTTCGACTAAAGAAGCATCGGTGTGAAAATCAGAGACCATAAAAAAAAGACTAGCGTGTTGATGGTGTTGCAGCGCAGTACGTGTGGCTAAAATGGGATCTGCTGAGACATTTTTACCAATATGTAATTGCCATTGAGTAGCGCCATCACTGTTGAGGCCGAGTGCCGAAGCACCAAAGTCGTTTGCGCCTTCGGTCTCATAAAAACCATCGCCACTATTGCCAATGACAATACAGTCTTTTTCTAAACCATCATGTAAGCCTTCAAGAATATCTGCACTATCAGCATAATCAATCGTGGTAAACAAAAAGACAACTTCTGGCATTAATGGCTTGAGTTGCTCACCGAGATAAACCCCAGCCCGATAAGCATCGGCGATTTGTGTGGCGGCAGACAGTGCGCGCATGACCTCATACTCCTTCATGAAACGGTACATAACAACAGCAATTGGTGTATTACATTTAACCTTCAATCTTAAAGATGATGTAGCACGATTAAATCAGCTTCGCCAGTTTTGTGTGTAAAAATGTTAGCTAGTCCAAGATATAATCAGCGCAAATAATCCTGTTGAGATGTTTTTTAACATAAGTACCTAAGCAAAAGTTTCACCGCTTATGGTGAGCCTGTCGAACCATTGACAGCCAGCACTTCGACAAGCTCAGTGTGAACGGGAAATGTAAACAAACTTTCACATGGGTACTTCGCAAAGTTGCATCACTATTTTGTCATGGAAAATTTTAAAATGTCTAATCGGTTATTAATTGGTCAAAATAGCCAAAATAGCAACAATTCGCGTTATCATGTGCCATCTTTCAGACCATAGGGAATAACCATCTTGCAACACTTTCGATTTTCTTTCATTTTTACCTTTATCTGCCTAGGTTTGTCGGCATGGTGGGGCTTTAGCCACGGCCCAGAAGCAGGCATTAATAACATGTTTAAAGTGTTATTGATTACCGCTATTTTGGCAGTGATGGAAGTATCTTTATCTTTTGATAACGCCGTTGTTAACGCCTCAGTATTACGTCATTGGGATCATTTTTGGAAAACTATCTTCTTAACCGTCGGTATTTTGATTGCTGTTTTTGGTATGCGTTTGATTTTCCCTCTGCTTATCGTGGGTGTAACCGCGGATATGAGCATGGTTGAAGTGGCTCGTTTAGCCTTAGATGACCCTAAAGCCTATTCCGAAAAACTCATGGCGCATCATGCCGAAATTGCCGCTTTTGGTGGTTTGTTCTTGTTGTTGGTATTTCTTAACTTCTTTTTTGATGATGAAAAAGATACCCATTGGTTTCACTGGTTAGAACATAGATTAGCAAATTTGGCTAATGTTCCTGCAATGTCGGTATTTATTGCATTAGTCGCATTATTAGTGATGGTGAGTGCTGTGGAAGGCGAAACCAAATTGGTCGTTACTCTTGCAGGTATTTGGGGTGTTGTGGTTTATGTAGGGGTAAAAGCACTAGGACATTTATTGGAAAGTAGTGGTAGCGATGATGACGAGGACGAAAAAACATCTTCAGGTGCATCAAGTAAAATTGTTAAAGCAGGTATTGGTGGCTTTTTGTATTTAGAAGTGCTGGATGCTTCTTTTAGTTTTGATGGCGTGATTGGCGCATTTGCGATTACCAGTGATGTTGTCGTTATCATGTTGGGTTTAGCGATTGGCGCGATGTTTGTGCGTTCGATGACCATTTATTTGGTCGAAAAAGGCACATTAGAAGCCTATATCTATCTTGAGCATGGCGCGCATTATGCGATTGGCGCATTAGCATTGATTATGTTGTTTAGTGGTACAGGTGTGCATGTTCCTGAGGTAGTAACAGGATTGATTGGTGTGGCATTTATTGTGTGGGCAGTGATATCTTCGATTAGCCACAGTAAAAAACAAGCGGCATAACACAAAATAGTGAGCGGCAATGAAATTTGCTCAGGCTACTATTTAGTGGTTGTTAGAATAAAGGGTGCAGCCGATGCACCCTTTATTTTTGTTTTTTATTTGCAAATGATGTTTTTGGTAACAATTCTGCTATAAATCAAGGTTTGAATAATTGGCTAAAATCGCCATATTCATAACCACTATTATTTAGAAAAAAGCACAAGGAGTATCAGCATGGCACTTAGTCTACAAAAAGGCGGTAATTTAAGTTTAAGTAAAGCAGCCCCTAATTTAAGCAATATCGTCATTGGTTTGGGATGGGATGCGCGTTCAACCGATGGTGCAGCATTTGACTTAGATGCCAGTTTATTTATGGTGGCGGACACAGGCAAAGTTCGCTCCGATGCCGACTTTATTTTTTATAATCAGGCTAAATCAAGCTGTGGTTCGGTAGAGCATACGGGCGACAATCGTACGGGTGCAGGTGACGGCGATGATGAATCCATCAAAGTTAATTTAGTCAATGTACCTGCTAATGTGCAGCGTTTAGTAGTGGCGGTAACGATTCACGATGCCGAAGCGCGTCGGCAAAGTTTTGGTCAAATTGGCGGTGCGTTTATGCGTATTGTCAACGCCTCTGATAATAGCGAGATTGCGCGTTTTGATTTAAGCGAAGATTACTCGACCGAAACAGCAATGATTTTTGGTGAAGTGTATCGTAATGGCGGTGAGTGGAAATTTAAAGCCGTGGGGCAGGGTTACAGCGGTGGTTTGTATGCCCTGTGTATGCAGCACGGCGTGAATATTGGTTGATTTTTTAAGTTTAACTTTTTTAGTTCAGTAAATGGAGCAGTAACATGGCGATTAGTTTGCAAAAAGGCGGTAACGTCAATTTAAGTAAAGAAGCCCCTACCATGAGCAAAATGGTGGTTGGTTTAGGTTGGGACACCCGCGCGACAGATGGCGCGGCTTTTGACTTAGACGCAGTCGGTTTTGTTTTGAGTAGTGCAGGAAAAGTTCGTGCCGATAGCGACTTTATTTTCTTTAATAACAAGCAAAATGCTGAAGGTTCTGTCGTACATGGTGGCGATAATCGTACAGGCGATGGCGATGGCGATGACGAAACCATTATGATTGACCTGAGCAAAATGCCTGCTGATGTCGAAAAAGTCGCCGTCTGTGTGGTGATTTACGATGCCGAAGGCCGTAAGCAAAACTTTGGTCAAGTATCGCGTGCCTATGTGCGGATTTTGAACGAAGCTAATCAGCAAGAAGTGGCACGTTATGACTTGTCCGAAGATGGCTCTACCGAAGCGGCAATGATTTTTGGTGAAGTGTATCGCAATGGTGGTGACTGGAAGTTTAAAGCCGTGGGTCAAGGCTTCAAAGGTGGTTTAGGACCTTTGGCAGGTAGCTATGGTGTTAACGTTTAAATACTCCGTATTTGAGCAACAGGGCGAGATTATCTCGCCTTTGTTTTAATGGTGAAATAGTAGAGAGCACATCATGGATATGATTCGTGGCCAAAAAGTAAAAGTCGCGGATATTACCGCTAATAGTACCCAGTTGACCGTTGAACTACAGATAAACGCCGCATTCACCATTGATTTTAGTTGTTTTGGTGTTGATGCCGCAGGCAAGCTCAGTGACGAGCGTTATATGACTTTTTTTAATCAGCCTCAATCGCCCTGTGGTGGTGTTAAATTAATTAATAATCAATCTAATCAAGCCTCTTTTCAGTTGGCTCTTGCTAATATCCCCTCCACTATCGAAAAGTTAGTCTTTACGGCTGCTATTGATGGCACGGGCACAATGGCGCAAATCCAGCCCAGCACCTTGCGTATTCGTGACGGACAAGGTTGTGTCTTTAGCTTTTCAGGTGCAGATTTTCAGGCCGAGCGCGCCTTGATGGTGGCAGAAATTTATCGTAAAGACGGTATTTGGCGTTTAGCGGCGGTGGCTCAAGGTTTTAATGGCGGTTTGGATGCTTTGGTAGCGCATTTTGGCGGTGAAGTTGCCGCCCCGAGTTCGGCTAATAATCCTGCCAATAGTTCTTCTCCTGCCGCACCTGCAAAGCCGTCATTAACCAAACGGATTCAACTCGAAAAACGTATTGAACAGGAAGCACCACAATTAGTTAATTTGATTAAAAAAGCCCAAGTCTCTCTTGAAAAGTCAGGTTTGGGTGAGCATCGTGCCAAAGTGTGTTTGTGTTTAGATATTTCTGCTTCCATGAGTAGTTTATATAGCAAAGGCCAAATTCAAGCCTTTGTTGAGCGTATTGTCGCATTAGCGTGCCGCTTTGATGATGACGGTGAAGTGGATGTCTTTTTGTTTGGACAGAAATGTCATCGCGCACCTGTGATTACCTTACGCAATTATCAGCAATATATTGGTCATTTGATTGAGCACTTTCCGCTTGAGGGCGGTACAGAATATTCTGCCGTGATGAAGATGATTCGTCAGCATTATTTAGGCGGTAATAGTGACCGTCAATCGCCGTTAACGCCTGCCGCAGAATCGCCCGTCTATGTAATGTTTTTGACCGATGGCGCAACCAGCAACCGTAAAGCCGCCGAAAACCAAGTGTTATATGCGTCTTATGAGCCGATTTTTTGGCAGTTTATGGGTATTGGCCCAACGGGTGCATTTGAATTCTTAGAGAAGTTGGATGATTTGAGAGGGCGTTATTTAGACAATGCTGATTTCTTTAGTGTCAAAAGCCCACAAGAACTAAACGATGAGCAGTTGTTTGCGCGGTTAATGAATGAGTATCCAAAGTGGTTAGCGCAAGCACAACAAAAACAATTATTGGTGAGGAGTTAACGCGTCATGGAGATTATTAAAGGTCAGCGTGGTCTAGTTTCACAATTAGTCACAGGGAATCAGTTCCAAGTTGCCGTGAAAACGGTTGGCGCAGTCGTTGTTGATTTCTCCTGCTTTGGTTTAGATGCCGCTAGTAAGCTCAGTGATGAGCGTTACATGACGTTTTTTAATCAACCAAAAACGCCTTGTGGTGGTGTAGAAATCATCCCTTCAAGCAATGGTGATGCCACCACTTTTCAACTTAATTTAGCCAAACTTCCTGCCAGTATTGACCGTTTGGTTATCACGGCTGCCATTGATGGCACAGGAACAATGAGTCAGTTGCGCGATGGTTGTTATTTGCGTTTTGTCGCCAACGGCCAAGAAAGCTCACGCTTTAGTTTTAGCGGTAAAGATTTTGCCGAAGAAAAAGCATTAATGGTCGGTGAGTTGTATCGCAAAAATGGCGAATGGCGTTTTTGTGCCGTTGCTCAAGGATTTAACGGTGGTTTAGATGCGTTGGTGAAACATTTTGGTGGCGATGTTGCTCCGCCGCCATCGGCTGTACCTCCTGCTAAAGAGCCGCCAAAAGTCGATGTCGCAAAAGTTGAACCGCCAAAACCAGAAGCAAAAGTATCGTTAACCAAAGTCACGCTGCAAAAATCAGGCGATAAAATTTCACTGGAAAAACGTCAAGATAGTCAAGGGTTTGGCAAAGTACGTGTCAATTTGAATTGGAATCGTAATCCCCAAAAAGGAGGATTTTTAGGCTTTGGCAGTAAAAAAATCGACCTTGATGTCGGTTGTATGTATGAAATGACCAATGGTGCAAAAGGTGTCGTACAAGCACTAGGCAAGGCGTGGGGTAATTATAATCAAGCCCCGTTTATTAGTTTAGAAGCCGATGATCGTACAGGCGCTTCTACCAATGGCGAAAATTTACTGATTAATGGCGATCATTTCGACACGATTAAACGTGTTTTAGTGTTTGCGTTTATTTATGAGGGCGTGCCGAATTGGGCGGCCACCGATGGCGTGGTGACAATTCATATTGCCAATCAACCGCCTGTGGAAGTACGTTTAGATATTACCGACAGCAAAGGGATGTGTGCAGTAGCGATGATTGAAAATATTCGTGGACAGTTATCTGTCACCAAATTAGTAGAATATTTTCATGGTCATCCTGATATGGATAAATGGTTTGGCTTTGGTTTTAAATGGTCGTCGGGTAGTAAGTAAATCTCCTCCACCTGATAAGGGGGAGGTTGGGAGGGGGTTAGTTGCCATAACGATAAACCCCACCCTAACCCTCCCCTTATCAAGGGAGGGAACATTTCTAACTCAGCAAGAAATATTAACATTCAACGAGAAAAATGGAGCGTAACAAATGCCTCAATTTACCGTAACAGGTGATGTTGACCCGTTTTTGCACGTCAGTATGCAGCAAGGCGAAAAAATTTATTGTGAATCTAATGCCATGGTGATGATGGAAAGTAACCTTGAGCTAAAAGGTAAAATGACGGGCGGTTTAGGCAGCGCGTTAATGCGTACCTTTGCCAATGGCGAGTCGTTTTTTCAACAGCATATTGAAGCAATCAAAGGCGGGGGCGATTGTTTGTTATCTCCCGTGTTACCGGGTGCTATTCAAGTCTTAGACGTAGGCACGACCAGTTATATGATTACCGATGGTGCTTTTGTGGCTGCCGAAAGTGGCGTTGCTTTAAAAGTACGCACTCAAAGTTTAGGTACGGCGATTTTTGGCGATACAGGTGGCTTTTTTATCTGTGAAGCGTCAGGCTTTGGCAAGTTAGCGGTATCGGGTATGGGCTCAAGTTTCATCTTAGACGTTGAGCAAGGTAAAGACATTATTGTAGATAATGCCCATGTCGTGGCGTGGGATAGTGCCTTACGCCATGAAGTCTCAGTCACCACCAGTGGCGGTGGTTTTATGGGGCGTTTAGTCAATAGCGTCACCAGTGGCGAAGGCATGGTGTTGAAGTTTTCGGGTAAAGGCAAAGTGGTGATTTGTTCACGCAATAAAGATAATTTTATTGCATGGTTGCGTAAAGAAACGCGTGGAAATGGCTAATTATTTTTAATCGTAAAATGAGGAATGAAGAAAATGGCAGTGAATCTCCAAAAAGGGCAAAAAATTTCCCTTGATAAAGAAGCAGGTACAGGCTTAAGCAAAATCATTATGGGCTTGGGTTGGGATGTTGCTAAAAAGAAAGGTTTTATGGGCTTTGGTGGCGGTTCAGTGGATATTGACTTAGACACCTCCTGCTTAATGTTTGATGAACAAGGGCAAATGATGGATCTTGTTTGGTTTCGCCAATTACAAAGCAAAGACGGTAGCATTAAGCACAGTGGCGACAACCGTACAGGCGCAGGCGAAGGTGATGACGAACAAATCGTCGTTGATTTAACGCGTATTCCTGCCAACGTCAAAAGTTTGGTTTTTACCGTCAATAGCTTTACAGGTCAAAACTTTTCGCAAGTCGAAAACGCCTATTGCCGTATTGTTAACGCAGGTAATAATCAAGAAGTGGCACGTTATAACTTGTCGTGTCAAGGCAATCACTCGGCGCAAATTATGGCAAAAGTTTATAAACACAATGGCGAGTGGAAAATGCACGCCTTGGGTGAAAATGGCAATGGCCGTACCTTTGAAGAATTAATGCCGCAAATTCGCGCCTGTTTGTAAGATAAGTTTTGGTAGGGGCGCATCATTGCGCCCTTTTTAATGCGTGTTTTAGGCTATTTTTATGACTCGTATTTGGTACAACAAATCATTTTCCTTTGTTTATGCCGCAATTAATTTAATTAAGCAGCAAGATAACACACAAGAATTTTATCTCCTCGCCAGTCATACCCAAGCTCATGCTCGCGCTTTATTGGTGGCGGATGAAGGATATCTAGAACCGAGTGGTTTAACGGGTCAAGCCTATGTCGAATGGTGTTTGGCGTTTTGTCAGCAACATCATGTTGACGTGTTTGTCGTGGGCAAAGAAGCACAAATCATCGCCACGCATGAACAACAATTTTTAGCTATTGGCACGCGTTTATTATTGGTCGCCGATGCCAAGACTTTGACGCTCATGGAAGATAAAGCGCAATTCGCCTTACAATTACCACCTGATATTGCACTCTTGCCCGATACTATCACCGTCACCACAGCGAGTGAGTTTCAGCAGGCCTATCAAACTTTACGCAGTGGTTATCGTCGTGTAGCGGTTAAACCTGCCATTTCAGTATTTGGTTTGGGTTTTCGACTGATTGATGAACAACGCAGTTGTTTACAGCATATTCTCAAAGGTGATGAGTACATTGTCAGCTTAGAAGAGTTGCAATCAGCGATGAGCAAACAGCCGACTTTTGGCAATTTATTAGTGATGGAATTTCTCGACGGTGACGAGTGGAGTGTTGACTGTCTCGCCGATAAAGGCCAATTATGGGTTGCGGTACAACGACGCAAAGCAATGAAAGAAAAAGGTGTGCCTAGCCAATATATTGATAATAATCCTGATATTGCGGCGATGTGTCAGCGACTCACTCAGCACTTAACATTAAGTGGTCAATTTAATATTCAGTTTCGGGCAGGGGAAAACGGCATTAGATTGTTAGAAATCAATGCAAGACCGTCTGGCGGTATGGCAATGGCTTGTTTGTCGGGTGTAAATTTGCCCTACATGGCATTAAAAGGTTTTATTAATGGCTATGATACGTTGCCGACACCACAGATAAAAACAGGTGTTTATGTCGGTGAAGTTAGTACCGCAATTGTAATAACAGATTAAACATATCCCAGCTAACCAGTTCCCCCTTTGGCAAAGGGGGCTAGGGGGATTTCTAAAAGCAACAACAAGGAGCAACAACATGGCGTTAAGTTTAAAAAAAGGTGAGGGTGTCTCACTGCGTAAAGAAGAAAATGATTTAGCCCAAGTCACTATTGGTTTAGGTTGGGATGTGGCTGAAGTGCCACAAAAAAAAGGTATGTTTGGTTCGTTGTTTGCGCCCAAACCGCAAGAGTTTGACTTAGATGCGGTGGCTTTTTTATTAGATGCTAATGGCAAAGTGACTAACTTGGGGCCGCAACAAGATTTAATTAAAGGCGATGTTATTTTCTTTAATAGTCAAAAGCATCCCAGTGGCCATATTTGGTTAACGGGTGATAATCGTACAGGTGCGGGCGATGGTGATGATGAGCAAATCATCGTTAAATTAAATAGTTTGAGTGAACAATATCAACGCATCGTTTTTGTCGTTTCTATTTATGACGGTGCAAAACGTAATCAACATTTTGGCTTAGTCAAAAACGCTTATATCCGCGCTGTGGATGGTAAAGGTAAAGAATTATGTCGTTATAACATCAGCGGTGATTCTTCTTATGACCATATGGGTTCATTAACCTTTGCCGAAGTAGTGCGTGAAGGTAATGCGTGGAAGTTTAAAGCGATAGGTACACCTCATGCGGCAGATACCTTTGTCGAAGTCTTAAAAGCCTATTTACCCTGAGGTATGTATGACCGTAAGACGTTTACCCGTTTATTTGCTGTTAGATACCTCGGGTTCAATGCGTGGCGAGCCGATTGAGTCGGTTAATATCGGCTTACGGGCGATGATGGCTTCGTTACGGCAAAATCCTCACGCGCTTGAAAGTGTTTATTTATCGATTGTCACTTTTGATTCGTTGATTAAAGAAGTGTTGCCACTCACCGCCCTGAAGCAATTAGTATTACCTGATATTGTTTGCCCCGAATCTGGCGCAACGTTTTTGGGTGAGGGTTTAGAGCGTATTTGTCAAAAAGTCGATAACGAAGTGCGCTTGTCGTCGCAGCCCGACGAAGGCGATTGGCGGCCGTTATTGTTTATTATGACCGATGGCAAACCCTCGGACACTTTAGCATATAGTGAAGTGCTGGCCGAGGTTAAACGTCGCCCGTTTGCCAAAGTGATTGCCTGTGCCGCAGGTTTTAAAGCCGATGCGACAGTCTTAAAACGCTTAACAGATACGGTCGTCAGTTTAGATACTATGGACAGCAGCACGTTTTCGGGCTTTTTTCAGTGGGTGTCGGCAACGGTGAGTTCTAGCCAAAGTAGCAGTCAGGTGGATAATTTTGATTTGCCACCACCACCCGCAGAAATTAATGTGGTGATTTAAGATACTGTAGGGGCGAATTTATTCGCCCATGATGTATAGATAAAGGCGAATAAATTCGCCCCTACGAGGACAAAACATCATGCGCCGACTACCCATTTTTTTCTTGTTAGATGTTTCCGAGTCAATGGCAGGGGATAGCCTCCGTCAACTGCAACAAGGTTTAGATCGTTTAGTGCGGAGTTTACGCACTGACCCTCACGCCCTTGAAACGGTTTATTTGTCGATGATTGCCTTTGCAGGTAAAGCCAAAACACTGACACCGTTGATTGAAGTTGCCTCGTTTTATCCCCCGCGTTTACCCGTAGGTTCAGGTACGGCATTAGGCGTTGCGCTCGAACATTTAATGGTGGAAATCGACAAAAACGTCATCAAGACCACGCCCGACCGTAAAGGTGATTGGAAACCTGTGGTCTATTTAATGACCGATGGTAAACCCACTGATAATATCGCCAGTGCTTTACGTCGTTGGCAAAAATACTATAAAAATCAAGTGTCTTTAATTGCCATTGGTGTTGGCCAATATGCTGCTTTAGATACCTTACGTCAATTAACTGATCAAGTATTACATTTAGACGCACAAAACGACGAAGACTTCCGCAAGTTTATTGATTGGGTCAGCCAGTCGGTAGTGGCGCAAAGCCGTAGCGTCTCTGCCAGTAGCAATGAAGGCGTAAATTTAGCCAAACTAGACGATTCTATCATGTCCAAAATTGGCGATTTAAGTGCCGCCGCCAAAGTCGATGAAGATTTTGTCATTTTAACAGGCCGATGCCAAAACACGCGCTTACCGTATCTGATTAAATATGAACGCATGCCCTTTAATTTTGACGGTGGCAATTTTTCCATGCGTTTAGACCGTTACAACATGGCGGGGGTGATGGCTTTAGAAAGTGATTATTACGAACTATCGGATGACAGCATGGCGACACCGACGATTAATACCGATGCCTTAGTGGGTGGCGCAGGATGTCCGCATTGTGGCAATCCTTATGCCATTGCCGCTTGCGGCAATTGTAATCAATTAATGTGTATTCGCGGTGAAGGTGATGCAAGATGCCCACACTGTCAGTTTGAAAATCACTTTGGCTTTTCCGAAGGCGAAGGTTTTGACATCAGTCGAGCGCGTGGCTAGTTTTATATAAATGGGTTGCTATGGATAAGTTAGAAAAATCACCGAAGCTAAACTTTCAATTAGCGAATGCCGTTGTCGGCAAACTGTATGCCGAAAAGCCTGTATTACTCAGTTTATCTGATAAAGTGGTGGTGATTGAGGCAATAGATGTGCGTAGTGAGGCAGGGCTAGAGTTTGATTTACAAACAGGTCAATTGGTCGGCCAGCCCTTAGTGGCAGGTGAGTTTGACGCGCACATTAGTTATTACTGCCTTTCTCAAGGCAAAAATACCGCACTGACAACGGTATTAAGCCGTTTTTATATTAATGCCGACCCACGCTCATTATGGAAAAATATCCCATCGGACTCGCAACAGTTATATGCCAAGTCTGATAGTGCCAGCCAAACCATTGAAACTTCCACCGTCAAAATGCTGGCCGCCAGTCAACGTGGTCGCTCTCACGCCCATAAAGGCCAAGCGCGGGACGATGATTTTTTTATCAACAGTGGCGAAAACTGGCAAATTGCACTCGTTGCCGATGGTGCAGGGAGTGCGAAATATAGTCGTTATGGCTCACAGCGTATTTGTCAAACTATGGGCAAGTTCTTAAGTGACTTACTTTCTCAGTCTTTTGTATTATCCGATGTGGAAAATGGATTTCGATCTGCTTTAGAAGAATCCATCGCTCAGCTAGAAAACGAGGCGTTGGCGCAGCACACGTCGATAAAAGACTATGCCAGTACTGTATTAGCGGTTGTTTGTTTTTATGATGTCCCGCAGCAAGAGTATGTCTATATCAGTCTCGCGGTGGGTGATGGTGTCATAGCTTTATATCAACCGATGACGCAGCAATTACAACTGTTAAATCAGCCAGTGACGGGCGATTACGCTGGCGAAACCTGTTTTGTTGGCAAAGACTCAGTACTGAATATCGCTTCTCTGATGAAAGTTGTTAGGACTAAAATTTCTATACCTTGCTTGTTAATGACTGATGGCGTAAGTGATGCTTTTTTTGATTCTGATAATGCCCTAAAAAATGCCAATGTCTGGCAAGCACTATGGCAGGATTTAACGCACAATCAGGCACTGGTTGACGAAAAAAAATTATTAGCATGGTTGGATTTTTGGTCAGCAGGTAATCACGATGACCGCACCATAGTAATTGTTGAGCCAAAAAATTATGAATAAAATTATTAGTTTATTGGCCTCCGATGGCACAACAGTACGTTTTTATAATGAAATTAAAGCGTCAGGTGGCATGAAGGATGTGTATTTCTCGCCCGACAGAAGTTATGTCGTCGCCTTTTTTCGCGATAGAAATAATGCCGCCACAAAAGAACGATTAGCGATGATTACAGGGCAATATCGTGAGCGAATTTTTAATCAACCGAATGGCGATTATTGGCGTTCGCTGTATTGTTGGCCAACGGCAACCGTCGAGCATCAAGGACGATTAGGTGTGGTTGTGCCGTTTTATGCGTCCAATTTTTTCTTTGAGCATGGCTCTCAACAGAATGATATGTTAGGAATTAAAGGCAAAGAAAAAGAAGGAAAATGGTTTGCTTCACCGTCCAATCGTCAACGGTTTTTAGATGCTCGTGAATTGGGTGATTGGTTGAATCACTTAAAAATTTGTTTGATGATTGCCCGTTCGGTGCGTCGTTTACACGCCGCAGGTTTAGCTCATTCAGATTTATCTTATAAGAATGTGTTAGTTGATCCTGTGACAGGGCGGGCGTGTTTAATTGATTTAGACGGCTTAGTTGTGCCCAATAAATTTCCACCTGATGTTGTCGGCACACCTGATTTTATTGCCCCCGAATGTGTAAAGACTGCGCGTTTAGACAAGCATGACCCCAAGCGCGTATTGCCCAGTATTCGCACCGACCAACACGCTTTGGCAGTGTTGATTTATATGTATTTATTGTATCGTCATCCCTTACGCGGCGATAAAGTCCATGATGCCAAAGACTCGCAACACGATGAAGAATTGGCGATGGGCGAACACGCATTATTCGTTGAACATCCTACAGAAAACTCCAACCGCATCAATCCCGAACACGCTAAGCCTAGCGAATTACCGTGGAAGGACACGGCTAAAATGCCTTATACCTTAACGGGTTCGTATCTTGCGCCATTATTTGAAAGAGCCTTTATTGATGGCTTATACCAACCTCATTTACGGCCAACTGCCGACGAGTGGGAGCATGCTTTAGTAAAAACAGTCGATTTAATTCAACCGTGTCAAAACCCCCAATGCGCGCAAAAATGGTATGTTTTTGATAATAAAACCAAACCTAAATGTCCGTTTTGCGGCACACCCTTTCACGGTAAATTACCTGTGTTGAATTTGTATTCCTCACATCAAGAAGGACGTTTTTTACCTGATAATCATCGCTTAATGGTCTATAGCAACCAGTCCTTATTTTTGTGGCACGTCAACCGCACGATTTTCCCCAATGAACGTTTAACACCTGAGCAGAAAAAACGAGTGGGCTATTTTGTTTTTCACCAAAGCGTCTGGTGGTTGGTGAATGAAGGCATGAGTGATTTAATGGATACCGATAGTAAAGAGCTATTTGCCATTGGTAGTAAAGTCGAATTAAAAGAAGGCCGTAAGTTATTGTTGGCACGTGGCGAAGGGGGGCGTTTAGTAGTGGTACAAATGGTAGAATGCTAAGAATTCGTGTTGTGTAGAAAATTTGAGTAAATATGCCTTTACCATCGTCTTTTATTGTTAATTTAACTCGTGGCACATTACGCGTCGATGTTGACAGCGCATCGCAGCCCGCCGAAACCTTATTTGATTTTGCCGAACGCCGTAACCCCAAACGTGCATTTCTCTTTGTTTCTAAAGTATTAGGCCGCCACATTCCCGTCAAACCGTCAGTGATGGCGCAAAGTTTTAGCCAACTCGCGGCACAAATTCCTGATAATTTACCTGAACCCGTGTTAGTGATTGGCATGGCCGAAACTGCTGTTGGTTTAGGGGCAGGCGTGCATCGCGCTTTGCAAAGTCGTTATCCACAAGCAATGTATTGGATGAGTACCCGCCACACCCTAGGTACACCGTTATTTGCACGTTTTGAAGAAGAACACAGTCACGCCAGTTCGCACTTATTGCATTGGCCTATAGATGAAGCACTGAAACGACAGTTATTAGCGACAAAAACCTTGATTCTAGTCGATGATGAGGCCTCCACAGGCAAAACCTTTATCAATCTCAGTCGTGCTTTAGAAGACGCTGGATTGCAATATATTGAGCGTATTATCACCGCGACCTTAACCGATTGGTCAGATAATGCTGTCACTAAAGCGTTAGGCGAAAAAGCCAGTTCAGTATCATTATTGTCGGGTAAGTACGATTGGCAAGCTTTGCCTAATGTACCACCGCCTGAAATGCCGCAAGTGAATACGGTTGCTCAAGGTGCTTGGCAGCCAAACTTAGCCTTAGATTGGGGACGTTTGGGGGTGATAAATCATCGCCATACCTTAACGAATAAAATAAGTGTTAAAGCAAACGAAAAGATATTAGTTCTAGGCACAAGCGAATATGTATGGCGGTCGTTTTTATTGGCGGAAGATTTAGAGCAGCAAGGTGCAGACGTTCATTTTGCTTCAACAACACGCTCACCGATTGCCATTGGTCACGCCATTAAAACGGCACGCGCCTTTAGCGATAACTACGGTTTAGGCATTGCCAATTTTTCTTATAATGTACTGCCAGAACAGTATGGCCGTATTTTTATTTGCACTGAAACCCCTGCATCAATGGTTGATCAGCAATTGTTAAACGAATTAAATGCACAGGTAATTGTTGATGACTAATTTGATAACTAAGCCATTGTTTTTAATAGATTTAGATGACACTATTTTACAAACCGCACGCAAAATGTCGCCCGAAGATGTGCGTCATGTTGCGGCTTTAGATAAACACGGCCAACCTTTAAGTTTTACCAATAACACCCAACGTGCTTTTATAGACTGGCTATTAACAACGGCAGATGTTGTTCCTGTCACGGCGCGTAGTGTCGATGCCTTTAAGCGTGTGCAGTTACCGTTTAGTCAAGGTGCAATTTGCGCGCATGGCGCAGTAATGTTAAATGCTAATGGTGAAATTGACGAAACTTGGCATAATCATACTAAACAACAGTTAGAAAAATACCGTGTTAATTTGAGCGAAATTCAACAGCGTCTAGTACAGATAGGCGGGTCTTTAGGTTTGTCATTAAGAACGTGGATTGTCGAAGAAGAAGGCATAGCTACTTATGCTCTTGCTAAGCATAACAATCAGGGCGATGAAGTATTAATGGCCGTCGAAAATCAGCTTCAACAAACAATGGATTTAAGCGACTTTTATATTCATCGGAATGCCAATAATTTAGCCATTTTGCCTAATGCTTTACATAAGAAGTTTGCCGTACAAGAATGGCTGCGCCGCGACCGAGAACAACACGGCGAACGCCCCGTGGTAGGCTTTGGTGATAGCTTGTCGGATATGGGTTTTTTGCAAGAATGTCATTGGTGGGCAACACCACGTCAAGGACAACTTGCTGAGCATATTTATCAATCGTTGGCAGTGAATGGCGAGGGTTTATGAGACAAGGATTTTCAGGCTCTTATTTGCCGACAGACGTGCAGTTTTTATTGCGCCAACTGAATGTTGAAGTCACCGATATTGACGAAAAAGAACGCTTAATTCAAACAGGACAAAAGCACTATTCAGAAATGCTTAGTGCCGAACCTATTCCTTCCGCCAAACATCAACAAATTTATCAACAAGTCCTAGCGAGCTATGGCTTACGCATGGCGCAGGACATTCAAGCCTTAGCCTTAGCGTTGTTGCCATTACAGGTTCGTGGTGAATTGGTGCTAGTGTCTTTTGTCCGTGCAGGTGTGCCGATAGCAGTGCTTTTAAACAGAGCGTTAACGGCAATGGGTGTGTGTGTGACGCATTATGGCATTAGTATAGTTCGTGATAAAGGTATAGACCATCACGCACTCAATAGCATTATTCAACAACATGGTGTTGAGTCGCTTATTTTTGTCGATGGTTGGACGGGAAAAGGGGCAATATCGCAAGAGTTAAGCCGTAGTTTAGCGCAAGATAGCCGTTTTAGTGGCCAACCACGCTTAGTCACTTTGGCTGATCCGTGTGGTCATGCATGGTTAGCGGCTTCGGCAGAAGATTGGTTAATTCCTTCGGGGATGTTAGGAGCAACGGTATCGGGTTTGGTGTCCCGTTCGTTGTATAATGCTGATGATTGGCATGGTTGTAATACCTGTACACACTTGCAAGATTATGATGTCAGTCAATCGTTTATTGATTCGGTTGATACCTTACGTCAACAACTTGATCCTAACTCTATCTTAGCGAGCAAGGCATGGACAACTGAACAACAGCAAACCTTACAGCAACAAAGTAAAGCGGTGATTCAGTATTTTAGTCAACAATTTGGCGTGAGCAATATCAACCGCATTAAAGTCGGTATTGCCGAAGCGACACGCGCTGTTATGCGTCGTGTGCCCGAACATATTTTTGTCAAAAATAAAGCGGATAATGATGTTGCCTTGTTGGTGTCTTTAGCTCAGCAAGCAGGTATAACGGTACAAGAAGTGGGTGAGGCTTTAGGCCAATATCGCGCACTGACTCTGATTAAAGGAATGAAGGTATGACGAAAATTTCTCCTTATGCGCTCGGCGCAACCTTATATATGCCAGCCACTCGCACCGATTTATTATCTGTGGTGCTGGGTGAAAAAATCCCATCATTACGCTCGTTAGTGATTTGTTTAGAAGATGCGGTGTCTGAGTCTGATGTTGGCCACGCCTTAGATAATTTACAGCGTTTGTTGATTACCTTATCCCGTAGTCAACCCCGTTATAAAGACGCGCCTTTGGTGTTTGTGCGGCCCCGAAATTTAGCGATGGCGACACAGTTAGTTGAATGGCCGTTAATTAGCTTGATTGATGGTTTGGTATTACCGAAATTTACCTTACACGATTTACCTATTTGGCAGCATTTAATCGCGCCAACGCAGTTATGGGTGATGCCGACTTTAGAAACTAAAGAAGTGTTTGACGCAGGGGCAATGAGCGAATTAGCCACCGCCTTAGTTAAAGAAGATTTAGGTGCGCGAGTTCTAGCGCTACGCATTGGCGGCAATGATTTATTAAACTGTTTAGGTTTACGCCGTAGCCAAACACATACGCTGTATCAAAGCCCGTTAGGATATGTGATAGGAATGTTGTCGGGGGTGATGGGTGCAGCAGGGTTTTCTTTAACTGCACCTGTGTGTGAGTTATTGCATCATCCTCAGTTATTGTGCCGCGAATTAGCACAAGATATGGACTATGGCTTAGTGGGCAAAACGGCGATTCATCCGACACAAATCCCGTTAATTCATCGCGCCTTACAAGTCAGTGTCGAAGACCAACAAGCAGCTTTATTAATTCTCAACAGTTCTGCCCCTGCCGTTTTTCAACATAATGGCGCAATGTGCGAACCAGCAACCCATGTGCGTTGGGCAAAACGAATTTTAGAGCGCGCACATTGGTATGGTGTCGTGGGTGTTGATGAAGCCTTATTGAAAGTCGCCCCACAGCCAATGCAAAACGCTTAATACCGCAATCGGCGCGGTTTCGGTACGCAATACCCGTTGGCCTAAACACCACGATAAAAAGCCTTGCTGTTGAGCGTGACTAATCTCACGCTCTGTTAATCCCCCTTCTGAGCCAATTAACACCGCAACACTTTGCGGTTTTTGTGAGGCACTGGGAAAGCCTTCTAAACTCGGTGCTAAGACAAAGCGTAACTCGGCAGTGGCGTGTTGTGTCCATGTTTCTAAACTTTGTGGCGGATGAATAACAGGCACACGATTTAAGCCACATTGTTCACAAGCACTAATGGCGACACGTTGCCAATGCGCCACTTTTTTGTCTTGACGATCATCACCGCCTAAACGCACTTCGCAACGTTCGCTAAAGAGTGGCGTGATTTCAGTTACGCCTAATTCTGTGGCTTTTTGAATGGCAAAATCCATGCGTTCGCCACGCGATAATACTTGGCCTAAATGTACCTTGAGGGGGGATGTTTTATCGTTGGCGATAAACTGGTTGAGAGTGACATAGGCATTGCGTTTATCAGCGCGACTCAACACACCATGATATTCGCCACCTTCACCATTAAATAAACAGACTTCTTCACCGACGCGGGCGCGTAACACTTTAATGAAGTGATGAGCTGCTTCTTCGGGTAGTTCAGTTTCGGTGTTTAGGGATAGAGGGCAGGGGGTGTAGAGACGGGTCATGGTGTATTCGCTTTAAGTTAAAATAGTTAGTCGTTGTCCCAAGGTGCTTTGTGCGTAAGCAAAGCGGCAATTTCAGGAATAATTTGTGGGTCTGTATTTATGGCGAGTTGAAAAGCCTCGAATGCTTCAGCACTAAGCAGGCATAAGTCTTGCTCTGTGTTGTTAGTAATAGTTCGTTTTTTAGATGATGTATTATCCATATGATTACCTATGTAGTCTTTTTAGTCTGTGGTTTTTTAGGTTGTGCAGGCGCTTCTACATCAATCACAAATACTTTTAATCTATGGTCTTTATTAGCGTTGGTAATTAGTTGTTGTAAAGCCTGCTCTAGTTCATTTGCTGTTTTTGGTTTTGTTATTCCTTTCGGTGGTGCTGTTAGTTTTTTGCTTTTATGGGCTTCCCCAAACCAAAAAATTAGATAGATGCCATATCCATTTGCTTCAGGCATAGTGGTATATAGCCTATCTAGTTGATTTTGCCATGCTGTCCATAGAGAGGAGTGACTGTCTCTTTTTAACTCAAGCGGCAGAATCATTTTTGCTTTATAAATAGCTGTTATATCAATCCGTTTTTCTGCGGAGGCTTGTGTTTCTGGCTCTAATCGAATATCTAGTGGCGTAAGTTTGGGTTGTAATAGCTCAATAATTCGATTTCGGCAGTAGTTTTCAATCTCTGTTTCCTCTTCATAAGCTTTCCAAAAGCTTTCATAAGTGTTGGTATTTGAGTGTTTGATTTCGCTCTTTAGTACAGAGAGTTGATCGCAAATGAGGTAATACAGGTCAGCTATAGAGGCGGGTTTTCTGTGGTGTAAAACACGCACTACATCTTGATATGACAGGCTTTTAAATTCATGCTTTCTGCGGATTGTCCAATGTTCTGCTAAATGATGTTTAAGAAGATTTTGATAGGAAATTAGGTGTGGTAAAGCTATTAAGCGTTGTAATGAATCAGTTGCTTCTTTGTTATGTAATGAAGCAAGTTGGGTAATGCAGCTTTTAATAAAATCAGATGCATCCCACAAGTTTCTGTCGCCACCTGTGACACCCATAGGGTGATTTGTGTTTGGAAATATTGATCCACCGACAGAAATTAGAGCCTCGTATTGTTTATAAGATACTTCAAAATTATGTGAATTATTAAATCGTGAACTTAGCAAGTCTCTTATTTCCCAAATAATATTTTGGTGTTTGTTGGCAATGTCTCCAAGTATTTTGATTAACTCATCAGGAGATAAAATAAAGAGGATTGATAGCCAATATACTTTGGCTTCATTCTCTAATTCGGCGGTTATTGTGTTTTGAGCGATGGCTATAAGCTCATGTGATATTTCGCTAAATAAGATATAGTTTGCTAGTTCTTTAATGTTTTTTATTAAAGAGTTTGGGTGACGTTTAAGTAAGGAAAGGGCTGTTGAGGCATGCCAAAAGGTGGTTTTTCCTTTTTGGTGTAGTAGTGATAGTGCTGGGATATATTCTTTATTATATTTTAAAGCATAATCTATCAAAGTGAAAATCGTATTTTCGGCTAAATCAGGCCGTTGGTTGTGTATTTCTTCAATCCATGCTCTTGGCGTGTTAATAGTTATTCCATTAACTAATTGTTGTGTTGGAAATGTAATACTCAAGGTCAAAGACACTTGTAGTTGATTTTCTGTAAAATGATTGAGATGAGGTGTTTTTAACCAAGCCTCATCCATTCCCGCTAAAACTGTATACCAATGTGGGTAATATTTATTAGTTATAACTTTTTGACAGATATAGTCGACACTGTGTAGGTTGGGTGAATTAAGTACGGCAATGAAGCCAGTAATAATATAATCTACTAAATCTTGGCCAATATAAAGAGCAAGTCGCGTGTAGCTATCTAATGACTTTTCTTCTTTAGATTGATTATTACGTCTTCCAAAATAAATGTCAGCAAAAAAACTAAGGTTTTTTAAATGCTCACCAGCTTTTATCGACGCTAAGGTCGTTAAGGTGTTTTCTCTGTCCTTGTATTTCGATTTTTCAATTTCTAAAAGTGATTTTTTCTGTGTCTCTATCTTTTTAAAATACCAATCATGTAGTTGGCTCTGGTTTTGTCTCTCAAATATTTTCTTTAGTTGAGGGGTTTTGTCAGATAGGGTGATTAGCTTTGAGAATAAATCATAGCTGTTCTGATAATAGACGGCAGAGCAACATATTTCATATTTTCTGATATCACTTTCAGTGATTGCCGCGTTTTTATTTTGTATCTCTTTAAGTATTATAGAAGTAGTGTCAATAGGTGGTATGCCTAATATTGATGAAATATGACTGTATCTAAAGTCATCCTCTGTATGTTGGTCATGAGCATAGGCATTGATAAGGGCTGCAAATTTTTGTGGTGAATTATATAAAATATCAATTATCTTTGCGTTGTCTGAGTGGTTATGCGCCTCTAAGTTCTTCAACCAATGCCAAAGTCGACTAGGCTCTATAATTAGATTGGACTCTACAACACGTAGTAAAAAATGATTAAATGCAGATTGAATTTCGTAGCGAAAGTCTTCTTTTTCTTCAGTCGTGATGTTATCGCAGTCTTTAGGCTTAAACTGGCTTAATGCATCTAAAATGTCAGGTATAGCGATCACGGGCAAGTGATGACTCAATTGCCAAAATAAACCTGCCGTACTAGAGACGTCAGAGTCTTTGCAGGCATCAGAAAAAACAAGACGTACATCGTCAGCAGTAAAGCCCTTGTTATACAAATGAACTAAAATATCTGAACGAATTTGCCATGAATTTTTGTCGGTTTTGAGTATGTCTTGATAACATTGAATTACTAATTGTTCGCCATTCGGAGTTACTTTGAGTAATGCTTTTAATGCGTCGCGGCGTTCAGGGTAGGTGGCCGTTGTATTGGAGAGTAATTTATACAAATCATCGGTTAATTCGGGAAGTTGTTCTCGACTTTGCAGAATACTATTAAGTACTAAGTCGCGTAGATGAAATGAAGCATTTGTATCATTGAGAATGTTTTTAAACTCATCAATCACATCCTTACCAATAAGAGCGGCCAATGGGTTTTCTGACCAGTCATTTTTTCTAAAATATGGGTCATTTTCGGATAATTCTTCTAATGCATGTATTAGTTTTTTGCGATTTAGCCGTGATAAATAAGCGACATCTCCATACATCAATATTCCGTATGGGTCTTTAACTATAAATTGTGGTGCTTGTTCGTTTAATAGGGTAGTAACCCAAGCATATAAGCCTCTTAAGTCAGCATTTGGGTAACCATCTACACCAAGTAAATGCTGTAAACGTAGCAATGGAAACCCTTGCTGCGTGACTAATTCAACAAGCCAAGTTGCTGCAAGATATTCGGCAACAGTACGATGTAAATAAGAAACAACATCGGGAATAGGGCTAATAAAAATACGGCGTTTAAGGCAGGCAAAAACAGCCTGTTTATCTTCTATAGGAATTTCGGTATAGCAAGGTAAAAAATTATGCTCAGTATGTAGGCTTAACTGTGTTTGGTTGGCAAGTAGTAAGCTAGCACAAATTGCTCCTGCAACGGGCTTTAATTGTGCAGCGGTATAACTATGAGTTGCTTGGTGTGAGCGTGTAAAGTCGGGGTTAGTTTCTTTCAGTAATATGTCAGTTGCTTTTTCATATAATGCCGTTTTATTAGCGGGCCAATCATACGCATTAACAGTCTTGGCTAACATGATGAGTGTTTGTGGATTGTGTAGAAAGTGTTCTATGCCTCGCTGTTTTGCCTGCTCAATAAAATCACTCGGATTAGCAATGCCTTCTTTAGATAAGATATGGGTACACTCTAATTCGCTGAGATTTTCTAAACCCAGAATGATCCAAGAGTTTTCTTTAAAATAGCTCCTTAAAGGCTCAAAGTCGGTATTTTGCTGCCAATCTGCGGCGCGACAAGAAAGACGCACAGATTTATTCTTAATCTTTCTTAAGGTGCTGACTATTTTTGTGGTGACATTATCCTTGCCTTCTTTGAAGCGAAACTCATCAAGGGCATCTAGATAAATGGTTTCCTCGAGTAATGCTTCTGAATCATCTTCAACAGCAGCAAAGAATGATGAGATTTTTTCAAAGTATCGAGCATCTTCATAAGCCGCAGCATCCTTAAAAGTGTACGTTTTTCCCGAGCCAGCCTCTCCCAAAAGAACAATATTAGCTGTGTTCAAATAGTGAAGAATTGAAATGGAGGCGTGTTGCTGTTGATGCTTGTCATCGTGCTCAACAACTCTCACTAGTCGTGATAATCCATTATTCATATTTTTATCTCTTGGCTATCAAGGCAAACTCACCCCAACATCACTCCCACTAGCAGGCGCATAAGTAGCCTCATCAACTGCCTCAGCCGCTACCTCAAACACCCAACGCAACTCATCATCAGTAATGACATAAGGCGGCATAAAATACACGGTATTACCAATCGGACGTAATAACACGCCTTTCGCCAAAGCGGATTGAAATACTTGCAAGCCACGACGTTCACGCCAATCAAATGGCATTTTTAAGGCTTTATCTTGCACCAAATCAAAAGCAGCAATTGTGCCTGTTTGTCGAATATTGGCGATATGTGAATGTTGCTGTAAAGGTTGTAAAGCCTGAGTCAAAACGGCATTAATTTGTTGTTGCCGTTGTAGTTGTGGGTCTAGCGCAAATAACTCTAAAGAAGCCAATGCAGCCCTTGCCGCTAAAGGATTGCCCGTAAAACTGTGTGAATGTAAAAAGCCTTTAAAAGTCGCGTAGGGGTGATAAAAACCTTGATAAATGGTATCGGTTGTTAACACCACGGACATCGGTAAATAACCTGCCGTTAATGCTTTCGATAAACATAAAAAATCGGGGCAAATGTTCGCTTGCTCACAGGCAAAAAAAGTACCAGTGCGCGCAAAACCAACGGCTATTTCATCGGCGATTAAATGCACGCCGTATTTATCACAGGCAGCGCGTAATAACTGCAAATAAACTGGATGATACATTTTCATCCCTGCCGCGCCTTGAATTAACGGTTCTACAATCACCGCGCAAATTTCACTATGCTTTTCAGCAAGCAAGCTTTCCATCGCTAAAAATTGTTGGCGGGCAAAGGCTTCAGGCGATACGCCATCAGGTGCTTGCGTCCAATCAGGCGAGGGCACACGGTATTGTTGAGTCAATAACGAGGCATAGGTTTGCGAAAATAAGGGAATATCTGTGACGCTCAACGCACCTAAGGTTTCACCATGATAACTACCACTTAACGAGACAAATCGAGTTTTCTGTGTTTCGCCTTGATTATGCCAAAAGTGCATACTCATTTTTAATGCCACTTCGATAGCCGCAGAGCCATTATCGGCATAAAAGCAACGCGCTAAACCTTTAGGGGCAAGTGCTAAAAGTTTTTCTGAAAGCGTGACAATCGGTTCGTGGCTGAAACCAGCCAGTATTAAATGTTCTAAGGTATCAAGCTGTTCTTTAATAGCGTTGTTGATGTGTGGATTAGCGTGCCCCCAAATATTCACCCACCAAGAGCTAATGGCATCAACATAACGCTTACCGTCAAAATCCGTCAGCCATACGCCCGATGCTTTAGCGATGGGCACAATTGGGATCTGTTCGTGGTCGTGCATTTGCGTACAAGGATGCCAAAGAACGGCTAAATCACGTTGCATTAAGCTATGGTTATTCATAGTATTTGGTCAAAAATGGATGGTGGATTATAACAGGAGTTACGCATCGCACCTCGATTAGCGCGTTTTGTGAACATAAAGCCGCCTAAAGCGGCTGAAATGTGAATAAATAAGCGATACCGCGTAAATCCTATAAAAAAATCGTGTTGACGATTAGGCAACAATCCGTTTCATTGATTGCTCTTACCTAAATAATAAGATTGCAGTATGGTTGCCAACATCCCATTGAAGCCACTTTTGCTTCATCATTATACAACATCAACTTACTGAGAAAATATCATGATTCGTCCTATTGCTTCCGCGTTGTTAGTGTCGTTACTGGCTTTCGCTCCCGTTGCTTTTGCTGCACCTGATACTAATCCTGCTAATTTGCCCGCAGGAAATTATGTGTTAGATAAAACCCATGCCAGTATTACCGCTAAAGTCATGCACCAAGGTTTTTCTTTATACGTTTTCCGCTTCAACAAGTTTGATGCAGGTTTTGGTTATGACCCCAAAAATCCTGAAGCGTCGAAAGTACAAGTAACCATTGATACTCAATCCATGAGTACAGGCTGGGAAAAAGCAGATAAGCAATTTCCTGCTGAATTCATCAAAGCCGATAAGTTCCCTCAAGCAACCTTTACTTCTACAGCCATCAAAACCACGACAGGCAACAAAGGTACAATGACAGGTAATTTAACACTGGCTGGCGTCACCAAGCCTGTGACTTTAGACGTAACCTTTTATGGCTCAGGTAAAGGCATGATGGGTGAAACGCGTACAGGTTTTGCGGCAACTACGACTATCAAGCGTTCTGAGTTTGGTGCAGATCGATATGTGCCTATGATTGGTGATGATGTGGCTTTAGAGATTGAAGTCGAATTCACTAAGAAGTAAGCTGGGAATAAACCATGAACGCCACGCGCAATCGTTATACCAACGTCGCTATTATTTTACATTGGTTGATTGCCGCCGCCATTATCTTTCAGATGGTACTGGGGTGGCGTTTAGGTGATGCTCCAAAAGGCGCGGCGACTTATGCGTTATTTCAACTGCATAAGTCTATTGGTTTTACTATTTTGTTTTTGAGTGTCGCGCGTTTGGCTTGGCGATTCGCCCACAAGCCGCCGGCGTTGCCTAGCCACATGAAGGTATGGGAAAAAACAGCATCCCACCTCGTTCATATCGGCTTTTATGTCATTATGATTGGCTTGCCGATGACGGGCTGGCTATTAGTTTCTACCAGTAAAATCAACATTCCTACCGTATTATTTGGCGTGATGCCTATGCCGCATCTGCCATTCTTATCTGAATTAGCAGTAACGACAAAAGCTATGTTGAATGATGCCGCAGGTGCAGGGCATGGCTTATTAGCGTTGTTAACTTGTCTGTTGTTACTGTTACACGTTGGTGCGGTATTAAAGCATCAAGTCATTGTCAAGGATAATGTATTTGCACGGATGGCGGTTGGTGCGCGGGCGGGTATTACTGAGCCTAGATTATGGTTGGTTGGTATGACGGGCTTTCTGGTGATGTGGTCGGCGTATGTGTATATGCCTACGCTAAAAGCAAAAGCAATTCCTGTTGTTGCAGTCGAAACCGAAGAAACGGTGACTGCCACCGAAGTAACAGAACAACCTGCATCCGTTGATAAGGTAGCAAGCACAACACCGTCTGTTGCGGCAGAAACTAGCTCTAAGTCTGTTGAAGTTGCACCTGTCATAGCAGTGGATGCCATCAAAATTTTGCCGTTGTCTCATTGGCTAGTGAGCAAAAATGCACAATTAGGTTTTGCGACACAATGGACGGGCGAGCCTGTCGTAGGCAGTTTCAAGCAATGGACAGCCGATATTGTCTTTAGTCCTGATGATTTGAAAAACTCTTCATTAACGGTGAAGGTGGATTTGGCGTCAGTTGCTACGGGTGATGAACAGCGGGATTCTGCTTTGCCGAGTGCGGATTGGTTTGATGTCGCTAATCATCCTACGGCAATTTTTCAAGCCAATAGTTTTAAACGCGTCGCAGAGGATCGTTATCAAGCGAACGGCACTTTGTCGTTGCGTGATAAAACCGCGCCTATTGTATTAAGTTTTAAGCTCAACATTGATGGCGACAAAGCAACGGCTAAAGGTTCAACAACCTTAGATAGAACTGTATTCGGCGTGGGTCAAGGCGAATTTTCGGCCACAGATCAAATTCCTGCGGCGGTTAAAGTCAGTTTTAATTTAACGGCGACACGCCGCAAACTGTAATCCCTCCAACCTTCTCTTTGTAAGGCTATGTCTGCGCCATAAAAGCCTGTAGTTTTAAGGCTAACTCGCTGAGTAAGAGCGGTTTAGTCATATAATCATTCATGCCCGCCTCGCGACAACGCACTTGATATTCGGGCAGGGCATGAGCCGTGAGTGCAATAATAGTCATCGGTTGTTGTTGGTGTTCCAGTTCCCAATGGCGAATTTTGCGAGTGGCTTGTAGGCCATCTAAAATCGGCATTTCACAATCCATTAAAACAATATCAAAATCATCGTGTTGTGTAGTGATAATACCAAAAGCTTCTTCACCATTTTTTGCTAATTTAACATCAATACCCAGTTGTTTAATCAGTGAGGTAATAATTAATTGATTAACGGCATTATCTTCCGTCAATAAAATTCTTAATTTTGATAATTGCCCATCCGCCCACGGCATAGCTGGCATAATGGGGTTGGTAATCGTAATTAATTCATCGGTCAGTAATAGCGGTAATAAAATAACAAAAGAAGAACCTTGTCCTAATTTACTACTGACGTGCAGGCTACCACCCATGAGTTCGATAAGTTGTTTACTAATCGCCAAACCTAAACCAGTTCCACCATATTTACGGGTAATAGACGCATCTGCTTGATGAAAAGCGGTAAATAAATGGGCGATTTGTTCTTGAGATAAACCAATACCTGTATCACTAATCGTAATTTGTATTTGCACTTTATTTTTATCTAATTGGACAATTCGCTGGGCTTGTAACGATACTTGTCCTCTAGATGTAAACTTTAAAGCATTGTTGAGTAGATTAAAAAGTATTTGCCTTAAGCGTGTAGGGTCTCCTTCTACCCATTGTGGAAAGTCATTACTCATTGTCAGCAGTAGTTCAACAGGTTTTTCTTCTGGATTAGCAGATAATATTTGATAAATATTATGAATCAGTTTGTGAAGGTCAAAAGGGGTTGATTCTAGGTTAATATTACCAGAGGTAATTTTTGAGTAGTCTAAAATATCATCAATAATGCTCAGTAGTAGTTGCCCTGAGTTCTGTAGTAGCCCTAAATAATGTTGCTGAGATTCCGTTGGCGATGTGGCTTCTAATAACTGCGTGACACCAATCACGGCATTCATAGGGGTTCTTATTTCATGACTCATACGAGCGAGAAAGTCTGTTTTGGCGGCACTTTCGGCTTGAGCAATTAACATTTCTTGTTCTTTGGCTTCTTTTTCTTTTTGTAGGGATTTTAACCGTTGAGCAAGGCCAATAGATAATAAAACTTGTTGGGCAGCAAAAGCAATCTGGGTATAAATTAAGGCATTGTTAATGCCACTGCCTCCTGAAAGCAGTAGGATAATAAAATACGCACCCGTAACAATCAGTAATCCCCATGAAATAATAAATATTTTTGCTTCATTTAAGCCATCATGCCAACGTTTGATACTAATAAAAAATAATAAAAATATGACGAACAGGCCACTACTTGTCATAACAGGGGCAACAATGCGCGTGGGAATAAAGACGTGGGAAAATGCCGAAATAGCAAAGATAAAAGCTAACCATTTAAGAAAATTATGCAAGCGTGGGCTTTCTTTGGTATTAAGGTAGGTGCGAGTAAATAAACACGCAGAGCTAAAAACTAAAAAGGCAAAAGTGTAAATAGAAAAGTTGTTTAGCGTTGTTGCTGTTGGCCAAAATCGAAACAGTGAGCCTTGTTCAGCAGAAAAAAATAACAAGGTGTTCATGACGTAAAATATATATAAGAGTTGAACTTTCTCACGAGTGAGAATAAATAAAAAAAGATGATATAAAAATAAACCAATGACCATGCCATAAAATAAACCTATCAATGTGTCTATTTTATCATTAACATTAATAAACTCTGGATAACTACTTAATTGTAATGGTAAGTAAAAGGTGCTTGATGTTTTGGCGTGTAAGTAATAATCATGTGTTTCTTTGGCATTGATAGTAAATGGTATTGAAAGGGTTCTTACTTTTAATTCACGTTGATTATAGGGAATCGTATCGCCAATCGATTTCTTAATGGTATTGCTAGAGGATGGAATATAAAAATCAATATGGTCAAAGAGATTAAAGTCACTTGATAAAACCAGAGCTAAGGGTTTGTCGCCAGTATTTGTTGCTCGAAAATGAAACCAACAGTCGGATTGAGTGAAACCAAAGGAAATCTCCTTGCGCGCTAGGGGGGCAAAGTTTAATGTTTTTGCTTCATCAAGTGTGTAGTGACTAACGCCGCCACAAATATAACTTATTTCAGGCGCGAGCCGTTGTTCGGAAAAGTTTTCATCCAATTGTAAATCGGCATAACAGACGAGTGAACACATACACGCCAACCAGCAGGCTATCCACACCGATAAATGAAGCGGACTCGACTTTTTGTTCATCGTTTTTCTTCTGTATTTTTAGCCGTTTGTTGTTTTTTCAGTAATACCATGACGGCGCCATTGCCGCCATCTTTAGCTAAGGCGCTGTGAAATGCTAAGACGCTACGATGTTGTTGCAACCAACCATTGACACAGGTTTTTAATAATCCAGCTTGTGTTTCATCATCTTTACGGTAGCCTTTACCGTGAACAATTTTAATAATGGTAATGCCTTCGTTTTGCGCTTCAAAAATAATATCTAGCACAGCTTGTCGGGCTTGTTCGACGGTACAGCCATGTAAATCTACTGCTGCCTTCCACATTAACTGGCCATCTTTGAGCTTTTTAAAGACACCTTGTTGAATCCCTGTACGGCGAAAACTCAAAATCGCTTCGTTACTGACAGGGTTTAACAAGGCGACGGTATCGGAGAGGGCTTCGTGTGCCATGTCAGCTGCACCTTCTGCTGCAGCACGACGGGCAACGGTGTTTGCATCCCATTTGGCGCGTAAATTGGGTTTAGTCGTCACCGTTTCTTCAATCACTAAGCGCTGAACGCCTTTAGTGGCTTTAGCAAATAAGCTGGCATCGTCTAAATCATCATCGGGATTTTTTGGGATGACGATTTTCGGTTTCACGACGATAGGAGCAGCGAGTTCGGCAACTAAGGTTTTTTTTAGTTCAGTTAATAACGGGTTTTTCATGGTCTAACTAAGTATCAGGCGTGGTGATTGACTATTATCCTACAAATAAGCGATTACCGCGCAACTCTTAAACACTGTTACAATTCGCCATTATTTTTTAGTTTGAGGATGTGAATGTGGAAGCTTCCGCGTTAATCACAAAAACCACGTTGGCTGATGCTGTTGCCGAGTTAGTCACCATCCGCGATTTTATTCGTTTTACTGTTTCTTGTTTGCGGAGTGCTGACGTTCATGTTGGCCACGGCACAGAAGACCATTTTGTCGAAGCAACCGCGTTAATTATGCAGTCATTATCGTTGCAATGGTCAGCCGATGCCGAAATTTTAGATGCCAAATTATTACGCAGCGAAAAACAGGCGATTGTTGACTTGCTTGATAAACGGATTAACGAGCGTACGCCTTTAGGTTATTTGTTGAATTTGTCTTATTTCTGCGGTCATCCGTTTTATGTCGATGAACGCGTGTTAATTCCACGCTCACCGATTGCTGAACTCATTGAAGACCGTTTTGCCCCGTGGTTAGAAAATGAACCGCAACGTATTTTGGATTTATGCACTGGTTCAGGTTGTATCGCCATTGCGCTGGCGTATGTTTATCCCGATGCCATTATTGATGCGGCTGATATATCTTTAGATGCTTTATCGGTTGCTGCTGTCAATGTTGAACATCATCAAGTAGCGGCAGAAAATGTCAATTTGATAGAGTCTGACTTATTTAGCAAATTACCCAATCTGCGTTATGACTTAATCGTCAGTAATCCGCCCTATGTTGATGCCGAAGACATGGCCGATTTACCCGAAGAGTATCAACGTGAGCCTGAGTTGGCTTTAGCGGCAGGGGTTGATGGCTTAGATATCGTCCGTAAAATACTCGCCGAAGCCGCCGATTGTTTAACGGAAGACGGTTTGTTAGTGGTAGAAGTGGGCAATTCTGAGTGGGCATTAGCGCAATCTTTCCCCGAAGTCGAATTTGATTGGGTCGAGTTTAAGCGTGGTGGTTCGGGCGTATTTGTCTTGACCGCGCAACAATGCCGTTTTTATCAGCAACTGTTTCGGGAGGCCGTGTAAATGGCAGGTAATAGCATAGGCCAATTATTTCGGGTGACGACTTTTGGTGAGTCTCACGGATTAGCATTAGGTGCGATTGTCGATGGTGTGCCACCTAGCCTTGAACTAACCGAAGCGGATATTCAACTGGATTTAGACCGTCGTAAACCTGGTACATCACAGTTTGCCACCCAACGTCGTGAAGATGACCAAGTGAAAATTTTGTCAGGTGTTTTTGAGGGTAAAACGACAGGTACGCCGATTGGTTTGTTAATCGAAAACACCGACCAAAAATCGAAAGATTACGGCAATATCGCCACTACTTTTAGACCCGGTCATGCCGACTACACTTATACGCAAAAATACGGTTTTCGCGATTATCGCGGTGGCGGTCGTTCGTCCGCGCGCGAAACGGCGATGCGTGTGGCCGCAGGTGCGATTGCGAAGAAATATTTATTTGAAAAATTTGGTATTTTAATTCGCGGCCATGTCACCCAAATCGGCAATGAAATGGCGCAGCAATTGGACTGGTCGATTGTCAACCAAAATCCCTTTTTCTGTGGTGATGCCGAAGCGATACCCCGTTTTGCCGCCTTAGTCACCAGCTTACGTGAAAAGGGCACAAGTTGCGGCGCACGTTTACAAGTGGTTGCTGACAATGTGCCTGTGGGTTGGGGCGAGCCTGTTTTTGACCGTCTTGATGCTGATATTGCCCACGCGATGATGAGCATTAACGCGGTAAAAGGCGTAGAAATTGGTGACGGTTTTGCCGTTGCAGGTCAGTTTGGCCATGAGTCGCGTGATGAGTTAACGCCACAAGGGTTTACCGCTAATCATTCGGGTGGTGTGATGGGGGGTATTTCCAGTGGTCAGCAAATTGTCGTGTCAATCGCCTTAAAACCAACATCCAGTATTACTACCGCAGGCCGTAGTATTGATATGGATGGTAATGCCATTGAAATGCTCACTAAAGGCCGTCATGACCCTTGTGTGGGTGTGCGGGCAACACCGATTGCCGAAGCGATGTTAGCGATTGTGTTAATGGATCACTTTTTACGTCATCGCGCACAAAATGCCGATGTGGTGATGCCGTTATCGCCGATTGCACCGTAGTAATCGTAGTAATAAGGATATTGTATGCCGTCGTTTTTGATTAAAAAGGATTTTGGTAGTAGTAATGAGCGGGTGATTCGCAGGGCGATAGAGTGCTTAAAAGCGAACCATCAAGAAGTCATTACGATTCAAGTGATGAATAATTACGGTGGCGTGGTCTTTTTAGCAAAAGAGTTAATAGACGCGATTTAGCATACCACAAGTTCGGTTCATGTTGTTTATAGCGGCTTTATCGTGAGTTCGGCCGCTTTTTTATTTGCTGCAACGGATATTTTAGAGTCACACAAAGCGAATGTTGTCATGGAGTTGGAAGATGATGTTTGTTTGGTGTTTCATAAGCCACGCATTGAGTTGTCAAATGGCAAAAAATACTTTCACAATAGCGCAAATTTACATGAGCTTGACGTCGATATAGCAACTGATTTATGTGATATATCTGATTTTTGCGAACAATGGTTTGTTGCCTACATAGAACATCTTGGCTATGATTTAAGCTATGAAGAGTCGTTATATTTGCAAGGTTTTGAGGCGGTTATCGCCTACACAAAGGCGTAATAAGACATGATGATGGTATCCCACAAAACAGCTCAAGAAAATCTGAAAAAAATTGATTTGAAAAAACTCAGTCAGTTAATGAGTGAGCAATCGACACAAAAACCCAAATCGAATCCCGAAAAAATAAAGCAAATTAAATAAGTATCTACACAAAAGTTTCACCGTTCGTGGTGAGCCTGTCCCCCAAGGGGATTTCCTACGGGGCTCGAACCACCCTTCGACAAGCTCAGCGTGAACGGTGTGTACAAACAACTTTAGGCGTTATTCCCCATCGCTTCATCATGGTGGAGGGTGAATATACGCGCCCCTTGTATCTTCATATAAATAACCCAACTATGCCCAACCCAGCCCTTCCATTTTGGCGACTATCGGCTTTTTACTTCTTCTATTTTGCGGTCTTAGGCGGCTTTATGCCGTATTGGAGTTTATATCTCCAAAATCTACATTTTGACGAAAAAGCGATTGGTCAGTTGCTCGCTATTGGTATGTTAACGCGTATTGTCGCGCCTAATTTTTGGGGTTATTTAGCAGATACGACGGGTAAACGGATTGAATTAGTCCGTTTTGGCGCGGTGATGATTAGCGTTTTTTGGCTCGGTATTTTTTTTGTCGGGCACAGTTTTTATCTCATGGCCTTAGTGCTGTTTGCTTATAGTTTTTTTCAAAATGCGATTTTGGCGCAGTTTGAAGCAGTGACGATTGCTCATCTCGGACAAGACCGTGATTTATACGGCAAGATTCGCTTATGGGGTTCAGTTGGATTTATTGCCACGGTCGCAGGTTTTGGCTATTTATTTGATGTCATTTCCATTCATTATTTGCCAGTTCTATTGTTGGCGTGTGCAGTGATTGCCGCCGTGTTTAGTTTTTCGGTGCCACGTCCTGCCCAAGAAAAAAAGACCAAAGAAACGCACACAATATGGCATACGCTAAAAAAGCCCTTAGTCTTTAGTTTTTTTATCGTCCATTTTTTATTGCAGTTTTCTCACGCCCCGTATTACAGTTTTTATAGCGTTTATTTAGAAAGTCATGGCTATAGTCGTGGTGTTATTGGCTTATTGTGGGCATTGGGTGTACTGGCCGAAGTCATCGCTTTTACCCAATCTCATCGTTTACTACAGAAATTTACCGAATATCAATTAGTGTTGAGTTGTTTGCTTTTGGCAAGTTTGCGTTGGCTGGTGATTGCTTTCGCGGTCGATACGCCTGCTCTGTTGTGGATGGTGCAAGTGTTGCACGCCTTTAGTTTTGCCATTTTCCATGCAGCGGCTATGAGCTTTATTTACCGTGAGTTTTCGCAAGGCCAACAAGGGCAGGGGCAAGCGATTTATAGCGCGTTATGGGGTTTAGGTGTTGCAATTGGTTCTTGGTTGGCTGGCATGGTGTGGCTACCCTTGGGCGCAACAGGTATTTTCTGTTTTGCCGCGCTTTCTTGTTGGGTGGCGGTGATGGTGTTGAAATTAGGCTATCAAGCACAGCAAAAACCCTATTGATTTTTACTTAAACAAATATACTATGGGGGGTATATAGAACCCTCAGAGCCTATTGCCATGAACACTCCGCAAACTAGCCATCAAGCCGAAGTTATCAAACGCCTAGCCCGTGTTGAAGGCCAAATTCGCGGTATTCAAAAATTGATTGTTGCTGAATCTGATTGTGAAAAAATCCTCCAACAAATGACTGCCGCTCGACGCGCCTTAGATAAAGCTTTTTTTGATATGTTGGCCTGTGTTATTGAAGCCAATGTCGTCGAAGAAGCGGATACCAAACCTGTTGCGGAACGTATGGCCGAAGTTAAGGCTCTACTCACACGATATGCGTAACAAACAGAAACCGAGTGCTTAGCCGCCTGACGGTTGTATTGTGTCATCATTGTTCATATTTATTAACGTGAGCACTGCCGACATGACTATCGACGACTACTCACAACTTTCTCCTGACTTAGTGATTCGCGCTGTTGAAAGTACAGGCCGAATCAGTGATGCCCGCGTGATGGCGTTAAACAGCTATGAAAATCGGGTATATCAAATTGGTATCGAAGACGAAAAGCCCGTTATCGCTAAATTTTATCGACCTGCACGCTGGCAAACAGCGCAGATTATTGAAGAGCATCACTTTTGCCAAGACTTAGTAGCGGCAGAGTTGCCGATTGTTGCACCTTTAGTTGACGAGTCGAATCAGCAGACCTTGTTTGAATTTGAAGGTTATCGTTTCGCGCTTTTTCAGCGTAAAGGCGGTCAAGCACCCGAAGCAGGTGATTTAGAGCAAATTCATCGTCTTGGTATGTTGTTAGGGCGGGTTCATGCCATTGGTAAACAACACGATTTTATCGCCAGACCTCGGCTAACCGTGGAGCGTTTTCTCGATGTACCTTATCAATGTGTCAGAGAAGGCTTTATGCCGTCGTCACTATTGGCGCGCTATGATGCAGCGATTAGCGTATTAAGTGAAAAAATTGAAGCATTACAACTCAATCAATCGGTGTTTATTCGTACACATGGCGACTGTCATTTAGGTAATATTTTGTGGACGCGTGATGATGGCCCTTGGCTGGTTGATTTTGATGATTGCCAATCTGCACCCGCGATTCAAGATTTATGGATGTTGTTAACGGGTTCACGACACGAGCAAGAAAGTCAGCTTTCTGAGTTGCTCGATGGTTACACCATGTTTTGTGATTTTGATGCCCGTGAGTTGCGGTTAATTGAAGGCTTGCGCAGTTTAAGGATGATTCATTATGCAGGTTGGTTGGCCATGCGTTGGAATGATCCTGCTTTCCCTAAGTATTTTCCGTGGTTTAACACCGACAGTTATTGGCAACAGCACGTTGCCGAACTGGAGCAACAATGCCGTCTAATGGATGAGCCGCCGTTACGTTGGCTTTAAGTATTAAGGTGAGGGACTCACGCGAATACTGCCAACACAACTTGGCAAACCAGGGGCAATGTTTTCGGCTAGTCGTAAACCAAAATCATTGCCTAACGCCGTGAGTGCTTTTGTTCTGGCAGTAAAAAAATGTTGTCCTACTGGGCTAGTAGCAAACTGTAAATACGTCTGAAGTTGCTCAGGCGTTAAAGGTGAGTACAAATTGGCTAAAGACCGTTGTACTTGCTGATTCATAAACGCCACTTTGTTGCGTTTAGCAATATTCAAACCAATATTCGAGCCTGGAATTTGCATCAATGCCAAACAGTCATAGCTATCTAAACGTTCAATCAAGGCATTGGCACTGGCCAAAAACACGCTGTTGAGTGTTGCGCTAAGCTGCGTGGCTTCTCGTAATTGTTTCATCGTTTCAGGTTGCGTCGAATTTTCGGGTTGATTAATAGTTTTACGAAAATCCGTTTCTGCGGTTAATACTGCTTGTCCCGTAGGCGATTGATAAAAGTCGATCACTGCTTGCATATCGTCAGTGCTGAGATGTTGCGCTAAAGAGTGTTGGAGTTGTGCATCGATATACGGATTATTGACCGTATCCTGAATGCTTCTTTGCACCTTTTCCAAAAAGCGTTTGGGAATCCATTCTTGTACTTCACTATCGTAAATCGGGGCTTCTAAATAAAGTAGGGGCGTGCGGAGTTGGCTGACTTGTAAGAGTTTTTGCGTCGTTAGTGTTGCTGAAACAGGTGGAGTAATTGGTTTGAGTGCCTGATGTTGACAAGCAGTTAAACTACTGACCAATAACAGTGTTGCCAATGTTTTTATCATGACTTATCACTCATTTGACCATGCAAGATTGCCAACATCGCCACAGCCGCCCGTGACAACGTTCGTCGAGGATGATACACCACGCCGAGTGTTCGGTGCATATCGACACGATGTAACGGCAGTATGACCATTTCTTCATTGGCCATGCTCGCGGGCAAAACACTCCAACCTAGACCAATCGACACCATCATACGAATGGTTTCTAAATAATTCGTCGTCATCGTAACATTGAGATTTAATCCCGCTTGTTGAAATAACTCTGCGGCAATTTGGCGGGTAAAGGTATTTAAAGACGGCAAAATCGCAGGGTGAGCCGTCAAATCAGATAAGCAAGTCTCGTTTTTTTTTGCCAGTGGATGGTCTTTGCCCGCGACAAATGCCAATGGGTCATCCCAAATTTCTTCGGCGACTAAACGGTTGTCGGCAATTGGCGGTAATGTGACGATTCCTAACTCCAAATCGCCACTCAGTACCGCCTCGTAAGCAGCTTCGGAATCAATAAACTGAATATCTAATTGCACTTGCGGATACTGTTGAGAAAAGGCACGTAAGGTTGGCGGTAAACGGTGTAAACCAATATGATGAGAAGTGCCAATTTTTAAAATCCCTGTCACTTCACCTTCTAAATCAGCGACACTTTTTTTGATATCTTCAAAATCAAGTAACCATTGATGAGCGCGTGGAAACAGTGCGCGGCCTGCTTCGGTGAGTTGCACCCGACGACCCACACGGTCAAATAAACTCACACCCAACATTTCTTCTAAATTACTGACCCGTTTACTGATGGCAGGTTGGGTAAAGTGTAATTTTTCGGCGGCTAAAGAAAAGGACTCATAACGAGCCACTTCAATAAAAGCAAGTAAGTCGGCGGTGTTCATGGCAGATGGTATCCAAAACTCTGTTGTTTTCCTCGTTGTGGATACCACTCAACGAGGAAAACGTGTTGATATTAGTGTTTGATGAGTAGCTTATCAGTCCCCAACCATGAACGTAACTCTTGATAAACCCGTTCATCGTCTAATAATGCAAGATGGCTAATATCGGTAAGCATGACCCGCTTTAACAACGGCGCGCTTAACACATCCCCTTGTTCATCCTGAGCCAAGGCACTTGCAACTGGCACAATACCATCACCAATCCAGTTTTCGGCGTGTTTTTCGCTCCAAGCACTCGCTAACAGTAAATGATTAACCGACTCAGGTAAGTGCGGCACAATATTATCAGCGGTTAAACGAGCATAGCGTAAATCTTTAATACCACGACTACGAATGTTGCCTAAGCGCATCAAGGGTCGGGTATAAGGAGTAAAGTTCAATAAATTATTGGCTTTATGACCCACACGCTCCCACGGTGCTCCCAAATGTGGTGAGCCTAAATAAGCGGCATGACTTAATCGTGCCAACCATGTATGTTCATTTAATTCCGCCCAATGGCTGGCACTACGAATCAATAAACCACCCATACTATGGCCAATCAAGATCAGCGGTGTGCCTTTATTGGCAAAGTGTTGTTGCAGTAAGTCCGCAAAATTTTCACCATTCTGATGAATAGCACGACCCGTGTTATAGCGCAACCAAGCTACTTTATAACCCAATTGAGCGAGTTCACTGTAAAACTTGTTATGATTAGCCGATTGTTGCCACTCTAAGTCACTGTGACACAAACCGTGTAAAAACAAGACATGACCTTTAGAGGGCGCTTGTGCCCACGATGCCATATCTAAAATTTCACCATTTTCGCTACGCAAAGTGATGGGAGTCGCTAAAGGACTATCCCAACTTTCTAATTTATCGCCACAAACGCCATTTAAGGCAGCTTGGGTGCGAATTGCTAAGGGTTGATTAAATTCAGTTTGATGAGTGGTAAACATTCTGCTGAACTTGGCAATTAACGCAAAACTACCCGCAATAAGACGATAGGGGAACGGTGCATGACGAGCATTGGCCTGATGTTCTTTATTGAGAGGTGAAGGTAAGTAGCTGATAGTGCTATGCATTTCGGCTACTAAATGAGTTAACTCCTGTGCACTCCGCATTGCCAAATGCACAATCGCGCCCGCTGCTTGTGCGGCATTGCTTGAGGTTGATTTTTCGATGCGGGTTGTTTCTGGCAAATTAGACATGATGCGACTCATTTAAGTGTACAGTTGTTCACTAATTTAGAAGGAGATCATCTGTTTGTCAAGTTAAGTCATAAAAATACATAAAGACCTAAGGTGTACGCTTATGAATATTCGGCTATGATGAACAAGTATGTAGTAGATTCCGTAAGGAAACAGAACAACACCAATAAACCCATCCATTCGTGCCTCTTAGGACTTACGCGCTTATCGCTAAATCCCCCCAACCCCCTTTTACTAAGGGGGAGTCCCCATCTTTTTGAAAGAGGGGTTAGGGGAGATTCACAAAACGCGCTAATCAAGGTTCGATGCGTAAGTCCAAAGATTTATGAATTCCCTGTTGGAGCAAGTTAAATGTTTACGATGCGGTATATAGGCTTATCTATTAGTTTGATGACGAACGCGGCTTTTGCCGACGCTTTACATATTTGCGTTGATAAAACACCTTCGCCGCCTTTTGTTTATTCCGAAAAAATTAATGGCGCAGGCCAGTTACGGGGCTATTCGCTAGATTTAGTTAAGCAATTATTAACCAGTGTAGGCCGTACTTATGATATTAAATCTTTAGCCTCTCCCGAGATAGAAAAAAAGATTCAAAATGCTGACCCAAAATCGGGCTGTGACGTGGTGTTGGATGTCGCTAAAACTCCCGCCAAAGAAGCGTTTTTGTTACTGACTCCGCCTGTCTATAGTTTAAATTATGATTTGATGTACAACTGGGAGCGTTATATGACGGGACTTGGTGTTAAGTCTTTAGCCGATGTTGCCAAGTTAAAAGCGTGTGGTGTCAGTGGCTATGATTATAGCGCGGTAGGAAAAGACCTAAAAATAAAATTACTTGATAATGTTAAAGATGCTGTCTTTGAGCTTAAACATAAAACCTGTGATGTTTTTGTCGCTGAAGGCGTAGTTATGCGTTATGGCCAGCGTATGAATAACTATCAAGTCCCTCCTGTGGGCTGTGTTCGCTTAGATGGAACGAGCAAAAACTACCACATTGGTATTGCGAAACATGTCGTCGGGGCAAGTGCTTTATTAGGGAAAATACAACAACAACTTATCGCGCCTACTACCAAAAAAACAATTGCTGCATTGGCCGAAACCTATGACGTTAATACGATTGCTTGCCAACAAACGCTAAGAGTTAGCCCATAGTTAAAGAATGAACAGTTATTTCTACGCGCATTGTTCGTACTTTAACAAAAGCATCTCTTTAACTGCGTTATGGCATTGTTATAATCGCGGCTGACATTAGCTAAGTTTTAACTGGAGAAAATTTGTGATTAAAGTCGGTATTGTGGGTGGTACGGGTTATACAGGCGTTGAGTTGCTGCGGTTGTTAGCTCAGCATCCAGATGTTCATTTACAAGCAATTACTTCGCGTACCGAATCGGGCATTGCCGTTTCACAAATGTTTCCCAATTTGCGTGGTCGCGTCGATGTTGCCTTTAGCGAACCAACGATCGAAAATCTTAGTACCTGTGATGTCGTTTTTTTTGCGACGCCTAATGGTGTGGCGATGAAGCAAGTGCCTGAGTTATTAGACAAAGGCGTGAAAATCATCGACTTAGCCGCCGACTTTCGCTTAAAAAATCCTGCTGAATGGCAACAGTGGTATGGCATGCCACACGCCAGTGAAAACTTATTAGCCGAGGCTGTTTACGGTTTGCCTGAAGTCAATCGTGAAGCCATTAAAACAGCACGTCTCGTCGCTAATCCGGGTTGTTATCCTACCGCTGTACAATTAGGATTTTTACCTTTATTAAAAGCAGGTTTAATTGATAGCCAAACTTTGATTGCAGACGCTAAGTCAGGGGTGTCAGGCGCAGGCCGTAAAGCCGAAGTGCCCACATTGTTTGCCGAAGCGGGTGATAGCTTTAAAGCTTATGGTGTTGCAGGTCATCGTCATTTACCTGAAATTAAACAAGGCTTAACCAGTATCTATGGCCAGCCTGTAGGTTTAACCTTTGTTCCTCATTTATTGCCATTAATCCGTGGTATTCACGCTACGTTATATGCGCGGTTAACAGCGGATGTTGCCGATCTTCAAGCCCTATACGAGCAGGCTTACCAACACGAAGCCTTTGTCGATGTCATGCCCGCAGGCAGTCACCCTGAAACACGTTCTGTCCGTGGCGCGAATGTGTGTCGTATTGCCGTCCATCGGCCTCAAGGTGGCGATACCGTTGTTATTCTTTCGGTCATTGATAATTTGGTGAAAGGTGCCGCGGGGCAAGCCGTACAAAACATGAATATTATGTTTGGTTTGGATGAGAGTACGGGTTTAAATCAGATTGCGTTGTTGCCGTAATTTTGGTTATTTTTGATGTAGGGGTGTGATGCTCACGCCCTTATCTAAAGGGAAACAACCATGTGGCACACTGGCCGTAGGCAAAAACTAAAAAACTATGTGGGCGCCCCCATCGCTGCTCATCTCGTGGCATGGAGTTTAACGGCCATCTTAGGTTTGGGGTTAAGCGCGGGTGTCGCCTTTTATTTTGGTTACGACTATGGCTTGCAATCAGTAGGTGCGAGTGCAGGTGAAGTTAAACAATTACGCTTGAGCACGCAACAACAGCAACAAGCACTTTTGCAATTAAACAATGATTTAGCCACACTGAAGCAAGACCGAGATATCGCTATTCAAACGGCACAAAAACTACAAGAAGATAATAAAAATCAATTAGCTAGTGTTGCCGATATGCAAGAACAAATAATGTTGTTCCAGCGTTTACTTGGTGCAAAAGGCTCAATGAATACCTTATCCATCGAAAATGTCACCATTAAAAAAATAGCCGATAATCAATTTCAATATCGCTTATTACTTACACAAGTCACAAACAATCAAACCGATATTAGCGGTAAAGCGACTGTGCGTATTTTAGGCATGACAAAAAATCAGGTTATTACTGCTATTCCTGTAGATTTTCGATTTCAATATTTTAAGAGTGTGACGGGGAGTGTTACCTTGCCTGTTGGTTTTCAAGCAGATAGCATCGAAATCACCTTACAAGCTATCGGTAAAAAAGCGACGAAAATAGAAAAACGTTTTAAGTGGGAAGTAGCGACATAAATGATCGTTTAAGTTTATGTTTCCATTCTAAGAACACCCTATTTGCAAAATACACTATAGCCGAAAGGCTAAACTCCTTGTAGCATCAGGAATTATTGCCCGAATTTTGGCTGACAAGGAGCCTCCATGAACTTGCCCACGCAACGTACCGTTATCGGTGGTCAGATTTCGCTGTTAATCACCGCTTTATTACTTTCTGCCTGTAACAAAGCTCCAGAAGGTGGTGCGCCCCAAGGTATGCCAAAAATGCCGCCGCCCGAAGTAGCAATTGTTACCGTTCAACCGCAAACTGCGCCCGTACATTTTGAATATGCAGCGCAAGTAGCAGGTTCGCGTGAAGCGGAGATTCGTGCGCGGGTGACAGGTATTTTGCTAAAACGTCATTATGTTGATGGCCAGCAAGTGACGGCGGGACAAACATTATTCACCTTAGATGCTGCGCCTTATGAAGTCGCTGTTGCCAGTGCTGAAGCGCAATTAGCCAGTGCCCAAGCGCGTCTTAGTCAGGCCGACCGTAATTTGGCGAGGATCAAACCGTTATGGGCCGACAAAATCATTGCCCAACGTGATTATGATGATGCTGTTTCAGCGCAGCAAATCGCACAAGCAGACATTAAAACCGCACAAGCACAAGTACGCCAAGCGCGCTTAAATTTAAGTTACACCCATGTTGATGCGCCGATTTCGGGTATTGTCGGGCGCGCGCAAAAAACTGAGGGCACATTAGTTTCTGGTACGGATGTATTGTTAGCGACCATTACTCAAATTCAACCCGCTCATGTCTATTTCGGTTTACCTGATGCCGAACAGCAAAAACTCCGTACGCTCAGTGCCAATGGCACATTTAAACTGCCCGCTAATGGCGGCTATATCGCAAAAGTCAAAATGGCGGATGGTTCACTGTATGGTCAAACAGGCCGTGTAGCTTTTACTGATGTCAGTGTTAATCCGACTACAGGCACCACAGAAACTCGCGCCGAGTTAGCAAATCCTCAAAATTTATTACGTCCAGGTCAATTTGTGCGCGTGTTATTGGATGGTGCAGAACGTGTTAATGCCATCACTGTGCCGCAACGCGCCGTGATTGAAGGGCCAATGGGCAAAATGGTGATGGTGATTGGCAAAGAAGATAAAGTCGAACCTCGTCCTGTGAAAGTGGGTGAATGGGCAACGGTTAATGGTAGTGAAGCATGGGTGATTGACCAAGGCTTACAAGCAGGTGAGCGCGTCATGGTGGATGGTTTATTTAAAATTCAGCCAGGAATGCCCGTCAAGCCCGTCGATGCAGCAACCTTAGCTGCCAAAGCTCCTGCTGCGGCTAATGCTCCACCTGCCACTCATTAAGGATAGGGAGAAACACAGTGCTAGCTCGTTTTTTTATTAACCGACCCGTATTTGCGGCGGTATTATCTATCTTCATTATGCTCGCTGGTTTAGCCGCGATGCGTAATTTACCGATTGCCCAATATCCTGAAATTGCACCTCCTGTGATTCAAGTCACAGCCGTTTACCCCGGTGCCTCCGCCGAAGTGTTAGAGCAAACTGTTGCCGCACCGTTAGAAAATCAAATTAACGGCGTTGACGATATGTTGTACATGGGTTCAACGTCCACTTCGCAAGGTGTGGTTACTATTAGTATCACCTTTGATATTGGTACAGACCCAGATCAAGCAGCGCAAAACGTCAATAACTTAGTCAAACAAGCCGAAGCCCGTTTGCCACAAGAGGTACGCCGCCAAGGTGTCACCGTCACCAAAGGTTCGTCTAGCTTCTTACAAGTCGTCGCCTTTTATTCGCCTGATGGCCGTTATGACGATGTTTATACCAGTAACTATGTCACGCTTAACGTCTTAGATGGCTTGAAACGTGTTCCGGGTACGACCAATGTTCAAATTTTTGGTGCTAAAGATTACGCCATGCGTATTTGGTTGCGTCCTGACCGTTTAGCACAATTAAAACTCACCACTCAAGAAATTGTGGCTGCTATTAATGAACAAAATGGTCAGTTTGCGGCAGGTAAAATTGGTCAGCAACCAACCAATGCAGCTCAAGAGTTGGTCTATACCATTACCACTAAAGGCCGTTTGTCCGAAGCCAGTGAGTTTGAAAATATTATCATTCGCTCCAATGCCGATGGCTCGGCCTTACGTTTAAAAGACGTGGCAAGAGTACAGTTAGGGGCAAAAGATTATGACTTTATTGGTCGAATCAACGGCAAACCTGCCACTTTAGTCGGTATTTTCTTGCAGCCGAGTGCTAATGCCTTGGACGTAGGCGATAACGTCAAAGCTACTTTAAAAGAAATGGGCGCACGCTTTCCCGAAGGCATGAGTTACTCCATTCCTTATGATACGACTCGTTTTGTTGAAGTATCCATCCGCGAGGTTTTAAAAACTTTAGCTGAAGCGATGGTGTTAGTGTTTTTAGTGGTGTTCTTATTCTTGCAGAATTGGCGCGCGACACTGATTCCCACCATCGCCGTACCTGTGTCTTTAATAGGCACATTCGCGGGATTGTATTTGTTGGGTTATTCCATCAATACCTTAACCCTGTTTGGTATGGTTTTGGCGATTGGTATTGTTGTCGATGATGCCATTGTTGTCTTAGAAAACGTCGAACGGATCATGCACGAAGAGCATCTTTCTGCTTACGATTCAGCCATTAAAGCCATGCACGAAGTCACCAGTCCCATTATTGCTATTGTCATGGTGTTGTGCGCAGTCTTCGTGCCGATTGGCTTTTTAGGTGGTTTGACGGGTGAGTTGTATCGTCAATTCGCCGTCACTATTGCCATTGCAGTGGTGATTTCGGGCATTGTTGCACTAACATTAACACCGTCGTTATGTGTATTAATTCTGAAAAAAGAACACAAGGCATTAGGGGGATTTTTCGCCGCCTTTAATCGTTGGTTTGCCCGCATCACCCAACATTATGTCACAGGTGTCACATGGATGATTCGTCGCGGAGCCATTGCCGCCTTGTTGTTTATCGGCATGGTGGCGGTGACTGTCGGCTTATGGAAAGCGACTCCGAGTAGTTTAGTGCCAGATGAAGATCAAGGCTTTTATATCAGCGCGGTTATTTTGCCTGATGGTGCAACTTTGCAACGTACAGATAAAGTCGTGCAAGAAGTGCTACAAATAATGAAAAGTAATCCTGCCAATCAAGATGTGGTGGCGTTTACAGGCTTTGACTTTTTAGGTGGTGGTTTCCGTAACAATGCCGCAACCATTTTCGTCACCCAAAAACCGTGGGATGAGCGTCAAGTCAGTAGCCAGCAATTAGTGGGCGAATTGTTTATGAAAACGTCGCACATCAAAGAGGCGTTGGTATTAGCTTTTAACCCACCGCCGATTATGGGCTTAGGTCAAGCGGGTGGCTTTGAGTTATATCTGCAAAATCGAGGTGAAGGTGGTGCCGCACGTCTGGCTGAAGTCATGGGGCAGTTTATGGCCGCCGCGAGTAAAGACAAAATGCTCGGTGGTGTACAAACCTTGTGGCGTGCCAACAGTCCGCAATTACGGGTAGATGTTGATAGAGAAAAAGCGCATGCAATGGGTGTTAATCTGAATAATCTCTACGATACTTTGGCTGCTACTTTAGGTTCCTATTATGTTAACGACTTCAATAAATATGGCCGTACTTGGCAAGTATTGATGAGCGCAGAGCCTGAGTATCGTGCTAAACCTGAAGATATTGGTAATATTTGGGTGCGCTCAGACAAGGGCGAAATGATACCCGTGTCGTCACTCGCGACCGTGCAATATAGCGCAGGGCCCGACGCGCTAGACCGTTTTAATAATCTGCCAGCCGTTAAACTTTTTGGACAGGGAGCCATGGGGGTTAGCTCAGGACAAACCATCGCCGCCGTAGAAAAGCTGGCAAAAGAAGTTTTACCTGCCGACTTTAGTTACGATTGGGGTGGTGCTTCTTATCAAGAAAAACGTGCCAGTGGCTCGTCAGGCTTAGCGTTAGGCATGGGCGCAGTGATGGTGTTTTTGATTTTGTCGGCTTTGTATGGCCAATGGTCGTTACCCATATCGGTATTATTAGCGTTACCATTTGGTATTTTTGGCGCGTTATCCGCCGTGTGGCTACGTGGTTTTACTAATGATGTTTATTTTCAAATTGGTTTAGTCACGTTACTTGGCCTTGCCGCCAAAAACGCAATTTTAATTGTTGAATATGCGGTGATGAAAAAAAGCGAAGGCTTATCAACAGCCGCCTCTGCGGTTGAAGCGGCTCGGCTACGTTTCCGCCCCATTTTAATGACATCATTAGCATTTATTTTAGGCGTATTACCGTTAGCCATTAGTCATGGTGCAGGGGCGGGCGCAAGACAATCTGTGGGTACAGGGGTAATGGGAGGAATGATGGCTGCGACGTTCTTAGCGATCTTCTTCGTTCCTACCTTCTTTAAATGGATTGTCGATAAGCGTTTATCCGAAAAACGTACCGCCAAAGAAATCCATGATGAAGCCGCACGTCATCAATATGCACTAGAGCAAAAACCTATCGCAATGGACGGAAAGGCGGATTAGTGTCTGCTGATATTTGCTTAAACTAACCCTTCGACTCCGCTCAGGGAGCTTCTTTGCGCTGGCTGAGTGGAGGCTAAGTCTTTTTTGAGTAGATTCTCAATGTGTTTGCAGGGATGCGGTGATGCAACTGTTTGAGCCATGGATGGCGAGTTTTGCGGTACACTGGTTTTGCTTACTTTTGCCTAAACAAAAGTAAGGCCTGCGGCAGGCAAAGGCAAAACAATCTTGAAATAGTTTTCTAATTTGACCTATGAAAAAATCTTCGCCCTTTTTTACCCAAAATCCCGCAAAAATAATCATTCTTCCCTGTAACAAAACTGCTCTCCTGCACATCTAAACAACAAACCGATAGCACCAACGCCAAATGCTGTTTATTATCGCTGTTTTTGGCCAAGGTTAATTGTCTATGCAACACCCTAATGATGAACAAGATGATGACCATGACGGCATCACCTTTGAGGTTATCGAAGAAACCAGTGAAAACGGCAAAAAAGTACGCAACACAGGTATTTATTTATTGCCCAACTTGTTTACGACAGCGGCATTGTTTTCAGGTTTTTACGCCATTATTGCCTCGATGCAAGGACGTTTTGAACCTGCGGCCATTGCTATCTTTTTTGCTGCCTTGTTTGACGGTATGGATGGTCGTGTTGCGCGCATGACCAATACCCAAAGTGCCTTTGGTGAGCAATACGACTCATTATCTGATTTGGTGTCTTTTGGTGTTGCCCCAGCCATTTTAGTCTTTAGCTGGAGTTTGCAAACATTAGGTAAGTTTGGTTGGATTTGTGCTTTTATTTATACCGTTTGCGCAGCATTTCGTTTAGCTCGTTTTAATGTGCAAATCGGTAGTGTCGATAAACGTTATTTTATTGGTTTAGCCAGTCCGTTGGCGGCGGCCATTATTGCCAGTATGGTTTGGGCGGGTTTTGATAACCAAATGCCAAATCATCTAAAAGAATTTGCGATTGTCGCCTCTGTCATTACCGTGTTCACTGGCTTTTTAATGGTCAGTAACTTTAAATTCTACAGCTTTAAAGAGTTAGACCGTAGCCGTGTCCCGTTTGCGGTCATGTTACCTGTCGTCTTGGTGATTGGTATTGTCGCCTATGATCTACCCATTGGATTATTAGCAGTATCCGTCGTTTATGCGATGTCAGCACCATTAACGGCTATTTGGCATAAAATGCGCCCCGCCAAATCCTCTTAACAAACGGGGGCGCACACGGAGAAAGATATGTTAATTAAAACATCTCACGCCAACGCCCCACTCAGTAGCGATATTACCCCTGAGTCTATTTATACAGGTCGCAGAGAACTGTTAAAAAGCTTGGGTTATATCGGTGCAGGAAGCTTATTATTACCGCATTGGGCAAACGCCGCTGCAACGCAGCCATATAGTTCCGCCGCTGAACGCGCTAATGCCCCCGCATGGCTGAAACAAAAAATTAATGGCCGTCAGCTACAAGCCAACGCGACAGGGGAGAGCATCACACCCTATGACTCTGTGAGTACTTATAATAACTTTTACGAGTTTGGCTTAGATAAAAGCGAACCCGCCGAAAATGCTCACACACTCAAAACGGAACCATGGAAAGTCACTATTGACGGCCTGTGCAATAAAGCGGGCACATATACACTCGAAGATATTCTTAAGCCCCACACCTTAGAAGACCGAATTTACCGCTTTCGCTGTGTTGAAGCATGGTCAATGGTCGTTCCGTGGCTGGGATTCTCATTAGCTGATTTAATCAAACGGTTTGAACCTAAAACCGACGCTAAATACATTGAATTCACGACCTTAGTTAATAAAGAGCAAATGCCGAATCAACGGGGTAACTCCTTAGATTGGCCGTATGTCGAAGGTTTACGTCTTGATGAGGCGATGAATCCTCTCGCAATTATGGCGGTAGGTGTCTACGGCCGTAGTTTGCCTCCGCAAAATGGTGCACCCTTACGATTAATTGTGCCGTGGAAATATGGCTTTAAAAGCATTAAATCTATCGTCCGTATTCGCTTTACGAATACCCAACCCAAAACCACCTGGGCAGGAATGGCACCTAAAGAGTATGGTTTTTACGCCAATGTCAATCCAGCAGTGGATCATCCACGATGGACACAGTCCAGAGAGCGTCGTTTACCTGCCAGTTTATTTAACCCAAACTGGCAACCGACATCACCCTTTAATGGTTACGCTAAGGAAGTCGCCACTCATTATCGCAACATGGATTTACGGCAATATTTTTAAATGAAAACAACGATTAACTGGGTTGCCTATACAAAGCCATTGGTTTTTTTTCTAATGTTATTACCGTTGGTGTGGTTAGGTTTAATGGCTTACCAAAATCAACTGGGTGCTGACCCTGCAAAAAAACTGGTAGATGAAACTGGCTTGTGGGCGTTTCGTATTCTACTCTTAAGTTTATTGATGACCCCGTTAAAAAACTGGACGGGGCGGAGTGTATGGATTCGCTACCGACGCATGATTGGGTTGTTTGCCTTGTTTTACGTCGTTATACATCTGCTTGTTTATGTGTTTTTACTTTTTGGCGCAGACTGGTCGCTATTAGCGAAAGAAATCACCAAACGACCTTATATTATTATCGGTTTGTTGGCGTTTCTGTTGTTAATCCCGTTGGGTGTTACCTCAACCCGCAATTGGCAAAAGCGACTCGGTAAAAACTGGCTGCGTTTACATAAAACGGTTTATGTCATTAGCTTATTAGCACTCCTACATTTTTCATGGGTAAAAAAATTAGGTGTTGCTTCGATTTGGCCTTACGCTCTCGTTTTAGCGATTTTATTAGCAGAGCGATTAAGAATGGCGCATCAACGTCGTCAATATCGTGCAGCAATCTCATTAGACGAACAACATTGAGCTAAAATGCTCTTATTTCATGCCGATAGGTTAAAAACCGTGCGTTCATTTCGATTTAATGAAATTAGGTTTGACATGCTGGCTTGAGGGGCTATAATGCGCCCCACTGAAACGGACGACTGGTTGAAAAACTTGTTTAGAATCAGGTGGTTGCGTAATTTTTTAG
>JAUSLJ010000014.1 GCA_030646715.1 Agitococcus sp.
GAACATGCGACAGAATGGCTATGGTTTTACAACCATGAACGACCGAACAAAGCTAATGGTGGGATACCACCAAAGCAAAAGCTGGCTCTAATAGCCTAACCTCTACTTTTAACTTCGGTTAAAAAAGGGATGATTACCATAACAGTAATAGTAGTGCAGTCAAGGCGCGTACAATAATCACTCCAACACAACAAATACCTTATTTTTAGCGCGCAACACAATCCAACACCCTGATATTTTTTGCTTTTTCATTTTAAACTCAGGTACAGTTGATTTTTAAGAAACTCTAGGTTCCGTCAGGTTTAAAATATGTTTAAAGCCGTGATAAAAATGGGAAACTTACTTTTGTTTTGCTTAAGCCTGTTTATTAGCCCGCACGCAAAAGCAAACCCTACGCCTCTTTCAGCAGAATATTTGCGTCGCTTTGAAACTGCTATTGTAAAACAACCCGTTCATGGAGATGTGGCACTTTTAGTACGACAGGGAGCAAAAATACTGCATCATAAAGTTGTCGTTAAACCTCAAAAAAGTTATATCAGCCGCGCCAATAAATTTCCCTACTCTTTAGAATATGCTTTGTGGGCATTGCGTGATGAACAGCTAAATATCGAAAAAAAGACTTTTAGTTTAACCAAAGATAAAAAATTTGAATCATATCTAGCGTTCACCTTAAGCCATCCTTCTTCATCCATTGATATTGAAAAAATATACATCTCGCAGATAAGAATGGTAATCAATATAATGAAAATCGCCATTGAGTGTAAAAAAAATGGCTTTCTTACCGATTTGATTGGAGAGCCAGGTTATGAATACGTATCCACACATCAACTTTTCACATTAGTTTTGGCAAAACATCAAGGATGCATAACTGCAAGACAGTATGAAGCCACTTTACCTATTTATGCAACTAGAGTAAAAAACGAGCTCGATGTGGTAGGAGATAAACTGAGTGATCTTCAAGTAGAGAGAGCCGCAATGTTAGCTCTTATTGGCAGAGTAGATTTAATACCTATTACACTAATCAAAAATATTATTAAATCGCAGAGAAAAGACGGTTTTTGGCTGTATGTAGATAACATAACACCACGACTTATTCCTAAAGAACATACATCAGCATTAGCATATTACCTTCTTGCTGCAAGTCAAACACATATTGAAAGAACATCGCCCTAGCGCACTTATAGCACACATACTTTCTGATCAAGGGAAAAGAAAAACTGTACAAGTTTGCTTTTCTAAAATACTAGAAAAGCAAACTAAAACACTTACAGGCCAAGATGCTTTTTATATACAACAGCAATTAAGAAGCTTTTAAGCTTTTCGGCTCTAAGACATCTTCAACCACAGAAAGTTCCGTCACTTTTTCAGTATTTTCTGGGACTGCCACTACTTTTTCAGTTTGATAAACAATTAACGGTTCTTGGTGCTCATTAATTGTCGTTTCACTGACCACGACTTTGCACACCCCTTCTAAAGAAGGTAAGTCATACATCGTACCCAGCAACGCACCTTCTAAAATTGAGCGCAAACCACGAGCACCTGTCTTACGCTCCATCGCTTTTTTAGCAATAGCCGTTAACGACTCCGTACTAAACTCTAAATCCACACCTTCCATTTCAAAGAGCTTGTGATATTGCTTAGTCAACGCATTGCGTGGTTCAGTCAAAATTTGCATCAATGCCGCTTCATCCAACTCTTCTAAAGTGGCAATCACTGGCAGACGACCAATAAACTCGGGAATTAAACCAAATTTAATTAGATCTTCAGGCTCTACTTCTTTAAAGACTTGACCGACGCTTTTTTCTTGGTCTTTGCCTTTGACGGTGGCATTAAAGCCAATACCGCTTTTTTCGGAACGACCGAGAATCACTTTTTCTAAGCCCGCAAACGCACCACCACAGATAAAGAGAATATTGGAGGTATCAACCTGCAAAAACTCTTGCTGTGGATGCTTACGGCCACCTTGCGGCGGTACAGAAGCCATTGTCCCTTCAATCAGTTTCAACAAGGCTTGTTGTACGCCTTCACCCGAAACATCACGAGTAATTGATGGATTGTCGGACTTACGCGAAATTTTATCAATTTCATCGATATAGACGATACCGCGTTGCGCTTTCTCAACATCGTAGTCACATTTTTGCAGCAGTTTTTGAATAATATTTTCAACGTCTTCACCAACATAACCTGCTTCGGTTAATGTTGTCGCATCTGCCATCGTAAATGGTACGTCTAGTAAACGCGCTAAAGTTTCAGCTAATAACGTTTTACCTGAACCCGTTGGCCCTATCAGCAAAATATTACTTTTCGACAGTTCTACTTCCGTCGATTTTTTATTATTTACGGCTTTTTTCGCACCTGCACGTAAGCGTTTATAATGATTATAAACGGCAACGGCGAGGACTTTTTTCGCTTTTTCCTGACCAATAACATAGTCATCCAACGTCAGTTTGATTTCATGGGGAATCGGTAGATTATCATCTGTTTTTTTGCTGCTGGCTTCCGCTTCTGGCTCTTGGCGAATAATGTCATTGCATAAATCGACACATTCATTGCAAATATAAACCGATGGCCCTGCAATCAGTTTTGACACTTCATGTTGATTTTTGCCACAAAAAGAACAAAACAGCATCTTTTCACTACGGCTTTTACGGTCATCACTCATCGCTTTTCCTCTTTATTCCTGCGAATACCACTTAGAGACGTTGCTCAAGTACCGCATCAATTAGACCATATTGGCGAGCATCTTCTGCCCCCATAAAATTATCGCGGTCTGTATCTCTTTCGACACGCTCAAGCGGTTGACCTGTATGTTTAGCCATACACTCATTCAAACGCGAACGAATTTTTAAAATTTCTTGAGCGTGAATCGCAATATCGGAGGCTTGGCCACGGAAACCACCTAAAGGTTGGTGAATCATCACTCGTGAATTTGGCAAGCAATAACGCTTACCATGAGCACCTGCCGTTAATAAAAATGCGCCCATCGAGCAGGCTTGGCCGATACAAATGGTGCTGACATCAGGCTTAATGAATTGCATAGTGTCATAAATCGCCATTCCCGCAGTGACTGAGCCACCTGGAGAGTTAATATATAAATGAATATCTTTATCAGGGTTTTCAGATTCTAAAAATAATAGTTGCGCAACAATTAAGTTGGACATGTGGTCTTCCACTTCGCCCACCAAAAAAATAACGCGCTCTTTTAATAATCGAGAATAAATATCATAGGCACGTTCACCACGGGCGGACTGTTCTACCACCATTGGCACGAGGCCACTATTAACAGGCATCATTTGGTTGTTCTCTATGTAGTTTAGACAAATCGTTTAGCGTGTAGGACGAGTTTAAATTATTTTGACGTTGATGCCATTGGCAATAAAAATCATCTAACCACATTACAGGCTAATCAAGAAAACTTTTAACAGAAATTCATACGCTAATCTAGTGAATTAAGGTCATTTAGACCAATGACAAAGCTATTACAAAGCCCAAAAAACAACTGGCACTCTAAGTGCCAGTTGTTTATATCAGCAAAAATTATTGCTGAGGACGCAACAACTCTTCATAACCGACTGCTTTGTCACTGATTTGTGCTTGCGCCAAAATCAGGTCAACTACTTGATCTTCTAACACCGCAGATTCGATTTGCGACATTTGCTCTTTGCTGCTGTAGTACCACTGAACCACTTCAGCTGGACTTTCGTAAGATTGAGCCACCTCATCCACTAAAGCACGCACACGATCAGCATCGGTTTTGATTTCATGTTGAGCAATAATTTCACTGACCAACAACGCCAAAGCCACTGAACGACGTGAATTATCAGCAAACAATTCATCAGGCAACATTTCTGGCTTGATTTGTGACGCGTTAGCACCAAACTGCTTCATGGCTTGTTCACGTTGACGAACAATTTCTTGCGATAACAGTGCTTTAGGAATATCAATGGCGTTGGTCGTCACTAAAGCATTAAAAACGGAAGCTTTGACTTTGGCACGAATGCCATTACGCAATTCACGCTCCATGTTTTTACGCACGTCAGCACGGAATTGGTCAACACCACCTTCTTTTACGCCAAACGTTTCTAAGAACTGATCATTTAGTTCAGCTAAAATAGGCTTAGTCACTTTTTTGACATTAATTTTGAACTGCGCGTCTTTACCTGCTAATTCAGCGGCTTGATAGTCGGCAGGAAAGGTGACATTTATGGTTAACTCATCGCCAGCTTTCACGCCGACTAATTGCTCTTCAAAGCCTGCAATCATGCGTTTAGAGCCCAAGACTAAAGCAAAATCTTGTGCACTATTACCTGCAAAAGCCTCACCAGCAATTGAGCCTTCAAAATCAATCGTCAAACGGTCTTGGTCAACAGAAGTTTCAGTGCTGTCTTCCCAGTTGGCACGTTGGCGACGTAAATTATCAATCATCTGATCGACATCGGCATCGGTCACTTCTGAAGTTGGACGCTCAACTGCCAAACTAGCAAAATCAGCGATGGTGATTTCTGGATACACTTCAACAATGGCAGCAAATTCAATATCTTTGCCTTCAGCAAAACTAATTGGCACGATGTTGGGAAAACCAGCGACTTTTAGTTGTGTTTGCTCAAGTGCGGCAACATAGCTATCGCGGATGATGTCATCTAAAGCTTCGGCACGAATACCCGCACCATAACGCTTTTTAACGACCGTCACAGGCACTTTACCTGTACGAAAACCATCTAATTTAATCGTGCGTGCGGCTTGGTTAATTTTGTTATTAACAGTTTGCTCAACTTGAGTCGCTGGCACAGAGATTTTTAAACGGCGTTCTAAGCCTGAAACATTTTCTACAGAAACTTGCATAGCATCCTCTAAAATGGGGCAAAAAGCCGCTCACACAGTATTCGACAAAAAAACAGGTCTGTTTCAATTCGAATAGTTAAAAACAGAAACGGGGGATTATACGGAAGATTGATATTTAGAAAAGAGTAAACGCGAGAAAATTTGATTTAAAGCACCTTACTACTCGTGCATTATCGTTTCAAAATAACTCAAAGCTCTTGTCGTTTGTCTTTATTTTCCAGCCACTCCAACATATCAGCATTTTTGACGCGGCGGTAAATATCTTCTACAGATACTGTTAAGCCAATGGAGTGAAAGGTCATGTCATCACCTAAATAATGAACACTTTGCTCCCAATGGTTATCTTGCGTTTTGAACCACAACTCAATTTCAACAAAGTCTTGTTCGATGAGAGCATATTCTTGTAATGATGGAATTTGGAAATAGGCTTGACGTTTAAAGGTTTTATCGTGTTGGCGTGTGGTTTTAGATAACACTTCGACAATAATGGTTGGATTTTCGGTGTAATAATCCTCTTCTTTACCACTACAATCCACCATCACATCAGGATAAAAATAGTTTTTACCGACTTTAACTTTCATATCGGAAGCATAGGGTTGGCAAGGATTATCTTGCAAATGATTATAAAAAAGATAAGAAACCGTCATAGTAATAAGATTATGGTCTTTATGTGCGCCTGCCATGGCATACACTTCGCCATCAATAAACTCATGACGAACTTCTGACTGTAACTCACCTGTTAAGTAGTCTTGTTCAGTAATCAAATTATATTTTGTGGCAATGGTCATATGTCGATCCTTATGCAGGTTCAATGCGTTTTACTCTGGAAAAAACTCGTCGCCTAAAACTTGCTCCATCGTCCAAGGACAAGATTTTGGAAATATCGCGCGACCAATGCCAGTCTCTTTTGTCGCTTGAATGGTCGCATCTGCCCAAGCATCATCAATACACTCTGTATCAAGCAGAGATGCTTTTAGACTTGGCGTTTGTTTCAATCGCCTTGAAACAATCCTGCGTTGATCTTTGATAGTTAGTTCCCAGCTCACTCCACGATGTGTAGGCTGATACTGCCATTTCAATAAATAAGCAATTAACACCGCCATACGACTTTCTAACTCGCGCTGTTCGCTTTTGCCCACGTCTTCTATCTCCTCGGCGATATTCTCTAAGTCGAGCATGTCAAAGCGACCCGCACGAATAAAGGCAGCTTGCTCATTCGCCCATGCAACAATGTCTTTTTCGTAGGCAACGCTCATTTTATAAACCTCTTGATTGACACATTGAGTTTACGGTACTCTCGATTTTGGCGCAAAAGACCACAAAAAAACAGCCTTCGTAGGCTGCTCTTTTATTCATTTAGCTGATATTTGTCCCGTATCGCATACGGGCTACACTTGCTTTTTCTCTAACCACGTTTGCATATCGGCATTTTTAACCCGTTGATAAATATCTTCGACAGCAATAGTAAAACCTATAGAGGCGAAGTGAATCTCATCACCAAGATAATACGCAGTTTGTAGCCAAATATTATTATCAGTGCGTCGCCATACTTCAATTTCAGCAATATCTTGCTCAATCAACACATATTCTTGCAAACTTGGAATACTAAAATATAAATCACGTTTAAAGGTTTTGTCATGCTGGCGTGTAGAGTTGGATAACACTTCCACGATGATGGTTGGGGTTTCAGTAAAATACCCTTCAAAATCTGTACAGTCCACAAGTACATCAGGATAAAAATAATTTTTACCTATTTTGACTTTCATGTCTGATGAATAAGGCTGGCATGGTTTATTTTCTAGATGATTGCCGAATTTACGCGACATCGTATCCGCCAGTAACACATGATGACGATGTGCCCCTGCCATGGCATACACTTGTCCATCAATATATTCATGTTTAATATCAGAAATCAACTCGCCATCCAGATATTCTTGTTCACTAATTGTGTGTTGTGATTCAACCAAGGCCATGATTTTACCTTAAGTGATGCAGTGACTTATATTGTATGAGGTAATACAAGACTAAGCCAAACTATAGAAAATACACAAGATCTCAACCGCAAAAAGTCTGCCATATTCCAAGTTTAGGAAACTTGATGAGCCATTAAAACTGCCATACGACTTTCTAATTCACGTTGTTATCTTTTGCTCACGCCTTCTATTTCCTCAGCGAAATTCTCCATATCGAGCATATCAAAACGACCCTCACGAATATAGGCGGCTTGCTTATTCGCCCATGCCGCCATGTCTTTTTCTTATGCGACACTCATTTTATAAACCCCTTCATGACACATTGAGTATACGACACTCATTCAGTTCTCACATAAAACGATTATCAAAAAAAATAGCCCTTGATCGGACTATTTTTTTCTTATATTTGCTATATTTTTCCCGTATTTCATACGGAATACGACACTTTTTTCTTTAGCAAAACTTTAGTGTACCGTAACAGTTCGGGGTAAAACTTTGTGCACTTAGCTGTAAGTCTGATAAAGGAAAATCAACCGTAGTTCCTGTCACATTTACCGTGCCAATCGGTAAACTACCACCAAAACAGGACAAGCCACTACAATAAGCCATTGCACCGCCACAATCTGGACTACCTGTTGGACAAGCTCGATAATGTCTATATAATGTACAATTAATACCAGGAGCTGTCGGGTTACTACAGCCAACTGGCCCAAGTGCTTGTGATAAAACAGCATTGGTAATCGCCACTGTAGCAGTTGGTGTAACACTACCAATATTTATTTGATCTTCAAATGCCATCCACCAACCTTTTTCTGCCGCTGCTGCTGCACCTGGCCAATGTACATCTTGCCCTTGTACCGATAGTGAAAATGGATTATTGATATCAAGCTTGTGAATAAAGCCCAAATCTTGCACGATAGGTACATTCGCGACTAAACCCGTGATTGTACCAGTCACATCTTTGTTTAAAGTTAAATCCAAACAGCCGAATACGCAAATAACATTATCAATGACGGCATCCATGTTACCCGTAAATGCAATACCACCAATGTTTCCTGTACCTGTTAAGTTAGCAGATGTCATACGGTTACCCGCAATAACAACAGGAGCTGTTGTGATCGCCGCGGTAGCCGAAGCAAGATTCAAAGTGTAAACTGTTGAGGCGAAGTTTCGAACTCCAATACCCAAAAAGTCAACATCAACACGCCCTGTCATCGCTTTGCTCACATCACTATAAGTCATAGATCTAGCCTGAGTAGTTGCTGTACCTGTCGCCGAGCCAATATTCATATAACCACTCAGCGTGTTAATTCCATTTGGTGTGGCTGTATTTTCCGTACCTAAAGTCAGCAAACCAGTGGCCGACTCGGAACCAAAGCGAAAGCCAACCACCTTTCTTGTAGAGGCTACAGTCGGGTTTTCAATCGCAAATTGAAAGAAAGGGTTGGTTAAGATAGCACTAGACTGCACACGGTTATTTCTATTGGTAGAGGTATCTGGCGTACCTCCTACTTGAGCAGGATTACCACTCAAACTTAAATTATCAATATCAATATCACAATCACCCGCCCCATTAACGCCACCACAACCCAGTTGAAGTTTTTTGATATTCAAGTTGGCAGCCACTTCTGCCTCAAAACCTAATTTATAAAAACCAACGTTATTTGCTGCTTCAAAGTTACCTGCATCTGTTGGGGCTAAATAACTTAACGTTACCAAAGACTGACCCTCTGCAGTTGATAACTCTCCATCATTCATTATTGACATAGACCAAACGGGTAGAGCATACAAAGCAACACACAATAAACTCAAAAGCTTATAAAGGCTTATTTTTTTCATGGCTAACGCCTCTTGGTTAAAGCAATATCATTATGAATATCATTTAAAAAATGATTTCATGCAAACTCAAGACTAATCTCTTGGCTTAATATTCATTCTAGTTATTAAGGTTCCACCAGTAATAGCAAACTCACCTAAACGCTGTCCTACACCCGATATTGGTGGATATAAATTGACATCTTTGACGCGAAACACGCCACTTAAATCGCTAGGGCGAAGAACCCCATCTGTTGAGTGATTAGGATTGACTGTGAAAGCATAATTAAAATCGACACTATCTTTATTGACTTTAATTTGGTTATTAAAACCAATATTGCCTGTTAAATTATCGAACCCTAAAATTGAACCATCCACAGGATCACTAACCTGAATAGCACCACCTGTTAAATTGTAATTCCCTTCAAAACTTAAACGGTTACCCGCTAAAGTATCTATTCCTGGCACTATAGACAAATCCATACTGCCATCTAGCCTTAGCTTTAACCCCAAAAACACATCAGTAGATTGTGTAAAATTATTTAACGGCACATAACAAGCTAACTCATTGGCCCCAGTACAGCCTGTAAAATTTGTGCTATATCTTGAGCCTGGCAAGTATCCTGCCGCCAACTCCATTGCCGCCGCAATCGTCAGTTTTGGCATATTAATATGTATTTTCCCACCTTCCAAATCCATTACGCCGTTAGCGGTAATTAACATATCAATATTACGCAAACCTAAATAATAGTTAGTTGGATTATTACTATCATTTGTGTTCGGCTTACCGTCAATTAATAAAATTGAGGTTGATTTACTACCACTCGCATTACGGCCTTCGGTACTTAAGCCTAAGCCAAAGCCAATTGCCTGAGCACCCGTACCAGTTGTGGTCCCATAGGTTGCAATATTGGCATTGAGATTATAGATCGGCAGTCCTAGTCCCCATGTTTGGGATGGATTAGTTGGAATATCCGCAGGGTTGGTAACATCATTACTCACCATAAACTGAGAGCTTCTTGACAATGCCTGAAACTCAAACCCACGAACGGCAACAGTTAGCTCATTGGGGTTTGTGCCAGAGTTATGTACCAAATGGGAGTAATCTGCATTTGCAGTCAATGTACTTGTTTTAAACCGAGCAGCATTTAACACTGTATTTACGGGCATCTGAAGTCGTTTAGTATTTGCCAAATTAATATAAACATCACCCGAATCAAAATATGCGCTGTTCGTATTTAAAGGACTACCTCCCGCTGCCACTGTAGTCCGAACTAACAAGGGGATTAAATTGCTAAACTCTATGCCATAGGCGTTTGTTCCTGCATGACCTAGCTCCAAAGTCACACCCTTACCACCTGCAGGCAAGCCCCCTGAGCTTGCGACAGTATCATCTTTAGTAAAATCCGCTTTCATGCGCATTTTCAACCCTGAACTACCCATGATTTGTGTCGCACTAGGAGCATCTGCGCCTGAATACGCTACACCTAGAATATTACTATCCGTCGCGTTACTAGCACCTCTAAACTCAATACTCGCGTTTGTTACGCGTCCTGACGCTCCCAAGTGCAAAACACCTTGTGCGCCTGTTGTGTCAAAAACGCCCGTTGTTGCACCAGCTTTATACACAAACTCTAAATTAAGACCTGCCTTGAACTTTGTTGGATACAAAGGATCGGCTACTTTAATCAAATCAACATAATTACCTGCTGTAGAACCTGTCTCCAAAACAATGCCTCTAGCCGCATCAATGCCGATATAACCTTTACCTTTAAAATTAAAGTTAAAATCTTTGGCTATAAATTGGTTGTTTATTAGCGTTGATGTTTGCTGCGTTAAATAAAGATTGAAATTCTTTATACCAATTTCTAGGTCTGCCACGCTATTTAGATTTAACAAGCCATCTGTCGTTGCAAGTTTAAAGCTCATCGGCAAGGTTGATGATTGTTGAACCGTGAAAGCACCAAAAGTACTGCCGCAACTTGCCCCTACGCTGTTACAAATTTTAAAACTATTTACCGACATAGTGTCAAAATAAGAAGTTAAATCAAAAGTTAAACCTGCATTGGCTCCGACAGTGCTAAAGTCGATTTTATAGGTAGCCCCTAAGTCAGGGTTAGCAATATTAGATTTTTTTACGGTTACACCATCAAGATACAGGCCATACGTCGTATCAGCACCACTAACTTCCCCTACTTTATCTTGCCAATAAACACGAGCAATATCTATTTGGTCATAAGCAGTCGTCATATTGATGCCGTCTTGAGCATCAGTCTGACTCATGACGAAATCGCTCAACTCTTGTAACGCGTAAGCCTGATTTCCGTAAGCCAAGAACGCACTACTAATCAGCAAAGCAATATGACGTTTTTTATGTGGATTTGTTATCATTTTTTTGTGATCCATATTACCCCCTAGCTCTAACCGACCAGGTATTTTAACTCAATAAGATTTAACAGCGTGGATGATTAGCATCACAGCTAAAAATTTTAACTGTGCCCGCCAAGGCTAAATTACCGTACATATTTAAGCCCATAAATCCAGTCTCTCTACCTAAGTCAAACAAATTTGTTGCGTTAGTATATTTACCATTTGCATAGGCAGTCGCACCACTTCCACCAGAGCCTTTGGCCAAATAGCCCGGAACATTAACTGTGCCTACCGAACAATTAAGATCACTTTCCGTACAGGTATCTGTTTCAATGGCCAATGATTGATAACCCACATTACGAATCAATATCGGTTTAGTGGCATCAAAACTTAATTTAATGGCAGGCTTAACTACAACAGCCGAGTCTTTACCCGTATAAGCAGTAAGGTCTGTCGCATCTAATTTAATCTCTTGAAAAAGAATCGTGCCCTGTACCTGCTTAAAAACCAGCCACAGTTTTCTGCCCGTTGCAGAGCCTGTAACCGAGGCATCATGGTTACGATTATTAAGATTTAAAGCAAAGCGGCAATATTCATAATTTGTACAACCTGTAAGCTGTGCATTGGTGTCATGGTTTAAACGCATCTCTAACGAAATATCTGCACCACCTTGACCATCAACCAATTGCAACTCGTCTTCACTTAGCACCTGCATTTCTGCCTGCGTAAGCCCTGAACATAACAGTGCAACTAATAATACATAGTGTTTCATATTATGCCTTTTACAAACCTTTTGTTGTTATTTTAAGATGCTGTATCAACATACCATCAATAACTGCTGAACCTAGGTTATTGAGGGGCACAGAGTCCTTAGCCTGAACAAATGCTGGAGCAGCCAAAGCTGCCTGTTGTGTCCATGTATTAGGACTAAAAGCAGCCGCATTAAATAATGCTGATGATCCTACTCCTAAATTAGCATAAGCGCCAAACACGCCAGTTGCTGTTGCACGAGTTGAACTTTGCACATCACGGTATGATTGTGCTGCTGTACTGGCACTGCCTGCCGTTAATGCGCCAAAGGACACACCAAATGCCTCTATACCACTGTATGCAGTTAACAAATTAAAACTGGTCGGTGTGCCTGTACCACTCCACACCGTAGATCCAATACTAATACTACTATGCGTTGCGCTATTACCTTGGTAATCAACACCATAAAGACTACGATCAGCTCCACATCTATGCACATTACAGGTAGAGCCTAAATACCCCCCATTAGTCCCAGAGTTACTATTATCATAATTAGTATAGATTTTTTTATAAATTAACTCTTTATTAGGGATTCGTGCCACCTCAAGCATTAAATTTCTACCATCTGGTGCCACACCAACCACCAATGGTTGATACATTTGACCGACCACCAAATTAATATTGGGATTATATATATACATCCCCTCTGTGGCATTAAACGTTGGCGCAGAAGTACCATTGATTGCCGATGTTTCAAGCAACCCCTGAACAGCCCCCGTTTCTTGAGTATTAAAACGTAACGCACTGCTTAGAGTTGGAGGAGTCCATGTAGTCGATGACGCACTATCGATAGTTGCACGAGTCTGATACCTAATACGACAAGAAGATCCCGCAGCATTATGAGCGGCAATATTGGCACAGTTAGGACTAACAGCCCCACCAGACACGCCAGATGTATCGGTATAATTAGGAGCAGGAGCAAGGGTATACTTAAGCCCATTCCAAGTGACTGTATAAGCTTCAACCGTACGAGAACCCGCAGTATAGGTATGTATTGCCCTCAAGGTGTTTGTAGCACCACTATTAAAACGCAATAGCCCCGTCAACCCCAAGGTATTGTTATAAAAGGTACTTAAACCACCCGTATTAGTTGCTCCTGCCAATGTCTGAAAAAGTCTGATTTCACTTCCATTGATACTAAAGCCATCCCACACCGCTTGTAAGCGTAACCTGTTGGCACGCCCTCCTCCATTAACATCAAACTGAGTACCTGTGGCAGTCATATTTTCAGCAACGTCCGAACGACGAACAAAAGCATCTGCCCACATAGCCAATTTGAGATTGTAGGCATCTAAACCCGTCGCACGAGTAGCCGGCAATGTTTTGTGATATAAAGGTGCTTCTAAAGATAAATAAGTGACCGAACCCGTGCTGGTATCTGTTGGTGCAGCAGAGGTAAAGTCAGGCACACTTGCTTGCGTCTGCACTTTAAATAACCACGGATTACCTGAGGTTCCCCATGCTTCAATCTTTCCAGCATTAAGAGCCGCACTGTTAAACCGATTATTAAAATCAGCATCTCCACGCGAAATTGCCAGACCATATAAAAACAAATCACCCTTACCCGCACCCGCTGCTGTCGCAGTTGCCGTCAAAGGCCCAACGGGAATATAACGAATGTAGCCTGTATCTTTAGTTCTATCAGCCAATGTTAGTGTTGTTTCTTTATATTGCCCCGTAATAACATCTAATGTAGCCGCATTTGCGCCTCTAAAAACCATAGCAAAATTTTCTGGTAAAAAAGCCACGCCCTCACCCGTGACATCACTTAAAGACTCATCTTCAAGCATTTCTAAAGCATACGTTTGACCTGATAATATCAGCGACATAACCAATGCAAGGTGGTTTAGCATGGAAAACTTCATACACTCGCCCTGTTTTTGTTGTAATGCTTGTGGTTTGTAGTCGTTAATCCACTCAGCAGGGTAATTTTAGCTTTGTTAGATTATGCCCCTTTTTACTAGATTTGCCAAAGAGCATGACCATTTATACAGTCGTTTTTTTGTAATAGGCGATAAATGGTCGCTAGTTTTTGCTTAACGGTTAACAAAAAAGATAGTTTTTTCTACCTTTTTTGCTTTTGAGAGGATATTTTTGAACAAATCATCAAATGGTTTCGGCAGGAATACGCACCCAACCCTCCATCAACACCCGCGCACTACGACTCATAATTGCTTTCGTGACTGTCCACTCACCATTGGTCTGAGTGGCTTCTGCACCCACACGTAATGTGCCTGATGGATGACCAAAACGCACCGCTGTACGTTCACCACCACCTGCGGCCAAATTAACAAGCGTGCCCGAAACAGCAGCAGCCGTACCAATAGCAACAGCCGCCGTACCCATCATGGCATGGTGCAGCTTGCCCATTGATAAAGCACGCACTAATAAATCAACCTCTGTTGAGCTAACGGCTTTACCACTGGAAGAAATATAATCGGTAGGTTTAGCAACAAACGCTATTTTTGGGGTATGTTGACGCTTAATGGCTTCTTCGGGTGTTTTGATTAAACCCATACGCAATGCGCCAGCTACACGAATGGCTTCAAACATCGCTAAGGCTTTAGCATCACCATTGATTGCATCTTGTAGCTCAGTGCCTGTATAGCCAATGTCTGCGGCATTCACAAATACGGTGGGGATACCTGCGGTAATCATAGTTGCTTTTAATGTGCCAACATTAGGCACAACTAAATCGTCAATTAAATTACCCGTTGGGAACATCGAACCGCCGCCATCACCTTCGCCTTCATCGGCAGGATCAAGAAACTCTAAAACAATTTCAGCCGCAGGAAAAGTCACGCCATCTAATTCAAAATCACCCAATTCTTGTACTTGACGATTGGTCACAGGTACATGAGCAATAATTGTTTTATTGATATTTGCTTGCCAAATACGTACCACACATACGCCATTCTCGGGAATACGTTCGGCATCGACTAAACCTGCATGAATAGCAAATGCTCCTGCTGCTGTTGATAAATTCCCGCAATTGCCACTCCAATCAACAAAAGCACTATCAATCGACACTTGGCCGTATAAATAGTCAACATCATGATTAGGCTGGCTACTTTTGGATAAGATAACGCATTTGCTAGTACTAGATGTTGCGCCACCCATGCCATCAATGTGCTTGGCATACGGATCTGGACTACCAATGACGCGCATAAATAAACGGTCACGCGCTGCTCCTGCGACTTGACAAGATTCGGGTAAGTCTTGCAAACGGAAGAATACGCCTTTACTGGTGCCGCCACGCATATAGGTTGCAGGCACTTTAATTTGTTGAAGGTTGGACATATTTGACTCCCAAAAAATATTAGATAGCTGTTAATTGGTAACCTTGACGCGGAAAATGAACATGCAATGTGCCTAGCTCAACATCTTGTCGGGCAATAATCCAACGATTGGGCATCACGCCCACCAAAGTACCCGTTGTTGGTTCACAACCATAATCGGCTGGCGCAATACTCACTGTTTGGCCAATTAACGCATCTTGGCGATATTCATTCGCAATAATACGGGGTTCAGTTTGAGCCGCTTTTAAGGCTTGCACCTCGTTAATTTGCTGACTTGTACCATGACCAAAGGCTTTCATCCGTGCCATCCAATTCAATAAGCGAGGATGACCTTTTAATAGTGGCGACTCGGCAAGATCATGGATAAACCATAAGGTGTGATAGGTAGAAAAATCTGCATGGGTAGGCGTTTGGCCAAACAAAAAGTCTTGGCTTAAACGTTGTTCTAAGTCGGCTAAATGGGCAATGACCAGCTCTTTTGCTTTTAATGGATTAACAGCACGAACCTTTGCCTTACGACCCATGTTAATACGGTCAAGCAAAAACCGACCAACATCAAGTAACGACATCGCTTTAAGCACTTTTATATTCAGTTTCATCGTGCCTGCGGCAAACAGGCAAGCAAAAAACAAATCTAGGTCAACTTTGGTAATAAAGGCTTGTTGATCTGCGTCCAAATTGTCTAAATCTAAAGCAGGTTTATTGCTTAATTGGGCAATTTCAGCAGCAATTATGTGTGAGTCACAAAAAATATCCGCACCAATTTGGGCGACGGGAATTTTACGATAACCCCCAGCTAAACGCGCTAACAATGGGCGCGGTGGCATTTCACGGGTCATACACGATTGCCAAGCTACATCCGCATAACCAAGCATGACACGAATTTTTTCGGAAAATGGCGACATGGGGTAATGATGGAGGATTAAGGTGGTCATGGAGGTTTCCTTGTAGGGTGCGTAAAACGCAGCCTTAAAATAGCAATACACAAATTTTTCTTGATGTTAACAAAAAGCCCCATCAACCGATGAGGCTTTTTATTCATCTAAAGCTTAGCTATTAAGCCACCGCCCCTTCCAAGAAGTCCTTGGCAAAGCGTTGCAACACACCACCTGCTTCATACACCGAGACTTCTTCTTCGGTATCTAAACGTAAAGTGACAGGCAATTCAACACGCTCACCATTTTTACGATGAATGACTAAAGTTAAATCAGCGCGTGGCGTACGTTTACCAATGACATCAAAAGTTTCCGTACCATCAATGTTTAACGTCAAACGATTCACCCCTGCCTTAAATTCCAACGGTAAAACGCCCATTCCCACCAAATTCGTGCGGTGGATACGCTCAAAACCTTCGGCAACAATCGCTTCTACACCTGCCAAACGCACGCCTTTCGCCGCCCAATCACGCGACGAGCCTTGGCCATAGTCTGCACCTGCAATAATGATTAACGGTTGTTTGCGCTCCATGTAGGTTTCAATCGCTTCCCACATCCGCGTGACTTTGCCTTCGGGTTCAATACGCGCTAATGAGCCTTGTTTAATTTTGCCGTCTTCTTTACGCACCATTTCGTTGAGTAATTTCGGATTCGCAAAAGTCGCCCGTTGTGCGGTTAAATGGTCGCCACGATGGGTTGCGTAAGAGTTGAAATCTTCCTCTGGCAAGCCCATTTTGTGTAGGTATTCACCTGCGGCACTGCCCATCATAATCGCGTTTGAGGGCGACAAATGGTCGGTGGTGATGTTATCACCCAAAACGGCTAAAGGACGCATCGCCGTTAATGAACGCTCACCTGCCAACGCACCTTCCCAATACGGAGGACGGCGAATGTAGGTACTTTGTGGTCGCCAGTTATACAAAGGACTTTCTGCTTCTTCAATAGCACCGAGGTCAAACATCGGGATATACACTTGGCGGAATTGTTCTGGCTTCACGCTTTTCGCCACTAAAGCATCAACTTCGGCATCGGATGGCCAAATGTCTTTTAAGCGAATTTCGTTGCCGTCTTTGTCGATACCTAATACATCTTTTTCGATATCAAAACGAATCGTACCTGCAATGGCATAAGCTACCACTAACGGTGGAGAAGCTAAGAAGGCTTGTTTAGCATAGGGATGAATACGACCATCAAAATTACGATTACCTGATAGTACGGCAGTGGCGTATAAATCACGATCAATAATTTCTTGTTGAATCACGGGGTCAAGCGCGCCACTCATACCATTACACGTGGTACAAGCAAACGCAACAATACCAAAGCCAAGCTGTTCTAACTCGCTCAAAACGCCTGCTTCTTTTAAATATAACTCAGCGGCTTTTGAACCCGGTGCAAATGAGGATTTAACCCAAGGCTTACGTGTTAAACCCAATTGATTCGCTTTACGCGCCAACAAACCCGCAGCTACGGTGTTGCGTGGATTACTAGTGTTGGTACAACTGGTAATTGCGGCAATAATTACCGCCCCATCGGGCATTAGACCATCGGTACGATGTTCGACGACTCCTGCAATGCCTTTGGCCGCTAAGTCTGCTGTGGCAACACGGGCATGAGGGTTTGATGGCCCTGCCATGTTACGGCCAACAGTGGACAAATCAAAACTTAATACGCGTTCATAAACGGCACTTTTTAAGCTATCTGCCCATAAACCTGTTTGCTTGGCGTAGGTTTCGACTAAGGCAATTTGAGCATCTTCGCGACCTGTTAACTTGAGGTAATCCAAGGTTTGTTGGTCGATGTAGAACATGGCGGCGGTTGCGCCATATTCAGGTGTCATATTAGAGATCGTGGCGCGGTCACCGATACTCATGCTGTCTGCGCCTTCGCCAAAGAATTCAACATAAGCAGAAACCACACGTTCTTTACGCAAAAATTCGGTTAAGGCTAAAACAATATCAGTGGCGGTAATATTGGCTTGACGTTGACCTGTCAGTTCAACACCAATAATGTCGGGCAAACGCATCATCGACGCACGACCGAGCATGACGGTTTCGGCTTCTAAACCACCGACACCAATCGCAATGACACCTAAAGCGTCAACGTGAGGGGTATGGCTGTCTGTGCCGACACAAGTATCGGGGAAAGCGACACCATCACGCGACTGAATCACAGGAGACATTTTCTCCAAGTTGATTTGGTGCATGATGCCATTCCCCGCTGGGATAACATCAACATTTTTAAAGGCGGTTTTTGTCCACTCGATAAAGTGAAAACGGTCTTCGTTGCGGCGGTCTTCAATGGCGCGGTTTTTAGCAAAAGCATCAGGGTCAAAACCACCACACTCTACGGCTAAAGAATGGTCAACAATTAATTGTACAGGCACAACGGGATTGACTTTCGCAGGGTCACCGCCCATGTCCGCAATCGCATCACGCAAACCTGCTAAGTCAACTAAAGCCGTTTGACCTAAAATATCATGAGTTACGACACGCGCAGGATACCAAGGAAAATCAAGGTCTTGTTTACGCTCAATCAGTTGTTTGAGTGAGTCGGTTAAGACTGCTGGATCACAACGACGTACCAAATTTTCGGCCAACACGCGAGAGGTATATGGCAGTTTTTCGTATGCACCTGCCTCAAGGGCATTAACGGCTTCACGGGTATCAAAATAATCGAGTTCGGTATTCGGGAGGCGTTTGCGGTATTGAGTATTCATCGTGATGGTCTCTAAAGAGAGAGTTTTAAGAAATTACAAATCCCCCTAGCCCCCTTTTACTAAGGGGGAAATTCCTCTCTTTTTCAAAAAAAGTTTAGGAACTAGAGGTATAGATACAGCTTTCTCCCTTAGAAAAATCCCCCTCTTTTCAAAGAGGGGCTAGGGGAGATTTGAATCAGCGTTAGTTACGTTCAGTAATCGGCACAAATTTTTGGTCTTCAGGACCGACATAATTCGCACTTGGACGAATAATTTTGCCATCAATACGTTGTTCGATAACGTGTGCAGACCAACCCGATGTACGCGCAATCACAAACAACGGTGTAAACATGGCTGTCGGAACGCCCATCATGTGATAGCTCACGGCGCTAAACCAATCTAGATTCGGGAACATCTTTTTGATTTCCCACATCACTGACTCTAAACGTTCAGCAATGTCGTACATCTTCATGTTGTTTTGCTCAGCACTTAATTCACGTGCCACATCTTTAATCACTTTATTACGCGGATCGCTGACGGTATAAACAGGATGACCAAAACCAATCACCACTTCTTTGCGGCCTACACGTTCACGAATATCCGCTTCAGCTTCGTTAGGATTGTCATAACGTTTTTGAATTTCAAACGCCACTTCATTCGCACCGCCATGTTTAGGGCCACGTAATGCACCAATGCCGCCAGTGATAGCCGAGAACATATCCGAACCCGTACCTGCTACCACACGCGAGGTAAACGTAGAGGCGTTAAACTCATGCTCCGCGTACAAAATCAAGGACGTGTGCATAGCACGAACCCAGCTATCGCAAGGGGTTTTACCGTGTAGTAAATGAAGGAAATGGCCGCCAATCGAGTCATCATCGGTTTCAACATCAATGCACTTGCCGTTGTGGCTGTAGTGATACCAATACAACAACATCGAGCCTAAAGAAGCCATTAACTTATCGGCAATATCACGCGCACCCGGATGATTGTGGTCGTCTTTCTCAGGTGATAAACAACCTAGCACTGAAACGCCTGTACGCATCACATCCATTGGGTGAGCAGATGGAGGTAATTGCTCCAGTGCCGTCATCAATGCTGCTGGCAAGCCACGCAATGATTTTAGTTTAGCTTTGTAGCCTTTCAACTCTGCCGCATTTGGCAACTTACCGTGGACTAACAAATAGGCAATTTCTTCAAACTCGCTAGTTTGTGCTAAGTCAAGAATGTCATAGCCACGATAGGCCAAGTCATTACCTGTACGGCCAACCGTACACAACGCGGTATTACCTGCGGCTGTACCTGATAAAGCGACAGATTTTTTTGGTTTGAAGGCGGTTGTTGTTGTTTCTGGGGTAGTGCTCATACGTTGAGTCTCCTAGTAAAATTCAATTTAGGGATACGTTTATTTCTTGCCCGCAAAAAGCTGGTCAATTTTGTCTTCGTAGCTATGGTAGCTCAAAAACTCATACAGCTCTTTCCGCTTCTGCATAAGGTCAAGAACATTAACCTGAGTGCCTTCCTTACGAATAGTTTCATAAACGGCCAACGCTGCTTTTTGCATCGCACGAGTCGCCGATAAAGGGTAAAGCACCATCGCAATCCCTTGCTCGCCCAACTCTTCACGAGTGTAATAAGGCGTATCGCCAAACTCAGTAATGTTCGCCAAAACTGGGACATTTACCGCATCACACACTTTACGATACATGGTAATGTCAGTCATGGCTTCGGCAAAAATGGCATCTGCACCTGCTTCGACATAAGCACTGATACGGTCAATCACACCGTTCAAGCCTTCTTTTTGCAAAGAGTCGGTACGCGCCATCACCACAAACTCGGAATCCGTTTTAGCATCCGCCGCCGCTTTCACACGGTCAACCATTTCATCAATAGCGACAATTTCTTTATTGGGACGATGACCACAACGCTTGAGTGCCACTTGGTCTTCGATATGCACTGCCGCCGCGCCTGCTTTAATCATTTCTTTGATGGTACGACTAATGTTAAAGACACCGCCCCATCCTGTATCAATATCCACCAGTAACGGCGTATCGACTGCGGCAGTAATACGACGAACGTCAATTAACACATCTTCCAACGAGGTAATACCCAAATCAGGCAAACCGTAGGAATAATTGGCCACACCTGCGCCCGACAAATAAATAGCACGATAACCCACTTGTTTGGCCATCATCGCCGCATACGCATTGACTGTACCCATTACTTGTAATGGACTTTCTTCACGCAACGCTTGACGAAAACGCGCACCTGCACTCGTTACACTCATGATTTATTCACCTTGCTGATTGATTTTGCTGTGGTAGTTTGTGGTAATGGCTTTCAACATTTTTACGCGCCGAGCTAATATGACGACGCATAAGAAATTCGGCTAATTCGCCATCTCTGCTTTCAATGGCTTCAATAATTCGGGAGTGTTCGGCAAAGGCTTTGTGTGGACGACCTGCGGTGACTGAAAATTGATACCGATACAAACGCACCCGATGATATAACTCACCGCACAACATTTGCATTAACACTTCATTCCGACTGGCTTTGACGATACGATAATGAAAGTCAAAATCACCTTCTTCTTGATAATAGCCTTTGCCTGATTGCAATTCGGTTTGTTGTTGATGGCGGGTTAATAATGCTTTTAAGCCCGTCACGTCTTCATCGGTCGCGTGAATAGCCGCTAATCGCGCCGCCATGCCTTCCAGCACTTCGCGCACTTGATACATTTCCAACAGTTCAGCAATCGACAATTCAACAACACGAACACCGACATGAGGAATCCGCGTTAATAGTTTACGCGCTTCTAAACGTCGTAAGGCTTCGCGCAGAGGGCCTCTAGAAACGCCATAACGAGTGGTTAATTCAGCTTCAGAGATTTTCGCCCCTGCAATTAACTCACCTTTCACAATCGCATCCTGAATTTGGCTAAAGACTCTATCCGCCAGCGTCAGAATAGCGTTATCTATCACTAGAGCATCTTCAACCAATACATTTTGCATTTATTGTCTACAATACCTTCAAGATGAGGCAGCATTTTACAAAAACCCCCACACAAGTCAAACAAATACAACACCATTGTAGACAATATAAGAAAAAATGATTTTTATCATCTAAACTTAGAAAAACAATCAACTTTATTAATGGCCACTCAAGACATTACTACTTAGACTCTATGAAGAACCTAAAAAATTGGTATGATTGCAAATAGACATTAGATTCAGATAACATTTAGGACTTACGTGGTTATTACTTATTTGCTCACATTTTAGTCGCGGTGCAATTGCGTAAGTCCGACATTAACCCACTTAATATAAAAGTAAAAAGAAGTCGAACTTTATGGATAGCCAATGGAATAACTGGCACTTTGCGAAATTTGCAAGTCAAGAGCCTGATGCATTTGCATGGCAAATTGCCCCGATGTTTGTTATTTTGGCTCTTATCATTACTATTATTCCTCTTTACGCCATACTTCCCATTAGAGAGCAATTACGCAAACTCGCATTACATCAAAACAAAGTCCTTTTTTTAAGTTGGCAAATTGTCATTGGCAGTCTTTTAGCCCTGTGTATTTGGTCTACGCACTTTTTATTGTTGGTTGGCATTCGACTGCCTACTCCCTCGTTAACACTTAGTATGATTTTGGCCATTGTTGTCGCAAGCGCCAATTATAGTTTGTTTTTTAATTTTGCCTGTTTATCGCAACTTAAACGCCAACAATACTATTTATGGTTAATGACTAACACCATAACCTTACTTTGCCTGCAAGCCACATTAATTATTCCCATCACAGGTAACAATCACTTTTCTCTTAATAGTTATCCTGTTTTTATTGCTACTATTTTTTTTATTGCTATTAGTTTAATGATGCTAGAGTTATTGAATACTGAAGATCAAGAGCAAACTATTTTTAGCCCAAAACCTGCTTTACTTTGTATTTTTATCGGCATATTTATAACCATTAGTTATCGAATAAATCTTGGCAGCGTCAATTTATTTGTTTTTACGCCTTTTCTCTCTGACTCTCAAAAGCTAACGAAAATTATTTTGGCACTAGCAATTACTTTATTATTACTCATTTTGCTATTTTTCTCTTTGATGGCAATTTTTGCTCACACCAAAATCATTGAGCAAGCTCACGATTTAGAAAAAAACCTCGACTTAATGAATCAACTGAATAATGAGCAGGTTTCTTTAGAGAAGCTCGCTCATTACGATACTTTGACGGGTTTATTTAATCGCCATGCCTTTATGGATGCTTTTTCGGCTCGGCTTAATGAATCACGCCAAGCAGCGAATAAATTAGCGATTATGTTTATTGATTTAGATAATTTTAAAACGATTAATGACACGCTCGGCCATTCGGCAGGTGATGAATTATTACGGATTATCTCTCGTCGTTTACGCAGTGTTTTACGCGGCCATGACTTAATTGGCCGAATAGGTGGCGATGAGTTTTGCTTAGTCACGCCAATTACCAGCATCGCTGAAGCCAAAATGATTGCCACGCGTGTCTTACACAAAATACAAGAGCCTATTACCATTAGTGGCCATAAAGCAAATACCACGATTAGTATCGGTATTAGTCTTTTTCCTTATGATGGTGATGGTCAAGATCAATTAATTAAAAATGCAGATACTGCACTTTATCAATCCAAAGGCAGTGGCCGTAATACACTTAATTTTTATAGTGATTATTTACAGCATAAATCCCATCGCGAACTAGCCATTCAAAAAGATTTACACTCAGCAATTACTAAATCCGAACTATTTTTAGATTACCAGCCCGTAGTTAGATTATCGGATAATAAAATCGTGGCACTAGAAGCACTCGTTCGTTGGCAACATCCCGAAAAAGGCATATTAACGCCAGAACATTTTATTAATATTGCCGAGTTTAATGGCTTTGTTGAATTAGTTGATATGTGGGTTATTCGTCGTATCTGTCACGATATACGAAAATTAGTTGACAATAACACCGCCATAAAAATCAGTATGAACTGCTCAGCAGTCAATATTAATAATGAAAAATTCATTCCTGATGCCTTGAAAATTTTGGAAGAAGAAAACATTGATAAAAAACTATTTTGTTTTGAGTTATCAGAAAGCGTTCTTTATGAACATCGTCATAAAGCCCCAGTATTTTTATCTAAATTGAGCCAATCGGGTATTAAGTTAATTATCGATGATTTTGGCTCCAGTGGCTCATCTTTATTATGGTTAAAGACTTTACCCATTATTGAGTTAAAGCTCGACCGATGTTTATTATTGGATAGTACCAATCCGCATGATGCCGAAATTGTTGCAGCCTTAATTGCCATGTCACATAAATTAGGTTGGCGCGTAACGGCTAAAGGTGTTGAACTGCGAGAACAAATTGAACTTTTAACACGCGAGCATTGTGATTATGCTCAAGGTTACGCGTTCGGCAAACCAGTCCGTTTTGAGGATATTCAATTTAGTGCATGAACGATGAAATGACTAAATGACTACCAACGGCAATGGTAATCAACTCAAAACTGCGCTTAACCAACTTATTGCCTTTTAATAATGCCCAATGCGCACCTGCATAACCACCCACTAGGGAACCTAATAACAGTGGCGGCAACCATGTCCAAGCGACTGTTGTTTGCTGCGCCAAAAACAATGCACCCACACCATTCCAAAATAAACCCACCAAAATCAAGGTATAAGCTACTGCTCGGGTAAAATCAAAGCCAAACCATCGAATCAGCCATAAAGTGACAAATAAGCCTGTCCCCGATGTCAAAGAGCCATTTAACACACCAATAATAAATAATACGCTACAGCCAATACTTAACTCTCTAAAACTGTGAGTGCGCGTCTCGTTTTTTTGTCCAAGATTGGGTTTAAATAGCGAATACACACCTATCCCAATGGTTAAAATCCCTAACGCTAACTTCGCCCAATGTTCTGGTACATCTAAAATAACTTGTGTCCCTAACCAAACGCCAGGCAGTCCTGCGGCTAATATGAATAAAGAAAAGCGCACATCTAGTTTTTCGCTTTGCCAATGTCTGATGCTTGCACCGACTCCTAGAGCAACACTGGCGATTTTATGAGTGGCTAAAGCAGTAGGAAACGGTAAACCTAAGAACAAAAGCGCAGGAAGTTGTAATAATCCAGCACCACCGCCCGCTAAAGCTGATAACAAATTAGCGATTAATGAAATAATAAATAAAATCAACAGTTCTGTTGCTGACACAAAGGCTTTCCTTTTCTACAATAGCGTGATAATAACTATATTATGACAGTTGGCATTTAACTTATGAATTTTACTCAACGAATCTTACAGACTACTTTAGCTTCTCTCGTTTTAATGACGAGTTCGTTTGCTTCTAGTGATATCTCGTCAAAGCGGCTTTATCGTTATTACAACGAAAAAGGCATACCGACGATGAGTGATCAAGTGTCTGAGGAGCATATTCGTCGTGGCTACGATATTGTTGATCGGAATATGCAACTGATACGGCATTTTCCAGCTTTTGATGAAACAGTGTATAACAAAGATAAAGTGAAACGAGATGCGGCCTTTAAACAACAACAAGAAGATGCAAGAATTTTACGACTGTTCTCTTCGTCACGAGACGCTGAACTCGCAAGAAACAGACAATTTGATACACTCGAAACCAGTATTGGCTATAACTCTTTACAGCTAATTCGAATTAAAAGACTACGGGCTGATTTTGTTAGCGATGCTGCGCTCGCTGAACGTAAAAGCCAAAAACCAACTGCCAAACTGAAAGAACAGATAGCAGATTTCGACAAAAAAATTAAAGACTTACAAGCACTTATTGACTATCAACGTGTCGAACAAGCTAAAGTACGTAATGACTTTATACCCATTATCAATCGTTTGACCGAATTAGAGAAAGCCCCACCACCAACTACATCAACCACACCACAAAAACCAATGTTTGATGCGTCGCCTCCTTAATATGTTAAGGTCGATTAGCTGTTTAATTGGCTTTTGAGATTGATGATCAGATTGTCAAAGCATTTGTTAGAATACTTTGACAAATGAGAGGGTCTTTTTTAACTCCAGCTTTATAATAGAGTTAATATCTTAGCTTCGACGGCATCTAAGTCAGGAATAATCACCAAAGAGTCCTTATATCGAACTTGTAAATACTCCATTTCCCCAACAGCAGCTTTCTCTAAATCTTCTAATTCTGCAATTTTTACTTTAACGGTGACAGGCTCAGCCTGCAAAGCGATGGCATATTGGGGAAGCTTTTCATTAAGACCAATACCAAAAATAATGGCTAATTTTTGAGGGTCACTCGGGTAAGCATCGCCATTTAACGACTCAAAAACAACCACAGGAACTTGTTGGTCTTCCCATTTAACATGGCCAATTACCCCCTCTTTTTTCCCTTTTTTTGTCGCTTTCATCGTTGATGCAGGGATAACATCTAATAATGCAGAAGCGGGTAAAAGCAGTTTCTTTTGCCAAAGCGGCAATAAACAAACATCTAATTTACCTGTTGTCGCACTCAATAGTGTGGTTTGACTGAGTGTACCTAATTGAGCTTGCGCCATAAAATGCCCCCATGCGGCTAAGCGGCAGTCGCTTGTAAATTGTTATTAATATACGTTACTAGTCGATTGGCTAAATCAAAAGGGTTTCCCGTAAAAGAAACACAACCCGTTGCTCTCATGGCATCGGGCTGGCTTGGGCAAGCACAGGTTTTGTCATCCTGCGCCCAAATCACTCCACCCGCCTCCACCATTAATGGCCCACTGATTGAACCATCGCTACCCATGCCACTAAAAATAATAGCTATTGAACGCTTATGAAAGCGACGACTAACATTGGCTAATGTTTGGTCAATTGAGGGTGCGTAAGGGCCGTCCCATTTTAGATTTCTTGAGACGACTTGGCCATCCGCACTAAAATCTATTTCTGTCTCAACTGGTGCAATTAGTAAGTGACCTGATGTTAAACTTTCGCCGCCTCTAGCAACCTTGCATGGCATATGATTATGACGCACCAAGACACGAGTCAATGACTCTTGCATCCGTGAATCAATATGCTGAGCCAAAACAAAAGCGACAGGCAAACCCGCAGGCACGTAGTCTAAAAATTCTTTTACCGCGGCAGGGCCACCCAAAGAAGCGGCCAAGACACAAACATATTCTACACGTGTCGATTTATACGCTAATAAATCAGGAGGCACGATGATATTTTTAGGACGTATTGGATTGGCGGGTAACTTTTCTAATGGTTCTAAATTTTCTGGAATAACGGGGTGACCAACAACATCATAAAGCTTAATAAAAACACGCCTTTCCCAACGAGGATATTGACGTGTTCCCTGTGCGGGTGCTTGATCCAAACCAAAAAGGACAGGAACGCCTGAGTCTAATACTTTATCTAATAACTCATCATCTTCCTCTTGCATATCAACTATCCAAACATCTGGCGTGACGGAGTTGAATAACTTGGCATCCAAACGATCGGGCGAACTATTCAGTACTAAATCATAGCCTTGTCCTTTAACGGCATGAGCCAGTGCCAAGCGTTGCAAACTCATATCAGAGACAATGGCAACGCGTGGATTGCTTTTACTCATAACACCTACCTCGCTGCAACCGCAGCCAGCAACTCACTGATTGTTTCTAAAAGCTGTTGCTCTTGGAACGGTTTACCCATATAGGCATTTACCCCTATTTGGAAAGCACGTTCACGGTGTTTCTCACCTGTACGTGAGGTAATCATAATGATAGGCAAGCCGATTAAGTTTGGATTATGGCGCACTAATGATGCCACTTCGAAGCCGTCCATACGAGGCATCTCAATATCCAGCAACATAATATCTGGACGTATTTCTTCGAGCTTGGTAATAGCATCTAAACCGTCTTTGGCTAAAACCACTTCATAACCGTGACGCTCTAAGAGACGTGATGTGACTTTACGCACGGTCACTGAGTCATCGACCACCATCACTGTACGTGTGCTACGTTCTGCCTTAACAGGCGTAGCAACAACATCTTCGACACGTTGAGACAGACGTGGTTTTTGTAGTGATGCTGCGCGTAACATCGCCACAGTATCTAAGATGATAACAACCGAGCCATCACCTAAAATCGTTGCACCTGAAATCCCCGCTACCGATGCTAACTGTGCGCCTACTGACTTAACAACAATTTCACGAGAACCAATCAATTGATCGACTTGAATAGCAACACGCTGTTCGGCACCACGAACCAACATAATCGGCAATGGTAAGGTTTGACCAAATAAGCTCGGCACACGAATACCATGCACAAACTCACCAAGATAATGCAGCTTGTAACCTATATTGGCATATTCAAACGGCGGAGCGTCAGGCGCATAATAGGTTTCTAATTCATAAGGACTGGCGCGCACAATACCTTCGATTTGCGACAAGGGAATAGCATAAACATCTTCACCAATACGCACCATCAACGCACGGCTAACCGCCACAGTAAACGGTAAGCGCATAACAAAGGTAGTGCCTTTACCCGCCTCAGATTGAATAACAACTGTACCACCAAGTTGTTTAATTTCACTTTGCACCACATCCATGCCCACGCCACGGCCCGAAATCTGAGTCACTTTTTGGGCAGTAGAGAAACCCGCATGGAAAAGGAACTGTAATAGTTCTTTTTCACTAATGGTTGCACCTTCATCCAATAAGCCACGTTCAATGGCTTTCTTTCTCACCGCGTCAACATTAACACCACGACCATCGTCGGCCAAAGTCAAAATAATCTCACCACCTTCACGACCAATCGACAACGTCACGCGTCCCATCGCTTCTTTACCAGCGGCAGAACGATCTGCGGGTGATTCAAGGCCATGGTCAACAGCATTACGAAGCATATGTTCTAAAGGTGCAACGATACGTTCCAATAAAGTACGATCCATTTCACCTTCAGCATTCACCACGTGTAATTCGGCTGGCTTATGCAATTCGGTTGAAGTTTGACGAACAATACGTTGTAAACGGGGTACTAAGCGAGAAAAAGGTACCAAGCGCGAACTCATCAAGCCTTCTTGCAACTCAGTATTTAACCGTGCTTGCTGCAATAAGAGCGTTTCAGTATCACGAGCTTTCTCAATCAACGTCGCTTTAATATCAAATAAGTCGGAAGCCGATTCCGAAAGTGACTTCGATAATTGATTTAACGAAGAATATTGATCCATTTCTAATGGGTCGAAGTCTTCATACTTGCCACCTTCTTGCGTATGGCTGGCCAAAATTTGAACTTCTAATTCACCTTCCATCCGACGTAATTGGTCAACCAAGCGTTGCACCGTTGCGCCCATTTCCTCTACCGTTTGAGCAAAACTATGAACACCCATTTCAACCCGTGAACGAGTAATAGAGGTTTCACCCGCCAAGTTAATTAACTTTTCCATTAACTCCGAAGAAACACGGATCATTTCCTGAGCGGATTGTTGCGCACTATTTTTACGGAAGTTACCTGTCATCGCTGGCATTACGCCAGAAGCAACTGCGGGTAATTGCACATCAGGCGCATTGTCAATAAGTGTCGCTGCCGCAGCAACCGTCGTTGACACAGGCGCAGTTTTTACTGCCGCTACTGGCACGGTCAAAGCGACATCTTTAAAAGTACTAGGGCTGGATAAATAACGCTTTAGTTGCTCAACTAAGTCAATAACACTTAGCGACTTACCTTGATTTTGTAAAGAATCAACGGCATCGGCAATACGGTCATGACAGCGTTGTAATAAAGAGAAAACATCAGGTGTACCTTGATAACGTTTTTGGCACACACCTTCATAGATGTTTTCCATTTCATGAGCTAAGTCACCTAAGGACTTAACCCCTGACATGAATGCGCCACCCTTTAAGGTATGCAAACCACGTTGAAGAATTTGTACTGGCGTAACGACTTCAGGTTGTTTCATCCATTCTTGAAGGCTGGCATTGGTCTCGTCAACAATTTCCTGCGCTTCTTCTAAAAATATGGCTAATAAATCAGGATCTAAATCTTGCAAGCCCGTGTCATATTCTACAGTTGATGGCACCGCAGAAATAGAAGGTTCGGCTGTTGGCACAACTTCAGCTGCTAGACTCTCAGGGATAGCGACAGGCGAAACAGTCTCTGTGTTCTCAATTTTAGTCGAGCCACCTGCCGCTGGTGAGAAAAAATCCAGAATAACTGCGTCATTGGGTTTGTGGCGATATAAGTCGATAACCTCAACTAAATCTTTGGCGTATTTGCAGCGACCTTCTTTTTGCAAGTCATCTATCATTTCTGCCAAGCGATCGTGGCAGCGTTGCAATAAATCAAGTAATACTTGCGTTGCTTGGTAGCGGTTGTTGACTAAGTCTTCGTATAAAAACTCCAGTTCATGACCTAAATCACCTAAGCTAGCAACCACCGCCATTCTTGCACCCCCTTTTAAGGTATGCAAATGACGTTGTAATACACGCAGGGGCTGTTTATCTTCTAAATTGGCACGCCAATTATTGAGTTCATCATCAGCTGCAGTTAATACTTCTTCAGCTTCTTCTAAGAAAATAGATAATAGTTCAGCATCAGCACCATCATCAATTTCGGCCACAGGTGGTGTATAGATCGCCTGTGGAGCTACAGCAACTACAGGACTACCACCCCATTCCGCCAAACGACTAATCAGTTTAGGATTGGGCGTGACTGTTTGACTTGCGGCCAAAGTATCAAAAATATTGATAATTTCGTCATGGGCGTTGGCTAAATCTTCTTGTAATTGTTCACTAGCTAATGCTTTCTCAGTGTCTTCGTTAATAAAACGATAAACATAAATCAATTGAAAACCAATTTCTGCTAATGGCTCAACCATTGAAGATTTAGCAACAGGAGCTAACAACTCCAATTCATGTATCAACTGTTTAATATGATCGGCACGCTCAGACGAGCTTAACCAACCGCTCAGCTCCCAAGATGCGTCCAATAAATGATCTAAACCTAATTCGAGGAAGCTTGCCACCAAGCCTGCGGTATTAACAGGGGCAACAGATGTAATAAAGGCATCTTCTTCTTCGGACAATGGCATGTGCGCGATTTTATCCACTAAAGCGATAAATTCGTTTGCTTCACTAACAAAACCAGATCCACCATCAAGCACATCAGCAATACTTTGCTTGATGAGACGATGAGACTCAGCCAACAACTCAATATGTTTATGTTGTAAGCCGCGATGTTGACCTCTCAAGTCTTTCAGTAATTGCTCCATGGGTGCAGCAATAGAAGCAATAGTTTTTACACCCGCCATGCCCGCACTACCACGTAGAGTATGTAAAGCCCTTAGCATCTGATCGGTTACGGGTACTGCTTTGTACTGTGCTGGCAAACTCGACAAATATTGCGCGATTTCGTCTAAATAGCTATTTGCTTCATTGGTGAAAATATCTAGTAACACCGCATCTTGCGCCACGATGCTTTCCGATGCTGCGTCTGGCATATCTGCAAGGCTTGCGGCCAACTCTTCAAAAGCATCGGTCATGTCTGCTTCATCAGACACTTCATCATCAATAGCATCTACTTCTGACGAAACCATAGCGACAGGTTCAAGCTCTATACCTTTCGCGCAAGCCACAGCAGCTTCAATTTCAGCAACAGATACTGCTTTTGCGTGAGCAAATAAATCGGCTACACTCATAAAGGGTGAAGTATTTAACGTCGGTTTTTCTTTATTTTGGAAGTTTGCCACTAACTCGGGAATAACCAGAATGACTTCGGTAATAAGCCGAGACATTTCAGCACTTGGTTGAGCTGTTTTATCAATCACGCGATTGAGCATATTTTCAATCGACCACGCCAACTCCGCTTCAACTTTAGCACCAACCATCCGACCAGAACCTTTTAAGGTATGGAAGCCACGACGGAATTCAGTTAATGCCGATTTATTGTCAAAGTTTGCTGCCCATTTAGGAAAGTAAGTATTAATAGTTTCTAGTACTTCTTCCGCTTCTTCGATGAAAATTTCTCTAATTTCATCATCTTGGCTAAAGTCATCCTCAGGAACAGCAATATGTTGTGGCACAGTAATTTTTGCCGCCACTTCTGTCACTGAGACTTCTTCTTTAAAATCATTATCTACTGTTTGAGCGACTAATGTGGACTCTTCACCCAGATCCATTGGCACATCAAATACTTCATCCATTAAGTCGCTATCAAAAACAACGGCTTCAACTTCAACCTCAGGTTTGACTTCGGCAATAACTACAGCTGCAGGCTGTTCCGCTACAAACGGAGTCTCAATAATATCCGCAAAGACGACACTAAACTCACCCGTTAAATCACTGGCCATCTCGTACGAAGTATTAGTAGCTTCATCAGTAACTTCAACATCGTCAATGGTTTCAAGCTGCTCTTCACCACGCGCATGCGCCAAAGCCCATGCCACATCTTCGGATGAGGGTACTTGCGACTTAGCAAACAAATCGGCAACCGTCATTAACGCTGCTGTATTAATACAAGGTGGTTGTTGATTCTGATAGTTTTTAACTAAATCAGGTGTGACTTCAACAACATTATTAATCAGCTCCATCATCATGGTGCTGGGCTTGGTTGTTTTATCAATTACTCGATTGAGCATGTTTTCAATAGACCATGCCAACTCAGCAACCACTTTCGCACCAACCATACGGCCAGAACCTTTCAGGGTATGAAAGCCTCGACGCACTTCAGTTAATGCCGATTTGTTCTCAAAGTTTGCCGCCCATTTAGGGACAAAATTCTGAAGGGTTTCTAGTACCTCTTCCGCTTCTTCTACAAAAATTTCTCTAATTTCTTCATCGTCACTTAACTCATCTTCAGGGACGATTGCGGTGACTTCAAATGGTGCTTTTTTGGCAACTGTTTTCGCGGCAATCACTTTAACAAGAGGCTGTTCTTCGACGATATTTTCGGTTGTTTCACGAACCATTGTTGTTTCATCTAATGGAACTGGTTCAATCACTGCTTCAACCGTTGCAAAGGCATTATCTTTGATTTCTATTGTCGCCATCTCAGGAGGAACAGCAATATTAATCAAGGTAGCATTTGGGTCTGCTGTGAAAGAAGTCGCCGTATCTTCAAACTGAGTAATTTTAGGCTCAACGGTTTCTGATTTTACCGTAACAACTGGCTGGGACTTCGGTGTAAAAGTCATGTTTCCCAATAAAGCTTCGGCATCAAAGGTGAGAGTACTATTGAACATACTATCATCTTCAATTTCTATATTATCTTTTGGCTCAGGTAAAACTACAGCTGGCATAGCAAGCAATGTTTTATCGCCCTCACCAATTTCGATTGTCTCTGGGCTAATAAACGCGGGCAATGAAGTCTGTGTTTGATCCAATTGATCGACAACACTTTCATCAGGTAAAACTAAAGCAGGCATGGAAATTTGAGTTTTGTCTAAATCAATTGTCGGCTCTTCGTCATGTACTTCAGGCAATATCACAGCAGGCATATTGAGCAATGTTTTATCCAACAAGCTTTCTGGCACTTCAAAGACTACGTCAGGAAGTGCTTTTTCTTCTTCAGTTTTCGCTTCTGTTCGTCTGACTACTGGTTCTGGAGGCGGCATTAAGACTAAACCATAGCCCAGTTTATCTAATGACTGGGCTGCCAAATCCAATAAGTTGTTATTTTGATGATGATTAGCGACACGTTCAAGATAATACTCAACAGACGAGATCACATCCGCAAGGGTATCCATTTCCGACCAGCTTGGACGATATTCATCTTTGAGCAAATGTTGTTGAATAAACTCTGACAACTTCGCGAGAATATGCGCAGGTCGGGTTAAATCTAACATCGTTAAACCACCGCGCACGGTGGCCAAAAGTGCAGGTAAATCTTCTAAACGCTCAGCATTCCACTGCGAACTAATATATTCAACAATACATTCTTTAGCTTTTTCTAATGCCGTGCGTGACTCACGTAGCACAGCCCCTTGCGCCGAAGACACTTGATCCATCATGCCATTCCCGCCAAAGGTTTCAATGGACGAGGATAAAGGTTGATCTTCAATAACCTGCTGTAAGCTTGATTCAACTTCAATCAAACCACTAGCGACAACCAACAAAGCACCTTCTGGTAAAACGCCAAAGTTAATTGCTTTCGTTAATGTGCGTGTTTGTTCGGAAATGATTTTTTGTAACTGTTGAAAACCTAAAACTTGTAGCGTGCTCGCCACTTGTTTCAACACAGGCAACAGCGGCTGTAGTGCTTGGATATTAGGGTGATTAGCGTAGGTTAAATCATCAATCGTTTCTTTAACGTGTGCTAACTCATCACTTACACCTTTGATGACTGACTGCATTGCTTGGCGATCAGGAGAGGCCAGCTTTTCTTTCTCCGCCTCTACCGTATCAAATGTCGGCAATACTTCATCTAAACGATATAATGCGCGAATGGCAATAATGCGATGAGTAGTCCCTCGACTTTTGGCTAAATAGTAAAGAATGTTTTTAAGTAATTCTAACGGTGGTGTATGTTGAGGATACGCAGAAAACTTACGTAACTCCTGCTCAACTTCGCCTAATAGTGTTTTTATCGCAGGCGTTAATGGAATGCCATTCTCCATTAAACCCTCAACTAATGCCGATGACATTTGCCAAAGTGCTTGTAATGCTTTCTGTCCGATAAACAAACCTAGTTTTTCAAAAACCAACAATAGGTGATCATAGTTTTGCTGTAAGTTTTGTTGGCGAATAATACCCAATAAACTTAATTGATAACCGTGACGTAATTTTTTTAATGCTGCGGGAAATGGCGCAACACCTGATTGCCCTAATATCGAAAATACGCGAATGAAATCTGGTTTAAACAACGCCAACTCTGACAGTGGCACTTCATCATGCGCTACTCTTAAAGCATTAATAGTTGGTAGCAACACAAAAGGCGTGTCACGCTTAGCCACTTGCAAACGCTCCAAGTAGGCAGGCAATTGCAACATTGCATCAATCAAAGCATGATGAGCTTGAGCACTATCAACCACTTTATGATTAACTAGCGAGAGGCAAAGTTTCTCCATCTCTTCAGCCAACATGGCTGCGCCGTAGAACTCAACCATTTGCAAAGTGCCAAATATTTGGTGCAAATAGGCCAAACAAAAACGTAGTTTTGCCACGTCATGCGGATTTGCAATATAGGCTTCTAAGGCTTGTTGAGCTTGCTTTAGTGTTTCTTCAATCTCGCTTTTAACCCAGTCTAAAGCGAGAAAGTTATGATTATCACTCATCTTTTTATCCACCCTCTGGGGACTTGATGCTTTATTATTACTATCTTAATACTTAGGCAATACGTCTAAAAGCCAAAGTATCAGGATAATCAATGCGTTCTAACAACGGATGCTGCCAGTCCATAATCTCGCCTACGCCTAACACTAAGATTCCTCCTAGCTGCAAGCGTGATGCCAGATGAGAGACAACATCTCGTTTGCGAAAACGACGAAAATAAATCAGTACATTTTGACAAAATATAACATCCATATCGCTAAAAGGGGCTTTTTCCAGCTCCATTAAATTCAATTGTGCAAAAGCAATCCTAGCTTTTAACGATTGGCTTATTTGCCAATCTCGATGATTTGCCAATATATAGAAATATTGTTCTTTGAGTTTTTCGGGAATACCGTGCAGTTTGCGTTCATTGTAAATACCTAATTTGGCTTTTGCCAAAGTTGGCAGGCTGATATCCGTTGCGGTAATACCATAGAACACATCTTGACGATGGGTTGAGTCTAACAAATCCTCAACCAACAACGCCAAAGAATAGGGCTCTTCACCCGTTGAACAACCTGCACTCCACAAATTTAGCGCAGATACTTTAGTATCAACTAATTTTGCTTTTAGATGCTTTTCAACCAACGCATACGAACTAGCATGTCGGAAAAAAGAGGTTTCTTGCACTGCCAAACGATCAACTAACAGAATCCACTCTCTCTCGCCACGCGCTCCAGCCATTATTTGCTCATAATAATCGTCATAATCATTAATCGCAATTTCACGCATCCGCGTTGACAAGGCAATTTCTAGAAAGGGACGACGTGTTTGCGTAAACGTCATCCCCGTCCGAGATTCTATCATTCCCTGCCACAAAGCAAATTGTTCATCGGAAATCGGAACTATTGGCTTGATACCCCAATCTTCTAGTGCCACGCCCGTATCCTCACGCCGTTCAGACTAAAACCTATCATTAGGCATAGTCTGGTAACTTGAAGCCTGCTACAGATAAACGCAACTCTGCTGCCATTTCTGCCAAATTACCAATCGAACGCGCTGTCGCAATAGTACCCGCTGTGGTTTGTGTCGTAATTTCTTGAATGACGTTCATGGTATTAGAAATATGACCAGCAGATGCCGCCTGTTGACGCGCGGCATTAGAGATGTTCTGAATCAGATCCGCAAGGTTACGAGAAACCGATTGAATTTCTTCAAGTGCCACACCCGCATCTTGCGCTAAGCGTGCACCACGCACAACTTCCGATGTCGTTTGTTCCATCGAAATAACCGCTTCGTTGGTGTCGGATTGAATCGTTTTAACCAATTGTTCAATCTGTTTCGTCGCTGAGGCAGAACGTTCAGCGAGACGTTGAACTTCATCAGCAACCACCGCAAAACCACGACCAGCCTCACCCGCCATCGACGCTTGAATCGCTGCATTTAACGCGAGAATGTTGGTTTGGTCGGCAATGTCGTTAATCAGAGAAACGATGTCACCAATTTCTTGTGAAGATTCACCCAAACGTTTAATACGTTTTGATGTTTCTTGAATCTGTTCACGAATCGTATCCATACCCTCGATACTACGTTGCACCACATCCGCCCCTTTATGGGCGATGGCTACAGATCTATCCGCAACGACCGCTGATTCGGCAGCGTTGGCAGATACTTGGTCAATCGAAACCGCCATTTCATTAACCGCAGCAGAAGCACCTGCAATCTCTTGCGCTTGATGTTCAGAAGCTTCCGCTAAGTGCATCGCCGTTGATTGAGTTTCTTGCGCCGCAGAAGATACTTGCACCGCCGTTTGATTAATCGTTGATACCAACTGACGCAACTGGTCAATAGAGTAGTTAATAGAGTCAGCAATCGCACCCGTAAAGTCTTCAGATACCGTTGCTTGTACCGTTAAGTCACCATCAGCAAGATCACCCAATTCGTCAAGCAAACGCAAAATCGCGGATTGGTTACGTTGGTTTTCTAATTCAACAGACTCTGCACGTTGACGGTCGGAATCTGCTTCGAGTTGTGCGCGGTCTCTATCTTGACGTGCTCTAACACGAATAAAACCGAACAAAGAAATTAGCGTTGCTGCGAGCGACAAAACACCAATAATAGTTGCTAAAACAGCATTTGCCTCTTCATCGACAACAGTTGTTACTTTGGTCAATGTGGATAATAATTCTGGAGAATCACGGAAAATCGCCGCAGAAGCTTCACGTACTTGGAATAATTCAGGAGAGGATTGAAGAATCTCGTTAGCACCCTGCTGAACAGAGCTTTCAAACAATTTACTGACCGCAGTTAATGAAGTTCTAGCTTCAGGATTTTTAACAGCAACCAATCCTAAGTCATCATTGCCATTTAACAAGCCTGTTAATACTTGACCAAATGTTTCGGCATCACGACCGAAGTCATCGGCCGCCATCACTGCGTTTTCATCACCATTTAATACGCTACTCACAGAACGTAAAATACGTTCAGCCAATACCGATTGATTTTTTGCAATCACAACTTGTGAAGACGGAGAACCTGAAGCAACCATTGCATCAACAATACCGTCATTCTCAGCTTGTAGCTCTGGCACAGCATCGGCAATACCCGCCACTAAATCATGTAAATTACTAACCGTTTTTTCGCCTGCACTGACAGCTTGCATATTTTTAGACACTCTATCCCAAACAGCTTGAACAGCTTTAGTGTCTGGATAGCTTTCATCGTGTAATACTTTTAATGCGCCCCAACGTCTATTAAATTCTGTGGAAGCTTTATTAAGTGACTCGAAAGCCTGTTGGTTACCTGAAGCTGCTTCGGTCGCATTTTTGGCGATATCCTGAGACAACACGCGCAACTCAGAAGCATGCTGAATCATTTGACGACCATTCGAACTCTTTTTTGCCACAACGACAAAGGAGCCTGCGGTAAACATAATAAATATGATAAAAGCCAATAAGAAGCGTGTTGCATCGGGAGTATCTGCAAGCGACCGCCAAAAACCACGGCTAAATACGGCCTGAAACGTATTCTTTGAGAACAGGCTTTTAAAATTAATCCCCGTAAGAGATTTTCGCAAATTTGGCATTGGTGATTTCATAGCGGACAGATCTCCACACAACCTGTTTTTATTTTCTTTAAAACCACGAAACCTATACTAGGCAATAGCTGCCTTAAGGAAACGTGGGTCTTCAATCAAACGACTGAGTAACAAGACGTACCATGTACGCCCATCACGAACAAAAGCTCCCTGAACAAAGGGAGCCGCTTCTGCAAAAGGAGCTTTTACATCCATTGTATAGTCAGCAATATTAAAGTGTTGCATTCCCAGCACCTCATCTACTGTAAGACCCGTAAAAACTTCCTGATGATCTATAACTAACACTCGGCGCTTATGCTCTTGCACAGAAGACTTACGCCCCAAAAACATCATCATGTCACTAATGGGTAATAATCGTCCACGCACATTCGCCAAACCTTTCATCCACGGCTCAACACCTGGAATCATGGTATAACGTGGCGTTTTCAGGATTTCAGCTACTTCGCCAATAGGAGTAAGAAAATTTTCACCTGATAGCGAAAAACCAACGCCTGTCCACGCATTAGCACCCTGCCCCAATAAGCCCAAGCCGCGCTTTTTAGAACGCTCAGCTATTTCTAGCAGTTTAATAAAGCCTTTGGCTGCCATGTGACTACCTACTTACCTGGTATTAAGTTATGAATCACTTTCATCAGCAAACTTTCGTCCACAGGCTTGGTGAGATAGTCGCAAGCTCCTTGCCGCTTCCCCCAAACTCGATCAGTCTCTTGATCTTTTGTGGTCACAATCACAACGGGAATATGTGCAGTATCAGCACCTTTTGTAATCTGACGAGTCGCCTGAAAACCATTAATTCCAGGCATTACCACATCCATTAGCACCAAGTCAGGCAGTTCAGCTCGCGCCACTGCAACCCCATCAGCACCATTAGCTGCTTCTAATGCCACATGACCATGTCGTTCTAAAATTTCTTTGAAACGATACGTCTCTGTTGGCGAATCATCTACAATCAAAATTCGAGCCATACTGTCCTCATTCTTATTGTATTGCTATTGACAGCTTAGGACTTGACATACTGGCGAATGGCACTAAAAAGCTCTTCTTTACTAAAAGGCTTAGTGAGATATTCGTCAGAGCCAACAATGCGCCCTTTCGCTTTATCGAACAAACCGTCTTTACTGGACAACATAATCACAGGTGTTGATTTAAAGGCGGAATTATTTTTGATTAACGCACACGTTTGATAACCATCCAAACGCGGCATCATAATATCAACAAAAATGATATCAGGATTGGTGTCTGCAATTTTCGCTAATGCATCAAAGCCATCAATCGCGGTAATAACAGTACAACCTGCTTTTTGTAGTAGGGTTTCAGCAGTACGGCGAATTGTCTTGGAATCATCAATTACCATGACTTTTAAGCCGTCAAAATTTTCTTCCATCGGAATCGCCTTCCTATTATTGAGGCTATATAGCCAATTGTGGATTTCGGAAAGTTAAACCAAGCACCCCGTTTATCATGTTCTACATAGGTTATTCGGGGGGGTTACTCTTCTTTTAACATAGTTTTTAGGATGAATCCATAGGGTAATGGAGTTCGCCTTATAAACTATCGCCTAAATATAAATTACAAAGGCTTAGCATGAGAATCTCATGTTTTATGCAAAGTTAACGCTTTTAATAAACTTAGACAATGGTAATTTGCTCAGCCTGTGCAATGTTGCACAAATAGACAGCAAACCAAGCAAATGTATTCTATTTATCCAATTATTATTTTCAACAGGCCAACTCAACCACATCTAATAACGAAAATGGCCAATTCAACAGCTGTCCTGTTTCTTTCTCTAAAACGGGTATCCTTATACCATATTTTTTCACTAAGTTATCATCTAAGGCAATATCAATATATTGCCATTGAAAAGCCACGGCCATTTGCGCTTGTGTAAGCAGTACTTCCGCTTCATCACACAAATGGCAACCTTTAGTGCCATACAAGGTTAGCATAAGCCTACCCTTAAGCTTCTTTAGGGCTGACTTGCCAGCAGCGATGAATTTTAGGGTTGCGCTTATAATCAAAACCTATAGTTTCTGGCGTTATTTCTTTTAATTGCAGATAACGCATCGATTCTTCTTCCAACTGAAAACGTCGAAAATTCGTCGAAAAATAGCAAATACCATTAGGATTAAGTAAACGCATCGCCAAGGTGATTAATTCAACGTGATCACGTTGGACATCGAAGACATCTTGCATTTTTTTCGAGTTAGAAAAAGTCGGGGGATCAATAAATATCACATCAAATTTTTCTTGGCATTGACCGAGCCAAGCCATGACATCAGCTTCAATAAAGTGATGATGAGTTTCAGCAATGCCATTTAAGGCAAAGTTACGCTTGCCCCAATTTAAATAGGTATTTGATAAATCGACACTCACAGTTTCGATAGCACCGCCTAATGCGGCATGAACACTGGCTGAACAGGTATAAGCAAATAAGTTTAAAAACGTTTTACCTGCTGTTTGTTGTCCCATTTTTAGACGCAATGGTCGATGATCTAAAAACAAACCCGTATCTAAATAATCCGTTAGATTAAGTAAGAATCGTGCTTGTCCTTCTTGAACTTCGTTATATTTATTACGTTGGCTTTGCTTTTCGTATTGTTGATTGCCTTTTTGTTGGGCACGTACTTTGATAAAGACTTTATCACGATGCAAACCAAAAATGTGACGAATCACTTGTAAGGCCATACGAAAACGAAAAGTTGCTTTTTCAGGGTCAATCATTTTTGGGGCGGCGTACTCTTGTACGTGCAGCCAATCCCCATAAACATCAATGGCAATATTAAAGTCTGGTAAATCAGCATCATAGATACGATAACAGCACACGCCTTCACGTTGCGCTTGCTTATATAAGTGCTGAATATTTTTGCGTAAACGATTGGCTAAGGCTTCGCCTTCAACAGGAATTTCACCTTCAACTTCGATAAATTTATGGGGTGTTGCTAATGGCACATTTTGAATATTGCCATGACGAGCAAAAACATTAAGGTCGCCATTACGCAGTTTCTGCGTATGTAAATGTTCAAAACCCAGTGCGTCCGCGTGTTCAATTTGCGCTGCTAAAACAGCCACTTGCCATTCTGGGAATCTTTCTTTAGCTAAGCGCCCCAATGCTTTGTACAAATAAATAGCGGTGTCTGTTTCACCTAAACGCTCACCATAAGGCGGATTGGTGATAAGTAAGCCAAAACTGGCGGGTTTGTGCGGTAACTGGGCTAATTCACGATGCTCTAGGGTAATAAACTGACTTACACCTGCGGCATGAATATTTTTTTCAGCGGCACGTAAAGCAGAAGTATCAGCATCATAGCCCATCATCATTGGCCACGACTTGCGTAACCCTGCCTCTTGACGGTCAACAGCATCTTGCCAGCACTCCTCCCACAAGTCGGCATCGTGACCGTGCCAAGCTAAAAAGCCATAATGGTCGCGGAGTAACCCAGGTGCGACATCACCATACATCAAAGCGGCTTCGGTGAGGAATGTCCCTGAACCACACATCGGGTCAACCAGCGCATCAAACTTAGCATCTGGCCAACCTGCTTGTTGCAAAATGGCGGCGGCAAGGGTTTCTTTCAGCGGTGCATCGCCAATAAGTAAACGATAGCCACGTCGGTGCATACTTTCGCCCGACATATCTAAACTGACAATAATGCTATCGGGTTGAATTAATACGTGTAGGTTGATATCGGTGTTTTGCGTATCGACATTTGGACGTTGGCGGGTTTGATTACGGAAGTAGTCAACAACAGCATCTTTCAGTTTTAACGCCATATATTGGGTATGGCAAACAACTCCTTTTATGGCGACACCACGGACAGCAAAAGTTTTATCTAAATCAAAAACATCTAACCAAGGATAAACAACTGCTTGTTCGTACAAAGCTTCGGGGGTTTGGCTTTCAACTCGAAATAACGGTTTATAGACGCGAGAGGCCAATCTAGACCATAAACACAACTTATAGGCGGTACTTAAATCACCCTCTACCATAATTGCGCCATGCTGTTGGCTGATGACGGTTGCCCCTAATTGGGCAACTTCAGCCGCTAATAACGATTCAAGACCGTCGGCACATGCGACAACCCAAGCAGATACTGTCATGTTTTCTCTCAAAATTTCAGCAATAAAGCACTCACAAGACTATGCACTGAGGCAAATTTTGTGAGACTTGTTTAAATCTTTACTCGGCGTTAGCGCGAAAAGGCTCGAATAAAGTCAGCGCGAATTTGCTGACTGGTGGGCATGCCTCGAACTGGCCAACGAATCATGCGAATACCTGCGGACTTTAAGGCTTTGTCTTTTTTGACATCGGCTTTCAAACGGTCTGCACGCTCATGGCTGGAATCATCTAATTCTATCGCCGCTAAGATTTTAGCACCATCGGGAGCACAAACGACAAAGTCCACACTCATGCGATTGATACGGTTAAACCACGCTTGTTTGTCTTCGTTGGGGTCAACTTCAATCATGCGACACAATTGTACCTGACTAAAAATCAAATACTCAGGTAATGCTTGACGTAAACGGACAAACAACTCGCGCTCAGGTACGGTCATTAACTCTCTAGGCACATAAGGCCAAACCGCCATGCTATCAATATCTTGCTTGGCGGATGTCGTCCCTTTCGTCAGTCCTATGAGAATAATATAAGCTAACAGTACCACCACAAACATCAACGCAACATTTAAAAAACTTAAGGTTTCCAAGGTGTAACCCATGCTCCTGTTACGCCGAGTGAAGATTCTTTACTTAAACGTCCTTTCAATCCATTGGCTGCTTCTTTTTGTAATTCAGGGCCAACGACGACTTTCCACGCCTCGCCATTTTTAACAACACGAGCGCGATAACCTTTACCTGCCAATTTACCACTTAACGCATCGGCTTTACTGCGGTCTGCAAAACTAGCGACTTGCACAACCCATGCTTCAGACTTGTCTTTTTCTTTCGCTTGCTCTTTTTCTTTGGCTAGCTCTTTTTGCTTACCTTCTAAAGCTAACTTAGCTTTTGCTTCTTCTTTCTTTTTTGCTTCGGCTTTGATTTTCTCTTTGTCAGCCGCAAGCTTCTCGGCCTGAGCTTGCTCTTTTTCCGCCGCTAATTTTGCTTCTTTGGCTTTTTCTTTGTCAGCGGCTATTTTTTCGGCTTTATCATTTGCTGCTTGCTCCAACTTATCTTTTTCTAGAGCTTTGGTTCTTTCTTCTTTCTTTTTAGCTGCTTCAATTTTGGCTTTTTCTTCTATTGCCAATTTATCGGCTTTGGCTTGAGCATCCAATGTCCGTTGTTTGGCTGCTTTTTCGGCGAGGATTTTTTCAGCCGTTTTTTGCGTTTGCGCATCGGGTGACTCCAACATCGCTAACGCTCTTTCAGCTTCAATTTTTTTAGCGGCTGCTTTTTCAGTTTTAGCTTGGGCATCGGCCTTTGCTTGTGTAATCAAGGCTTGTGCTTGTTGTTGGGCTAAGGCTTCATTATTACTGGTAGTTGTTGGTATTGTGTTAGCAGATGCTAATTCAGCTTGTTGCTTTTTAAATTCGCGTTCTGCTTTATCTTCGGCGAGTTTTTGCGCTTGAGCCTCTTCTACCGAGGCGCCATCTGTACCATTCAATAAAGCCAATGCTCGATTGCGTGCAGCTTGTTCGGCAGCTAACTGTTCGGGTGTTTTTGTGGTCGATGTTGTTTCGACAGTATTAGGTTGAGAAACAGGATAAAACTGTGGATCTTCTGGATGCGCCTCGGCCACTTGATCTTCAGCTTCTTGTTGCTGTTGATTTAATTGCGGACGTGTTTGCTCAACAGGCGTGGTCACAGGCGGTTTAGGAATAGGTTCGAGACGACTCAGTAATTTTGCTCCTGAGCCATCTAACATAAGTGGTAATAATACGGCTGCGCCCGCGACTAAAACGATACCGCCCAATAGGCGTTGTTTGACTGCTGTATCCATAAGTATTTAATGTGTTGCTAGCCACTGCTTGGCGGCAGCGACTGTATAAAAAGAGCCAAATACTAAGATTCTATCGCCTGTTTGAGCCTGTGCTAATGCTGCACGCATCGCCGCTCCGACAGTTTGATAACTTCCACCCACAACCATTCCGCGTGTAAGTAACAGCGGTGCTAATTTGTCTACAGGCGTACCTCGGGGTACATCTAAACCTGCAATAAACCACGCATCTATTCGTCCCAAACAATTGTCTAAGGTTGCACCAATATCTTTATCCGAGAGCATGGCAAAAACAGCAAACGTTTTGTAAGGAATAACGGGTAATTGTTGCATAAAAAACGCCGCGCCGTGTGCATTATGCGCGACATCCATCACGATTTTTTTCTGTTGATAGACTAAATGCTCTGCTCGCCCTGCTAATTGTGCAGATTTTAACCCATTATGCAGCGCGACCTCTGTGACGTTGAGCGGTAACACCCTAATAGCTGCGATAGCGGTAGCCGCATTATCTAAAGCCAGTTTAGGTTTAGGCAGGCGAGTAAAAGTTTGCGTTTCATTCCACCATGACCACGTTTCACCGTCATCGCTAAAGCCAAATTGTTGATGTTTGATTTGTAATGGCGTGGCGAGTTGTGCGGCGTAATCTAATAACGGTTGTGGTGGATTGGCTTCGCCATAAATTGCAGGTTTATGAGCGCGAAAAATACCCGCTTTTTCGACACTGATTTTTTCACGGGTATCACCTAGCCAATCCACATGATCGATACCGATGCTGGTAACAACAGCGACATCGGCATCAATGATATTCACGGCATCTAATCGACCGCCTAAGCCTACCTCTAGAATGACAATATCTAATTGCGATTGTTGAAAAATCCATAATGCTGCCAGTGTGGTGAACTCAAAATAGGTCAAAGAAATATTGACCGTCGTTCGTGCAGCTTCAATGTGCTCAAACGCGGAGATCAACAACTCATCATTAACTGGTTGGTTTTGCAGCGCGATACGCTCATTAAAATAGGTGATATGCGGTGAAGTATATGTCCCAACACGATAACCTGCGGCGGTATAAATAGCCGTTAAAGTAGCGACAGTTGAACCTTTGCCATTGGTGCCTGCGACGGTAATGACAGGACAGCCTAACTGTTGCAAATTTAAAACGTGGGCGACTTTTTGCACACGCTCAAGTCCCATGTCGATGGCTTTGACGTGTTGAGTTTCTAGATGACTGAGCCAATCGGCAAGGGTTAGTAATGGCATAAGGGTTCGTTAACTGAGGGGTTAAAAAGTGCGGAGGCGTAGGATTATTCCGTATTGCATACAGGCCAAGACTAGTAGTTAGTATTCAATCTATCTTAAATACTTCGCAAAAAACAACAGCAGCAACTATTGGAATTGGCATCATCAATGCCCAATGCAGCTGACTTAAACCATGAAAACCCATTTTATCAACTATAAAATAGATCATAATAAAGATTAAACTAAAGCAAAGAAAAACCTTATCTCGCTTAAAATAAGTTTTCATGGCACTTCCATGTTGCTGCTGCGACTGTATTTCCACGTATTATCATTCAACAAAATTGGTTTGTATGTTTAAACAGGCCGACGTGTCAACTTAGCCAGCACACGATAAATGGTATCGCGCATTTCGTGACGATGGACAATCATATCCACTGTACCGTGATCGAGTAAAAACTCAGAACGTTGGAAACCTTCGGGTAAGACTTGGCGCACCGTTTGCTCAATGACGCGTGGCCCTGCAAAGCCAATTAAGGCATAGGGTTCGGCAATATTCAAATCACCTAACATCGCCAAACTCGCTGAGACACCCCCATAAACAGGGTCGGTTAATACCGAAATATAGGGAATACCGTTCATTTTTAATTGTTCAATGACGGCTGAAGTCCGCGCCATTTGCATCAGTGAAAACAAGGCTTCTTGCATCCTTGCGCCACCCGATGTCGAAAAACACACTAAGGGAATTCTTTCACGCAAGCAAATTTCAGCCGCACGGACAAAACGACCTCCAACCACCGCGCCCATTGAGCCACCCATGAAATTAAACTCAAAGGCTACCGCGACTAATGGCATTTCGTTCACTGTGCCTCTCATCGCAATCAAGGCATCTGTTTCACCTGTCGCTTTTTGAGCGTCAGTTAAGCGGTCAATATATTTTTTACTATCTTTAAAATTGAGTCGGTCTTCGGGTTGTAAATCCATGCCGACTTCTTCACGGCCTTCAGGGTCTAAAAATGAATCTAAACGCTCACGAGCATTGATCCGTAAATGATGATCGCATTTGGGGCAAACGTGTTGATTTCGTTCGACTTCGGCCTGATACAGCACCGAATCACATTTCGGACATTTCCGCCAAACGCCTTCAGGAACCGAGACTTTACGTTCTTCGGCTTGTTTGCCTGCATTCGGTAGAATTTTTCCCAGCCAACTCATGGCAGTGCCCTCGTGTGTTTTTCTTGATTAAGACTTAGGCGGTGCGCTGCGTAAGTCTTAACTCTATCGATTAAATACTATCCATTGCTTGACGCATTTCTGCCATCAAACGCTGTAACTCGGCTGGAATCAGATCAGGTGTTTGCCCTAATTCGGCAATACGGTTGACTAAAACCGAGCCAACCACCACGCCATCGGCATAATGAGCGACAGCAGCGGCGGATTCGGCATCCTTAATACCAAAACCCACACCAATAGGCAAATCACTAAAACGACGAATCGTTGCCACACGCTCAGCAACTGCATCAACATCCAAGGTATTTGAGCCTGTTACCCCTTTGAGCGAGACATAATACACATAACCACTGGCTGCGGCGGTAATGCTTTGAATACGCTCATCGGTCGAGGTAGGTGCTAACAAGAAAATAGGATCAATGTGATGTTGTTTTAAGGTCATGGCCAAACAGGCGGCTTCTTCGGGCGGTAGGTCAACGGTTAAGAGACCATCAACACCTGCGTTTTGTGCGGCTTTGGCAAAGACTTCATAACCAATAATTTCTAGCGGATTGAGGTAACCCATTAACACGACAGGAGTTTTACTGTCTTGTTGACGAAATTCACTGACAATATTTAAGACATCGTTGGTGCTTGTGCCATGAACTAAAGCACGTTCGTGTGCTTTGGTAATCGTCGGGCCATCGGCCATTGGGTCAGAGAACGGCACACCTAACTCAATGACATCTGCACCACCCGCCACGAGGGCGTGCATCATCGCAACTGTATATTTAGGGTGGGGGTCGCCTGCGGTAATATAAGGAATTAACGCCTGACGTTGTTGGCTTTTTAATGCGGCAAAACATGCCTGAATACGGGACATAACAATTTCCTGATACATTTTATCTCTCGCCTTCGATTGATATTAAAGGCGAGAAAACAACTTAAGCGATGACAATACCGTCTAATTTAGCGACCGTGAGCAAGTCTTTATCGCCACGACCTGACAAATTACAAATAATAATTTTGTCTTTATCCATTGTCGGTGCAAGTTTATGCACATACGCCAAAGCATGACTCGACTCTAAGGCGGGAATAATGCCTTCGGTTTTGGTGACATGACGGAATGACGCTAAGGCTTCATCATCGGTAATAGCAACATAATTGACACGGCCAATATCTTTTAACCAACTGTGCTCTGGGCCGACACCGGGGTAATCTAAACCTGCGGAAATCGAATGCGTTTCAATGATTTGACCGTTTTCATCCGCCATTAAATAGGTACGATTACCGTGTAAGACACCGATTTTTCCTGCTGTTAACGGTGCGGAATGACGACCCGTTGCCACGCCATCACCCGCGGCTTCGACACCGTACATGGCAACAGTTTCATCTTCAAGAAACGGATGAAATAAACCAATGGCATTAGAACCGCCACCGACACAGGCCACCAAGGCATCAGGCAAACACCCTGCTTGTGCTAAACATTGTTGACGCGCTTCACGGCCAATAATGGATTGAAAGTCACGCACTAACATGGGGTAAGGATGCGGGCCTGCCACGGTACCAATCGCATAATAGGTATCATCAACGTTAGTGACCCAATCACGCATGGCTTCGTTCATGGCATCTTTAAGCGTTTTTGAACCAGAGGTCACAGGAATAACGGTTGCGCCTAAAAGCTTCATCCGATAGACGTTTGTCGCTTGGCGTTTTACGTCTTCTTCACCCATATAAACGACACATTCCATGCCTAAACGCGCAGCAATCGTCGCAGTAGCAACGCCATGTTGACCTGCCCCTGTTTCGGCAATAATACGGCTTTTACCTGAGTGTTTGGCTAATAAGGCTTGGCCAATGGTGTTATTAACTTTGTGTGCGCCAGTGTGATTTAAGTCTTCACGTTTGAGATAAATCTGTGCACCACCCAATTCACGACTCCAGCGCTCAGCGTGATACAACGGCGATGGACGACCAACATAATGCGCTAAATCACGGTCAAAATCGGCGCGGAATGTTGGGTCATCTTTTAGATTGTTATAGAGTTTTTCTAAATCTAATAACGCACTCATCAAAGTCTCAGAAACAAAGCGACCACCATGCACACCAAAATGGCCACGAGCATCAGGAAAATTACTATATTGAATCGCAGTCATGCTGCATTTACTCCCGCCATAAAAGCTTGTAAAAGCGTAAATTGTTTAATGCCTTTGCTGGCTTCAACACCACCGCTGACGTCAACCGCATAAGGCTGCGTCAAATGAATGGCTTCGCTGACATTTTCGGGGGTTAAACCACCCGCAAGAATTAACGGTTTTTGACTGGCTGGCCAATGTCGCCAATCAAAGGTTTCGCCTGTGCCACCTTTCAATTGCGGATGCCATGCGTCTAATAAAATGGCACTGGCATCAGGATATTCGGCTATTTTAGCGTGAATATCGCTATCGGGTTGCATTCTCAGTGCTTTGAACCACGGCTTGCTAAACTGACGACAATATTCGGCAGACTCATCACCATGAAATTGCAACTGGCTTAATGGCACAGTGGCTAAGACTTCACGCACATACTCAGGTGTCGCATCCACAAACAAACCAACCGCAGACACAAACGGCGGCAAGGCCAAAATGATCGCTTGCGCTGTTTTGATGTCAACTGCACGCGGACTGGGTTGATAAAAGACAAAACCCAAAGCATCCGCACCCAAGCTTACGGCATCGAGTGCATCGGCCAAACGAGTTATGCCACAGATTTTAACGCGAGTTCGATAGGACAAGGCTAGGTCTGCTTGAATAATGGAATAAGATGGCGATTGTAACAAAGCAGACGACGATTGCTAGCGACAATTGTAGGTCTAATATACAGATGTCCCCAATACACTACTGCCTTTTCTAACATAAGCTGTCTAAAATAGACGTTCTATTTGAGGAGAGCCGCTCATGCTTTGGCTAAAAGCCTTTCATGTGATTGCGATGGTATGTTGGTTTGCAGGTTTATTTTATTTACCGCGTTTATTTGTCTATCACGCCCAAAGTACCGACACGCTGAGTATTGAACGCTTTAAAGTCATGGAACGTAAACTGTATCGTGGCATTATGTGGCCATCGTTGGTGCTGACTTTTGTCTTTGGGTTTGCCATGATTGCCAATGCGCCCGACTATTATTTGGCGCAACATTGGTTACACGCCAAACTGGTTTTAGTGGCACTTCTGGTGGTATATCATCTATTTTGTGGCCATTATCGCCAACAACTCGCAAATGACAACAGCCAAAAATCTCACGTTTTTTTCCGATTCTTTAATGAATTACCCGTACTATTGTTGGTGGCGATTGTTATTTTAGTGATTGTGAAGCCATTTTAATTCTGCAAAGAGAAAAGTTATGCGCCCTGTCGTACTCTGTTTTAGTGGCTTAGACCCGTCGGGTGGCGCAGGACTTCAAGCAGATATTGAAACCATCGCCGCTTTTGGCGCACACGCCGCCGTCGTTTGTACTGCATTAACCATTCAAGATAGCCAACAAGTGTATGGTTTTGAAACCGTTCGTGCCGAACTACTGCAAGCACAAGCCGAAAAAATTCTCGCTGATTTACCCGTTAAAGCCATTAAATGCGGCATGTTGGGTTCAATCGAAACGATTGCCGTCATTGAGCGTATTGCTCACACTCACCCTCATATCCCCTTAGTGTTAGACCCTGTGTTGGCTGCCAATAGTGGCGGAGGTTTAACGGCGGGTGATTTTATTCAGCATATTCACCGTTTATTTGCATTTGCGACAGTTATCACCCCCAATACGGTAGAGGCACAACGATTATCGTCCTTTCACCTACCCCACCAAGAAGCCGAATTAATTGCCGACTTAACACAACAAGGCGCAAAGGCTATTTTACTGAAAGGTGGCCATGAGTCGGGCTTGATGATTCACAATCGTCTCTACCAACACGGCAAACTCAGCCAAAGTAGTCAATGGCCGCGTTTAGCAGGAGAGTTTCATGGCTCGGGCTGTACCTTAGCGTCAGCCATTGCCGCAGGACTCGCACAGGGTTTAAGCTTAGGCATAGCCATCACACGTGCCGAAGTATGGCTACACGAGGCATTAAAAAACGCCGATAAACCTCATGCGGATGGCCAATCTATCCCTTATCGCCGTACATTTTTAGGACGTTAAATGACTCATTCTTTTGCTATGGGCTTGTATCTCATTACTGATAACAATCTTGAAACCGCAAAACTATTATCTGTGGTTGAAGCTGCGCTCAAAGGCCAAACCAAAATCATTCAATATCGAGATAAATCAACTGATAGCCAAAAGCGACTCTGCGAAGCTCAAGCCTTAAAACAATTATGTGATACTTACCAAGCTGAACTAATCATTAACGATGATGTCGCCTTAGCCGAAGCTGTGGGTGTAGGGGTGCATTTAGGGCGTGGTGATGGTTCGATTGCTGCTGCCCGTCAGCGTTTAGGAAAAGATAAAATTATTGGTGCAACATGCCATAACTCACTGATTTTCGCCCAACAAGCAGTAGACGAAGGCGCAAGTTATTTGGCATTTGGTGCATTTTTTCCCTCAGCCACCAAACCCAATGCTGCCTTAGCTGATGTGGCAATTTTGCAATCCGCGCAACAATTTAACTTGCCTATCGTTGCTATTGGCGGCATAACCCTAGAAAATGCCGCACCATTAATGAAAGCAGGCGCACATTGTGTCGCTGTTGTTCATGATATTTGCGCGCTCCCCATTGCTAACATTCAGCAACGGGCAAATGCCTATCACGAATTATTTACAGCACACGCGTCAAAATTGAGAGAAACTTTCACCATGAGCCGTAACCAAGAACTTTTTGCTGCTGCCTGCCGTCATATTCCGGGTGGAGTCAATTCACCTGTTCGGGCGTTTAAAGGCGTAGGTGGTACACCTGTCTTTATTAAAAAAGGGCAAGGAGCGTATTTGTGGGATGCCGATGGTAAGCAATATATTGATTATATTGGTTCATGGGGGCCGATGATTGTCGGTCACGCCCACCCTGCCATTGTCAAAGCAGTACAAGAAGCGGCGGTTGATGGCTTAAGTTTTGGCGCACCTACCGAAGCCGAAATTTTAATGGCCGATAAAGTCTGCGAAATCATGCCATCAATGGACATGGTACGCATGGTCAGCTCAGGCACAGAAGCGACCATGAGCGCGATTCGTTTGGCGCGTGGCTATACCAAGCGCGATAAATTATTAAAGTTTGAAGGCTGCTATCACGGTCATGCCGACTCTTTATTGGTAAAAGCAGGTTCAGGTTTACTGACTTTGGGCGTACCCACATCTTTGGGCGTACCTGCCGACCTCGCTAAACATACACTCACACTCCCCTACAACGATAGCGACGCACTGAAACAACTGTTTGCAGAAATGGGCAATGACATTGCCTGTGTGATCGTTGAGCCCGTTGCTGGCAATATGAACTGTGTACCGCCAAAACTGGAATTTTTGCAAACCATGCGTCAACTGTGTACCGAATACGGCGCTGTCTTGATTTTTGATGAAGTGATGACAGGTTTCCGTGTCGCTTTAGGTGGTGCACAAGCCTTGTACAACATTACGCCTGACTTAACATGTTTAGGCAAAGTGATTGGCGCAGGTTTACCCGTTGGTGCATTTGGTGGCAAACGTGCCATTATGGAATGTATCGCACCGTTGGGTGGAGTTTATCAAGCAGGTACATTGTCAGGTAATCCATTAGCCATGCGCGCAGGTTTGGCGATGTTTGAACTCATTAGCGAACCGAGTTTTTATACTCAACTCAGTGCTAATTTGGGAAAACTATTAGCAGGTTTACGCGCACGCGCTCACGCCGCAAGTATTCCTTTTACTACCACTCAAGTCGGTGGCATGTTTGGTTTGTACTTTAGCGATAAAGCAGAGATTACCTCTTATGATGATGTCATGGCTTGCAACGTCGAGCGTTTCCGTGAGTTTTTTCATTTGATGTTAGATGCAGGTATTTATTTAGCACCTTCTGCTTTTGAAGCGGGCTTTATTTCCAGCGCCCACAGCGATGCCGAAATTGAAGCGACACTGAACGCCGCAGAACGTGCTTTCGCCCAATTAAGCAAACAGGCTTAAGGCGTAACGGTGAACATATTTCGTGGAATGATGACTCGTTTACAACGCAAGCCTTTAGCCACCGCAATGGGCCTGTCGTTGTTCGTACATTTTGCCATTTTTTGGGATGGTGAATTTGAGCTGCCTGATTTTAGTCCAGACTCACCCGACGAAGTATTATCCAAGAAAAAAGCCGACTCTATTCCACGCGTTAAACTTACAATTAAACCGCCTGCACGTCCTAAGCCTCAACTAGGGGCGGCAATAGTCACGCTGATAGAAGAAGCACCTCCTGCGGCCGAAAAAGTAGCACCCGCAAAACCCAAACAACCCAAGAAAAATGTCGCCACCAAAAAGCCTAAAGCGGAAAAACCCGAAGAACCGATCAATGGCGACAACTTAGCGAATCAAGGGCTAAAACCGCCTGAAAATCCATTAAGCGACAAACCCGAAGATGTGCCAAATAGTGATAAAGTGATACCTCTAGGGGATAACTTACCGCCACCACCCGAAGAAATTGCTAAAACTCCTGCTCCGCCACTAGATGAGCCGCCGCCATCTTTTCCTGTAGAAATTCATGCTCGCTATAAAGCTAGCTTTAAAGGTATTGGCGTAGAAATCAGACAAACTTGGCGTATGGAAGGCGAAAATTATAGTATCGAAAATGAAGCATCTAAATTTGGCTTTAAAGCACGGATGATCAGTGAAGGCCGCGTATCCAATAATGGTATTAGCCCCGAAAAATATCGAATGTACCTGAATAGCAAGTTACGCAGCTTTGCCGATATAGACCGAAGCACAAATAGCATTCGTTTTGGTAAAACGGATGAAGTCAAATACACCACTATTCAAAATGAAATTCAAGATGCGGCCAGTTTACCGTTTCAAGTCGCGGTCAGTTTTACAGGTGCAGAAAGCCGACAAATGCAAGTCACCACAGGCAGTTCGGTTTACAACATTGAATTAAAATTACTCTCTGAAGAAATGGTCAAATTGCCCGCAGGGGTGATTAGAACCCTGCATTTGCAGGGTCAGCGTATTAACCTGAGTACAGGCACAACACAACAAGGGTATGATGTCTGGCTTGCGCCCGACTATCGCAACTTTCCTGTAAAGTTTAGAGGGCCGACGAGCAAAGGTGAAGTGATGGAATACAGCCTAAAAACCTTGTCATTTGAAGGGCAAACGGTGTTAGGTAAAAACTTAAAACCTGAGCCAGAAACACCCGATACCGACACCCTACCACCTGAGTTTTTAGAACACACTGATGTAAAACAAGAGCATCAACCCGCGCTAAATATCGGGGAAGATGCACCTTAATGGTGGATGGATCAATCCATATTTCTTTGCCAACACCACAATAATACTCCCACCATCACATACATCAACAAACCAAACGCTAATACTGTTGGTAAGAGATTGGCTGCATTCGGCAATACCGCTAATAAAGATAAAACCAAAGTTAGGTTACGTACTAAGGTCGCCAATACAACCGTACGACGCACGGCCAAAGTGCGCTCAAACAGAGGAGGCACAACAAATATCATCACTAATACACAGGCTGCTAATAAAGGCTCAATCGGACCAGTCAAGATTTCTTGGCCATATCGTAATGCTAAAGCAAGCACTAATAAAATCACCAACAGACCACCCACACGCTCAAGACGCGGCTGCCATAATTTCGCCCATTGAGAAAAAAGCTGGCTGATAAAACTTCCTAATAACAACGGAATCAAGGTGATCGCTAATAAATAGCCTGCTAAATAACCTAATGACAAGCTTTCTGAATTGATCCAACCAATCATCGAAAAAACCGTAATTGCCCCAAGACTCACCCCCAATAAAAAGATAATGAGTTGTGCAATCAAACGTTGTGAGCCTTTGACTTGTTTGACAAATGCGCCTGCCGAAGTACCACCCGCCGCCGCAATACACAAAGCCATAGCCGACAAACTTGCCGATGAAAAAACATTCATGCTTTTTAGTGCGACTAACATCAAAGACGGAATCAGTAAGTTATACATCAGCACGCGCGCAAAAATTAACTGACTGAGTTTATCGGCTTTCGCTGAATCATTAGGATGCAAACCCAACGCGAACATAATGACTAGCGTATTGGCCATCGCCCAAAAATCAATGATGTTTTGCATTAGCAACAGCCTTGTAACAAGTGAGTTGTCTGAGGATTTTTTAGATACCGTTGAAGATGTTTAACTACATAACGTGCATCATCACCCACGCCGCGTAATGTAGCCGATGCGTGTGAGCGTTGCCACGGCATACCAACAAAATATAAGCCCTGAATAGTTGTACCAATACCATTTTCTTGTTGGGGAGTATCTGAGGAACCATCTCCGATTAACTCATTGATATAATTAGGTAAATGGCTAAATCCTGTGGCTAACAATAAAGTATCTATTGGCAAAGACGAATCAGACCATTGCAAACCATCGGCAGTTAAACGCTCAAATATGCGCTGATAACGAATACGTCCACTCTCTACGGCTTGACGATATTTTCCTTGGTCTAAAACAGGTGTTTCTTTACCGAGTAACCATTTACCCCATCGCCCTGTATCTAGACCTGTCCACTTCAACCAAAAATGAATATCTTGGCCTAAAACACGTTGCTTTTGAAATAGCGGTGCTTGGCGTGATGTGAGTATGACCTCGTGCATAGCAGATAATTCATAAGCAATTTGCAATGCAGAATTACCCGCACCAACTACCGCCACACGCTGTCCCAAAACATCTGCAGGTGAACGATATGCCGCGGAATGTAACACTTGCCCCTTAAAGTCAGTCAATCCTTTAAAATTAGGGATATTCGGTTGATGAAAAGGCCCACTCGCAACGACGACAGCCCGTGCAAAATAGTCAGTATGTGTCGTCCTTAGACAAAAAAGCTCATCTTGCCGTTGGATGTTAGTCACGCGGGTATTAAAGTGGATTGGAAAGGCAAAATGCTGGGCATAACGCTCAAGATAGTCCACCACTTCATCACGCGTAGGATATCGTGTTAAATCGCCCGTAAACGACAACTCAGGCAAGCTAGAATATCGAGCAGGGGAAAATAAGGTCAGACTGTCATAATATTTTGGCCACGAACCCACAGCGCGCTCCCCTGCCTCCAAAAGAAGAAAATTTAAACCTTTTTTTTGCAAAGCATGAGCCGTTACTAAACCTGCCTGCCCTGCACCAATCACCACGACATCGTATACCATAATCACACCTATATTTCCCGAACTAACGAAATGTTAGCTATTACAATAACTAACAACACTGCTTTAAGAACGCACCTAGTTGATCTAAGGTTTGCTGAATTTGAGCGACATTGGCTCGGTATTCCACTTCTTTGCCTATTTTTTCCGAGTTTAATAACCCTGCTTCTTTCAGTTGCTTCAAATGTTCAGATGACGTAGACATTCCCAACTGAGTACGCTCTGCCACTTCACTTACGGTCAGGACTGGCTGGCTGGCAAACAACAGCATAATGCGTTGCCTATTTTCGTTAGCCAACGCTTGCAAAAACTTTTGAATATTATTGGGTAATGCCATGCTCATACACTTCGTATTTTCCCGAATTATAGAATTGTTTATATTTAAGTGTCAATTTTTAATTGATGACATCTAAAGAAATGGTTGAAAGTTCGATAACGCACTGAGTCCTCAAGCCAATTGGAAGATATTAAACGCTAAGTTTAATGACGCACATTTGGAAATTGGAATATGAAAACATCATTTAAGCACTTAACATTAGGACTGATACTCTCCAGTACGATGATCTTGTCCGCGTGTAATAAAGCAACATCCGTGACTGAAGTTAAAGATATTGATGTGACCACCGACGTAAAAACGACATTGGTCAGTGACCCCATCCTAAAAAATATGGATATCACGGTCACTACTATTAAAGGAGATGTAAAGCTTGTTGGGGTTGTTGATAGTCAGAGTCAAATTGACCATGCGATTGATGTGACTAATAGCATCGCAGGTGTACACACGATCCATAACGAGCTAGTCATCAAAAAATAAGTTGTCTATTTGATGCTGAGGCAAACCCCAGCATCTGTAATACAAAAATGTTTGCTACTTCTGAGTGGCGCTAAACTCTACCAAACGACCTGTTACCACATACGTTAGTGGTAATGACAGCAAGAATCCCAACGCTATAGTAAGCATAACGGCATTAGCTTTATCGTAACCCGCCACCAAAGCAATCGTCACCAAAATACCAATTACGACAACTGATACCAATGTAAACATCACAGATGCTAAACGCCAATTCATCTTATATACCCCTATAAAAATTGTGCCTATAGTTAATTTATACGCCTAATTTTTTGCTTTGTGAAGCACTATTTTTTTAGTGAAAATAGGAATAATTCTTATTATTTTTTCGCACAACTGCTTGTTTTTATTGGCGCAAGGCGTCAACAAACTGCTATTGATTGGCATAAAAAAGGTGGAGCTATGCCCCACCTTAAAACATGACGTGATGTCTATTAAACCGCTATTTTGTCCTCGACCAATTGCACCACATTAGATGATGGCTCAGCAGTCAACGTCGGTTTAGCATACTTAGCTAAAAACTCTTCACGACGCTCTGGGTCAATGTTAGCTTTGGTAATATCACCGTTGTAGTGATCCACCACACGCTGATCCATCAATGCTGACCACCATGAAGGAATATACGCAGGCAATAACATCGACGCATAGCCACCGGGTAATTGCGGTGAGTCCTCAAAATGACGTAATGCTTGGAAGCTACGCATTGGATAGGCGTGATGGTCGGAGTGGCGTTGTAATTGGTAAATCACCAAATTCGTGACCACATAGTTACTGTTCCAACTGTGTTCGGGCATCGTGCGTTCGTATTTGCCATTTTCATCTTTTTGGCGTAACAAACCATAATGTTCAATATAGTTCACCACTTCCAATAAGCTCGCACCATAAGCACCTTGAGCCACTAAGAATGGGATTGCACCTTTACCACAAATTGCTGTGGTGACACCCACAAAGCCTGCGGTAATTGCCCAACCCTGCAATAACTCGTTCTCCACACACCAAAAGCCTTTGCCTTTACGTTCTAGGCGTTTGGTTTCAATCTCAACGGCTGACTTAAAGCCTCCGATGACGGTGCGTGGTAAAAACTTCCAAAAGCTTTCACCCAAACGGCTGCTGGCTGGATCTTCTGGTGTCGAAACCCGTTTGTGATGGCCAAAATTATGCTCTACCGCAAAATGGGTATAAAACGTGGGTGCTAACGCTAACATTGCGCCAATACGGTTGTGTGATTCGTGTTTATGACCTAATTCATGGCCTGTGACAATGGCGATACCATTAAGCGCACCTACGGATGCCGTTAAACCAATACGGTCTAACATAGGGACGTTTTTGCGCGTAGCGAGCCATGCCCCCATAATGGTTAAGGCATATTGCGAAGGAATAAACGCTTTAGCTATTAAGTTGTAATATTTATCATTTTCTAATTCTTTAATCGCGGACTCAGGAGGATTACTCGTATCCTCACCAATCAAACGGTCTAAGGCAGGAATCACACCATGTACTAAGATCGGACCTGCCCATGCCAACGCACGTAATTTTTTCGGCGCAACGGCATAGGCTGTCAATGCAGCAATACCAATAACAGGCAATGCGGGACTTAATAGCCATTTATAGCGTTTGGTATCTTTCCATTTTTTACCTTGTTGTTCGCTAGCTTTTTGCAGAAGATCATCAGGAGTTTTGGCATTCATGGCTTATCACCTTGGCTAAGTTGAACGTTTTTGTGTCGTAAAAACTTTAGCGATACATGTGATCACAGAAGTCATTTACTGTACGTTCATATTGCCTTTATCACGCCCGATACAACTATCGAATAAATCCACAAAATCTATGTGGAAATCCGAGATTTCATAAAATCGTCTTAAATTCGTTATTATTTGGACAAAAAACATACTAAAGTGACGTTTAAATCATTTTAAGAAGTCATTAAATCGTACTTGCTCGGTTTCGGGGCGATAATAGCAATCGCCCCGCGCACTCAAACGCTAATTTTACCCGTAAACAACACCGCACCTGTCGGGCTACCCGTTGTTGAGCCACCTTTTGGTTCGATACTAATCGCTAAGACTTTACCTGACCTTAAACGCTGACGTTGTTGAGCCGTAAACGTTAATGAGCCTTGACCTTGTGATAGTTTAATCACCCCTAAAGACTCAGGCGCACCGTCAGCAATTGCCCATAACTCTAGATCTCTGTCACTCGGTACAGATACTTGTTGCAGACTCGAAAGCTGTAACGCACTACCATCGGCATTTACACGGACAATCCATGTGGGTTCGGCTTTATCCGTACTTAATACCGCTAAATCTTTATAGGATGGGATAACGTCAGGTTGGTAAATCAAGGTATTCCACACCAACACACCCGCCACGGCAGAAGCTAATAAACTTCCACCCCATGCCCACGTTAGCCAAAAAGGTTTTGAAACTGGCTTTTGCTCAACAACAATAAATCCTAAACGTTGACGAATGTTTTGCCATACCGCAGGTGGTACAGGGACAGGAGCTAATTGATTGGATAACGGCGCTAGACGTTGCTCCCATGCCGCAACCAAACGGCGTAATGCGGGCTGCTCAACCATCAAACGTTCAAAACGTAAACGTGCTTTGCCTTGCAATGAGCCTAAAACGTACTCTGCGGCTAATCTTTTTTGTAATTCAGGATGTTGATAATTCATAATTGCAAGCATCCTTTAAGTTTATCTAAGCCCCTTCTAACCCATGCTTTAACTGTGCCTAAAGGTGCACTCAACTGAGTCGCCAATTCGCTGTGCGATAAGCCTTGAAAATATGCCAACATCACCGATTGACGTTGTTTATCATCTAAATGTTCTAAGCAGCCATTTAATCGTTTGGCATCGGAGTCGGCCATCACTTCATCCAGCGGTTCGGGCGTATCGGCAATCATGTTCTCCCATTCAATGGGCGATAAATCACTGATCCCTTTAGGCTGTCGTCGCAACTTGTCTAAACAGCGATTTCTAACAATCGTATTTAGCCAAGTTTGCGCTGTGCCTTTTTCTTCTGAATAACTTTGAGCCGAATGCCAAATACTGATAAAAGCATCCTGCAAAGCTTCTTCGGCAAGGTCTTTGCGTTTGACCACCATCAATGCTAAAGCATAGAGCTTGGGTGAGGATTGATGATACAAACTGTCAAAGGCACGCTGGTCGCCTAAAGCTGTTCTGTAAATGAGTACCGCCATGTCCTCAGCCATTTTCAACCTGCTATTAATGATAACTGACGCAAAACACCGTTTTAACTTGACTTTTGGGAGCATGAAACCGTTAGAAACGGTTAAAATGCGGACAAATGTCAAGTTACCTGCGTCAGTTTAAAAAGTTAGATTAAATAGACGCTGACATAACCACAAACCAGCGACAGAGGCAATCATTAATGAGCCGCCCGTTAAAATACCACGTTGGTAATACTGACTATTTCGACTTAAAAACGCTAACGGAATAAATATCGCCACAATGGCTAGCTGCCCTGTTTCTACGCCCAAATTAAAACCAACTAACGCCAACAATTGCGCATCTGTACCTGACGTTAAATCGGACAGCGCACTGGCGAAACCAAAGCCATGAATCAAACCAAAGACAAACGCTAACATCCACCGCCACCGATCTAAAACAGGGCGGAGATTATGCAACGCTGCAACAATGACGGAGGCGGCAATAGCGGACTCCACCCAACGTGAGGGTAAAGAAACCCAATGAAATGCGGCTACTGCTAAGGTTAACGAATGGGCGACGGTAAAAGCAGTGACGATACTGGCGGCATCCCATAATGCCTTTTTCCAATCATCAACCCCCTGCCAAGACTGGTGTTGACGCAACAAAACAACAGGCAACAACAGCGACAGTAAAAATAAGATATGGTCATAACCCGCCCAAATATGAGCAACACCATCACGCCAAAACGCCAGCAATGAATGCTGAGCAGACACTTTTTCTAATGAGATAAACAGTTCATTTGCGCTTAACACCAAGGTTTGTGCCGACTGTTGCTCTGGCAGCCAATTTACAATGCCACGATGACCGGCATCGACATTGGCCAACAGCTGATATTTGACTGCCCACGCACCTGCCGCTGAACATTGGCTAGTCATCGTTAGTACAGCATATTGTCCGTCGGTATGACGGTCTATCGCTAAAGGAGCATTAAACAAATACGGCGGACAATCCTGTTGTTGACGCTGTAACTGTAAATTGCTTTGTGCTAGTTGCTGGATTGCATTCGTTTTGACTAAGACTTCTGACCAAGTTAATTGACGGTCATTATTGGCATCTAAGCCTAGCAATACATCTAAATCGCGCAAGGCAATATCCCAACGTGCGCTCACTAAACCTGTATTACTGGCATTCAACGTTAAATAACTATCACTGGCTTTATGAGCATAGCCGATAGAACTACAACAGAGTAATGATAAGAGTAAAATGATTTTTTTCATGACTTCACTCCCAAAGTCACACGAATCGAAGGCGTGAGATTCACATCTTGTAATTTTGTTTGAGTTAACCATGTTTGTAACAGACGAATATCGGCTGTCGATTGTGTTTTTTGGGCAATCAGCCAATAAATTTCTGCATCATGTGGTTCGCGTTGCTGTTTCCAATTGGCACGCGCAAACGTTAAAGCATTGCTGGCATTATCCTGCACATAAAAGGCAAATAGTGCTTCTTCGCGCAAATGACTGTTATCGCCACGCAAACGTAAAGCTGTAAAACGCTGTTGCAGGGTTTGGGCTAGAGCTTGCGCTTGTAACGTGTTTAAGGCTTTTTCGGCAATAGCTAAACGCAGTAATAACCCATCATGCTGTTGATAGTTGATTAAGAGTTTTTGTACTTCGGCATAACGTTTTTGCATTAATAAAACATCACTTAACGATGACAATGCCGCAGGACTACTCATGTCTAAACGACGATAATACTGCTCGGCATCGGCCAATTGACCACGACGAACCGCTAAGTCACCCAACGCTAAATAAAACCAAGTTTGTTGTCCTGCATCCAAATTTTTGACGCTCGGCAATAACAAGGACATGGTTTTTAAGGCTTTATCACTTTCGCCATTTAAGCCATCGACTTGTGCCTCACACGCTAATGCCAACATCAATGTTGATAAGCTGCGCAGCCGTTGGCAGGCGCTTCGGGCTTGTGAATAATCGCCTCGTACCTGATAAATAGATGCTTGTAATAATAAGGCTTCAGGATGATTAGCTTGGTGCTGTAAAACTTGGGCAATATCAATTAAGGCACTGGCAAATTGATGATTAAACTGCCGCAAACGTGCACGCATTAACAACACATCATCGGGAATAGTCGCTTGACTTAACCACGGTTGGAGTTGAGCTTCGGCATAACCTAAATATCGGGGATCGCCTGTTTGTTGGCTATGAGCTAATAGCGTTTGTGCTTGGGTTAACGCTTCTGTCAAATCAGGTTTTTTGGCGTTAACGACGGCAGGCACAAACACATTTTCGGGTAAACGTTCTAATACTTCTTGGGGATTTGAGGGAACACGGGGTGCAGCAAACACCCCTTGTTCAATACTCATCGCCAATAGCATTATGCACAAGACATAACGCATGATTGACTCCTAGTTAACGGCTACGGGTTCGGCATCTTCCGATGTCGCTAATACAACGGCGTCAACCTCTTTAGGCTCACTATCATCATTACTAACTTGAACATCTTTTTGCACTTGCGTAGTAAAGGCGTCGGGTTTGGTTTGTGTTGTTGGCGCTGCTGTGACAACCGCGTCACTGTCATTATCGTTACAAGCGGCTAAAGAACTGACGGCAAACGCGGCCAACCAAAAGCGCATCGGTTTGTTGTTTATCATGTTGATTTCCTCTTTCATCCTAACGACCTATTAATGAGCCAATGAGCCAGCAAATGGTGCATTTAAGTACGGGAAGGTATCGCCAAATTGACTAGGGTCTTGCAACGCACCGTCAGTAAATCCAAGCGCACCTGATGGCGCATCTGCAGCCACACAACCAATACTTAAGGTACATAATTTGCCCATGACGACACGAAGGGCGATATCAACAACATCATCACCTGGACGACGACCATTCGGGAAACCTGCAGTATCACCGCCAATCACACCCATGCGTTTTTGCATTGCTTTGGTCACGACTGGCGTTTCTGTATTGAGGCGTAACATTTCCGAAGGCACGACATTTTTAGGTTTGTTAATTCCTTCAACACCCGTTAAAAACGCGGTGACTAAATCATTGCGTGGAAAGTTGGTTGGTGCTTTAACCCCTGCAGCACTAAATATAATGCCAACCAACGCGGGCAAGGTTGGGTTAGTCACATACTCGGCAAATTGGCCGTCGTTTTTAGGCTTACTGGCATTAAATTTGTCTTTATCTTTTAAGCCAATCACCACTTCATTGACTAAAGGCATCCCTAAACGTGAGACTTGCGTCCATGCGCCACCTTCTTTAGAGGCCGAATTTAACTCACTTTTAGGATTGGGATTGAGTAAACGCGCTTGACGTAAACTGGCGGTTGTCCATGCACCAATCACCGAATCATTGGCTGTTTTTAAGCAACTGATGGGCACTTCTAAGGCCATTGTCGTGACGTTTTTGTCAGCCAAGATATTTAAGCCTTTGTTTTCAGCCGTTGCGTCAAAATCAGTAGCAGGGATTGCGATGTTAATTAAGTCAAAAGTTTCGCCCAAATTCACTGCGAATGAATCTTGACGTTGACCCACAAATACTCGTCCTTTGGTGGCACAACCCGGAATAGTCATGTTATGAATAAAGGTATTGGCATACGCGGGATAATTAGCAATTGATTTATTACCAATATTATCAACAGGCTTCGTAAATGAGGTGCTGCCATTTTCGGTCATGAGTGCCATCCGCGTATTACCACGACGTGAACCACGCACGACATCAACGGTATAACTTTCGTTGACATTTAACGCGCTGTTATTGCCCGCACTAATCGCACCAATATTGGTTAACGGCACAGAAACCATCTTGCCACCGACAGGCACTTTTAAATCTGCCAGTGTATTTTTGAAGCGAAACTGAAAAGTTAAATCTTCCATCGCATCGCCATTGTTATCAACATGAATCTCATACAAGGCATTAGGGTCTAAGGCAAAATAATTTGGCCCGCCGTATGCGTCTTGCAGAGGCAAATAATTAGCAATAAAGGTCACGTAGCCTGCACGATTGGCTTCATAACTCCGAAACATATAAAAGTCAGTAGCATCGACTTTGGGAGACTTGGTGATGGAAGGCGCTTCACGATGGCTAGAAGCCGTCACCGAACCAGCTTGTAATAGCAACAATGCACTCGCTAATGCGGTTAATCCTAAACGGCGAACGGGTGTGATTTTCATTATTTCATCTCTCATTGATGGGTGGTTACAGCTTGATATCAGATCGACATCAACATCCTGTAACTAGCTATACGCAGAGAGATTTGGATTGGATGCAGAAATAAAAAAATAACTTCTGAAATATGTTTAGCTCAAGCTGATGCGTACTTAACCGTGAAGTTGTCATATAATGAGAAATTATTTTTAGACTCCCCAAAACAAGGCCAACAGATTGCTTTACACCAGTCAAATTCATGCAAAGAAGTCATTACTCAAACGCTTTAGCGCGCCTTTGTTTTGGTCTTTGACTGCCCATGCTGCTTTATTTTTGGCGATTGGTGCATCTATCTTTAACACGCCCTCTTCGACCCCATCACACACATTGAGCATTACCCTACAACATTTCACAGCACAAACTTCTATCGCCTCAAGCACTCCTCAAACGAGCATCGCCAAAAAAATAATTGCCGAAAAAATGCCGCCCAAAAAAGACACACCCACAATCACTCAGGCCAGCGCTCTTACGCCTAGTGCTAATATCGAAGCAATAAGCCAACCCGACGTTTTGTTAGCGACGACAACTGATATCGAATCAGCCAAAACCAACAAAACGACGAATATGGTGTCAGCAGTCGAAACAGCCATGACAGCAAGTTCCGACATCGAAAAACCTATTTTTGATGCTGCTTTTCTAAAAAATCCACAACCAAGCTACCCTGTCTTTGCCAAAAAACGCCAACAACAAGGAATTGTGATGTTAAAAGTGAAAGTATCTATCGACGGCAAAGCGGAAGTTGTTGAATTAGCTGAAAGCTCTGGCTTTAGTTTATTAGATGATGCGGCGCAAAAGGCCGTAGCAAAATGGCAGTTTATTCCTGCTCGTCATGGTGATGTGGTGATTGCTGCGTCAGTGATAGTGCCTGTTCGTTTTGCGATAAATTAACTGTAACTTAGTCGATACGATCAATTTAAAGGCGACTTTTGCCGAATATGTGTACGTTATTGCACAGACTATAACCACAAAATCTAGAAAAATATCCTGTAACTTTAGATCTATTAATACTGCGTTAAGGATCGTCAATTACTCTCATAGTATTAGCCATTAGCGTAAAGAGAAGCATCATGAACTTAGTTAAATATGCCCTCCCACTGTTTGTTAGCATTTTTATGATGAGTAATACCAGCTTTGCGGAAACACCAACAAGCTTATTAAATGGTTATCAGCAACAAGCCAAAACTGACAATCCTGCATTTTCAGGCTTTAATGCGACACGCGGACAACAATTTTATAATCAAAAACACGGGAATGATTGGAGTTGTGCCAGTTGTCATACTAATAACCCCAAACAAATGGGCAAACATGATGTGACAGGGCGTACCATTCAACCCATGGCTCCCAGTACCAATCAGCAACGCTTTACCGATAGCAAAAAAAGCGAAAAATGGTTTAGACGAAATTGCAAAGATGTCTTGAGTCGAGAATGTACAGCGCAAGAAAAAGGCGATGTACTGACTTATTTATTGTCGATTAAATAATCAGGACTTACTCGTCGCGATTACCGCGCAAGTCCGAATGGAGTTAAAGTTATGAAAAAATTATTGTGTCTGTTAGGTGCTGCTTGGTTATTAAGTTCTGGTGTTGCCATTGCCGATGATGATGGCGACAAGGTCAAACTCCCCACCAATGCGCTCTACAATGCCGAATGTGGTAGCTGTCATGTGCCATTTCCCACCCGACTACTGTCTGCAAATGAATGGCAAAAAGTCACCGCACGATTAGACAAACACTTTGGTGTTGATGCCACGGTTGATGATGCCACCGTTAAAAATCTGAATAAATACTTGTCCGCCAACAGTTCCGCGAAAGACCGCACGACGGCAAGCGCAGACAAACTGCCGCGCATTACCGAAAGCCGCTGGTTTATCAAAGAGCATAATGAAATAGCAGCTAAAGCATGGAAACGGGTGAAGTCGCCGTCCAATTGTGCCGCTTGTCATCAAAGTATGAATATGCGTCGCGCTTATTAAACTTAAGACTTAGGCCTGCGAATAGCGCGTTTTCACCCTCACCCCAACCCTCTCCCTCAGGGAGAGGGAGTGAGCAAATAAGCGATAGCCGCGTAAGTCTTAAACACAGGATACATCTATCATGAACACTAAAATTTTAGTTTGGGATTTACCAACACGCGTGTTTCATTGGTTATTGGTAGTCAGTTTTGTCGGTGCATATTTAAGTGCTGAATCTGAGCGTTTACAGATTATTCATCTGACTTTTGGATATTCCTTAGCAGGATTAATTGCTTTTCGTTTAGTGTGGGGCATTGTGGGCAGTCGTCATGCTCAATTCCGTGACTTTTTGCCCTCCGTCACCAAAGCGTGGCAATACGCATTGTCATTAATTGGTAAAGCGCAAGCACCACACTACATTGGACATAACCCATTGGGCGCATTGGCCGTATATGCGTTATTGCTGTTAGGCATTGCCGTTTCGGTAACAGGTTATGCCTATTTACAAGAATGGGGTGGTGAAGGCATGGAAGAAGGCCACGAAATCGTCGCCAATATTATGTTAGGTTTAGTGGGTCTCCATATTGTTGGTGTCATTATTTCTTGCTTTGTTCATAAAGAAAACTTGATTCGTGGCATGGTGACAGGTAAAAAACACGGTGAACCTGCTCAAGCAATTACTTCATCTTTTAATGTTGTGGGTCTGTTATTGTTGATTGTTGTCGGTGGATTTTGGACGGTGGCTTATTTTCAACCTGCGGCTATTGGTTTGGTGGTGGGTGATAATGCGGCAAGTCAAACAACTGACCAAAAAGATGATGATGACGATTGATTTGCCCCTTCGACTCCGCTCAGGGAACATTTTAGTGAATGTTGGCTGAGCGGAGTCGAAGCCATTTAGTTGGCGAATAAATTCGCCCCTACAAGTTAAAAAGGAGTTTTAAACAATCATGAGTAACTCACGTTTTTGGCTACTTTTTACAGGTTTATTCCCTGTAATTGTTGCCCAAGGAATTCACACCAAACGGACTACTGTTCGTTTACCCGAAGCGGCTGGTGAACAATTTGGCCACTCATCCCTAAGCAATCAAAACGCACTAAAATTAGTGGTGATTGGTGAGTCTACCGTTGCTGGTGTGGGTGTAAGCCATCAACAGCAAGGCTTAGCGGCACAAGTGGCGATCGCTTTAGAGCAGCAACTCGCTAAATCGGTGCAATGGTTTGCTTATGGCAAAAATGGCGCACGTTTGGCTGATGTTTGTTTGACTTTACTACCACAACACTTACATCAAGCTGATATTATTTTAGTCAGCATTGGCGTGAATGACACCACTCGCCTCAGTTCGCTCAAACATTGGCAGCAGCACCTTACAGTGTTAGTGACAAAAATTCGTCAACACAGCAATGCACCGATTCGTTTTTTAACCTTGCCGCCGATGCACCAGTTTACTGCCCTGCCGAGTCCATTAAGGCAGGTCGTTGGTTTTCGGGCGCGAGCATTAGATTCGGCACTACGCCAGACGCTTAGCCAACTGCTTGATTGTGCTGTCATTGATTATCAAACACCGATGAAAGCCCATTTTTTAGCGGAAGATGGTTATCATCCTTCTGAAATAGGTTATGCCGTCATTGGTCAGGATGTGGCGAAGTCATTGGCGATGGAGAAAGCATACGCAGCATAACTTCCACTTCGCTATGTCAACGAAGTCATGTTGCTTCAGCGAAGTGAAAGAGATTGGGTATGAAACATAAATCTGCTTTTTCTTGCCGCTATAAATTATATTCCAACTCAGGATCAGCGGGTTTTAGGGTATTTGCTGCCTGCTCTGTGGTCAAAAATATCTGACCACGCCATTGCTGGATAAAGGGTGTATTTGCTAAAACATCCATCACAAAGCCTTTCATTTCAGCGATATGGAGCTGAATATTACGCTCAGATAGCTGCTGTTCTAAGCGTTGCAACATCCACTGTGACGATAAATCGACGTGATTGACCGCACTAAAAATCAATACCACATTTTTGACACGAGGCTGTGCTTCGATTTCTTGCCATATTCGATTAGCGATACTGTCACTGTTGCCAAAAAATAAGTTTTCATCAATACGAATCAACAGCAAGGTAGGCCATGTCGTCACTTGATGACGGAGGATATTACGGAAATGCTCTGTTTCTCCCACCTGACCTACAACGGCCATGTGTGGCTGATGACTACGCCAAATCAATGCTGCAATAGAAAAAAACAAACCAAACAATAAGCCCAACTGTAAACCAAATAGTAACACTGACATTAACGTCACTAAATAAGCACCCGCCTCGGTTTTATCACTGTGCCATGCCATTTTTAAGGTTTGAAGATCAAGAAGGTTACTGACCGCAACAATCACGCCTGCCCCCAAAACAGCCAACGGCAAATAATAAAACCAATCATTCGCAACCAATAACACTAAAGCCATAACCAAGGCTGAAAACACTCCTGCCAATGGCGTTTTTGCACCTGCTTCAACATTTACAGCTGTGCGAGAAAAACCTCCTGTAATCGGCAATCCTTTAAAAAAGGCGGCAGAGATATTCGCCAAACCTAATCCCAATAATTCTTTATTGGCATCAAAATGTTCTTGCCGTTGTAAAGCTACTGATTTCGCGACTGAAGCACTACTGATGAAAGCGATTAAGGCAATTAATAGTGCCGACGTAAACAACGCTTGCCATTGCTGCCATGCTGGCCATTGTGGAACAACAAACGATGGCAAGCCTGCGGGAATGACACCAACAACTGCAATGTGGCCAAACAATTGCGCTTGATACACCCACAAACTCGCAGCAATTAACATGATAATTGGGATGAGTTTACTGACTAGGTTAGCTGCATAGGTGGATACGTTTAAGCGACTGAGCGTTTGTACGGTGTAAAGTCGATTTAACGATAATAGTAATACGGCACTCATGCCAATCATAACGGCATTAGCATTGATAACCGCCTGTTGTTGCCAAAAACCGTACAACAAATGCGGCAAAGTATCGCCCTGCACACTCACACCTAAGATATATTTAACCTGCCCTGTGATAATTAATACTGCCGCGCCAGTAATAAATGCTGCCATCACCCCACGGCTAATAAACTGCATAATCCAGCCTAATTTTAGCAATGCCGCAAACAGCAAAATCACGCCGACTAACAAGGCCATAAACGCCGCTAAAGCGATATAAACACTGCTATGACTTTGAGCAAAAGGTACTAGAGCTTGTGCCGTCATAATGGAGGTAATGGCAACTGGGCCAACAGCTTGGGTATTACTGGCACCAATCAAGGCATATATTAAAACAGGGACAATCGCCGCATATAAGCCATAAACAGGAGGTAAACCTGCCAACAAGGCATAACCCAAACTCTGCGGAATAACGACAATACCTACAACAAGTCCTGCAATGATGTCTTGATGTAAATGATGTCGCCACTCACTGTTTTGCAACCATGCGGGCAATAAATGCTTCATTTTTGGCTCTTTAATGTTGATCACTTAGGCCGTTCTCGCGTAGTACCATCACTCAATGTTGAGCAACGCCTACATTCTTTTTTCAATCACCGCAAAGAGATAAAACCCCGTCATCATCGCCAAGCTAAAGACAATGGCTTGCCATTGACCCGTTGCGGCCGTGACAATAGCAGGTGCAGGGCAAAAACCCGCCAATCCCCATCCCGCACCAAAAGCGATACTGCCCACAATCAAACGGCTATCAATGACTTTGCTGGTTGGCAACTGCATTTCCATGCCGCACATACTGTTCTTTTTATGTTTGGCGAATTGAAACGCGGGCAAGGCAACCGCAATTGCGCCCGCCATCACTAAGGCTAAAGACGGATTCCATGCCCCTGCTAAGTCCAAAAAAGCAATGACTTTGGCAGGATTGACCATCTGACCGATAATCAAACCAACACCAAAAATCACACCCGCAAGCAACGCTATGATTTTGTCCATGTTATACGCCTCCCACGAGATGCTTCATCACATATACGGTGATAAAACCTACCATCATAAAACTTAAGGTCGCGACCAAAGAACGCACCGACAACTGTGATAAGCCACAAACGCCATGACCACTGGTGCAACCCGTAGCATAACGTGTACCGACACCCACCAGTAAACCTGCAACTAATAACACAGGAACATCAGAGGTGATTTGTACTGAAGGAAAAACCGCAAACAATTGATATAGCCAAGGCGATGCTAATAGGCCTACTAAAAAATACCACCGCCATTGCTCTGTTCGATAGCCACTAAATAAGCCACCCACAATGCCGCTTATGCCTGCGACACGACCAATCCCTAATATCAACAAGGCCGAAGCCAAACCGATCAACGCACCGGCTGTTAATGCGCTATAGGGTGTAAACGCAGCCCAATCAATGCTCATTATTCACCTCTTCGGTTGGCACACACAAACGACTACATAGCGTTTGCAAAATAGCTAACGCATCTTCACTGGTAATACGGTAATACATCTGCTTACCGTCCCGTCGGGCTTCGACTAAGTTTTCTTGCCGTAATATGCCTAACTGTTGCGATAAACTCGGCTGACGAATCGCTAATTTTTCTTCCAACTCACTGACACAAAACTCACCTTGCGACAATTGACACAATAAAATCAAACGGTCGGGATGGGATAAGGCTTTAAATAAATTGGCTGCTTGCTCTGCGGCAGCCTGCATTTGCGCTAATGGCAACATGATTTTACCCTCTAACATACGTCCGCTTTCATTATACATAAAAACAATATATAAAAAGACATTTTATAATTTTGTATATTGATATAGCATTAAGCGATTGAATTAAGCCGAGCATGTCTCATGTCCACCTTACAAATACAGCATTTTTTGGATAAGGATAGCGAAACTTACAGCTATGTTGTCAGCAATGGTCAGGGGACAAAAGCAGCTATTATTGACCCTGTTTTAGACTACGACCCGAAATCAGGACGCACTCGCACTGATTTTGCCGATACCATTATCGCCTATATCAGAAAAGAGCAATTAACCGTTGAATGGATTTTAGAAACACACGCTCATGCCGACCATTTATCGTCTGCCCATTATTTACGTGAGCAAGTTGGTGGCAAAATAGCCATTGGTGAAAAAATCACCCAAGTACAAGGTGTATTCAAGAAGGTGTTTAATTTGGGTGATGAGTTAGCCACCGATGGCCGTCAATTTGATTACTTATTTAAAGATGGCGAACACTTTCAAATTGGCGAACTGACTGCTCAAGTCCTATTAGTTGCAGGTCATACCCCTGCCGATGTGGCTTTTGTGATTGAAGATGCCATGTTTGTTGGGGATACTTTATTTATGCCCGATGTCGGTACAGCGCGTTGTGATTTTCCACAAGGTGATGCGCGAATGTTATATCAATCCATTCAACGTATTTTAGATTTTCCCGACGATACGCGCTTATTTATGTGCCACGACTATCCACCCAAAAGCCAGCGCCCACATCGGTATTTAAGCACCGTTGCCGAACAAAAAGCCCAGAATATTCATTTGGCTGGTCAGAATGGCGAGGCCGACTTTGTTGCCATGCGTCAGGCACGAGATGCCACCTTAGCCATGCCACGTTTAATTATTCCGTCGATTCAAGTGAATATTAGAGCGGGTGAGTTTCCACCTGTTGAAGATAATGGTGTCGCTTATTTAAAAGTGCCATTGAATTTATTGGGGAAGAAAAGTTAAGGGTAGATTTTTGGTTGGTGCTGGGGCTAAACCCCAGCTTACTATTATCGAAGGATTAATTTGCCCCACAAACAATAGCTATATAAGATTTCCTGCAAGGGATCAACATCATTAAGCAGACTGTAAGGTCTGTACATGATGATGCAATGCTGCTTTGTCTAATTTAGCCAACGGTAAATTCAACAGTAATTGCACCCGCTGACGGATTTCTTGCAAGACGTGATGAACCACTTCTTTTTGTTGCGCTAACGAACCCTGTCCAGAAGCCAAATCCGCAAAATGCCAATGTGCCGAAACGGGTTGCCCTTTCCACACAGGACATACCTCCTCCGCCGCATCACTACAGACGGTAAAAACAAAATCCATTTCAGGCGCATCATCGGTCTGAAACTCATCCCAACTTTTACTACGCAAATTTTCTACCGAATAGCCCACACTCTTTAACAGATCTATCGCCAATGGATTGATGTGTCCCGAAGGTTGACTACCCGCACTGAAGGCATGAAATCGACCATGACCTAATTTATTTAAAATAGCTTCCGCCATAATGCTACGTGCCGAATTTTCTGCACATAAAAACAAGACGTTATATACTTTTTCAGTCATTCATATTCTCGAATAATGGTTGATACAAGACAAAAAAACAGCACTCTTTGTGACGATAACCCCTAATTAAAATAAGGTCAATTTTCTTTGTCACTGACCACCGTCACGCCTTTAATCATGATCTGCATCAAATAATCAATTTCGGCAACCAACACTTCACGCTGTTGAGGCACTTGCTGGTTTAACCATGCAATTTGTAATTCGTGCATTGCGCCGACTATACCAAAAGCCAAGATCCGATAATTCCTAGCAGGCAATTTTCCTTCCGCCACTAACAGCGTTAAATAGCTTTCAATCAACAACGCAAACTCGGTAATCAAGACATTACGATGCGCTTCAACCCGCTGACTCACACCTAAAATCTCTTGCGTGGTAATTTTGGCGCGGCGCGGGTCGTCTAAATGAGATATTAAAAATACATTCACCGCCCCAACAAAACGCTGTTCTAGCGGCAAATCGCTCATGACAATCTCCGCTAAAACCAGCTGACGGGTTTCTTGCAAAATGGTGTCGAAGATCGCCATCAACAACGCTTCTCTATCCTTAAAGTGTTCATAAAAATGGCGTGTTGTCACTTTGGCATGACTACAGATTTTTTCCACTGTTGTTGGCACATATCCGACTGTGCCAAATAATTCTAAAGCGGTATCCATCAACCGTTGACGGCGTTCTTGCATTAATTGTTCGGCACTTCGACCCGCGTAACCACGTTTGCTGATTTTTTTTGGTACATTCGTACTCATTTCGTCGGATTGTGTCATATTCGCTCTTGAATTAGGAAAGACTTCTTTTCTAAAATAGCACATCTTAAAAAAACAAACATTCAGAGGCCATTATGTCACGTCCAAGTATTTTTATTACAGGTGCAGCGGCAGGTATTGGCCAAGCAACCGCCCGACTCTTTGCTGCTAAAGGTTGGTATGTGGGTTTATTTGATGTCGATGAAACAGGCGTACAACGCTTACGCCAAGAACTTGGCGCAAATAACAGTTATGCCGCCAAGTTAGATGTTTGCAATCCTGAAGCATGGCAACAAACCTTAGCCGACTTTGTGCAACAGGCTGGCCGCTTAGATGTATTGCTCAATAACGCAGGCATTTTGGCTTCTGGCGCTTTGGCGGATATTCCCTTAGCGCGTCAACATCTATTAATTGATGTCAACATTAAAGGCGTGTTAAACGGCTGTTACTTATCGTTGCCGTATTTAAAACAAACACAAGGTTCACGGGTAATTAACTTGTGCTCCGCTTCGGCGTTGTATGGTCAACCCTCGTTAGCGGTCTATTCTGCTACTAAATTTGCCGTGCGCGGTTTAACCGAAGCCTTAGATTTAGAGTGGGCAGCCGATGGTATTCGGGTGATGGATATTCTGCCACTGTTTGTGCAAACCGACATGGTGACCGATATGAACGCCGACAGCATTAAAAATATGGGCGTACATTTAACCGCAAACGATGTCGCTAGTACCATTTTACAGGCCGCACAGTACAAAGGTCGTGTGCCAAAAGTGCATTGGACAGTGGGCAAATCGACACGTCTTTTTTACGCCTTATCAGGCGCAGCACCTGATATGGTTAGCCGTGCAATTAACCAATTTATTACTCGCCATCATTAAGAATCAAGAGGAAATACACCATGAATAATCTGCCCACAGGTATGCAAGCGATCACCGATTTTGACAACTGCCGTCAATCACCGTTACCACAACAACGTTTAGAAGCAGTGCGTAAAGCGGCTCAAGGCTTTAGAGAACGCTTTATGGATGAGCCTGAAGTGTTGTTTTACAAAAGTATTAATTTGATTCGCGTACCTTATCCCACATGGTACGGTTATAGCGGTGTTTATGCCCAAAGCACCTATCGTTTTCCCTTGATTCATATTTTGAATCGTTTATTTGTCGTGCAATATCGTGATTTTGCAGGCGAAGTAAAAACCTTATTATTTTCACCGTCCGATGTCGAAGGCAACCGTGAAACGCCATTTTTTAAGCGTTTAGTCGAAAAGTTTCATCTCCCGAAAAAAGCGCAAAACGTCATGGCGCCGTTATATAACACCGTTGAAAGTGCCTTAGCTTCTACAGGCATTCGCCCCGAACAAGTGGATTATATTAGTTACGACCATTTGCACACCCAAGATATTCGTCATTGGCTAGGCACAGGCTCACAAGCTGGATTTTTTCCCAATGCCAAACTCTTAGTCCATGAGCAAGAATGGATATCAACAGGTGCGTTAATCCCTTGCCAAGCCGATTGGTATTGCCCTAATGGTATTGCTGGCGTTAATCCGCAGCGTGTCATCACCTTTACAGGCAGCGTACAACTCGGCCGAGGCGTGGCGTTGGTGCATTCCAAAGGACATACCGAAGGTAATCATTCTTTAGTGGCGCGGGTGCGTGATGGTATTCGTGTGACCTCAGAAAATGGCATTGGTGCAGATGCTTATGAGCCGAAAAACTCACGTATTAACAGTGTCCGTCGATATGCTCAATCGACTGGCGTTGAAGTCATTCTCAATGGTAATACCCTCGAAGGCAGTAATGACCAATACATTTCGATGGTGATGGAAAAAACCATTGCAGGCCGTTCGGCGAATCCAGATTACCCCAATTGCGCATCTTCTAGTGAAGCGACACCTCACTGGTTAATGCCACAACAAGAAACTAGTTATTTGATTGGTGAAGCGGAGTTTGGGGCGTTGGTGAAGGGTTAATTTATTCAAACATTCCTTTTCGGCTTACACATACATTGTAGTGTGTAAGCCATTGATTGCAATTGGTTTTTTACCTCCACCCATCCTGCGCTTGCTGTTTTAAATGCACTTGAGTAAATGACGAGACAGAAATGAAGTCTATTACAGAAAGAGTTCACCAAAGATTTATTTTCTTGGTTAATCAAGGGTGTGGCGAGTGGGGAATTACTACGCATGAAAGTCTAGGCCAAATATTGTATAAATACACTAATACTGTCGATGACATTCATTTAGATATTTTTGAAAATGGATTTGCTTATAAATTTGGTACTCAAGATTTTTTAATGTTTTTTCACGAAATAACAGATTTAGAAGACATGCCTACACTTAGAGATATTATGATTATTTCTCGCGATAAACGCTTTGATGATTTGATTTGCTTTTATATTATAAAAAAAAATGGAAAATATCTTATGAAATTACCGTTTCGTATTGGAAATGAGTTTACAACATTTATTTGTAGACTTATTCCATAAACAAACATAGTTTTGTAGCCTCTGTAATAACACAGGGCTTACAGCAGAATTAAACCGTTAAATTATTGTTTTAGTTAATGATTGGCTGGTGTTTCAGACGGGCTACGGTACTAAGGGTTGAACTTCATCTTGTAAATATTTTAGTAATTTTGGCCATTCAGTGGCCCGAGCTTTATCATTTGCCCCCCAGTTCATATCACGTTCGAGCTGAATAATTAATTCTTCGTATTTAGGATTATTGGCTAATCGAGCAAAAATAATACGCATTGGAGCGTTAAATCCGAGTTTAGGAAAACTAGTATAAGGATGATCACTTTGAATAAAACTATCAATCGCTATAACACTATTGAGTTGATTTAAAATAGGTAATAACTGTGTTTCTAGATAACAGACAAATTTTTCTGCCGATTCAATATTATTTATAATGCCTTCTGTGGGTGGAAGCTCGCGATATGAGCTTATGGGTATTGTAATAGATAAAAAAGGCTTAATTTTATAGAATGCAAATTTTTCATAGATATTGTTAACTCGCTCCTGTGAAACACCTGACGTTATAATAAACGTAAAATCATCAGCCCCATGTTCTAATCTATAGAGAAATTCTATATATTGGTCAATATCACCTAGTTTTCTTGAATAGGCTGAATATATACCTTCTGGTTCAGGCATCTCTAATCCGCCAACAAAACCATGCTTTGTTAACAGCACATCAAATTTAGGCTCCATTAACTTTTTAAATTGTTTTAATGTTTTAGGAAAAGTACTTGCGGCACGAACTTTTAAAGACGCTTTAATTGCCTGCCAATAGGGTAAGTTTTCAGGCGGTAACACTTGGTTATTAGGTAAAAAAGCCATTATAGCTTCTTCATAAACAACGGCTAAATTAAGCTGACTAGCTAAGGCAACAACTTCTTTTAAAATACTTTCCCAACCTCTGTCAGGCATTTCTAACACAAAGGCAGCATAAGAAAGCGTAGCTACGTGTTGTTCAATAGCTTGATAGCCCTCCCAAAAGTCATCATCTAGTTTCGCTTTTTGAGCTGTTTTACTTAATTTGCTTGCAAACTTTTTTAAAGCTAATGAGGTATTATCTTCACACTGTTCAGACAACACATCAGCCATTTCTAAAGCTTCATCAAAATCACTGGGTGTGCCATAGGCATCAAGATCCCAAATAATTAACTCATTTCTATTAGCCATTATTTTTACCCATTTATTTATACATTTATTGAATAAAAGTATCCTTACTTTTAGCCTTAAAACTTATTCAATACCAACCCTATCAGCGTCGCCAAATTAATCTCCTCATATTGGCTTGTCAACACTTGCGACTGAAGGCCAACATCCGCCAAATTAAAGAGCGTCCTCACCCTTAATACAAGGGCAATTAGAATTAATTCAACGACCTCACATGATGCACAAATTCCTCTGCCCCCATACTTCCCATAATGCGTAACTTGCGTAACTCCTGACCATCAGGACTAAAAAACAACACACTCGGAGGGCCAAATAATCCAAAGCGTTTTAACAAGGCTTGGGCTTGTTCGTCATTTTTGGTGATGTCTGCCTGTAGCAATAACACTGGTTTTAAGGCGTTTGCGACTAAAGGTGAAGTAAAGGTATCGTGTGCCATTTCGAGACAAGCGACACACCAATCGGCATAAAAATCGACTAGCGCTACTTTTCCTTGTTGTTTAGCTTCCACTAAGGCTTGTTCCAACTCTAACGTTGTATGAATTTTACGAAAAGTTAACTCTGCTTTTATCGAAGCTGCATTATTGGCCATCGAAAATTGTAAAGGCTGTAAAGGATTAGATTGACCATTCGCCGCACCCACCAATAACAACACACCCCATACCAACAAACCGACGCCTATCCCCTTCCAAAAACGTGGCCAACCCGAAGCCATATTATCCAGCGCGCCCATTAAAATACCGCAGACAATCAACAGCAAGCCCCATAACACCAAAGTGACTGCACCTGCTAAAAAGCGTGATAACAACCAAATCGCCACCATCAACAACAACACGCCAAAGACCGACTTCACCGCCACCATCCATTGACCCGCTTTAGGAATTAAACTCCCGCCTCCGACACCAATAATCAACAACGGGGTGCCCATCCCCAAACCTAACGCCAATAATGCCGCACCACCCAACCACATATCCCCTGTGCTACTGATATATAACAATGCGCCTGCCAACGGTGCAGACACACACGGCGATACCACTAAAGCCGACAAAATCCCCATCAGCAACACGCCGATATACGTGCCACCTTGCTGCTGTTGATTGAGATGACTCAGACGATCTTGAATAAATGCAGGTAGTTGTAACTCATAAAAACCAAACATCGCCAACGCTAACAACACAAAGATAAAGGCAAAAATAGATAACACGACAGGACTTTGCATCCATGCCGCTAAATTAGCACTTGCGCCAAAATGCCCAACCGCCATTCCTGCTAAGGCATAGGTCGTTGCCATACCCACGACATAGGATAAAGACAATAAAAATCCACGCTTTGCCGACAAGCCTTGTCCCTGCCCTGCAATAATGCCCGACAAAATAGGAATCATCGGCAAGACACACGGCGTAAACGACAAACCAATACCCAGCACTAAAAACGTGGCAATGATTAAGCCAAAACTACTGCCTTGTAAAAATTCAGCCAAACTATTGGCATTGTTGGTATCGGTTTTTGGCGTAATCGAAGTGCTACTGGTGATTTCAACAGCTTCATTTTTTACGAGATTAATAGGCGCAACGGCTAATAATTTAAGCTGTGTTTTGATGGTTTGGGGCGGATAACATAAACCTTCCTGTGAACAACCTTGATAAATGACATCAACAGGCCACTCTTTGCCAACATCTAGAGCGCGGCTGGCATAGACGGGAATATCCACACTGACAGCTTGATGAAAAATCTCAACACGACCAAAATTAGGGTCGTTTTTAATTTCGGCAGTTTTATTAAAGGCTAAATCACCCGTCACTATTGGCGTATTGTTTCCCGAATTGACTGACAGGCGTTTTTTATACAAATAATAGCCATCGGCAATGGTAAAACTCATTTGTACATGGCCATCACGGGTCTTAACAACAGGCTGAAACGCTTGCTCCACTGCCAAATAATCTTCTTCGGCCTCAATATCATCAAAATTAGGCACTGCGGCATGAGTGATGCTTAACCACAGAGTCATCAACAGCATTAAACAGATACGCATTATTTTGTCGCCTATTTTTAGTCTCAATACAAAACGTTTTTTTACGCTCACTCACTGTAGCTTTCTTTCATTAAGGCAGTCTTAACAACAATCAAGATACATTTATTTTGGCACTGTTAAGCAAGCCTTAAGTTTTAGCTTTCTAAAATAGCGTCAAGCATAAAGTCGTAATAGGTTTAATGATGATGAAAAAAATAACGCAATGGTTGGGTATAGCGGTACTCACTGTCAGTTCAACACTGACGATGGCGGCCGACACTCTCAACTTAGACGCTTATAAAGGCAAAGTCGTGTATGTCGATTTTTGGGCATCGTGGTGTGGCCCTTGCCGTGAATCCTTTCCGTGGATGAAAAAAATCCAGCAACAATATGGCAAAGACGGCTTGGTGGTGATTGCGGTCAATGTCGATCAAGAGAAAAAACTCGCTGACAACTTTCTCAATGAGTTCAAACCCGAATTTAAGGTCTTGTTTGATAAAGAAGGCAAGTTAGCCGATGACTTTAAAGTGTCGTCAATGCCCAGTTCTTATGTCATCGACCGCCAAGGCAAACCACGTTTTAAGCACAAAGGTTTTCATGGCAATAAACAAGCGCAATATGAATCTGAGTTATTAAGCTTACTCAACGAAAAATAATGGGACTCGCTCTTATGGCAAAAATCGTATCGGGACTGGTGATTGGCCTCGTGCTGACCAGTTTATTAAGCGGTTGTAGTTCGCTCGGTGTTAAACCGTGGCAACGCGACTTATTAGCCAAAAAATCCATGCAACTCAACAGCGCACCATTAGACAGTGCCATTGACGACCATATTTATTTTAGTAAAGAAGCGTCCTCAGGTGGGCGTGGTTTTGGTGGTGGAGGTTGTGGATGCAATTAACTATCAACACAGCACAAGCGATGCGTGCAGCATTGGCAGCGGCCAGTTGTGGCTTGTTGGGTATGGCAACGGTGGCTACCGCAGAAACCGCACCTGACACCGAAAGAAAATGGCAAGTCGATAGCGCACTGCTGTATTACAAAGAAAACAATGGCCGTGTTCAAGCGGCAGAACCCATTGTTAATTTTCGCAAAGACTACGGTGACGAGCGTGTTTTGAACGTTAAATTAACGTTAGATTCACTGACAGGCGCATCACCTAATGGCGCAACAGCAAGCACACAAGCGCAAACCTTTACCAGCCCATCGGGTGGCAAAACGTACGATGCAGCCGTCAACAGCCAACCATTAGACAGTGAATTTAAAGACACACGCGCCGCTGTTCATGTGAATTGGGAACAGCCAATTGCCGATGCTTACAAAGCCAGTATCGGCGGCGGCATTTCTAATGAATATGATTTTCAATCAGCCTCTGTCAATGGTGCAATTTCCAAAGACATGAACGATAAAAACACCACTTTGAGTGCAGGTTTGAGTATTGAATTAGACAGTCTGAATCCTGTTGGTGGAAAACCTAAACCGTTAAGCTCAATGGTCGCCAACATCAAAGAAGGTAACGATAACAAAACCGTTGTCGATGCTTTGTTTGGAGTTACCCAAGTCATCAATCGTAAGATGATTATGCAGTGGAATTACTCGTTAAGTAGTTCAAGTGGCTATCATACCGACCCGTACAAACTGCTCAGCGTGGTGGATAACGTCACGGGCTTGCCGCAGGATTATTTATACGAAAGTCGTCCCGATAGCCGCACCCGTCATAGCTTATTTTGGCAGACGAAATATCATTTGACGGAAGATGTTATCGACCTGTCTTACCGTTATATGACCGACGATTGGGGCATTAAATCTCATACCCTTGATTTACGTTATCGTTTTGAATTGGGTAATGACTCTTACTTAGAACCAAATGTGCGCTTCTACACCCAAACGGCAGCCGATTTTTATCATTACTTTTTGGTACAAGGACAAGCTACACCACAATTTGCCTCTGCCGACCCACGCTTAGGACAATTTGATGCCACCACCTTTGGTATTAAATACGGCAAGGCGTTAAGCAAAGATAGCGAGTTTAGCGTTCGAGTTGAACAATATGCCCAAACTGGCAATAGCTCACCGAGTGAAGCAATTGGCCAATTGAAGACGCAAAACTTGTTTCCAGACTTAAATGCTTTAGTGGTACAGTTTGGTTATTCATTTTCGTTTTAGCCCTCATGCCTAACCTTTATCGCTAGGATCAAGGTTAGGCCATTGTGGCGGATAAACCATAAGACCAACACCATGCCCAACAACCTCAACATCAATCCCAATGCTATTGACCTCAGTTTTAATCAAGGCTATTGGCATATTCGCTTTCAAGCCATGGCCAGTCAGTGCGAAGTTTTACTCGATAGCGACGATAAATTGCTCGCTGAACGTATCAGCCAAATGATCACTAAAGAAACATGGCGCATCGAACAAAAGTTTAGTCGTTATCGCTCAGATAATATCTTGTATGAAATTAATCACTGTAATAACCATATTATTCACGTTGATGAAGAAACGGCGTTATTACTCAATTTTGCCGACAAATGTTATGTCATGAGTGGCGGTATGTTTGATGTCAGTTCGGGTATTTTAAGACGAGCATGGCATTTTGACGGTAGCGACCGCATTGCCGAACAAAGCGAAATCGACAAACTATTGCCCTTTGTCGGCTGGGAAAAAGTACGTTGGCGACAACCGATAATTTCTTTACCGATGGGTATGGAGCTTGATTTTGGCGGCATTGGCAAAGAATATGCCGTTGATAAAGCATGGCAACTGTTAACCGAACATACGGACGTGCCCGCACTGATTAATTTTGGCGGTGATTTACGGGTCACTGGCACTCGACGAAATGGTGAAGCGTGGCAGGTCGGGATCGAAAAACCCGACAGCGAAGGTCAAGCTAGTGGCATTTTAGAAATTTCCAGCGGCGCATTAGCCACAAGCGGTGACTCAAAACGCTTTTTACTCAAAGAGGGTCAGCGTTATAGCCATATCTTAAATCCGAGTACGGGCTGGCCAATCACAGATGCGCCCCGCTCCGTTACCGTTGCCGCGCCCACCTGTATTGAAGCAGGCATGATGGCTACGTTTGCTTCTTTACAAGGCGAATATGCCGAGCAATTTTTAGCCGCCATGGATACGCCTTATTGGTGTTTACGCTAATGTAGGGGCGAATTTATTCGCCAACCATCAATCGGCAATAGGCGAATAAATTCGCCCCTACAAGTACTGCTTTAATAAGATAAGAAGGCCAAAATGCGAATTTTATTAGTTGAAGATGATGTCATGTTAGGCGAGACTTTACAAAGCGCCTTACAAATACAACATTACACCGTCGATTGGCTGCGTGATGGCGTAATGGCTCTACACGCCATTTCTGACCAACATTTTGACTTAATTATCCTAGACTTAGGCTTGCCTAAAATGGACGGCATGAGTGTGTTAACCGCCGTCAGACGCAAAGGCATTAGCACACCGATTTTAATTTTAACCGCACGCGATACGGTTATCGACAAAGTGAATGGCCTAGATGCAGGTGCGGACGATTACCTACTAAAGCCCTTTGACTTAGCCGAACTCAACTCCCGTTTACGCGCGTTAATACGTCGTTCTAGCGGTCGCGCCAGCTCAGAAATTTGTTATGGCGAACTACGGTTAGACCCACAAAGTCAAAGTGTCAGTTATCAGGGTAAACAGATTATTCTACATCGCCGTGAATTCACCCTTCTCCATGAGTTACTGGAAAATACAGGCAAAGTGTTATCACGCCAACAACTCGAACAAGGCTTATATGGCTGGGAAGAAGATATTGAAAGTAATGCCCTAGAAGTACACATTCATCATTTAAGAAAAAAATTCTATCCTGAATTAATTAAAACCATACGTGGAGTGGGTTATATTATTGAGAAACTCAAACCGTGAAATCTATTCGTCAGTATTTATTAGTTGGTATGTTTTCGGCGTTGATACTGGCGTTTATTGTCTCGTTTGTCATTAGTTACCGCGCCACCACCGAAGAAGTCGAAGAACTCTACGATGCTCAATTGATTCAAGATGCCCGTTTTGTTGAAGGCTTTTTAAATCAGGCAACCCATAAACTAGACTGGAAACACATTAATCGTGCGTTAGCGAATGCTGCCAAAGTCAGTTTTGCCGAAGGCGTTGAATCCAGCCCCGAAGGCCATGCTTACGAACATAAAATGGCGATTCAAGTATGGGATTTACACGGTAATCTATTATTAAGTACCCCTAGCGCACCACAACACGCGTTATCACCATTAAAAAAAGGTTTTTTCCGTAAACGTGAAAAAGGCTATGACTGGTATATTTATACCCATCAAATTCCCGCCAATCATTACTGGTTGATTACCGCCGAACGCTCAGACGTGCGTGAAGAAATGATCGAAAAAATTGTCGTCAGCCTCCTGACAGGTAATTTGATGGCGATTTTTATGATTGGTATTTTAGTGAGCTTTATTATCAAACGGGGTCTTGCGCCGTTACGCAGTCTTTCTAATGCCATTAGTTTACGCGACTTAGATTATTTGAAGCCCGTTAAACTTCCCGAACAAGTTCCCAATGAGTTAAGCCCCGTTATTAAAGCCTTAAATCATTTGTTTGATCGTTTAGATGATGGCATTGAACGCGAACGTCATTTTTTGGCCGATGCTGCTCATGAATTACGCACGCCAATGGCGGTATTAAAACTGCAATTGCAGGTAACTCAACAATACACTGACCCAGCGCAAATACATCAAGCGATTAACAAAGCCTTATTAGGTGTAGATCGCAGTACGCATGTAGTAGAACAACTACTCACACTCGCCCGTTTAGAGCCAGACAAACATTTATTAGAGCGAATAACTGTTGATTTGGTTAAATTGGCGCAAGAAACCATCGGCTTACAAGTACCTTTAGCCTTAGCTCATCAGCAACAACTGTCGTTAACTTACGACGAAAATACTACGATTCACTGTTTAGGCAACAAAGTGTTATTAGGCGTGTTATTACGTAATTTGATTGATAACGCCCTACGTTATACACCTGAAGGTGGCAGTGTTGAAGTGCTCGTCAAGCAACAAGAAAAAGGGATTTTATTGGCTGTATACGATACAGGATGTGGCGTGCCTGAACAGGATATTCCGCGTTTAATGCAGCGTTTTTATCGCCATGAACAAAGTGCGGATACCCAAGGAACGGGATTGGGCTTGTCGATTGTGCAGCGTATTGCTGAATTACATGAAGCGAAGATTGAGATTTATAATCGAGATGGAGGGGGATTGGCGGTGGAGGTTTGGTTCTAGGCGTGATTAGTCAATCACACCTAGAAACAGGATATAACTCAATGCAAGCGACTATTCGGGGGCGGCATATCTTCTTCCTCTGCCGCTTTCTCCGCTGCTTCAGCTTCTTTCATCGCCGCTTCCATCGCTTCCTTGTGCATTTTAGCGACCATCTGTAAGCCCATGCTAATCATCAGCCGCCCTAAATGCGCGGTATTACCGTTGACTAACTCTTTAGCTTCTTGCGAAAATTTAATGGCGACAAATGGCTCACTAGAGCCCGCACTGGAATCGGTACGTCGGAGTACGATTTCACCACTTTCTAATTCCACAATTTCAAGCACCGCTTCAGGCATCTTTCTTGTTCCTCACCACCCCACCTTAGCAAACGATTGAGCTTTATAGACCCAATCGCTGCAACCATCATCAATATCAATATCTATTTAGACATTTTGCCTTTAGTGATTTTCCAATGGCCTTCACGATAAAACGCTTGCCAGCCTGTAGGTTTACCTTCGGCATCCTCTGTAGCAACAAACTGCTCTTTCGCTTTACGGCTAAAACGCAACAAGCTGGGATTACCATAATCGTCAGTTGCAGGGGCTTGCAGTAAATAGTGGAATTTCGGGTCTAAGCGATCACCGACCGTATGCAATTCGGCAATACTGGGTGTCCGTGTTTCCCGATGCTTAGGGAATTGGCTGGCGGCTAAAAACAAGCCCGCCGCACCATCACGTAAGACAAAATGATCGTCGGATTTAGCACAACGAATTTCTGTAGTAATCGCATCTGCTTTTGGTGGCGCAGGCTCACCACTTTTTAATACTTTACGGGTATTCGGGCAGGTCGAACAAGCAAAATACTGGCCAAAACGACCACTTTTCAGCTCCATTTTGCCGCCACACTTGTCGCATTCCACCACAGGCCCTTCATAACCTTTGAGCTTATAAACGCCATGTTCCAATAAATAACCATCACAATCGGGGTTATTGCCACAGACATGGAGTTTGCGCTCGGTATCCACTAAGTAGCTATCCATCGCTGTACCACATTTTGTACAGCGTTTTTTCGCTCGCAGCTCGGCGGTTTCACCGTCTTCATCATTATCGGCAAGGGCTAAATGCTCAACAGGCATTAAGTTAATCGTGCCTTTGCAGCGTTCTTTAGGCGGTAAGGCATAACCCGAACAGCCCAAAAATACACCTGTACTGGCGGTACGAATTTGCATCGGGCGAGCGCATAACAAACACGGCAAATCAATAGCAACGGGCAAATTACGGCGCATCCCGTCTTCACCTGATGCTTGCTTGAGCTTGCCACTAAAGTCGTGGTAGAAGTCGTTGAGCACCGTTTTCCAGTTCAACGAGCCTTCGGCAACTTTATCTAACTCTTCTTCGAGTTTGGCGGTAAAGGCATAATCCATTAAATTATCAAAACTTTCCAATAAGCGTTCCGCAACAATGTCACCCATTTTTTCGGCATAAAAACGCTTGCTATCTAATTTGACGTAACCACGATCTTGAATGGTCGAAATAATCGACGCATAGGTTGATGGACGACCAATACCACGCTTTTCTAATTCTCGGACTAAAGTCGCTTCAGTATAACGCGGTGTTGCTTTGGTAAAATGTTGACTTGGTATTAGCTTCAGCAAACTTAAAGCTTCGCCCACTTTGACATTCGGCAACACCACGTCATCGTTATCTTTTTGCACAGGCGATAACACTTTGGTAAAGCCATCAAACGTCAAAATACGACCACGAGTACGCAACTCATAATCAGCCGCACTAGCAACTAATGACGTGCTGACATATTCCGCTTCAGGCATTTGACAAGCGACAAACTGCCGCCAAATTAAATCATATAAGCGCTCGGCATCTCGCTCTAAGCCGCCCAAACTGGTCGCCAACACATTGACATCTGAAGGACGAATCGCTTCGTGCGCTTCTTGAGCACCACTTTTACTACTGTAAACATTGGGTTTATCGAGTAAGTATTTTTGACCAAATTGCAGCTCAATAAATTCACGCGCCGCTTGTACCGCATCTTGGCTTAAGTTTGTCGAGTCAGTACGCATATAGGTGATATGCCCAGCTTCGTACAAACGCTGCGCGACAATCATGGTCTTTTTAACCGAAAAGCCTAAACGGGTACTCGCCGCCTGTTGTAAGGTCGAGGTAATAAATGGCGCAGGAGGCTTTGTTTTTGTCGGTTTATCTTCGCGTTTACTGACCACATACTGTGCGTTTTCTAAGCTTTTAACAGCGACTAAAGTATCTTTTTCGTTTTTCGGTTTGAAGGCTTGATCTTGATAACGTGTCACTTGCAAACGTAAATTGTCTTTTTTCGCAGTTTGGGTTTCGGCATCTAAATCCCAAAATTCTTCAGGGACAAACGCGCGAATTTCACGCTCTTTTTCCACCACTAAACGCACGGCTACCGATTGCACCCGACCCGCTGACAAGCCACGAGCTACTTTTTCCCACAATAGGGGCGACACCATATAGCCAACAACACGGTCTAAAAAGCGACGCGCTTGCTGAGCGTTAACACGGTCTAAATTTAATAACGTCGGTTGTTGAAAAGCCGAAGTAATGGCAGTACGGGTAATTTCGTTAAAGACCACACGCTGATAACGATTCGCATCACCGCCAATCACTTGTTGTAAATGCCAAGCGATAGCCTCTCCTTCTCTGTCCAAGTCGGTTGCGAGATAGATAGTGTCAACGGTTTCGGCGATAGCGCGTAATTCGGCCACCACTTTTTCTTTACCAGGTAGAATTTCGTAATGGGCTAGCCAATCATGCTCAGGGTCAACACCCATGCGCGACACTAAGGCATTCCGCGATTTAATAGCTTTTTCTTCGGGAGTGGCGCGAGTTTTACTGACCGCTTTGGCGGGTTCTTTATCTTCTTTTACACCACCACTCACAGGCAAATCACGGACATGGCCAATACTGGACTTAACAATAAAATCCTTACCTAAATATTTGTTGATGGTTTTCGCCTTCGCGGGCGACTCAACAATAACTAATGCTTTAGCCATAAAAACCTAAAATATGTTCTGTAAAAATGTAAAAAAGTAATTATACAACCGAAGAAAGGTTGATATATATAAGATGTAGCACGTTCATGGTCAAGCAAGCATACAGTAGTTAGTTTATTTTCATAGATTACCAAGAAGGAAAAATTGCTGTTTATATGCTAAATACGATGAAGTCAGACTTTCATTATCATTCGCCAAGTCTTTTTTTTCATCTATTGGTCATCAAAATGTAAGATACTTAGTGGCTACTCTTAATCTTTGGCAGGAAAATCAGCTCTATGAACAATACTGTCAAACTCTACGGCTCCGATCAATTTGGCTTGATTTGTGGTTATGTTTTTAATGCTGTTTCAGGCAGTCGTGTTATTTCCTCAGAACAAGCCGTTGATTGGTTACATCAAGAAAAAGACCTTACAAACGATGACTTTATTTGGCTGCATTTTAATTTAGCACATACCGCCAGCGAAAAATGGTTAGCGCGTCACCTCGAATTATCCGACGTTTTTTATGAAGCTTTACACGAAGGTGTACGTTCAACGCGGATTGAATATGTGGATGACACGCTGATTGCCGTTATCAATGATGTGTTATTTGATTTTTCTTTTGAAACTTCGGATGTGGCAACATTATGGCTGAGTGTCAATGAGCGTGTCGTGATTAGTGCGCGCGCCAAACCGTTACGGTCTATTGACCGTTTACGCGCTGCTGTAAAAGCTGGCGAAAACTTTAGCTCGCCCGTTGATTTATTAGTGCATTTATTACGCGACCAAGCGGACGTACTGACACTAATCGTTAGAGATGTGGCGGATAAAGTTGACCACGTTGAAGATCGTTTATTGGCGAATAAACTCGAACGTAATCGCGCCAATTTGGGCAATGCCCGACGTTTACTGATTCGTTTACAACGCTTATTAGCCCCCGAACCCTCTGCCCTGTTTCGGCTACTCAATCGGCCGCCGATTTGGATGGCAGAAGATGACTTACAGAATTTTCGTCAATCAACCGAAGAGTTCTCAACCGTTTTGCGGGATATGACCTCGTTACAAGAGCGCATTAAGTTATTACAAGAAGAAATAGCGGCTTATATTAATGAGCAAAATAGCCGCAGTCTGTTCGTACTAACCACGGTAACGGTATTGGCTTTACCGATTAATATTATTGCAGGTTTATTGGGCATGAATGTTGGCGGAATTCCTTTGGCAGAGTCTCATGCAGGCTTTTGGGTGGTGGTGTGTATTGTCGCTACATTTACGGCGATTGCGGGATGGGTGGCGTTTGGCAGGGAGAGAGATTGAGTTGATGCTGGGTTTAAAGCCAGCCTACAGCAATTATTACACGAACACTTTAACTATTGAGCCAACGTTTCCATCCAGTTCTTTAACGGCTCTAAGGCTTCAATTCCCGCCTCTTCATACCAATAAAAACTAATGCTATTGGCCTGCCCTTCAACCGCTAAAACCGCGCCCGCAATTGCAGGAATCGGTTGTTTGCTAATAAAATCATCGCCTGCAACGGTTTTCCATGAGTTATCACTTTGTTTTTCGGCACGCCAATAGGGCATTTTGGCGGTAGGAATAATGACACTGTAACAAGCGATAAATTGTTTATCGTCGGTTTTCAACCATTTCGGCGGTGGGACTAAATGTGGTTGAATATTCATTTTTTTGGCAGTATTGCGTAACAACAACTCACCTTGTTCACGCTTATTTGGTCTGAGCATCAACATTTGACCGCCGACGAATGCAAACACCAAGACTAAAATCCACCAAAAACTCATTATAAATTCCTAAGAAAACGCAAACAAAAGGCTTCGACTCCGCTCAACCACCACGAGTCCGCCAGCCAATGCCTCAACGCTCCCTGAGCGGAGCCGAAGGGCTATTCAACACTGGTAAAAAAGACGTTTTTCATTTTGGCCAATTGGCTGTCTAATGAAGTCGAAATACTCGCAGAGACCGTAAAAAAACTCAGTAAGGCTTTGGAATTGGAGTCACTATTAAACGCTGCCATCACCCGTTGCCAAAAAGCATGATTCACTAATTGTAATTCCGCGTGCTCTTTAATTAAACCTTTTAACTCCCAATCGGGTGTACCACCTTCACGCCACACAAAATATTGCTTCATTAAATAAACTGAGGCCAAACGCAAAATAGACTCTTCACGATTGGCAAAGGGTAAATGTGTCCGCGCATTCGGTTTTAAATCACAAAAAACAGGGCAAGCACTAGTAGCCATGATTAAACCCATCAAACCACGCACACCCTCTTCTAAAGTAACCCGTTTAACGTACTCTCTTTCTGCCGTTAATACCCGAACATTTACTTTAGTTAAGGCCGAAATTTTTTGTAAATCTTGAATCACCTTGTCGAGGTCTAAAGCCGCAGGGCAATGGCTATATACTTTTTTATCCAGCGGACAGTTTTTACATTGGTTATTACCTAATTTTGTCCATTCAGGTGCAGCACTATAATCGGCATGAATACTAAAACGTCGGTTAACATGGACATCGTAATTTAGATCTAAACCATCATCAAAAGAAAAAAAGTATTGAACAATCATGGCTGTTAACCTGTAAGTATAAGCACTTATTATTTTAGGAGGGACTCTAAGCCAGAGCCCCTTTGGTATTGTTACTGTTTGTTGTTATGCTTTTATAATTAAGCACTTAGCTACTATAAAACACACTTTTCATTTTGCCGAGCTGACTTTGTAAAGAGGCTGAAACACTGGATGACATAGTAAAAAAGCTTAATAAGGCTTTGGAGTTAGCATCACTTTGAAATGCGGTCATGGTGCGCTGCCAAAAGGCGTGATTCACTAGTTGTAATTGCTCGTTGGTTTTGATTAAGCCTTTTAATTCCCAATCAGGTTCGCCGCCTTCACTGGCAATCAAATATTGGTGCATTAAATACAACGAGGCCGAACGGAGAATAAACTCCTCTCGACTGGCAAACGGTAAATGATGGCGAGCATTTGGACGCAAGGTGTTAAAGACGGGGCAGGCACTGGTAGCCATAATTAAACCCATCAACGCCCGTACACCTTCTTCTAAAGTGACACGTTTAGAATATTCACGCTCAGGCGTGGCAACACGAACATTAACCTTGGTGGAGGCAGGTATTTTTTGAAAATCGGCCATCATTTTGTCTAAATCTAATGCCGCAGGACAATGGCTAAACTCCGTCTTTTTTAACGGACAATTCTGACATTGATTATTATCTAACTTTGTCCATTCAGAAGCTTTGCTTAAATCTTGCTTAAAATCAAACTCACGCTCTAAATCGACGGCAAACTTTAATTGCTGACCCGCATCAAAATCAAAAAAATAGTGAATAATCATTATTATCGTGCCTAAAATCGTAGTGTCTACTTTATCTGCCTACAGTAGTAGAAAACCAACGACATTGACAACCTTGATGTGTTGTTTTTATAGTAAAAACTCAACTTTATCACCGACATTTAACACAGCACCTCGTTGTGCCTGTTTAATAATGGCATTTTGCCCTAAATAGCTTTTGCCATCGTCGCGCCGTCGGTGTTGTTGTAACACTTTTAACAGACTACTGTCTTTTTCTGCTGTTTCAGGATGAATGGAAGGAATAACACAACGAGAGCACGGTTTGACTAAGGCCAATTCAATTTCACCTATTTTCAAGCCACGACAGCTATCTTCCCAATAGGCAGGAAAATCACCCGCAATCACAAGATTTGGCCGAAAACGTCGCCAATCTATCGTTTGTTGCCAATGCTGACTCAAGCCATCAAAACTGGCTTGGCTAATCACTAGAATAGGAAAGCCATCAGAAAAAGCCGTTTGATGCCCCTCACCTGCCCAAGCTCTATCAACCTCTCGCTGACTCTGCTCAGGAAAAAAAACGAGGCGTACGGAAAAACCTAAATAGTCGCTAAACCATTGATCGGCTTCTGTACTAACTGTTAAGGCCATGACGCTGTCTTGCCATACCAAGACAGAAAGTGCTTGGGGATGATGGGGTATTGCCATTAGCAAAGGCATATTTGGAGCGGTGACGTGTAATACATCATCAACCACCTGCGAACGAATAAGCGTCATTTTTGCATATTGTCGTTGGGTGACAAATTTGCCGTTATCATCCACCAGTAGCCAGCGTCTATCCCACTGTAAGCCTAATGACGTGAGTTCGGTGTGTTGTAAAGCAATACCTGCGGCGGACTTTAGGGGATAGATGGCGAGTTGTGAAATATAGGCCGACATTGATCAATCCTTTATAAATACATACCGTAGGTTCGATTCTGTAAGGGCGATTCATGAATCGCCCCTACAATTTCAAACAATTAGAGCAAAAGATCATTTGCCCCTACATCCCCTATAACAAAAAAGCCCCAGCAAATGCTAGGGCTTCTTGGTCAAATTGGTTATTACACCAATTTTTCTAACTGAGGCACTAAATCAAACAAATCGCCGACAATACCGTAGTCAGCTACTTGGAAAATCGGTGCTTCTTCGTCTTTGTTGATGGCAACAATAACTTTAGAATCTTTCATACCTGCCAAATGCTGAATCGCACCTGAGATACCAACAGCAACATACAATTGTGGGGCAACAATTTTACCTGTTTGGCCAACTTGCATATCGTTTGGTACAAAGCCTGCGTCAACAGCAGCACGGGACGCACCAACCGCAGCACCCAATTTATCAGCCAAGCTGTAAAGGATTTTGAAGTTGTCACCATTGCCCATACCACGACCACCCGACACAACGATTTTAGCCGCTGTCAATTCTGGACGGTCAGATTTAGCCAACTCTTCAGCCACAAATTTCGATGTACCTGCGTCAGTTACCGTAGCAACCGCTTCAATAGCAGCAGCACCGCCTGTGGCAGCAACCGCATCAAAACCCGTCGCACGTACAGTCAACACTTTAATGGCATCTAATGCTTGAACTGTCGCAATCGCGTTACCAGCGTAAATTGGACGCTCGAAAGTATCTGCACTAATCACTTTCGTGATTTCGGAGATTTGAGCAACATCCAACAATGCCGCCACGCGTGGTGCAAAGTTTTTGCCGTTCGTCGTTGCAGGAGCAAGAATATGGCTATAAGCCTTACCCAAGTCAGCAACCAACAAACTGACGTTTTCAGCTAATTGATTGGTGTAAGCTGCATTGTCAGCAACCAACACTTTGCTCACGCCAGCAATTTGAGCAGCGGCAGCGGCAGCAGCTTGGCAATTACTACCAGCAACTAACACATGAATATCGCCACCAATGGCTTGAGCTGCGGCGACAGTATTAAGGGTCGCGCCTTTGATCGAACTATTATCGTGTTCAGCGTAAACTAAAACTGCCATGATTAGATCACCTTCGCTTCGTTTTTGAGTTTAGCAACTAACTCTTCAACTGTTTTAACTTTGATACCCGCACTGCGCTCGGCTGGTGGTTCAACTTTCAAAGTTTTAACACGAGGAGTCACATCAACGCCGAAATCAGCAGGCGTTTTCACGTCTAATGGCTTTTTCTTGGCTTTCATGATGTTTGGCAGAGCCGCATAACGTGGCTCATTCAAACGCAAGTCCGTTGTGACAACGGCTGGCAAGTTCAATTCAACTGTTTGGAAACCACCGTCGATTTCACGAGTCACAGACGCTTTACCGCCTTCAACTTTAACAACTGAAGCAAACGTACCTTGTGCATAACCCGCTAACGCCGCCAACATTTGACCCGTTTGGTTGTTGTCGTCGTCAATCGCTTGTTTACCCAAAATAACCAATTGTGGTTGTTCTTGGTCACAAATGGCTTTTAACAGTTTGGCAACTGCCAATGGCTGCACTTCTGCGCCTGTTTCCACCAAAATACCACGATCAGCACCGAGTGCCATCGCCGTACGAATTTGTTCTTGGGCTTCTTTAGGGCCGATAGATACGACCACGATTTCGGTGACGATGCCTTTTTCTTTTAAACGAACTGCTTCTTCAACAGCGATTTCGCAGAATGGGTTGATTGCCATTTTAACATTGGCCAGTTCAACACCAGATTTGTCCGCTTTGACGCGAACTTTTACGTTGTAATCTACAACGCGCTTGACAGCAACAATAGCCTTCATGGAATCCTCGGAGGGTGACGATTTGACGAAGTTTGAGGGTTTACAAAACACACAGCAAATCATGCGTCTGTAAAGGGTGCAATATCTTCGGATATTGATGCTTTTTGGTCAAGCAAACAGTGACGGATTAACGTGTTTTTATAGCCATTGACATCACATTGAAATCGTTTTTTGTTTCAATCGGCCAAGTTTGATGCGGTGATGGCTAATTGGCAGGCTTAAACTAGGTTAATCAGCAGATGTGTTATAAAGTACAAACGTACACAATTAGAAACATTCTACAAGGTAAGTGTCAGTTATATGACACAATCACTTGCTAGAATCGCCACGCTTACAACTTTTGGAATTTTTAGGATGACTGTTAGTCAATTTAGCAAAGAACAATTACTTGCCTGTGGTCGCGGCGAATTATTTGGTGCCGATAACGCCCGTTTACCCGTTCCTCCGATGTTGATGATGGATCGGATTTTAAAAATTAGTGATGATGATGGTTTATACGGTAAAGGCGAAATTATCGCCGAATTAGACATCACTCCTGATCTATGGTTTTTTAACTGTCATTTTATTTCTGACCCTGTCATGCCGGGTTGCTTGGGCTTAGATGCCATGTGGCAATTGCTCGGCTTTTATTTGGGCTGGCGCGGTAATCCAGGTCGTGGTCGTGCGTTAGGTGTCGGCGAAGTCAAATTTGTCGGTCAAGTTTTACCAACTCACGCTAAATTGACTTATGAACTACAAATGCGTCGTGTCATTGAACGCAAGCTGGTGATGGGTATTGCTGATGGCCGTGTTTTAGTGGATGGCCGCGAGATTTATACCGCTTTAGATTTAAAATGCGGCTTGTTTACGACAACTGATAATTTCTAATCATACGGGCGGAGCCATCCGCCCTTACACCGAGGGTTGACTATGCGACGTGTCGTGGTTACAGGTTTAGGGATTGTCTCTTGTATAGGCAATGATGCGGCTTCTGTAACGGAAAGCCTAAAAAAAAGCCAGTCAGGTATTCGTGCCAACGAAACCTATGCCAATATGGCTTTTCGTAGCCAAGTCAGTGGCCGTCCAACGGTTGATCTTGACGCCAGTATTGACCGTAAGCTAAAACGCTTTATGGGTGATGCCGCCGCTTATGCTTATCTTTCCATGCAACAAGCCATTACTGACGCAGGTTTAACCCCTGAAGATATTGCTAAAAATCCACGTATTGGTGTGGTTGCAGGTTCAGGTGGTGCATCCACCGAAAACGTATTAATTGCCGTTGATACCGCGCGCGAAAAAAGTGTCAAACGTATTGGCCCTTATATGGTTCCGCGTACCATGACCAGTACCGTTGTTGCGTCATTAGCAACCGCATTTCAAATTTATGGTGTGAATTATTCGATGTCGTCGGCCTGTGCCACGTCTGCCCATTGTATTGGTAATGCCATGGAGCAAATCCAACTCAATAAACAAGACATGGTCTTTGCAGGCGGTGGCGAAGAAGAGCATTGGAGCTTATCGTGTTTATTTGATGCGATGGGTGCAATGTCTAGCCGATATAACGACACACCTGAGACTGCGTCTCGCCCCTTTTCTGCTAATCGTGATGGCTTTGTCATTGCAGGCGGTGGCGGCATAATTGTGTTGGAAGAATATGAACACGCCATCAAACGCGGTGCGCGTATTTATGGTGAGTTAGTGGGTTATGCTGCCACTTCTGATGGCTATGACATGGTGTCGCCAAGTGGTGATGGTGCTGCGCGTTGTATGCAAATTGCCTTAGCAATGGCTGATTGCCCTGTGGATTATATTAATGTTCATGGTACGTCCACACCTGCTGGCGACACCATGGAATTAAAAGCAATTCGTCAGGTTTTTGGAGAGAAAATCCCCTATATTAGCTCTACTAAAGCACTCACTGGTCACTCTTTAGGTGCTGCAGGGGTCCAAGAAGCTATTTATAGTTTGTTGATGATGCAAGACGACTTTGTAGCCGCCTCCGCAAACATTGACGAACTTGACCCCGCAGCCGAAGGTTTTCCAATTGTTCGTGAAACCATCGAAAATGCAGGCTTAAAAGCGGTAATGTCGAATAGCTTTGGTTTTGGTGGGACGAATGCCAGTTTGGTGTTTAAACGGTTGAGTTAATAACTTTTGGCAGTTATTCGTGGGTTGAATATATAGCCCACGTAATCCAAAAAACATAAGTGAAAGCCTGTAGGACCTCACAATGAATAACTCAGAAAAAGAAATTATTGACATCTTCAATGCCGCTCAAAATCGTTTAGTTTTTCAATCATCCGATTTATCTTTAGAATCAATCGCTACGATGGTAGAAGACGGTGCTATTGATATCGCTCCTAAATATCAACGCCGAGAAAGATGGAACACTACAAAACAAGCAGCACTTATAGAGTCCTTTTTATTAAATATTCCAGTCCCTCCTATTTTTCTTGATGAAGATGAATATGGTAAATATTCCGTAATAGATGGAAAACAGAGAATAACATCTATTTATAAATTTCTAAAAGGAGGGCTTGAATTAGAAAACTTAGACTCTTTTATACAAATTGATGGTTTATGCTTTGACCAACTACGGTAATCATCCCTTTTTTAACCGAAGTTAAAAGTAGAGGTTAGGCTATTAGAGCCAGCTTTTGCTTTGGTGGTATCCCACCATTAGCTTTGTTCGGTCGTTCATGGTTGTAAAACCATAGCCATTCTGTCGCATGTTCCT
>JAUSLJ010000019.1 GCA_030646715.1 Agitococcus sp.
GATAAAGGGCGAAGCGTACGCCGGTCGAGTAGGAGGACATTGAACCGAGTATAGCGGGGGGTGTTAGCGTTGTCTTGTCTTTCGTTAACAAAAGGACGCTTGACCTCGCCCTGAAGGACGAGGAATGCGCGCCTTAATCTGGTCAAGTGGGTATCTGAAGATGCGCTTATCGACATCCTCGATAATGAAGGGTACGGACTTATTCACGATGTCATTCGAAAAAACGACGTCATCACGTTGGAACACCTATTGTGGCACGAAGCCAACCCAAATTTTAGTAGCTTGTTTGGATTCACGCCCGCCAACATGTGTCTTTCTTATGGCGCGTTCGATTGCTTAGCCTCACTGGTAGACGCCCATGCGGATTTGCGCACTGAAAACATAGGAGGTACGAGTGTGGCCACCGTTTTTGAAACTTTAGATATTTCCGAAGAACTAAAACAACAAATACGCGATTTGCTCACTACTTCTTCCTGAGTCCAATCAGGATGACCGAGCTGTAACAAGGACTCACCGGAGGACACGGTACCCACGCCCAACCAAACAACGTCGCAAGGCGTTGTCCTGCTCCGCTTTGGCACTGCCACCCCCAACGACACCTAGCCCCACGTTAGACTGGTTCGCCAGTTGCACACAATCCCTGTAATCTGTCGAGGATTGCGCCATGTCGACGCCTTGCGGGTCTATTTTGTAGTGCCTGTAAGTCTTTTAATCCAATTTTCTTAAATTACAAGGGCATGTGCGGTCCGCCCTTCCCGCGCGATTACTACCTTGCCGCTCCTCTCTATACTAGGCACTACAACTTTGACTAAGGCGCACTATGTCGATTGCTAAAAAATGGTTACGCGTGATGGGAGACCATGAAGCCTGCGGCCTATGGCTAAAACGTGGAGGAGAGGCGGACATCTCCAAGGTTCCCCTATCGCCCGCCCTAAAAGAGCGCTTAAAAATCTGGGCCAAGGATTACCCGTATGTCGAGGCCAACCAAGGAACCGCAGCCTATACCGCCGAAGGGCTCGCGATTGCGCAATTAATTAAAGCAGAACTGCCGGCCTGGACAATTGTGTACTTCGACGAAGAGGCTGCCGAAGGTGCCATGGGAGTATCCCCGGACCGTACGAGCTACGAATACGAAATTTTATCCTAAAATGAATTTAGGCTTTGCTACTTAAAATCTAAAATGCTATACTTGTATATCTTTTTAAATTTAGATTTTCTGCCCTTGCTTAAGGTTCTCATGCTCCCGTCCCCCGTTTTAGCCAAAGCTACCTCTGTGCAATCTGCGTTACTCTCCCAATTAAGGAGAGCACGTAAATCGACGCCCCTGACACAAGCACAATTGGCAGCAAGCATCGATATTAATCGAATGACGGTGCATCGGCTGGAAAATGAACCGGACATGGCCACAACGCGGCTCAGCACCTTTATTGCTATGGCACTCGCGCTTGGGTTGGAGCCTACGTTAGTTCCCATGACTAATAGCGATGTCCTTCTCATCGAGAAAAAATGAACAATTACCAAAACCCTGCCGCTGTGACCATTAAGCATCTGCCTACAGGCATCGACGCGTCCTGCAGCTCCGACCGCGCGCAACATCGAAATAGAGCGAAAGCCTTAAATTTATTGAAGGCGCGTATCTGGGCGGCGTCTAACGTGCCAAAGCCCGAAACGCTAGTGGCATCGTATATCTTACCCAGTGACGTTTCGAGTCCCGATGACTTGTCCGATTTTCGGCGCGTTCCCGCGAGCGCAAGAACCCCGCTGCCTAAAGCCTAACGACCTCCTATGCGACTCATTCGAATTCAGGCATTAGCGCTACACTTAGGGCTACACGTGCGATATGTTGGCTACATCTATAAAGATTATCAGCTCAATATTGCGTATCAGGAAAGTAGCCCGAACGATGACCCGAATGCAGCACATGCAGAGGCGCTTCGCTTTATTGAAAACGAGCGTCACACCGGATTACGGGGAGGCGTTCGCGCCGAGATTGGCCACGAAATTATCATCACGTCCGTTGATGACTTTGACATAACAGGAGAACATGAATGACCTACGCATTTATTGAAGACAAGCCGCATACTGAGTGGACAAATGAGGAAGCTAATAAAGTAGCTAAAGCACTCCTTCGCCTCGAATTGGAGCGCCGAGAACTACGTAAGGAACTGGCGGACCTTAAAGCGACAATGGCTTATGCAGCTTCGTTGGAACCTTCGTTGCCTGCCGACCCCGCTATGCCCAATACGTTGTCCGATAGCGCCATTGTTGCATTGGCGATTCGTGCAGGGTATGGCATCGTCAATGCCAATGAGTCTCCTCCGACCTATGACATGCGCCGTGCCGTACTATTGGTTCGGTCTGCGTTCGTCGAAAATCGGTTGCAAGCAGGCAAAACTGCGCCGTTAGCGCGCGACATGGCAGCGAACTATGGGGGGGTTGAAGGCGCCACCGGCGAAGTCAGTTTTCCCAATTGGGAAGCATTGGCTCGTTACGGCGCGGACATCGCGAACCGGGTAAGTGGCACGGGATACGTGCCCGCCCTCTAAGAGAGCACCGACACCCTAAAAGTGCGAAACGGCGCATCACCTCTCCGTTTATTACTCCTTCTTGAAAGCAAGACATGTCCGACAAAGCAGCAAGGTTTTCACTCTTCCTCGGTTCTCACGTCCGAATGGAGTTATGCGAAACATGTGGCAACAAACGTTGCCCTCATGCGACGGACCGCGCCTATGCCTGTACGGGGAGTAATGAAGCGGGGCAACCCGGAAGCAAGTATAAAAAAACGGGTTCAAGCGCTCCAACGGCTCCGGTCGACGCACAGGAACTCTCCGATAATGAAGCGCTAACACAGAAGATTTCCCATGATTAAAGTGCAAGTGTGCTCTCAATCTAAGGAAGATACGTGGATGTACTCTGTCTTGGAAATCAGTCGTGTTCCCTGCGTGGGCGAGTACGTACGCCCGGATGGCAAGCGGATTATTCGTGTGTCCAAGGTAATTCATTCTAACAATACCGATGGCACAGTCGCTTGCGTCATCTTAGAGGACTAAGCTCATGGAAAATTCACTTCTGACGCTATTGTGCCTACCCGCTAATTTGTTAAAAAAAGCCACCCGATACGTTAGCCAAGGGTACGACGAACTGTCCGAGCTACGCGACGAATTTGGGCTAACGCATGCGCAACGAGAGGACATCCTCTCGCTGGCCAGACTCAGCCAACGCGGTCGAGACCTGGCAGAAGAATTGGCCTGTCATGGCTACGACCTGCGTACCAGTGAATATCTCCTGCTACTTACCAATAACAACATTGCAATCCGATAACGGACTGCCGCCTCATCACGCCGAGAACCCCCCATGCCCCTACAAGCCCTTAACTCTAGTTTATCCGAAAGCCGCCCATTGTCTGCGGCCCATTGTCAGCAAATTCAGGATGCATTACAACGCGGCCTAGAGCTGGCACAGGCCAACGCTGTTCGAGTACCCGCACGCCTGGCGGGCTATCGCCCCCTCGACCACGAGGAAGCTGATGCTACCGTTACATTAATGGAGGCCGCAATGCTACTGCTCAAACCCGCTGACGGCATAAGTAAGCTGATATGCCAGGTATGTGGGGTAGATAGAATGACCTCCGGTTGCAGACGGCCTCTTTCACAATGTGGCTTTGTAGGGGAGGCCCAAGCCTTGGCAATACCGTGCCTGCTTCAGGCGAGCGAAGGGAGTACAGGCCTTGCTCAACTATCTCTAACAGAAGAACAAGGAAAAGGGAACGTAACCCCCGGTCAAGGCCCGGAACAGTCGGATTCTGCCTCCGGGTCCTTGGTTTCATTGTATCCATCGCTTTCGATTAGCACGCCTAGGGGAATATTAGACACTCGTGCCATTCAAAATAAAATGTGCATTGACGGCCACTTGAATGAAGCGCTAACCAGTGTATTGGCAACGAACTCCCCTGATGGGATTTTCAATGTCTTGGGCGAAGTAGCACGCACCGCCATTGGACTATGCGCCGACGCGCTTAACCTCCCCTCCGCGCCCGTGGACCAATTTTCTTTTGCTACCGTTTTCCCTTCGGCACCTATGGCGACAAGCGGGCCTACCCCCTCCGAAGTTGCGTTGTGCATGGCCCTCGATGAGCTACTTGCCAGCTGGAATACACGTGCGCCAGACTCCCCCTCGCTTGCTATCCGACGTATAAATGCGCGCGCTCAAGTAGAGCGGCTGTTCGCCCTACCTGCTTACAAGTCAGCAGAGGCACTTCGTCTATCACATGAAGCACAAGCCCTTGAAATTCACAGGCTAACGCAACGCTTAGCATTGCTGGAAGCGACTATTTCACTGTCCGACGAGTCGAATGATGCACCCTTCACCCCGGACTGGGCCGGTTATCGTCAAGGGCTGGCGGATGGCAAAGCGGAAGCAATTGAGGAAGCAATGGCGAACCTCAACAAGAACCGAGGTTTACCTCCCTCGATGGACGGCGGCGCTGGCTTGAACGTCCAGAATGAAAGCGGCCATGTCGAGGAGGCTGCAGCGATTACCCCGCAGAACTCTGCTGCTGAAGCAACCCCCCTGCTATTCAAATTAATCAGCACAATGACACACGACGGACAAGCTGTACGGTTACTGTTTAATTGTTCCGAAGAGGCCTCTACCTTTCGTTACTTCTTGAACGTCCTTGGGGTACAAGAGGTGGCAAGCACTGGACTGCCCAATGCTGCCCGAGTAGGCGTTATTGCGCATGACTTAGACAGTTCCAGCCACTATGTTGCCGGGTCGAATGGCACCCCTGAGCTAGGCACAGAGCTGTTTTGTGCTGGTGTAGAGAGTAGAGAGGAACCCTCACGACAGAATATCCGAGTTGACTTCCTTAAGTGTTTCGCGAACCTAGAAAGTGCCGCCGCGAGGACTTATTATTTTGAACCAATCGCTCAGCTTCTTAGGCTTATCGACCAACAACCTGCCTGCCCCGCTCCGAAAGAAAACAATGCACCCTATATGTTAGCCCTAGTCGTGAACAAGGACGCGCAACCAGCGTTCGCTACCAATTCCCCTTCCATTCGTGATGCTTTTGAAATAGCCGAACGCGCGTCCGACCTGACCCGTTGTACAGACGATGAGTACGCGAACCCATGTGTTCAAGCTTCGTGGGTCACCTGGCAAATCCGGCAAACTGAAATAACCAAATTGGAACAACGAGTTGCCGCATTAGACTCGGAAGCTGCCAACCTACGCACCACGATGATTGCTGCAGCAGAAGAAATACACAAACACTGGGGTGCGCACTGTGACGTAGAAGGCTATGGGCCCACAAATTTAATGCATCGTCTTGAACGTGGAATCAGCACCGGGTACCCCGGATATAACGTAGGTCAGTTCACAAAATTAGAACGACTCAATGCAGAACTCACTGACGAGTTAGCTAGAAAGCAATCGGAAATGACGGTGGCACAGCGTCAGGTAGCGACGGTGTTCCGCACTGATAGCGGCGAGGCATTTCCATTGATGCTTAACGACACGCTTCATCAACGGTGGCTCAATGCCGGTAAATCCGGCTACCCCGTGTATGCCTCCTTAGACGAATTCTGTGACCAATCCATCGGGTTACTGTCCGTGACACATCATCCCGAGAGTGTTGGCACGCGCATTACGGCGGAAAGTCGTGCATGGGACTTACCCGCTGGCCACTATTTTTTAAACGCCGCGCTATCCCCTGCCCGTCCCGTTGTTGCGGTAGGCTCACTAACCGTGACGGTAACCAATGGAGTGGCCAGTGTTGGAATCGACATCCACCCCCAAGCTACCGAACTAGCTGACGGCCAATATCCGCTTTACACCACAGCCGTCCTACTCTCGGCCAATGAACCGGAAATAGCGACGCGCGAGAGCCCCGTTAAACATTTGTTATTGGCTTCCGGCACCTTTCTGCTATGGCAAAAGCCGGTGGCAGAAACATCTGCAGCGCTTGCGCCCTCAAAAGGCGTTGAGATATGACTATACGGGCATTAATTACTGTAAGGTGTATTGACCGCCATCAGCTAGACATAAGCATCAGCTCTCGCCGGGAATTACCTCCGGTAATACAGGAGTTGGTCACGGACTTCGCCTCCGATATCGCCGAACAAATACCTCTCACGCGGCGCCTGGTTGACGGACAGTGTTTTCAGGCCCACATTCGGCTAAAACCATTTTTTGAGCGCTATGAAACAAGTGACGGCACCGACTACGACGCCGGGGTCCTTGTCTCAAACATTCGAATTTTCAAAAGAAAACTGCCATGACAATCAAACCTACCTGTACCTTTTTACCTGATGAACACAGCGCTCCCCACCCAACGACGAACGAGCCTACCGTCAATGATGAGCTACTAGCTGAAGTTCTGCGTAAAAAATCGCGTCGCGAGCGCATTCGAAACATAGTACGTAAAGTACAACTGGCGGAAGAGCCGAATACGGGAAGTAGCCCGGGTGGCACCCCGTCCACTACCGACGCCTTGAACTCATTGCCGGCCCTCCCTTTATTTTTCTGCCCTATCGTTATGCGCAATGAAATGGACGCATGGCAGCGCGATTTTTTCTCGAAAGTAACCGCTGAAGCCCGCAGAATTGCTGAACGACGAATTTCGGAAGGTTGGCCTGATACGCTGGTTACTAAAGGTGAGTCACTAAACGAGGCCCTTAGCCTAATTACTTGCAATCCTTTTGAAGCGGGCTATCATGCCGCTATGGCAAGGTCAGCTTTTGAGACCAACCTAGAATCGCTTCTCTTGGAAAAAACGCCGGAGGATGTGCCGCCCGTTTCGCGCGAGCACATTGCACTCAATAATGCAGTAGGCAACCTCTACTGGAGCGCCTCCGCCGAAGCAAGGGACGACCTCTTGCGGTATTCCGCTTCACCTAGCTATGCTGAACTACTCGCCGGCGTTGAGCTCCTTAAATCTGAGCTTAGTGCTGCGGCAAACCTTATCAAGAAATTGACAGAAGAACGTACCGTTTTGCAACGAAGAATTCCCGTGCTGGAAGCGCACCAACTCGCCAACTTCCAATTACGCATTAGCTTAATGTCCGCCTCGAAACAGCTCTGCAGTAGTGAGGACGTATCCTCCCTACCGAAAAAACTGAAAGAGGCAGCACTCTGGAAATCGACGGACCCTGTCCTATTCGAAACCTACGAAACAATAACACGCCGTAGTGCCCAAATGGAGGCTCGCCTGGTATCCATTAAAGCCCTCGTAACAGACCCCTCCGGAGATTAACTTGACTACTACCCAACCAAAAGCATTCGCCAGCCATCCGTTTACTGAACCGTGCCATAACTGCAACGCTATCGTTGAACAAGGGAAAACCGAGCAAGCCGATAAGAGCGCCCCCACTTCGTCCAACGTATGTATTAGCCAATTACTCTCGGACATATCGACGCTCGTGCATTTGGCCGATGATGTGGGCATGTCCCGTCAATCTAGCCGATATGCCTCAAATGGTGGCGCAGTAACAAAGCTGGTGGACCTCGAAATGCAAGTGATAGAACACATCACTACGCTTGCGGCGGCACTCTTGCAAGCCAAGCGACCCCTTGTCGATGTCCAAAAAAGCAGAGCAGCATTTGAGGCGTGGTGGGAAGACTTTAAGTCTATTCATCCAGAATGGGAATATGCCGATAGTAACGCGCTTCGATTTCAAGCGTGGCAAGCAGCACTTTCCCTCCCCGTTGCCGAAGTACCCTCCTTGTCACCGCCAAATATCGAAGTAGTGAGAATGACAGAATCACGTAGCGTCGAGTTACCTGAGCTACTTTTTCCGGCTACGCCAAACAGCATGCACCGCCACCCTAAGCTAGGGGAGATGTTTGACAGAATGCAACTTCATGCGTACGCCTTGAAATATGCGGAGGGAATGGTCCAGCTGATAATGGCAGCACAAGCTCAACCAAGGAAGCCAGACTTCTTCTACAGCGAACAGCATGGTGAATTACTTCTTTCCTATGAGGACGTAGAAGATTTTGCCTATAAGTGGAAGCCACTCTATGGAGCAGAACCGATGATACGCCCACAATTAGCACAGGAAGTTGACTCCGCTGTGGTGGGCGCCTTGCCACCCTTAGCTTATCCACCTATTCCCTCCTCCGAAGAGATGTACGCCCAATACGAGGGGGACTTTTCGATGGATAAATGTCGCAGAGACGAAATCGCTGAATTACGCCGACGGTTAGCAGATATGGAACTGGCTGTTCTGCCCCCAAAACAGGCATTTCCTTTTGAAGAGGCTTGCTCGGGTTTGCGGTACGCCTCAGCAGAGTCCTGCGGTGAAGTTGGTGCTATCTGGCTAGGTAATACACGTTATCCGATGGCACCCCCCCTCACCAAAGGCTGACCATGGCGCTCACGGTGGATTCATGGCGAGGTTCTCACCTTGATGACCCTTGGGCACCAAAGCAGGGTTGGACACCCACCGAGGGAGGTACTCGGGCGCAGAACGAAGATATTGAAATGCTGTGCGATAAATTGGATGCCTTCCGTAAGGCTCTGTTAGCGTTACGTATTGATAATCTGTTTTCCGAGTCCGGAAATCACAAAATGCTCAGGACGTAACTCGTTCTTAAACCACTCCTGCACCCGCATCCATGCCAGATAATGAGGCAAGTATTTCGTGGCAACGCC
>JAUSLJ010000021.1 GCA_030646715.1 Agitococcus sp.
CTGCCTGTGCCTTATATTGCAGGGCAAACGCCATCAACTCCCTCACCAGGACGCGTGCCGCGTCCAGATTCAAACCGGCAATGCGGCGGTACAGCGTACCGCAAAAGCCCGCCCCCAGCCTATTTCCTGCGCCGCCGTGGCTGGCCACCTGCTTTGCGGCAATCTGTGTGCTGAGCGTATCTCTCTGGTCGTTGTGCCTGCCGCAAGTAAAGAACTTGCGGGCTATCACCGTGCCAGAACTGTCCACGATGGCCGCGACCATCGCTGTGTTAATACCGACATCCACCGAGCACACCCGGCGAATATTGGCGTCTTTCAAAAAAGGAGGGCTGCGTACTTCGACCGGGCACGACAACACTACCTTGTTACCGCGCAGCTGCAGCGAAGGGCACAGGGCATGTTGAAGATTGCCGCGTTTGAGCCGGCCCCGTACGGTCAGAGCGGAGCTAAAGGCCCAGCGGCCATCTTCCTGCAAGAGTTTGACTTGCACCGTACGCCAATACGGCCCGACCAACAGCATATTGCCGCCGTACAGCGGCGGATTCACATGCGAAATGCCTAAGCGAGGGGGACGCGCGCCGCGCGCCCGTTCCGTATCGTCAAGCCAGTTGCTGTAGTTGGACAGAAAGGAGCTCACCGCGCCATAGGCCGCTTCAATTGCCGCACGGCGTAAGTAGCTGGGCATCTTGCCCAGCTTGCGGCTCAGTACGGCATATTTGGTCATTGGCCGCTTGGCAGTCGGGTGAAACAACGACTCCACCGCAAAACACTTGCTGGGCGCCTTGGCCAGTTCTGGCCAATGGGTCAGAATCACCGTCGATAACGCCCGTACTGCCTGCCGGTACGCTGTAATCGTCCGTGCAACGTCAAGCCGTAACGCCGGTGTTGAGGCAAGTTCGTGGGATTCGGAGCGGATGAGCTTGGCCATATGTGCTAGTATAACAGAACAGATTTAAATCAAGAATAATAATGCCGATGACAACTCCGTTAAGAACAATGAACCATGCGGCTTTCAGCCTGCACTACCATCTTATTTTTACAATTAAATACAGGCACAAATGCTTGAATAAAGCAATGCTAGAACGACTGCGTGCTATCTTCGAGGACGTGTGCGTCAGCTGGCGTTGCCAGCTGATAGAGTTTGGCGGGGAGCAGGACCACGTCCATCTGCTGGTCGCCGGGCATCCGTCGATGAACCTGGCCCGAATGGTGGGCAACTTAAAAACCGTAAGCGCGCGGCGTATCCGAAAAGAGTTTGAGCTCGAATTAAAGAAGTATTTCTGGAAAGCGAAGTTCTGGAATAACGCCTACGCGGCAGTGTCCGCAGGCGGGCACGCTAATATTGAAACACTTCTACAATACATTCAAGACCAAGAAGCCCCTCCAGCATAAAAAACTTCGTGCCGCTAACTCGCGACTAAGCGCTGCGCGCTGTAGTCGGAGGATGCGCGACACAGTTGCTCAAAGCTCCACATTTTTCCGGGCTCAATATCTACCAACGGTTCTCCATCCGAGAGTAACCGTTGTTCCACCAGACGTGTTAGACCCGGGTCCCGCTTGATGCGGCGATAATAGTCCGATACTGCGTGTGCTATCACTAACTTGGAAGCGGTGTAACAACCAATAGCATAGGCGTGCTGCTGAAGAAAAGCGTCGTGCAACGCGACAAACGGAGACACTGCCGTATTAGGCGTTCCTTTTAGCCAATATGCGCTGTTCCATCTTGCGGAGCCCCCATTCGGCCAACCCCAGTCAAGTTTTTGTGCCCAAGAAACTATATTTTGCCGAATTCCCACATGGTCTTTAAACGTCGCCAAGGAGCAAGCAGCTCCCTCGAACGTTGTTACGCGTCCGCGTTGAAAAAGTGCAAGCACGATTTCTTTTTGTGAAACAGTAGAGACCGCGTTGAGGCCGCCCTTTTTATTTGGAAGCATAACAATATCGTTCTTAATACCGTAATTTTCTTGCGATGCTAACGATAGCGTATTGGTATCGTGCGCAACGGTTGCTAACGTGAACTGTACTTGCGTACCTGTTGTAACAGTTGTCGTAACCCAGTCAGAACGGATACCTAATCGAAGAAGATAGTCAGACATTTCCGCTTGTACAACCTCGAGTTCAAGCGGAGCGCATCGAAAAATGACCCCTTCGGTGGTTGTTTCGCTTTCTGCATAGGCTACCAAACTGCTGACACTTAGGCATATAGCAAGAGCAGAACGGGCGAAACGAGCGTGGCATAGCACAATAAAAGTCTCCTAGAAGTCATAGCACCGGAGCAGGGGCTAACCGGTAACCCGTCAAAAGGGTCTTGGTGTTTAAGTAATCCTTTTAGCCATGCTGATTGGCCACAAGATGGGAGTGTTTTTAGTCGATTGCTATACAAGAAATCTTAAATAGGAGATTTCTAATGCAATGTCGATTCTGTCAGTCGAGCAAGACCAAGAAATACGGGCATACCCCTAAAGGCATGCAACGGCACCGTTGCAACGATTGTGGCAAGGCGTTTGTCGAGGTCATGGACCCGCGCAGGATGACCCAGGCGGAACACGCCCATGCCCAGCGGCTGTTTGAAGAAGGATTATCCGGGCGTGCGGTAGCACGCGCCTTGTCTCGAGGTGTGTCGACGATATGGGTCTTTTTAAAAAAGTCGGAGAATGCGCCCGACAACGGGTCACTCAAGAGCTTGCCCGCTTGCGGATAAGGGTCCCTGAGTTTAAGGCCCTGGTTCTCGATGAGATTTACACCTATGTGCAGAAAAAAGCCAAGAAGTGCTACATCTTCACCGCCTACGGCGTCACCGACCTTGGGCACGTGGTGCGCTTTGGCCGCGTGTATGACACGGTCAGCGCGCGTAGCCTAGAGCGGTTTCTGGCACTA
>JAUSLJ010000027.1 GCA_030646715.1 Agitococcus sp.
TGACGCCTGCGGGCAATGTGCCTACGGCAGCGTACGTGACACTCTCGACATCGATGTCACTCGCTGCAGGGACTGCGCCACTGATGCTGCTGTCATCTTAGCTTCCTGTGACCGTGGTTCCGCTGGCGACAGGCGCATCAATCAGGACGTTGATCGTCACCGTGACTGTCGCAGGTGTGCTGTTAACCGTGCCGTCATTCGCGACATATTGGAACGTGACGACGCGGCTTTCGCCATCGTCTAATCCTTGGTCTGAGGCTAAAGGCGCTACCGAGAACGTGCCATCGGTATTGAACGTGACGCCTGCGGGTAATGTGCCTACCGCGGCATACGTGACGCTCTCAACATCAATATCACTCGCGGCAGGGACTGCGCCTGTGATAGCACTGTCATCTTCGCTTCCTGTGGTGCTGATGGCGCCACCACTCACAGGTACATCGTTTTTACCTTGAATGGTCACGGTGACCGTGGCGGGTGCACTATTAACCGTGCCGTCATTCGCGACATATTGGAAAGTGACAACACGGCTTTCGCCATCGTCTAAACCTTGGTCTGAGGACTGCGGTGCTACGGAGAACGTGCCATCGGTATTGAATGTGACGCCTGCGGGTGTCTCACCCATGATGGAATAGGTTAAGGGGGTTGCCTCAACATCTATAGCCGTGACTGCACCTATCACTGAGGAAGCATCTTCAGTACTTGTCACTGTAACATTGACTGCTACAGGGGCATCGTTTACACCCGTAATCGTTACTTTAACTGTGGCAGGCGCACTGTCTGCCGTGCCGTCATTGGCTTTATATTGAAACGTAATTTCTCGTTTTTCGCCTGCTTTTAGGCTCTGGTCCGCAGAGGATGGTGCAACGCTAAATGTCCCATTGGCATTAAAAGTAATACCCGCTGGTACAGCTCCGACAACAGCGTAGGTTAGCACCTCTACATCTATATCTGATCCAGTTACCGAACCTGTAAGCGCCGCATCCTCCGTTCCTGTAACGCTCAGACTTTGCACGACAGGTGCATCATTAACACCCATAATCGTTACTGTCATCGTCGCAGGTGCACTATCTGCTATGCCGTCATTAGCAACGAACTGAAACACAATTTTTCGGCTTTCTCCGCTATCCAAGGATTGGTCAGTCGCTTGCGGTATCACTTTAAATGAACCGTCAGCGGCCAATGTTAAACCCACAGCTGCATTACCTATAAGTTTATACGTTAGTGTACTGCCCTCTGCATGGGTCGCAATCAATTTACCCGTAATGGATGAAGCATCTTCTGTGTCTGCGGCCGTCGCGCTTGTAGCTATTGGTGATATATGCGCTTGCTCACTTGGCGTGCTGCTATTATTTGATACTTCACGACCTGCCACACCCCATAAAGGCACATACACCAAGCCCAGCCAAGCCCACGCCCCAGTCGCGCCTGCACTCAACGCACCCAACAAGCCAGACTGCGCCACAACAGTAGTTGATGCACCTGTCGCACCAGCAGAACCAACCGCTCCCCCAGTACTTGGCGTACCCAGTACACTGGACGCATCAGCAATTACAAATGCTTGCTCATTGCCAGTCGATATGCTTAATTGGTTGGGATCATTTAGCAGATTATCTTTTTTCTTTTTAAAATCATCTGCATTGATGCGGCCGTTCTTTTGTACTGAATTGCGCGGGAAAAAATTAGCCGAATTGGGGATTATAGGAGTCATTTTCAAAGTCCTTTGAGAACGTAGTTATTTTAAAGATTTTAGCGATTTATAGCATTTATATCCACATCGCTTCAATGGTCTATTTGTCTAATATTAAAACCTCAGCATCTATAATTTTTACTCAACATTCTTGATCCAGACCATCGTCGCCATGCCCGCAACCGTCATCAGTAAAGAGCCCAAGACGTGAACAGCAATCGCCGCCCCTGCCCAGCCAATTCGGTTTTGCTGAATCAAGGTCGTCACTTCCACAGAGAATGTGGAGAATGTCGTTAAACCACCTAAAAATCCCGTGATAATCAACAATCGCCACTCAGGGCTCAATTGCGGATTATTGGCAAAAAACACAAACGCAATACCAATTAAATACCCGCCAACTAAATTAGCCGCCAACGTACCAAGTGGAATAGCGGGGAAAACTGCATTTAGGCCTAGACCTAAAACCCAACGCAAAACTGCCCCTATAGAAGCGCCAATGCTAATTGCCAAAATAGAGTACAGCATGAAAAATTTCCGTTGCGCCAAATTGATGAATGATTCTAACTGCTGCTGACGCGCTAAACCATCGCCTAAGAGTGAGTCTCAAGGCAATGACTGTTATACTGGCGGCAATTAGCCTTACTTTTACGCTATATGTTGTTTAGGCATATACGTCCTTTCGCCTCTTTTTGGAATTTTTATGTCTTTTGCCCAACTTGGCCTTGCTGATGAGTTAGTACGCGCCTTGACTGCTTGTGGTTACACCTCACCTACTCCGATTCAACGCGAGGCCATTCCTGCCATTTTATCGGGTCGTGACTTACTGGCCGCCGCACAAACGGGTACAGGTAAAACAGCAGGCTTTATGTTGCCGTTGTTACAGCGTTTATCTCAGCCTGATGTCGCATTTTCACAACATAAATCCAAAATTCGTGCCCTGATTTTAACGCCGACGCGTGAATTGGCAGCACAGGTCGAAGAAGCTGCAAAAGAATATGGTCAGTTTTTAGATGTGCGTTCAATGGTGATGTTTGGTGGCGTCAATATCAAACCACAAATTCAACGTTTATATAAGCGTGTGGATATTTTAGTAGCGACACCGGGTCGATTATTAGACCACGTTGGCCAACGTACCGTCGATTTAAGTGGCGTTGAAACACTGATTTTAGATGAAGCCGACCGTATGCTCGATATGGGCTTCATTCGTGATATTCGTCGAATTTTGCCGTTATTGCCTGCTAATCGCCAAAATCTTTTATTTTCCGCGACCTTCTCCGATGAAATTAAAACTTTAGCGTCAGGCATCTTAAAAAATCCACTCAGTATTGAAGTTGCCCCCCGTAATACCACTGCGGAAACGATTTCCCAAGTGGTGCATCCTGTTGATCGTGAGAAAAAACGCGCTTTATTAGAAATGTTAATTCGCCAAGGCAATTGGGAACAAGTCTTAGTGTTTATGCGCACTAAACATGGCTCGAATCGTTTGGCCGAGCAACTGGATAAAAATGGCATTTCAGCGATGGCGATTCATGGCAACAAAAGCCAATCGGCGCGTGAACGAGCCTTAAGTGAATTTAAAGCAGGTAATTTACGCGTCTTAGTGGCTACGGATATTGCTGCACGTGGTATTGATATTGATTTATTGCCTCATGTCGTTAATTACGAATTACCCGCTACCGCCGAAGATTATGTTCATCGTATTGGCCGAACAGGTCGTGCAGGAGCAAATGGCGAAGCGGTTTCTTTAGTCTGTGTGGACGAATTAAAACTCTTAGCGGACATCGAAAAACTGATTAAGCGTAAATTGCCCTCGGTGGTGATTGAAGGTTTTGAACCTGATCTCAACGCCAAACCTGAACCCTTGCGTAAACCGATGCCGCAACAACAAAATCGAGGTCGCCCACCTGTCGGTCGTGATAGTGCGACTCACAATAAGCATCAACCTGTGACCAAAAAACCGATGAGCCATCAATCGCCCTCTGCAGGCAATGGCCAAAGTCGCAAACCTTCTTCTAGTCGATAATACGTTATGAGCACCAGCCATTCACACCGCCGCCATGACGACCATGCACACGGTAAAGAGCATAGTCATGGACACCATCATCATGGTCATCACCATCATGCGCCGACGACTTACAATCGGGCTTTTGCCATCGGCATTAGCTTGAATATTAGCTTTGTCTTGATTGAAGCCTATTTTGGTTGGCAAGCGAATTCATTGTCATTACTTGCTGATGCAGGTCATAACCTGAGCGATGTTTTAGGTTTGATATTGGCATGGTCAGCGATGTTTGTCGGCACACTGCAAGGTAATGATCGTCATACTTATGGCTGGCGACGTGCCTCTATTTTAGCCGCCCTCATCAATGCCTTGGTTTTGCTCGTAGCAATGGGGGCAATGGCTTGGGAAGCAATTCATCGCTTACAACAACCCGTACCTGTGGTTGGCTCAACGATGATGTGGGTTGCAGGTATTGGTGTGCTAATTAACGGCATTACCGCATGGTTTTTTATGCGTGGTGGCGACTCAGATATTAATATTCGTGGTGCATTTCTGCACATGGCCGCAGATGCCTTAGTGTCTTTAGGTGTTGTCGTTGCTGGTTTTGCTTATATCGTTTGTGGTTGGTCTTGGTTAGACCCCGTGATGAGTTTATTGATTGCTCTAGTGATTATTGCTGGGACGTGGGGTTTACTACGTCAGTCCTTGCATTTGTCTTTAGATGGTGTCCCCGAGCACATTGATTTAGCCAAAGTGCGTGAATACTTCCTGTCTTTAGCCGATGTTCGAGCGGTTCATGACTTACATATTTGGGCGATGAGTAGTTCTGAAGTGGCTTTAACTGTCCATTTAGTGATGCCTGAAGGTCATGGTCACGATGCTTTTTTACAAGAAGTCACCGAAGAGCTACACGATCATTTTGATATTGACCATCCGACGATTCAGATTGTCGCGATGCCCTTTACTCGTGCTTGCAGTTCACCGACATCATCCCCACTGATTAGGGAACACCACTCTCATTAGGACAGCTCATGACAGCACTTCCCACCACCAGCATTGCCGAAGCATTGAATCGGGACTGTGTCTGTCAAACCTTAGATGCCGAACGTTTACAACAGCAATGGCGAGCTGACCCTGCCTTGTCAGCAGTTAACGAGTCCATTCTCACCCAGCGTCCCCATTTATTTTCGGCAACCTCGGTTTTTATTTCGCAAGCCCAATATCAGCAAATGCAAGCATTGGTCAGCGCAGTCGAAGAGGTGGTTGATTTACCCGCTTATCGTCAAACTGTGTTAAATGACGCGCCTGCTATTGCTCAACAAGCCAATCCGACACGTGGTGTTTTTTTAGGCTATGACTTTCATTTAAGTCCAGAAGGTGTTCGTCTCATTGAAATTAATACCAATGCAGGCGGCGCATTACTCAATACATTTTTAGCGCGCGCACAGACCGCTTGCTGTCAAGATATGGCATGGGCAAGTGCTGCCAATCTGCAACTCGCTAACCTTGAACAGACCTTCTTTGCAATGTTTAGCCAAGAGTGGCAACGTCAGCGTGGCACACAGCCATTGCGACAAATAGCCATTATTGACGATGAGCCAAACAATCAATATTTATGCCCCGAATTTCAGTTATTTCAGCAATTGTTTCAGTCGTTTGGTGTGCAAGCGGTGGTCATAGATGCCCGTGAACTGACATGGCGTGATGGCAAATTATGGGCAAATGAACGTCCCATCGACCTAGTTTACAATCGACTCACCGATTTTTATTTAGAAGATACCGCACACCAAGCCTTAAAAATGGCTTATGAAGCTAACGCAGTCGTCTTGACACCCCATCCTCAAGCCCATGCTGTATATGCCAACAAACACAACTTAGTCCGTTTAAGTAATGCTCAATCCTTAGCACAATTAGGGATTAGCGAGGCCTTACAACAGACCTTAGTCAACACCATTCCAACAACTGAAACGGTAAATCCAGCTAAAGCCGATGATTTATGGGCACGACGTAAACAGTTATTTTTTAAACCCGCCAATGGCTATGGCAGCAAAGCGACTTATCGCGGCGATAAAATCACCCGACGCGTTTGGGAAGAAATTCTGCAAGGTGATTATGTCGCACAACAACTTGTGCCACCGAGTGCACGACGATTACAAGCCGATGGTATCGAAGCCGAGTTAAAAGTCGATATTCGTGCGTACGCCTATGCTGGGGAAATTCAATTATTGGCCGCACGTTTATACACAGGGCAAACGACAAACTTTAGAACGTCTGGTGGTGGTTTTGCGCCCGTGTTTTTAATGCCCAATTAACGGCTTACTTATTTAACGTAAAAGCGTAAACTTAAAAGATAACATTTTAATTTTAGGAGAGACTTAATCATGGCCAAAAAACAATTAGTTGGCGCAGAAATTAACAAAGCCCGTGCTATTTTAGAACTTCACCCCATTCCGCCACACCATAATGAATCCCTGCAAGCAACGTTGTGTGATTTAGAATTACATTTACAATCCCATGAACAAGCGGATTACACACAACTCGCCAATTTATTAAGAAGCGCAGAAGTCGAATTAGAAACAGAGCACCCTTTGGTGTCGAGTGTTGTTGGTGGCATTGTCAGAACCTTAGCGAATATGGGTATTTAACACGGCTATTGCTCATCTCTAGCTTTAGATAGATACAAGGATGGGTTGATGCATTACAACCCATCACGCTGATTTCATTGACATATCCCTAATGATGGGTTTCTTCCGCTTATTCGTCATTTAATAATTACGCACTATTCACCTAACAATCAACAGACAAAAAAAAGCCCACTTTCGTGGGCTTAACAGGGGTTCAACCGAACAATAACTGCCAAATACAACAACCAAACACTATAACCAAGAGAGAGATCACACTACTGCTATGGGTTTATTATAAACGGCGACAAAAAATACTCTGTCGTTGGGTTGTGCATTTCCTGTTAAGGGACTGTTACCAAGTTAGGTGTTTAGTTTAAATTGACTGCGGTTCTTTTGCTTTATCGGCCATGTCATAACGAACTTAGCACCACCTAATACGGGGCTTTCTTCCACCTTAATCTGACCACCAAACCAAAAAGCAATACGCGAGACAATCGACAAGCCCAAACCATATCCACCCGATGCCCGCGTTCGGCTATCATCTAAACGCGTAAAGGGTTGAAAAACTCGCTCACGGTCTTTTTCGGGAATTCCTGCACCATCATCTTCTACCGCAATATACGCGCAATTATCGTAAATACCTGCACTCAAGCGGATTTCACTCCGAGCGTAACGGGTGGCATTACCTGCCAAGTTTTGTAATACCCGATGTAAATAACGATGTTCGGCCTCGGCTAACGTACCTTCAGGCGGTAACGCAACGGTGATTTTGGGTTTAACGCCCAGTGCAGTTGTCTCTTTCGCCACTTTTTGTAATAACTGACCTAAATCAACCATTTCAAAATCAAGGACAGGAATGCCCTGCTCTAACTTGGCATAGGTTAAGATTTCATCGATGAGTTTATTGAGTTCGGTAATATCGCCGTCTAACTGCCCTAATTGCTCAAAACGTGAATCAACATCATCCGTATCAGCCATCATTTCCATACCAAAACGAATACGCGCCACAGGTGTGCGTAACTCATGAGACACCGCACGAGTCAGCTCACGTTGTGAGTCAATTAGTCGTTGAATATGTTCGGCCATACTATTAAAGGCGTGTGCCAACTGGCTGACTTCATCACGGCCAAAAACTTCCGCGCGCGCGCCTAAATCACCACCGCCAATGCGTCGGGCTGCCCCTTCAACATTCTTAATTTTTTTCTCTAGTGGATGAATAATAAAATAAGCGGCACTGGTAATCACCAACAAACTTAAAGCAGAAATAATCAATAGCAGTTGTACGGGCATCCAATCAAACAAAAACATCGGCCCCATCACTAATACTTGGCCTGATATTTTTGAGGGCGCAATAATACGCACTGATGAATTTCGCGCCGCTCCGCCTTCTTTTAATGCCAATACGACTTCTTTACGTTTAATACGCGCACGTTGGTCTGGCTCTAAACCGCTTTTATCCAAAGGCATAATTTGAAGGGGAAAAGGGAAATAGGCTTGTAGTTGTTTTAGTCGTTCAGGTTCTTGGCCTTGATAATGCTCTAAATCATCTAACAGAAAAATAGCCATGGCTTTGGCTTGTTGCTCGGACACTTTGCTCATGCGTGCTTTCAGATACAAGGCTTCTTTTGCGGAAACTTGACTAAAAATATCGGCATGATTCTGTTGCAAATTCAAGCGAACAACGGCGTGACCTTCTTGCAACGTCGTTAATTCTGTCGAATCAAATTCTGCCGCTTTAGCATTGACCAAGACAATTTTGGCATCCATAAGGGTGCTGGCCTCTTCTAGCCACGCATCCCGTAATGCTCCCACAGGTTGACGCTCGACACCCACGGCTACTAGACGAAAAAACCCCGTCGCCATCGCCTCTCGATATTCGGCAGCGCGATAATCATTCACCACTTGGATTAACAGATAAGTACAGAGGGCGACCATGCTGATAACCAGCAACAGGCCGCCATAGATTCGAACAAAGATACTGCTAGGTGTACGAATAGGGAACATTAACTACCCAAAGACTCTTTCACAAACAAATAGCCTTTACTACGCACGGTTTTAATGCGTTTTGGGTTATCAGGATCATCACCAATTTTGGGACGAATACGGGAGATACGAACATCAATAGAACGGTCTTGACCATCGTATTCAATCCCACGCAGACGCTCAAAAATATCTTCACGCGATAAAATACGTCCTGCATTAGACGCTAACAACCACAATAGGTCATATTCTGCGCTGGTAAATTCGACAGGTTCATGATTCAACATTACCGAACGACCACCGTTATCAATGACTAAATCATCAAACTCTAAACGTTGCGGTAAGTCTTCATCAATAATTTTGTCTGAACGGCGCAATAAGGCACGAATACGGGCTAACAACACGCGCGGCTGTGCAGGTTTAGCGACATAATCATCCGCACCCATTTCTAGACCTAAGACTTGATCCATATCATCGGTACGGGCAGTCAGCATCAAAATAGGATGATGATAATGAGGGCGTACTTCACGGCAAATAGTTAAACCATCGGCACCCGGCAACATGACATCCAAAACCACCAAATCTGGCTGCTCGGAAATAATACGGCGAATGGCACGGTTGCCGTCTGTTTCCACGCCGACTTCTAAGCCATTACGAATCAAATATTCTTGTGTCAGACTCGCCAAACGCTCGTCATCTTCAACAATTAAAATACGCGGTAGCCGTTCTTCTTGCTGGCTCATGGTTTTTTCCTAATTAGTATTGATTAAATTAACTAACACTCAGTGCTTATTATTACGTCTAGGCGACGGCGAGTGTTATGGGTGCATCATAGACAATTCTGTTACAGTTACAAAGAGCTAAAGCACTGTTGTTTACCAACAGGCTACCAAAAGACTGTCAAGCCCCTGCACGAGATATATATTTTTACATTTCACCAAAATAAATTGCCGTGAACTAATCGTCGCTAAGGCCTTGTGTTGCTTATTTTTTTGCTATTTTCACCAGCTATTTTGGTGAACTTGCACTCAATTTCCGCTCTTGCACTTCTCAAGAAAACGGCTTATCTTGTGCCTCAAGAAAGCTGCACACACTATAGATTGTGTTTTAACCAACTTTTTCAACTAAATCAACCAAACATAAACTCGTCACCTACGTCAATAGCTAATGCGCGTAGCTGGGTGTTTTTATTGCTAAAAATTTACTAAGGAGCTTATATGAGTATTTCTGCACAGCGTTCTTTTGAATCGCCCGAATTGGCGACTGCGCCAGGCCAATTACGCATTATTAAGCGTAACGGCACCTTAGTTCCTTACGATGCAGGTAAAATTGCCGTTGCCATTAGCAAAGCATTCTTAGCAGTAGAAGGCGGCTCTGCCGTTGACTCTAGCCGTGTTCATCAACAAGTATCGTTATTAACCGATGCCGTGACCAGTACCTTTAAACGTCGTATGCCTAGCGGCGGCACGATTCATATTGAAGAAATTCAAGACCAAGTCGAATTGGCGTTGATGCGTGCAGGCGAGCAAAAAGTGGCGCGCTCTTATGTCATTTATCGTGACGAACGTGCGCGTCTGCGTGATGCGGGCATTACCAAAAGCCACCCGACATTAACCGTGACTTTAGGTGATGGCACACGTCAAGCCTTAGATTTAGGTCGTTTAGAATCGTTGATTATGGATGCCTGCGAAGGTCTTGTTGGTGTCAGCGCACAAGCTATTGTCGAAGAAACCTTAAAGAATTTATATGATGGTGTGAAAGAAAGCGATTTAGCGACCACGATGGTGATGTGTGCGCGTGTGCATATTGAACAAGAGCCGAATTACACCTACGTCACATCCCGCTTATTATTAGACCAATTGCGCAGTGAAGCCTTGGGCTTTTTAGATATTACCGATAAAGCCTCGCCTGCCGACATGGTCGAGTTTTATCCTCAAGCCTTGCCTATCTATTTGAAGCGCGGTGTGGAATTAGAATTACTGTCGCCTGATTTATTAAAATACGATTTAGCGAAGATTGCTGATGCTATTGAGCCTGTTCGTGATTTGCAATTTACCTATTTAGGCTTGCAAACACTTTATGACCGCTACTTCCTACATAGCAACGATGTTCGTTTTGAACTACCACAGTTGTTCTTTATGCGTGTAGCGATGGGCTTGGCAATGAATGAAGCCGACCGTGAAGCGCGCGCGATTGAGTTTTATCAATTGCTGTCTAGCTTTGACTACATGGCTTCTACACCGACGCTATTTAATGCAGGCACATTGCGACCACAGCTTTCTAGCTGCTACTTAACTACGATTCCTGATGACTTATACGGCATTTACGATGGTATTCGTGATAACGCTATGCTCTCCAAATGGGCTGGTGGTTTAGGTAATGACTGGACACCTGTTCGTGCTTTAGGGGCTTATATCAAAGGCACAAACGGTAAGTCGCAAGGTGTCGTGCCCTTCTTAAAAGTGGCTAATGATACAGCCGTTGCGGTGAATCAAGGCGGCAAACGCAAAGGCGCAGTCTGTGCTTATTTAGAAAGCTGGCACTTAGATATTGAAGAGTTTTTAGAACTGCGTAAAAACACAGGTGATGACCGTCGCCGTACGCACGATATGAATACCGCCAACTGGGTACCTGATTTGTTTATGCAACGTGTCTTTGATGATGGTGATTGGACGTTGTTCTCGCCTTCTGATGTGCCTGATTTGCATGATTTATACGGCAAAGAATTTGCTGTGCGTTACAACGAATACGAACGCATGACCGCTACAGGTGAAATGCGCTTATTCAAACGTATTAAAGCCCAAGATTTATGGCGCAAAATGTTGTCGATGCTGTTCGAAACAGGTCATCCGTGGGTAACATTTAAAGACGTTTGTAACTTACGTTCGCCACAACAACACGTCGGTGTCGTGCATTCATCAAACTTGTGTACTGAAATTACCTTAAATACTTCAGTTGATGAAATTGCCGTCTGTAACTTAGGTTCGATTAACTTGGTCAACCACGTGACTGCGAACGGTTTAGATGTCGCCAAACTCGAAAAAACCGTGAAAACAGCTGTGCGTATGTTGGATAACGTTATCGACATTAACTATTACGCCGTGCCACAAGCGAAAAACTCTAACTTCCGTCATCGTCCTGTGGGCTTAGGGATTATGGGTTTCCAAGATGCGTTATACATTTTGAACACGCCATATTCTTCCGATGCGGCCGTTCAGTTTGCTGATACGTCGATGGAAGTGATTAGCTATTTTGCCATTGCTGCTTCTTCGCAATTAGCACAAGAGCGCGGTAGCTACAGCACTTTTGAAGGCTCATTGTGGAGTCAAGGGATTCTGCCTATCGACTCCTTGCAAAAAGTCATTGATGCCCGTGGCGAGCGTTATATCCAAGTCGATACTAGCGAAACTTTGGATTGGGCAACGTTGCGTAACACCGTCCAAAAACACGGGATGCGTAACTCCAATGTTATGGCGATTGCACCAACGGCCACCATTTCTAATATTTGTGGTGTTGCTCAGTCGATTGAGCCGACTTATCAGAACTTGTACGTAAAATCGAACTTGTCGGGCGAATTTACTGTTGTTAATCCTTATCTCGTCAATGCCTTGAAAGAGCGTGGCTTGTGGGATTCGGTAATGGTCAATGACTTGAAATACTACGATGGTTCAGTGCAAAACATTGAGCGTATTCCTGAAGATTTAAAATCGTTATTTGCCACGGCTTTTGAAGTGGAGCCACGCTGGATTGTGGATGCTGCCAGCCGTCGTCAAAAATGGATTGACCAAGCACAATCACTGAACTTGTACATCAGCCATGCTTCGGGCAAAAAATTGGATATTACTTACCGTATGGCTTGGTATCGCGGTTTAAAAACCACGTATTACCTCCGTGCTATTGGTGCAACAGCCGCCGAAAAATCCACGATTTCTGATGGCGCATTAAACGCAGTCAAGAGCCAAGCTGTTTATGAAGAAGCGGCATTTGTTGAAGCTGCACCTGTACCGTTAGCTTGCTCGATTGATAATCCTGATTGTGAGGCTTGTCAGTAAAAATTAACGTCCCTTTTTACACAGAAAGGGACTATTGTTTATCGAATTTGAGAGATACACACCATGTTAAACTGGGATGACTTCCATGCAGAAGAAAAGCCTAAGGCCAAGACAGCAGCAACGCCAGTTAATGCGCCACAAACAGCTACGCAAAACACAGCTACACCGTCGCCTACAGTGGCAAACGTTCAACCCGTCACAGCCTCTGCTGCCCTTGACCGAGCTCAAGCCGCTATTGCTGCTTTAGACGTTGCGGCAATGACACCCGCCACCGTTGCCCGTATTCAAGTTGACGACAAGCGCATGATTAACTGTCGTGCCGACCTCAACCAATTAGTACCGTTTAAGTACGATTGGGCATGGCAAAAATATCTCGATTCTTGCGCTAACCATTGGATGCCACAAGAAGTGAATATGTCGAAAGACGTAGGCATGTGGAAAGGCAAAGATGCGTTAACCGATGACGAGCGCTTAATTGTTATGCGTTCGTTGGGCTATTTCTCGACTGCCGATAGCTTGGTTGCCAACAATATCGTTTTAGCAGTTTATCGTTTGATTACTAACCCAGAATGTCGCCAATACTTGATTCGTCAGGCCGCCGAAGAAGCGATTCACACGCATTCTTACCAATACTGTATTCAGTCTTTGGGCATGAACGAAGGTGAAGTGTTTAATATGTATCACGAAGTACCGAGTGTTGCTGCCAAAGCCGCTTGGTCGTTAAGTCATACACACTCTTTGTCTGATCCAACCTTTCAAACAGGCACACCTGAAACTGACCGCGAATTACTGCGTAACTTGATTGGTTTTTATGCGGTGACCGAAGGTATTTTCTTCTACTGTGGTTTTACCCAAATTTTAAGTATGGGTCGTCGTAACAAAATGACGGGCGTTGCCGAGCAATTCCAATACATTTTGCGTGATGAGTCGATGCACTTAAACTTTGGTATTGATGTCATCAACCAAATCAAAATCGAAAACCCGCACTTGTGGAGCAAAGAGTTCCAGCAAGAAGTGATTCAAATGATTTTGGAAGGTACACAGCTCGAAATTAACTACGCGCGTGACACTATGCCGCGTGGCGTATTAGGCATGAATGCCGCGATGATGGAAGAATACTTGCAGTTTATTTGCAACCGTCGTTTAACGCAGTTGGGCTTGCCTGAGCAGTTTGTGGGTGCAAAAAATCCGTTCCCGTGGATGAGCGAAATCATGGACTTACGTAAAGAGAAAAACTTCTTTGAAACGCGGGTGACTGAATATCAGACTGGTGGGGCGTTGGCTTGGTAGGTTAATCGCCATCACGCGACACATTGTTTGTCATGCAAACTGAAAACTAAGGCTGCGTAAGCAGCCTTACCAACTCTATTAATAAATTGAACTGTGCAATGATATTTTGAAAATTGGGCTGAGATAATCAGAACGATAGAACTCTTGCCCGTGCTATATAAAACTTATCTCAACTCCAGTATGGCCTCCAACTCAGCAGGCAAATACACAGGTAATTTAGACTGTTTAAAATCTTTTATGTTTCGGGTAACGATACAGTCAACACTGGAATGTTGAGCTGCTTTGTATAACACTGCATCTTCAAAGTCACTAAAACCAGCTTGCATAGCACTTAACAATACTGTTTTATCCACCTGTGTCACTTCAAAAAGCTCTAACAGAAGCTTAATTTTTTCCTTAGCTGTTCCAGCACCTATTGCTTTAGATGCAAGATAAAAGATCGTAGTAATAGTGGTTGCACAAACATAACCAGTTATTTCTTTACGCTCAATACGTGCTACCAGTTGCGTTGCCGCCTGTGCGTGTGGCTGTCTGTTTTGCAGTACATCCAGAATCACATTAGTGTCAAAAAGCACTTTCACTGGTACTTGCTCTCCAGATAGGAGTGGTAGTCTTCTTCATCTAACTCTTGAGATGTTGTAGCTGGCAAGCAGCCAAGTAAAGAGGCAGTAATTGGAGGTAAGGGCTGACACTTGCTTGACGGTTTCTGATTAAGCTGGACAAAATAATCGGCAACCATTTGAGACAACGACTTGCCTGACTGTTTGGCCACAAGCTTTGCATTTTCGATAAGCTGCTCATCTAGACGAAGAGTCAATTTAGTTTGCATTTTTCAGCTCACAAGACGTACAAATTAAAAATAATGATACGGCCAACTAAGGTAAAAGACAAGAGCAAAATACATGATAGCCCTTAGATGCCTTAAATGTGGCTTCTTTAGACCACTCCTTTTGTTACCTATACACAGCGCGACTTAAATCCGTAAACTTCCCTACAGGCCCATACATTACATCAGTACGAATAACATATTTAATGCTATCACCTAGAACCACACCCCCCTCATGCAATAAGGTATGAGGAAAAATTAGTCCCATCCCTGTTTTGCCTTTGACATTAATCCAAGGAAAACGGGTTTCGCCACCCTCATATCCTTCATTCAAATAAATTAGAAAGGTCAATATGCTTTCTTCACCATTATCACGGGCAAAATATCCGTCGTAATGCCAACGGAAGATCTGCCCTTTGGTATAACGATAATAGCGAAATCGCTCATTTAAACCTCTAATTTCGCGACCTTGCTGCATCACAGGCAAATGGTTCTTTACGCGCGGCCAAATAAGATCAGCCAATTCTTGATCATCCCAAATCACGCGATCATTACTGCGGACGTTCAAATCAATGACTGCCCCACGACGAGAACTGATCATCGCCTTTTCAAAACCATGATTTTCGGCACGTTCAATAAACACCTGACATTCTTCAGGCGTAAAAATAGGGTGCAAGGTAAAACTCGCATTGCCGATGTTTTCTTTATGAATACTCATGATTATCTCCTTGTACAACTCGCCTACATATTATAGTCCCACAGACAATATACTAACAAACTCATCAACCTGAAACTAGGCATATGATAAATCTCTATTTAAGTTATCTCCCCCATTGACCTTCACTCAAAAATCAACGACAACAAAGCCAATGCTCGCCACCCATCACTATGCGAGATTAAAAGAATAAACAATTAAGGAGATTAACCATGAAAGTTTTAGTGACAGGCGCAAATGGCCATATTGGCAGCCATGTGGTTCGTGAATTACTCGCACACAATCATCAAGTCCGCGCTTTTGTCCGTGCCACTGCCGACTTACAAGGTATTGACGGTTTAAATATCGAAAAAGTATATGGTGATGTTCAACAATACGAAACCTTAGAACCTGCCGCCCAAGGTTGTGATGCCATTATTCATTTGGCCGCCGTCTATAAAATGAATGCCAAAGATTTAGATGAAATTGTTAAACCTGCCGTCGAAGGCACACAAAACATTATGAAAGCTGCGAGCAAAGCGGGCATTAAACGCGTGGTGTATACCAGCTCTATTGCCTCCATTGGCTTTTCTACCGACCCTAACACCCTACGCACCAGCAACGACTGGGCGGAAGACCCGCGTGATGCCTACAACTACGCCAAAAAAGTCAGCGACCAAGAGGCTCAACGGCTCGCCAAACAATATCATATTGATTTAATTACCATTTGCCCTGCGATTGTCTTGGGGATCTTCGACTACAAACTGACACCGTCCAATAAAATGATTATGGATTTTATTAAACGGGCAACACCGACGTTTATTGGTGGTAATAATTTCGTCAACGTCAAAGATGTCGCAAAGATTCATGTTGCCGCACTCACCCATGGCACAGCTGGACAACGCTATATTGTGGGCGGGGAGAATATTTCCTTCAAAAAACTGGGACAAACACTGTCTAAATTGACCAATAGCTTTATCCCTTATATGCCTTTCCCCCGTTTTATGATGTTGGCGAGTGGACAAATGGCGGATGCCTTACAAAAGCTTGGGATTAATTTGCCCTTTTCACATAGCGTCATCTACGACACTGTCGCGCGTTATGGCTATTTTGATATTTCCAATACCCAAGCCGATTTTAATTGGCAACCGATTCCACTTGAGCAAACACTGCAAGAGTGTATCGGTTGGTTGAAAGAGCAAAAACGATTGAAATAACTGCAAATCTCCCCTAACCCCTCTTTGCAAAGAGGGGAACTCCTGCTTTTTGCCAACGCCTTCAACATATCCTAATTTATGATACATCTTTAAAGATCGCGGATTATTTATTGACAGAACCCACATAGTTAGCCAGCATCTCGCAAGGATTTCGTAAGGATAAAATAACTATGTTTAATCGTGACCATCTAATTATTGGTGCTGTCGGTTTTGTACTCGGCGGCGTTGTCGCTACCGCCAGCATCACCGCCGTGTTAATGACGCAAACACACGAAGAAAAAGTGTGCCCACCGATAACTGCCATCGTTGCACCAACCCCTACAACGATGAATCAAGGTCAACCAACGACACCTACGGAAACACCAGCACCAGAGGCAATAAAAGCTGCACCTGAAGCAGTCAAGCCTGTACCAACGAAAAAATTAAGCAGTTTAGAAGCAGAAGAAGCCGATCGACTCACCGAAGAACAAAAGCAATTACTCAAACGGAAGCAAAATCTCCATTCGCAAGTGAATGACAGTGCGGAAATTATTCGCCTCAAAGAACAACAAATTAAAGAGATGGAAGCGAAGCTGAAAGAATAGGTTTTTTCGTCTTTGGGCAGATTATATGAAATAATCGCCCTCCTCTTACTCTCATTGGCACACTCATGCCGCAACAACAGTCGTTAATCAAAGGACTAGCCTTGTTAAGCCTGTCGGCATTGCTATTTGCAACGATGGGCGTACTTATTCGTTTGGCTTCGCATAGTGTCGATAATGCTACCGTTGTTTTTATGCGCAACCTCACAGGCACGATTCTCCTTGCTCCTTTTGTCTTAGCACAAGGTAAAGGTTTTTTAATCACCACTAAACCGTGGATGCATATTTGGCGAGCATTGGTTGGCCTTGCTGCGATGTATGGCTTTTTTTATGCCATCGCCCATTTGCCCTTATCTAACGCGATGGTGTTTACCTATTCTTCCCCTGTGTTTATTCCTCTAGTCGCTTGGCTATTTTTAAAAGAAAAAATCACGCCAATAATGATGGTTGCCGCTTTGATTGGTTTGATTGGTGTGGGCTTAGTCACCAAACCCGATGCAGGGATGTTTAATTGGCTCAGTTTAGTAGGAATCAGCTCTAGCTTTTTGGCAGCAATGGCCTTTGTCACCGTTAGAGCCTTAACAAAAACCGAACCTGCGACTCGTATTGTCTTTTATTTTTGTTTGATTGCGACTTTCGTTTCAGCTATTCCGATGTTTTGGCATTGGCGCGTTTTAACAGCACAAGAGTTGTATTATTTAGTGGGTGCGGGAGCATTAGCCACCATTAGTCAGGTTTCTTTATCTAAAGCGTATGCTTATGCACCTGCGGGAAAAATCGGCCCAGCAAATTATTTAGCGATTATTTTTGCAGGGATTTGGGCATGGCTATTGTGGGGAGAGAAGCCCGATATATTGGCTGTGATGGGTATGCTATTGATTTTTTTGGCGTTAATGCTGTGTTTACCGAGAAAATCTAAGGATGTGATTGATCACACCCTTAGTTAATCGGTTGTATTACTTCTTCGGTAATTTACCCATCATTTTTGCTAACTCTGAGGCATTCATCGGCGGCTGTGCGCCATCCATGCCCATACCGCTACCACCCGCACCAAATTTACTCTGCAAGCCTTTCATGCCGCGAATCATTTTGGTAATACCCGATGGTGTGGCCAATTTCTTCATCATTTTTTCCATTTGCTGATGTTGCTTGAGCAAACGGTTCACATCTTGAATCTGTACACCCGCGCCACCCGCAATACGACGTTTACGCGAACCATTAATGACATCGGGTTTATGACGTTCTTGAGGAGTCATGGACTGAATAATCGCCTCCATTTGCTTCATCATTTTTTCTGGCATACCCGAAGCGGTGGCTTGTTGCAATTGTGAGTTACTCATGCCTGGCATTTTATCTAAGAAACCTGCCATACCACCCATCGCTTTCATTTGTTGAAATTGAATCAGCAAATCGTTTAAATCAAAACCTCCGCCTTTACGCAGTTTTTTCGCCATTTTATCGGCTTTTTCTTTATCGATTTTACGTTCAACTTCTTCGACCAAAGACAGCACGTCGCCCATACCCAAAATACGTTGGGCAATACGATCAGGGTAAAACGGCTCTAAGGCTTCTAGTTTTTCGCCTATGCCCATAAACTTAATGGGCTTGCCAGTGATAGCACGCACCGACAAGGCAGCACCACCACGCGCATCACCGTCCATTTTCGTCAAAATCACGCCTGTTAAGGGTAAAGCATCGTTAAAGGCTTTGGCAGTATTGGCGGCATCTTGTCCTGTCATGGAATCGACTACGAACAAGGTTTCAACAGGGTTGATAGCTGCGTGTAGGCGTTGAATTTCCGACATCATCTCGGCATCAACATGTAAACGACCTGCGGTGTCAATAATCACGACATCACAAAACTTACGTTTGGCGTCGGCAATCGCGGATTGGGCAATAGCGACAGGGTCTTGGCTTAAATCAGATGGATGGAAAATTGCACCGACTTCGGCGGCAACCATTTCCAACTGTTTAATCGCCGCTGGACGATAAATATCGCAAGAAGCCACTAAAACTTTTTTCTTATGACGCTCTTGCAGTAAACGGGCTAATTTAGCCACGGTTGTCGTTTTACCCGCACCTTGTAAACCTGCCATTAAAATAACGGCTGGCGGCACAACCGCTAGATTTAAAACTTCATTGGCCTCACCCATCGTTTGCACTAATTCGTCAAACACCAATTTGACGAAGGCTTGACCAGGCGACAAGGCTTGCATCACTTCTTGGCCGAGTGCTTTACTGCGAATACGCTCAATAAAATCTTTAATCACTGATAACGCGACATCTGCTTCTAGCAATGCCATACGCACTTCGCGTAAAGTGTCTTTGATATTATCTTCGGTTAAAGTGCCTGAGCCTGTGACATTGCGCAGACTCTGGGTTAGGCGTTCGGTTAAATTATCAAACATGGTCAATCGCTTTTCTTGTAAAGGGTAAATATGTGGGACTTAATAGCGCAGTTTCACGTAAATATTCGGCGTAACCAATACGCGCAGACGTTGAACGACTTGCCTAAATCCAATATGGTGTTAAGGATAGAAAAAATGCACTCACTATGCTATAGCTAAATACCGTTTATCACGAAAAAGTCGTTATAATCTTCCCTTTGTTCTCGCTATTGGTTTGTAGGACTATGTTTGCCCAGTTTGCAGGACTCGCCGCGATTGCGTGTTATTCCATTGCTTGTGCGTTGTTATGTCACCGCCTTGCCCATAAACAAGCCCCTAATAAACTGTTAATTCTCAGTTTAGGCTTTTTGGCCTTACCGTTGCACGGTGTTCATTTACAACATCAAATTTATCAACACAACGGACTGGATTTAGGTCTGTTTAATATTCTATCGCTTGTCGGTTGGATTATTGCCTGTTTGCATATTGCCATTTGCAGTTATCGGCCATTATTGGCTGCCAGCGTAGTGGCCTACCCTGCGGCTGCACTCGGTTTATTAAGCTCAATGCTATTCCATGCACCTTATACGCCTATTACCAGTTTACCGCGTGGCGCGGAAGGTCACATTATTCTGTCTATTTTTGCCTACAGCGTTTTATTTATGGCTGCCCTCCATGCCATATTACTAGCCATTCAAAATAAAGAATTAAAAAATCGTACTAAATCTCGAAGCTTATTATTAGTATTACCGCCATTACAAACGATGGAGTCCGTACTATTTGATATGATCGGTTTTGGCTTTGGCTTATTATCTTTAGCGATTATTAGTGGTTTACTGACTTTAGATAATATATTTGCCCAGCATTTGCTGCATAAAACCATTCTCACCATTCTTGCATGGTGCATTTTTGGGGTGTTATTAATGGGGCATTATTGGCGCGGTTGGCGCGGCCAGCGTGCTATCCGTTTTACCTTAGCGGGATTCGGCGTATTATTATTAGGCTTTTATGGCACGAAAGTAGTGCTCGAATTGATTCTGCAAAGAGTCTAAACAATTATGATGCGTTACAACTTGACTTTATCGCAGTGAAACTTTTACATCTACTTTAGTTCTATTACACAGGCTTTACACTCTTGGACGAACCCAATTTAGGGCTTTTATTTGCTCTGCTTGTTTTTTTTATTGTTTGCTCTGCTTTCTTTTCTGGTTCAGAAACTGGAGTAATGACCGCCAACCGTTATCGACTCAAACATAAAGCAAAGTTAGGAGATAAAAACGCTCAACGTATTTTGAAATTACTCAGTCAACCTGACCGTTTAATTGGTGTTATTCTTGTTGGTAACAATACTGTTAATACACTAGCGGCAACGATTGCCACCATTATTGGTCAATCATTGGCACGTAAATATGGTATATCGAATGACACGAGTGTTGGGCTTGCTGCTGGCGTACTCACTTTTGTTTTACTGGTGTTTGGCGAAGTTGGCCCCAAAACCTATGCCGCTACTCACCCCGAAAAAGTCGCCACTTTTGCTTCTTATATATTGCCCGTTCTCCTTAAAATACTGTATCCCGCTGTTTGGCTATTGAACTTAGTCACTAACTTCTTATTCCGTCTAAACCAAAATAAACATGATAAAAAAGACAAATTGACCCGAGAAGAATTACATACAATTTTACAAGATGTCTTTTTACCTGCCAAACACCGTAATATGTTAATTGGTATATTGGAACTGGATAATATTACCGTTAACGATATTATGATTCCGCGCCAAGAAGTCATTGGTATTAATTTAGACGATAGTATTGACGATATTGTCGATATTCTTCGCGGTACTCATCACACCCGTTTACCTGTTTATAAAGGTGAAATTAATCAAATATTAGGCATACTACATGTTAGAAATGCTACACGATTTTTAGGACAAGAAAACCTGAGTAAAACCGATATTATGCAGTATGTACGTGAGCCTTATTACGTCCCTGAAAGCACACCATTACAAGCACAATTACTGCAATTTCAAAAGCAAAAGCGGCGTTTAGGTTTAGTAGTGGATGAATATGGTGACGTACAAGGTATTGTCACTTTGGAAGATATTCTGGAAGAAATTGTCGGAGAATTCACCACTAATATCGCCGAAAACCATCAAGATATTTTGCCTCATAGTGATGGTTATTTTATGATGGATGGTAGTTTAAGCGTCCGTGATATTAATCGGTCGATGCATTGGAAGCTCCCTACTGATGGCGCAAAAACGTTGAGTGGTTTAATTTTAGAACAGCTTGAAACCATTCCCGATGGCATGGTCGGTTTACGTTTAGATATGTTTCATATCGAAGTGATGCAGATTCGGGACAACACAATTAAAGCCGCTAAAATTAAACGGCTGGAGTTGGTGGAAGATTGATGATGTAGGGGCGAATTTATTCGCCGCATTTTACGGCAAAGGCGAATAAATTCGCCCCTACAGGTTATTTTATGCCCTTGCTCTCACAAACTTCACAATCTCATTCATTGCTTGCTCGGTAGAACCACAAATATTGGGCATACTGATAAAACCATGAATATCAGGATAATGTTCGTGCTGCACGTCATTACCTGCTTGCCGTAATTTTTGTACATAGGCAAAACCATCATCACGCAAAATATCGTAATCACCCGTAATCATTAAACATGGTGGTAAATGGCTGACATCTTCGGCAAATAACGGCGAAAAATCAGGCTCGTAAATATCGGCAGGAGTCCGCGCATAACAATCGACAAAAAACCGCATGACTTTATGCGTCAATACAGGTGCGTTTTCATGCTCTTTCACACTATCACGGCTCAATGTGGCATCTAAAACAGGATAAATTAACACTTGCGCTTCAATATCTTGACGATGCTTTAAAGACAAAACTGCCGACAAATTACCACCCGCACTATCCCCCATCACCATGATTTTGTTCGAATTTGCGTGGATAGCCGCACCCTTTTCTTTCACCCATGCCAAGACTGCTTCGGCTTGTTGTACGGGTACAGGGTATTTTGTCCACGGGGCTAAGGCATAATCAACGGCAATCACCAATCGGCCTGTTTGTTTGGCAATACGCCGACACAAGGCATCGTGCGTTTCTAAATTACCAATCACCCAACCGCCTGCATGAAAAAAAAGAATCACGGGCAAATTTGTACCCTGCGTTGGGTAATAACACCGAACAGTGACATCTTTAGCTGCACAAGGGATAGTTTCGTGAGTGATCCGCGCCATGTCTTCAGAGTGACCAAATAGCACTTTGCCAACAGTAGGATGAACTCCCGTTTTTTGAAAGGCTTTCAATACAAACGATGGGGCTTGAGGCAAATAGTTGCTTGGCGTGTTTAATAAGGCGAATAGCCGTGTGCGCCACGGTAAAGTACGATAATTAGCCATGTTGCTTGAGTTGCTCTTGGTAACGTTTAAAGTTTTCGACATAGTGTAAGGCACTGAATTGCAACATTTGTGCTTGCCCTTCACTGACCATTTTTACCACTTTGGCAGGCGAACCCATTACCAGTGAATTATCAGGAATTTCTTGACGTTCGGTGATTAAAGCATTCGCGCCGATAATACAGTTTTTGCCAATTTTAGCGTGGTTCAAGACCACAGCATTGATGCCAATGAGCGTATTATCACCAATCGTACAGCCATGTAACATCACTTTATGGCCAACGGTGACATTCGCGCCAATGGTTAGCGGCACGCCTGTATCGGTATGTAACACAGAGCCATCTTGAATGTTTGAATTTTCACCAATGGTAATGGTGTCGTTATCGGCACGAATGACGACGTTAAACCAAACACTGACGTTATTTTCTAACACCACCGAGCCAACGATGGTGGCGTTATCGGCAATCCAATGGTCGCCTTTGGTCAGTAATTGGCGGTCGCCTAAACTATAAATCATCTGTTTTTCTCTCTAATTAAACTCCTCCCCCTAATTTAGGGTGAGGTCGGGAGGGGGTTTAGTGCCGTAACACAGAACCCCACCCTAACCCTCCCCTTGGCAAGGGAGGGAACTAAACATCTACCGTTTTAACGGATTTGGCCAACGCCACTCAATGTCTGCGTCATAGACTTGACGCATAAACTCAACAATCATATAACCTGTTAAACCCCAAATCACATAACCTTCGTGCTTAAAACTGGGGACGGCAATATTAACGCCCATGTATTTGACTTTATGGTCATAACTGGGTTTTTGGTTGAGAAAAACATCTAAGGGAACGGTAAAAATACTTTCAATTTCATCAGGATTCGCTTGTAGCGTTGGCATTTCATCCAGCAAGCCAATAATGGGTTTTACCTTCATACCAATCCGCGAAGTAAAAATGCCCAACTCCCCCACTATTTGCACCCGACTGGGTTCTAAAGCAATTTCTTCGTGGGCTTCACGCAAAGCGGTAGCGATAATTGACGTATCAGAGCTGTCACACTTCCCCCCTGGAAAAGCCACTTCACCTGCATGACTATTCATGTGTTGAGCGCGACGCGTTAAAATCAAGCGCGGCACATCTTCACGTGTTAAGGCCATCAGCACGGCAGCATCGACTTTGGCCACGGGCGCTTGATATTCGGGTAAACGTATCAGTAATTTTTGCAACATGGCACTATGGTTCTAATTGTAATCTAAGCTTGATAGTAAATGTTATATCAGTAGGCCGACAAGCGATTTATACTCGACAAAAATATTTAAGGTTGTCTTTATGAAATTCTGTAGTGGCTGTGGTCATACGGTGGTGCAAAAAATTCCTGTTGGCGATAACCGTTTACGTTTTGTCTGTGAACAGTGCCAAACGATTCATTATCAAAACCCGAAAATTATTTGCGGTTGTTTACCGACATGGGAAGACAAAGTGCTGCTCTGTAAACGCGGCATAGAACCGCGTTATGGCTTGTGGACATTACCCGCAGGCTTTATGGAAAACCTTGAGACGACGCAAGAAGGCGCAGCACGGGAAACATGGGAAGAAGCCAACGCCCGTATTCGTATTGGTGAGTTGTATTGTATTTTTAACATCCCTCAAATTAGCCAAGTGTATGTAATGTATCGCGGTGAAATTATTGACGGCGAGTTTGGCGTGGGTGAAGAAAGCATTGAAGCAGGTTTATTTAGCGAAGAAGCCATTCCTTGGGATGATTTAGCCTTTGCCAGTATTAAACGCACTTTACGCTACTTTTTTGCTGACCGTAAGTTAGGGCATTTTCCTGTACGGGTGGAAGATTTGGTGCATGGTAGTCGGGATTAAACAGAGATACCCATAATAAGCCCTGCCACACAGATAGATTAGGAAAAACGCATGTTCAAATATCCGCAACTGACTTCAAAACACATCTATAGTGCGATCAAAATCGGATTAAAAATCAGTGCGCTGGGCGTTGAAAAATCCGCACATCAAGGTGACTTTTCTAAATTGCGAAAGCGCTATGATTTGATGGGAAAAATAGTCCCACGTTCTATTTCTCGTACTCACACGGTGCTTGGACAGATGAGTGCAACATGGTTTACACCTAAAAAAGTCATTGATAGTAGCGTTATTTTATATTGTCATGGTGGCGGTTATTGCATCGGCTCAACCCAAAGCCACGCCGCGCTGTGCGGCCTGATTGCCAAGACTTGTCAGCGTAAAGTCATTAGTATTAATTATCGTCTTGCGCCCGAACACGCTTATCCTGCGATGATTGATGATGGCTATTCCGCCTATCAAGCACTACTCGCTGAGGGGCATTCTCGAATTATTTTGATGGGTGATTCTGCGGGCGGCTCGATGGTACTGTCCTTACTGCAAAGAATACGCGATACAGGTATTCAACCTGCGCTATGCGCGGTGGTCATGAGCCCTTGGTTTGATTTTGAAATGAAATCACCGACCTTATATACCCACAAAGACCCGATTTTATCGAAAGAAATGGTCGCAACGTTTACTAAATATACCTTTCGTCACAACAGTCAACAGCAACATTCTTTGGTTTATACCAACTTTGAAGATTTACCGCCCATTTTGATAACCATTGCAGGTGGAGATGTTCTGGAGGGTGAAAATTTACAACTGGCGACTATTTTAAAAACAGCCAACCCTGCTGGCCGTATTGAATATTGGGAAGGGATGCCGCACGTTTTTCAGGCGTTACATCCTTTATTAAAAGAAGCGCAACTATCCGTTAATCACTTTAAAACGTTTATTGAGTCGGTATAAGTACCTAAGCAAAGTTTCACTGCTTATAGTGATTCTGATCTTGTCGAGGTGTCGAACGCCCTTCGACCATTAGACAAGCTCAGGGCGAGCGGTTTATTTCTGGCCGTTCATGGTGAGCTTGTCGAACCATTGGGATCAATCACTTCGCATTCTTATACATAAAATTCTCTAACGAAGTTTCCGCCAAGTTCGTCCAGCCTTGCACTAAACGACGGAACGGCTTCCACGAGGCATAAATTTTACGAAACATCGGATCAGCCGCCGCTAATTCATCATATAACGCAAAGGCCGCTTTTTGCCCTGCTTGCATGACATCATCAGGATAACGATGCAACACCACTTTATGCTGATTCATTAATCGCACTAGAGCTTGAGGGTTACGCGCATCATAAGCTGCCAACATCATCATATTGGCTTCAACGGTTGCCACTTGAAACGCCGCTTGCCATGCTTTCGGTAATTTCGCCCATGCAGCATCATTAACATAAAAGCTCAACTGCGGACCTGCTTCCCACCAACCGGGAAAGTAATAATGTTTGGCGACTTTGTACAAGCCGAGCTTTTCATCATCATACGGCCCTACCCACTCGCTGGCATCAATCGCGCCACGTTCTAAAGCAGGATAAATATCCGCCCCTGCAATGGTCTGTGGAATCACACCCAATCGCGACATGATTTCGCCACCAATACCCGGAATACGCATTTTTAGACCTTGCATATCTTTTAGGCTGTTAATGGGAGTCCGAAACCAGCCGCCCATTTGCGCGCCTGTATTGCCGCCTGCAAAAGGTATCACATTGTATTGCTTGAATAATTCGCTTAACAATTCACGACCGCCCGCCTGTGAATACCACGCATTTTGTTGGCGTGCCGTTAAACCAAACGGTAGTGCCGTATCAAAAGCAAAGGCCTTGCTTTTACCGACATAATAGTAACCTGCGGTATGGCCACATTCGACCGTACCATTACTGACGGCATCCAGCACTTGCAAACCAGGGACTAAATCGCCACTGGCGAAGACGCGAATTTGAAACTTGCCGTCGGTTAATTCAGCGACACGCTTGGAAAGCATTTCTGCTGCACCATAAATCGTGTCTAAACTTTTAGGAAAGCTAGAGGCCAAACGCCATTGTATGGACGGTTGGCTAATAACCGCAGGTGCAGCAATAACGCTACCTGTGGCGGTGGCTGCTCCTAAAGCAGCAATTTGTTGTAAAGCTTGACGACGTTGCATAATCTTTAACTCTCTATTTTTTAGGACTTACGCGGTTATAGCGGTGCGGTGCGTAAGCCTACTTTTGCTGTTCTTTGGCAATTTCTTGCATTAACCGAATGGCTTCGTCGGCACTGGCGGCTTGACCACCGACATTGGATAAATCACTGACTGCATTAAAGCTACTAGGTTCATCGTCTTTGCTGTGCATCACTAAATCGGGATACATAATCAGTGCCACTACCATTGCCAGTTGCAAAGCAATAAACGGTACAGCACCTCGATATAAATGGGCGGTGGTGACTTCTTTAGGCGCGACACTACGCAAGTAAAAGAGCGAAAAACCAAACGGTGGCGTTAAAAACGAGGTTTGTAAATTCATCGCTATCAACACGCCAAACCAAATCGGGTCAATGCCTAATGTATGAATAATGGGTACTAATAGCGGCACAACAATAAAGACAATCTCAAAGAAGTCCAAAAATGAGCCCAAGATAAACAATAATACGTTGACGGCAACTAAAAAGCCTATTGTGCCACCTGGTAAATTCGTAAACAGGTGCTCAACCCATAAATCGCCATTTAAGGCTCTGAATACCAGTGAAAATAAACTTGAGCCAATCAAAATAAACATGACAAAACTGGTGAGTTTGGCGGTGTGATCTAAGGATTGCTTTAATAACGAAAAATTTAAACGCCGTTTAAACAAAGCTAATAATAGCGCACCTGCTGCGCCCATTGCCCCTGCTTCAGTGGGTGTCGCTAAGCCAATAAAAATTGTACCTAACACTAAAAAAATCAACACGAGCGGCGGTATTAACGCATGAAGTAATTTTGACCAATCAATAGCGACATTAATCGTTGGTTGGGCAGGTAGCCATTGCGGTTTAATCATCGACACTACGGCGATAAATAACGCAAATAATCCTGTCAGCATTAAACTGGGAATCATCGCGCCAATATACATATCGCCGACAGGCACGCTTAAGGTATCGCCCAAAACAATTAACACTAATGACGGGGGAATGATTTGTGCGAGTGTCCCTGCGGCCATAATTACGCCACTAGAAATAGCAGGTGAATAACCGTGACGAATCATAATCGGTAATGAAATCAAACCCATCGCCATGACACTAGCCGCTACCACGCCTGTGGTTGCCGCTAATAACGCCCCAACAATAATCACCGCATAAGCCAAACCACCTCGCACACGGCCAAATAACTGACTGACTGCTTCGAGCAATTCTTCGGCAAGTTGGCTTTTTTCTAAAATCAGTCCCATTAAGGTAAAAAATGGAATCGCCATCAGCGTTTCATTACGCATAATGCCAAATAAACGCTCAGGCACGGCTTGTACTAATTCAATTGGAATTGCACCTAGCATCACGCCAAGCGCACCAAAAATCATCGCCACTGCACCCAAGACAAAGGCGACAGGATAACCCGTTAATAACAACAAAAATAACGCAGCAAACATCAACGGCGCGAGCCAACCCCATTCACCGATCATGGTTGCTCTCCTGTGGCTAGTGCATGTATGCGTTTACCAATCTCGCTTAACACTTGCAAAACCAGCAGAGAAAAGCCAACAGGAATCAGGAGTTTGACTGGCCAGCGCACTAAACCACCTGCGTCTGCCGACATTTCGTTGTGCTGCCACACTTGCATAAAATCGTGCCAGCCTAGCCACGTTAGACCGACCGCTAAAGGCAACATAAACACCACATGACCCACTATTTCAATGATGGCTCGCGTTTGTGCAGTAAAGTGTTTCGACAACACATCCACACGGACGTGCAAATCTTGTTGTAAGGTATAAGCCGCACCGAGCAAAAAAACGGCGGCAAATAAATACCATTGGCCTTCGAGCCAACCGTTGGAGCCAAAGCCAAATTTACGGGCAATAGCGGTAAAAACCGATAACAACACCATTGCCAAAATAAGCCATGCGATGAGTCGGCCAACTGTACGGTTGAGTGCGTCGATTTTGGCGCACAAGAAAAGTAATCCATTCATAGCTTTAATACAAAACAACAAGAAATGCGGCGGATAATACGCTGTCAGGCTGTTTTTTTGTACTTTAATTTATGCTGAATAAAAGGCAGCATCTACTCTAAACACCCGTCACAAATTGTCGCTTGCCTTATTTTTTGGCGATGCCAGCCATTGCTAACACGCTCGTGATATAACTACTATCAACGGAACGATTACTTCTGCTAAGGGCAACTCATGGACGATTTATCTTCTTCAAGCCTTAAGGCTATTCTGCATTCTAAACGCGCCAACTTGTATTACCTTGAACATTGTCGGGTGATGCAAAAAGATGGCCGCGTGTTGTATCTCACCGAAGGCAAAGATGAAAACCACTACTGGAACATTCCAATTGCCAATACCACCGTTATTTTATTAGGCACAGGCACATCTATTACCCAAGCCGCGATGCGTATGTTAGCCAGCGCAGGCGTATTGGTTGGATTTTGTGGCGGCGGTGGCACACCGTTATTTACAGGTTGTGAAATTGAATGGATGAATCCGCAAAGTGAATATCGCCCTACTGAATATGTACAAGGTTGGTTGGGATTTTGGTTTGACGAACAAAAACGCCTTACCGTTGCTCAAAACTTTCAACACGCCCGCATCGACTATTTACAGAGCATTTGGACGAAAGACCGCGACTTACAGGCTGAAGGTTTTCATGTCGATGATGCCGATATAACCACTGCCCTTTCTACGTTTAAACAGCAAATTCCTCTCAGTAGCAAAGTCGGTGATTTATTGAGTGATGAAATGTTACTGACCAAGCGACTGTACAAAGCCGCCGCCACACGCTGCAAAGTGGCTGAATTTGTGAGAGATAGAGAAGCGAACGATATTGCTAATGGCTTTTTAAATCATGGCAATTATTTGGCTTATGGTTTAGCGGCTACTACGTTATGGGTATTGGGCATTCCGCATGGTTTTGCGGTAATGCACGGCAAAACGCGGCGCGGTGCGTTGGTGTTTGATGTCGCTGATTTAATTAAAGATACGATTGTGTTGCCGTGGGCGTTTATTTGCGCAAAAGAAAAAGCCAGTGAGCAAGAGTTTAGGCAGCAAGTGCTACAAAAATTTACCGACCATAAGGCGTTGGATTTTATGTTTGAGCAGGTGAAGGCTCAAGCTCTTACAGGGCGTAACTAAGGAGAGAATGACCATGATGGTTACTTTTGTTAGTCAATGTGAAAAAAAAGCCCTGAATCGTACTCGTCGGGTGCTGGATGCTTTTGCCAATCGTATTGGCGAACGCACTTGGCAAACGATTATTACCGAAGATGGCTTGATAGCCGTTAAACAGCTGTTACGCAAAACAGTGACAAAAAATACGGCTATTTCTTGCCATTGGATTCGCTCGCGGAGTCGTAGTGAATTGGTGTGGATTGTCGGTAATAGAAATAGATTTAGTAAAGAAGGGTTTGTGCCTGTGAATAGTACGAAGAAAAATGTTTTAAATAACGAATGGGAAAATAACTGGACATATTTACCACTGATTAAAGCATTAGTAGCCGTAGCTGCTTTGTTACATGATTGGGGCAAAGCTACCCTACTCTTTCAGCAAAAACTTAAAGTAAGTAGCAAAGAAGGTGACCCGCTTCGCCATGAGTGGATTTCTTGTTTATTGCTCAATGCACTTATTGAACAATCAGGCGATAACAAAGACGACACCGCTTGGCTGTCTCTACTTAGCAGTAACACATGGAATGAGGCACAACTGCAAGCATTTACCAGTCAAAATATCGCCAAACCTTTAGATAATTTGCCGCCTTTAGCGCAATGGGTAGCATGGTTAATTGTGACGCATCATCGAATGCCTAGAGAAAAAGAATACACTGGATGGTATGGCGAGGAAACAAACAGTATTTCAGAGCTATTAACTTGTATTGATGCAAGTTGGGGCTATAAAAACGATCAAAACTACCAACAACGCTTAAAAGATTGCTTTAACTTTCCTCAAGGCTTACTGAGTCAATCAACAGAATGGCTAAAACACGTCAAAAAATGGTCGGGACGATTATTACAAGAGCAACATCAAGCTAAAATTTTGGCAGAAAATGGAGCTTGGCGTGTGGTCTTACATCATGCGCGTTTATGTTTGATGTTAGGCGACCATTATTATTCATCTTGTGAAAAAGATAAAAACTGGAAAAGCTCTATTGAGTTATATGCCAACACCGAACGCAATCAATCCAAACAAACGGTACTTAAACAAAAACTGGATGAGCATTTAGTCAAAGTCAGCCAACAGGCGTTACAAGTTAGTCAATCGTTATCGCGTTTTAGTACCGATATGGATTTTGCGCTTGATATTAAAGCACTTAAACAAAAAAGCCCATCAGGTTTTGAGTGGCAAGACAAAGCCGTTGATAGCATTAAAGCGTTTAAGCAACAACATAAAGAAGCCAACAATAACGGTTGGTTTATTGTCAATATGGCCAGTACAGGTTATGGAAAAACTATTGCTAATGCCAAAATCATGCGTGCTTTATCCAATGATGGCGAAAGTTTACGTTATATATTAGCTTTAGGTTTGCGTACCCTGACCTTACAAACAGGCGATGAATACAAGCATAAAATTGGCTTAGATAACAGCGAATTAGCGGTGTTAATTGGCTCGGCTGCGGTTAAAGAATTACACGAACAAGCACAAAAAAACTTTAATAGCGAACCAACTTGCCAAGAATTAGGCTCTGAGTCTGCCGAATTATTGTTAGATGAAGAGCTTGATTTTAGCGAAGCACCAACGGCTGAGTTTTTAACAGCGATTATCCCCAAAAACCAACCAAAAAATCACGCTTTTTTATATAAACCCGTTTTGGCTTGTACCATTGACCACATTATTTCAGCCACAGAAGCCACACGCGGCGGTAAATATATTTTGCCCTGTTTGCGTTTATTATCTTCTGATTTAGTGATTGATGAGGTCGATGATTTTGATGGTCAAGATTTAATTGCTATTGGTCGGCTGATTCATTTAGCAGGAATGTTAGGCCGAAAAGTGATGATTTCTTCGGCAACTATTCCGCCCTCTCTGGCCGAAGGTTTTTTTAATGCCTATCAAGAAGGCTGGAAACTACATAGTGCCTTTAAACAACAGACACAGCCTATTGCGTGTGTTTGGGTCGATGAATTTAAAAGTCAGATTGAAACAATCACCGCGACCGACAGCAAAGAACGCACTACATATTATCAAAAAACACATCAGGCTTTTATTACTAAACGCATTGAGCAACTCAAACAACAAACGATTAAACGTAAAGGCTACATTGTGGACTGTGAGACTTTGTATCAACAAAACAGCAATGACACGCAATCCACTGAACAACAGTATTTTTCACTCATTCAACAACAGATTATTAAACTACATCAACAACATCATACCATTGATAAACGAACAGGCAAAAAAGTCTCTTTTGGTGTGGTGCGTATGGCTAACATTCCTCCTTGTATTGCCCTGAGTCAGTATTTACTTAATGCTGATTGGGACAATTCGATTTCGCCTAAAATTATGGCGTACCATAGCCGTCAAGTATTGTTATTACGCCACGAACAAGAAAAGCATTTAGACGAAGTGCTGAAACGCAAAGAAAAAACGGGTGAAATGCCACAAGCCTTTCATAATGCTGATATTAGGCTGCATCTAAACCATACTAACGCCGACCATGTTATTTTTATTTTAGTAGCCACTCCCGTCGAGGAAGTAGGTCGTGACCATGACTTTGATTGGGCAGTAATTGAACCATCATCTTATCGCTCAATTATTCAATTAGCTGGACGTGTACGGCGGCATCGTAAAGAGGTGATTACTCACCCTAACATTGCTGTGATGCAATACAACTTGAAGGGCTTGCGCGGCAAAAACGAAGCCAGTTATTGCAGACCGGGTTTTGAAAAAGATAAGAGCTTACGCCTGAATAATCACGACTTAAAAACGCTATTGGAAGAAAAAGACTTACAACACGCCATTAACGCTATTCCGCGTATTCAAGAAGCTACGCCCTTGCGCCCTCAAGAACAACTCGCTGATTTAGAACACAAAGCCATTAGCAACAGCCTCAAAAACTACAACGCTAAAGGCGCACAAAGTTTGCAAGCATGGTTAAGTGAATACTGGTGGATGACTGCTCTACCCCAACAATTTAATCGTTTTAGAGCCAGTTCACCCGACATTCAATTATTTTTGGCTTGGAAAAATAACAAGATGGTATTTGGTATAAAGGACGAGAAAGGTCATTTTATTCCGCGAGAAGGCGATATTTTTAAAGTCAAACCCTTTGTTATTTCGCCACAGGCCGAATCGCGTTTATGGTTAAAACGTGATTATTACGACAGCCTGTGTCGCTTGATTGAAAATGAAGAGCCTAACAACCTAGATGCAGAACAAAATCTCAGATATAACTCATTACGCTATGGCGAAATTACTATTGCCGAACGTGACAAAGAAAAAGAGTTTGTCTATTCCGACCAATTTGGTTTAACGATAAAAACACAGAATTAAAAGGAGATGATGATGGTTGATGTGATTATTGATTTTTTAGCAGAACGTAAAGCCGCTTGGCTAAAAGCCAAACTCAAAACCGATATGGATGAAACAGCACAACAAGATTTACACGTCGAAGCAAACGACAAATTTTCTTTAGCAACATGGCTACCTGATGCAGCTAAACGGGTAACTCAATTATCAATGGTCAGTCATCCTAGCAAATTTAGTCATCCTAGTGCCAAAACATCGGCAATTATTGCGCAATGCTCAACAGCGAATGACGGCTACTTACGCACAGGCAACATCAATTACGCTTTAGATGTATTCGGTAATGCTGCGGCAATGGATGTTTATAAATTTCTTAGCCTAACGTTAACAGATGGACGAACTGTTCTTACTCATATCGAAAATGATAGCGACGTGATTAAGCCTATTTTGACAATAAATACCGCTACTTACGATGAATTAAAACAAGGATTTATTAGCATAAAACAAGAGGATACTTCGACCAAAACCGACCGTTTAATTAAGCAGGTCTATTTTCCTGTAGAACAAAATTATCATCTACTGTCTATCTTAACGCCCTCTGGCTTATTGACGAAAATAAAAACATCACTCGATGCGATGCGTTTTTCTGAACCGACTAAAGAGGCTAAAGCTCACAAAAAAGACAATAAGTTTCATCCTACAGGCTTTGAAGACTTATTAAATTTAACCGTTACTGCCTATGGCGGTACACAACCCCAAAATGTCAGTGTACTCAATAGTCAAAATGCAGGGCGCGCTTACTTACTCCCAAGCACACCACCTACCTTACAAAAACGCGATATACGCCTACCCACCTACGATTTTTTCAAAAACTGCTTATGGCGTGGGCAATTTAAAGAAAGCTTTGATTCTTTGCATAAACTGATGAGCTTGGACATCAACAACGTTTCTATTAAAGACGGCATCAATAACATAATTAAATTTATTATTGACCAAGTGCTAGAAAAAGCCTTTGCAATTCGGGCTTACAATATTGGTTGGTCATCAAGCGAGCACTACAAACAACTGCCTTTAGCCCAACGTATTTGGTTGGATGATATGCACCTAGAGCAACGCGCCAACCAAGAACTTTGGCTAGAGGTCGTCAGTCGTTCATTTGCGGGTTGGATTGTGCATAGTTATGAGGCAAGTGTTGAACATCTTCATAACAAAAAAATACTCAGCAGCACAGAGTCTTCACATATTCGCCAATTTATTGAAGAAGCCATTAGCCAAGACAAGGAGTTTTTTTAATGCGCCGTTTTTTATTGATTCCACATATCAAAATCCATAATGCCAACGCCATGAGTAGCCCTTATACCATTGGTTTTCCTGCGATGACCGCTTGGCTAGGTGCGGTTCACGCCCTACAACGTCATGTTCAACAACAAGGCTTTAGTGATGTTAGTTTTTTAAACGTTGGCGTGAGTTGTCATGCCTTTGATTTGCAAACTTATAAAGGACGTGGTGATTTTGTTAGCTCAATTATTGGCACATCTAACCCTTTAGATAAAGACGGTAATCGCCCTGCTTTTATTGAAGAAGCACGTTGTCATTTAACGGTGTCTTTGTTGATTGAATATGACGGCGTACGCAAGGTAAAACTTAACGATTTTATTGCGCTAATCAATCAAAGCCTACCGCGTTTTAAAATGGCCAGTGGTGACATTCTCTCTGTTAAACCTATCGAAGAATTGTACTTAAACGCAGATGAACCCAGCGAATTACGCAAAATCACCAACAAGCTTATGCTGGGTCACGTTTTAATTGAACGCCGCGATTTAATGATTAAGTCAATGAATAATGGAAAAGATGCCCTAGACGCTCTACTTGACCACTTAAAACTCATGCACCGTGCCAAACAAGACGAAGATGACAATGTGACATGGACAAGCGAACGCCTAGCAAAAGGTTGGCTGGTGCCAATAGCCGTTGGCTTTCAAGGCATATCTGACTTAGCGATTGCTCAAAATCAGCGCGATAGCACTACCCTGCATCGTTTTGCTGAAAGTGTTATCACACTGGGCGAGTTTGTTATGCCCTACCGTATTAACGATATAGACCAAATACTTTGGCACTACCACGTTGACCAAAGTCAAAACTTATACCTTTGCCAAACAAACAACACCCAAACCGCCTAAGGAGATTTATCATGGCTAAAGCAGAAAAAATGATTGCCACCGTTCTTGCCTTTGAAAAAAAATTAGTATCATCAGATGGTTATTTATATGGCACAACATGGGATAAACGTCATCAAACATCCACACCACTAAAACTGATTGAAAAATCAGTACGTGGGACTATTTCTAACCGTCTAAAAGATGCTATTAAAAATGATCCACTTAAACTCAATGCCGAAGTTGAAAAGCCCAATCTACAAAAAGTAGATGCTTGTGCATTAGGTGAACATCACGACACACTCAAATTACACTTTACCTTGAAAGTATTAGGTGGAGTCGAAAAGCCCTCTGCCTGTAACAACGAAGCCTTTAATCAAGCCTATGCAACTGCGGCTAAAAGCTATGTTGAACAAGAAGGTTTTACTGAACTGGCTAAACGCTATGCTATTAATCTAGCTAATGGGCGTTATTTATGGCGTAACCGTGTTGGTGCAGAAAAAGTAGAAGTTGTGATTACTGCTGGCAGTGATGCATGGACATTTAATGCTCACGACTTTAGCTTAAAAAACTTTGATGGCAGTAATGCGAATGTGTTGGCTCTTGCTCAAAAAATTGCAGACGCATTAAGCGGCAAACTACCCTACTTACTACTGAATGTTGAGGCTTATGCATTAGTAGGGTCAGCACAAGAAGTTTATCCTAGTGAAGAATTAGTGCTGGATAAAGGCAAAGGCGATAAAAGCAAGATTTTGTATTCTGTTAATGATGTTGCAGCAATGCACTCTCAAAAAATCGGCAATGCCTTACGCTCTATTGATACTTGGTATCCTGAATACCCAGAGACAGGCTTTCCTATTGCGATTGAGCCTTATGGTGCAGTCACCAACTTGGGTAAGGCCTATCGCTCACCTAAAGAAAAAGTCGATTTTTATACCTTATTTGACCGTTTTGCCGTTGGCGAAAAACTGGCCAGCAAAGAGCAAGAGCATTATGTGATGGCGGTTTTGGTGCGTGGTGGTGTATTTGGTCAAAGTGGCAAGGACTAACGCTATGAAATACTATCAAGAGCTAACCTTGATTGCTCAAGCCGAAGTCTCTTTATATTTTATTTGGTCAAAAATTTACACCCAACTACACCTTGCACTGGTCGCTATGCCAACGCAAGGGAGTGTCGGCGTATCTTTTCCTGAGTATGTTTATAAAGAAGATGACAGCAAAGCATTTGGCTTTTTGGGCAGCAAATTACGCCTTTTTGCCCATGATGAAGCTACCTTGCAACAGCTCAACATCAATCAAGCCCTAAGCCGTTTGAGCGATTATGTGCATATCACGGGTATTCGTCCTGTGCCTAAAAATGTCACTTATGCCATTTATAAACGTTATCAACCCAAAACCAATGCCGAACGACTAGCGCGACGACGTGTCAAACATAAGCAAGATATGACGTTTGAACAGGCGGTTAAAACGTATCAAAGCAAAATTGCTCACAGTAATTTACCTTTTATACAACTTAATAGCTTAAGTAACGAGCAACGCTTTAGGTTATTTGTGAGCAAACACACTGCTGCTGAGGCGTGTGATGGTCAGTTTGGGTCGTATGGTTTGGGTATATTAGCAACCGTCCCTGAGTTTTGACCCAAGTTTTTAGCGTTCTTTAACAATGTATTAGAATCAACGAGTTACAACACACCGTTTTTTATTGGGTTAAACTGATAAAAAGTGGGTTAAATTGCTGTTGTGACTCATTTTTTTATGTGAAAATCACAGTTCACTGCCGCACAGGCAGCTTAGAAAGCAATGCCAATTTTCCCGCGCCACAATACCGCCGTTCACTGCCGCACAGGCAGCTTAGAAAAACAGCGTTTTGGAGGGTTTAGGCGAATGGTTGTTCACTGCCGCACAGGCAGCTTAGAAAGCCGTGATAAAGCAAGTTATTGATCGTGCTTGGTTCACTGCCGCACAGGCAGCTTAGAAATAGAAAAATTGAGCTTATTCGCTCGGCGGCTGGTTCACTGCCGCACAGGCAGCTTAGAAAGTCAATATCACGAGATACAGACTTAGATTGAAGTTCACTGCCGCACAGGCAGCTTAGAAATTTCGAGCAAAGCCAGCTTCGAGCAATCGCTGGTTCACTGCCGCACAGGCAGCTTAGAAATTCAAGACTGCCCTTTTTTTATACCTTCTTCATGTTCACTGCCGCACAGGCAGCTTAGAAACTCATGTCCTTCCAGGTAATGCTTCCACATCCGGTTCACTGCCGCACAGGCAGCTTAGAAACCGAGGTGCAGAAATGGGTTAAAGGGCTACTTGTTCACTGCCGCACAGGCAGCTTAGAAAAAACAGTACCGTTCTCCCTGTGGGTGAGGGTAGTTCACTGCCGCACAGGCAGCTTAGAAACAGCATTTTTTAAAGAATTTTTTCATGGTTATGTTCACTGCCGCACAGGCAGCTTATAAATAAACCCATTAAATGACCTTGAGCATTTTTACGTTCACTGCCGCACAGGCAGCTTAGAAAAGCCCCACACAACGATGTTTGCCTGCTTAGGCGTTCACTGCCGCACAGGCAGCTTAGAAAACCATAACCCGCGAGGCTGGCGATTTTGACCCCGTGTTCACTGCCGCACAGGCAGCTTAGAAATGCGTATTAAAAAGTGTAGATGACGGGCAAGAGTTCACTGCCGCACAGGCAGCTTAGAAATTATTGAGTCTTGCAATCTTAGCTTTTTTGTGTGTTCACTGCCGCACAGGCAGCTTAGAAATTTTATTCATAAACCTATTGTTATTAATAGCGGTTCACTGCCGCACAGGCAGCTTAGAAATAAAGACTCTGCGAACGTCTTAATATTGTTGGGTTCACTGCCGCACAGGCAGCTTAGAAAACTTAACCAAATCTATTGAAAGCCTTGATACTTGTTCACTGCCGCACAGGCAGCTTAGAAAATGCAAACTATTTGCGTCAACATAATAGCGTTGTTCACTGCCGCACAGGCAGCTTAGAAAAGTCATTTGTTTATGCTAGTAATAACAAGCCTGTTCACTGCCGCACAGGCAGCTTAGAAAATTAAGTCACAAATTTCTTTATCTAAGTTTGTGTTCACTGCCGCACAGGCAGCTTAGAAATTTAGATACTAAGTAGCTGAAAGAGTTGCTCGGTTCACTGCCGCACAGGCAGCTTAGAAAGCACTACAGTAGTGTAATGCGTTTATGTATATGTTCACTGCCGCACAGGCAGCTTAGAAAGACTACTTGGGCCAACGACCTGACTGTCAGTATGTTCACTGCCGCACAGGCAGCTTAGAAAGATAAGCGCAAAGTGCCCGCGCTTTTACGACCGTTCACTGCCGCACAGGCAGCTTAGAAATGTTCCTGCTTCTGTTTTGTTGTCCCTTTTAGGTTCACTGCCGCACAGGCAGCTTAGAAATCCCATGCTTCCCAAGGACAATCTGCCCACTCGTTCACTGCCGCACAGGCAGCTTAGAAATGCAAATTCGTGGTTGACGGAGTTCAGTTTGTGTTCACTGCCGCACAGGCAGCTTAGAAAAGCGGGAACTGGCAC